>CALVOV010000008.1 GCA_944350385.1 uncultured Bacilli bacterium
TTAGAACAAAAAAATTAACTCAATTATCTTGAATTAATTTCATGTTTTTTTGTTTCACATCATTTACAAATATACAGTTTTGAAGCACACTTATGATGTTACTTATTAAAAAAGTCTCTTTTATTAAATCCAGAAGTCATAAATCTCCAAGCTGCTTTTCCATTAGTTAGCCAATTAATTTTAACATTATTTTTTGTATTATTAATCATTGAATTAACTAAAAACTCTGCTACTACATCTGGATAATCACCTAAAATATTATATACTTTCTTTGTTCTTTCTGGTAAGTTGATTTTTTCTCCATTACCTAAAGCATTGGTAATAAAATCAGTAATCATAATTCCAGGTGATAATCTTCCTACAATTACACCAGTATCTTTTTCTTCACTTTCTTTAGCAAGAGCAATAGTAAAATGAGTAACTGCTCTTTTACTAGTACCATACATATTTAGACCTAACATCATAGCATCATTAGATCCATATCCTTCAATATTATAAATAGCACCTTGATGATTTTTCATCATTTCTTTCATTGCTAGTTTAGATCCAATTATAGCTCCTTTTAAATCGATATTTAAGATTAGATTAATCTCTTCTTCACTTAAATCCCATAATGCTTTATCTGGTTGATTAACACCCGCATTATTAATCCAAATATCTATTTTTTTATATTCTGTAACTGCAAAATTAATTAGTTCCTCTATATCAATACTTTTAGTAACATCACATATATGATAACTTACTTTACCTTCTCCTTTTATATCTAGTAATTCTTCTGCTGCCTTTTTTAAATTTTCCTCTTTTAAATCACTGATAACTACATTGAAATTATTTTTTCTAAAGACTTTAGCCATGCATAGACCTAGTCCTCTTGCACTTCCAGTTATAACAACTGTTTTCATTATTATTACCTCCTATTTTACAATTTAATTATATCACAAAAAAAAGAATAGATTTATTGCTATTCTTTAATTTTATCAAAATATATATCATAGCTATTTTGATATTGATCTTTTATTGCTTTAAGAAATTTTTCTTTAGAACTATCATTAAAACCAGAGAAAGATTGCTCTCCAATTATGGTATATGGAACGCCTTTAACTTTATCTCCTTTGGCTTTAGAAAATACTTCGAGTATTTTGACATTATCTTCATTAAACCAAGTTTCAAAATCATATAGATTATAATATTTACTATACTCAGATTCAATACTTTTAAAGAACTTAAATTCTTCTTCACAATGAGGACAGCCATCTCCCCAAAAGAAATAAATATTTACTTTATTATCTTCTCTAATGACATTATCTAATTCAATTTTCGTATCTTGAATATCATCAATACTACTATTTGTACTATTAATTAGATTGTCATTTGATATTTTATTTTCTAATTTAACGTACTTAGTGAACCATTTCTCAAAACCTTCACTATTTTCATAATACTCAATATCAGTATCTTTATCAGCTTCTAAATAATCAGTAACTTTTCCTTTTTCAAAAATAACAAATGATGGATAATACTTTATTTCTTTTTCTAATGATGTATTAGCTAAATCAGAAAAAGCTATTTTATAAAAATTTATTTTATATTTATTCATAAATTCTAATAACACTTCTTCAAAATTATTTGATGTTACGCATAAAGGCTGATAAATAAAAATTCCAAAGCTTTCTTTTTCTTTAAGAAGTTCATTTAATTTTTGACTATCTATTTCTGTAAATGGATTTTCTGCATTATAATTATCATAATATTTTTCTTCTAATTTAAATGAATTATTATTAAATACTTTTAAAAAGATAAAACATATTATTATAAATAAACCAATTAAAAATATTAGTAATTTATATTTTTTAGGCATTATTTTTTCCTCAAATTATTAAAGTCTATATCATGATAACTTATTTTCCAAAAATCGTAGTAATCTTTTTCATTAATAGTTCTTTTAACCTCTACATTATGACTACCTTTATAAGACCAGTAACCACCTACATTATATATTTTATTAGCATCCCATCCTAGTGATACTAACATATTTTTAGTCATACCAGCATAGCCACCGCCACCGCACATTAGAAAAATATTCTTATCTTTAGGAAATAGATATTTTAATATGTCTAATGATTCTTCGTAATTTGCGACATATTCACCATTTTTTTCAGTAAATAAAGTTGTTCCAGTGTAAGTATCGCCTACTTCTTCTGGTAAACCAGTTACATTTACTAAATATGGATATGGTACTACTTCAAATCCTTCAACAAATCCTGATAAATAGGCATCTCCACCAATAGCCGCATAGTTTCCCGGATCTATTAACATTCGCATATCACGATATACACTATCACTTCTTCCTAGATAATTATCAATAGTACTCTCATTAATATTTTTATCTATTCCAAATTGTTCTCCTCTAATCCCCTCTGAAATTTCTGGTTTAGGTAATTTTTCTAATGTACTATTATTACTATTTATTGAAACTATTAACAAAATAACAATAATAATAACTAAACCAGCTATAATACTTAAATATTTTTTATTCATATAACTTCCCTCCAAGAACATTTTATCTAAAAATAGTTTACTTATTCAATAAAGAAGAAGTTGAAAAAACTCAACATTTAGTTGAGTTTATATTTATTATTTAATTGGACATTTATCATCTAACTTTAGAGGAATATCATAAGTTATTACTTTATTTTCTTTATCAGTTGCTAAAATCTTTAGATTTAAAGTATTATCTTGATAATTTTTACAAGAATTTTCATAATCATCAATAGTAAAAGTTACTTCTTGTAAAAAATCTTCTAACTTAATTTCTTTATCTCCATTATATTTATATGAACTAATCCTTTTAGCAGTATCATTACTATATTCATATAACACACATTCAATATCTTTATAATTAGTAATGTCATTTCCACCACAATACTTTATATTACTTATGTATATAGCAGACTTATTTTTATTGTAAGCAATATTTCCAGAAATATTAAAATTAGTACAATTACTTGATAATGTTTTAAATGAAAAATCATTATTTCTACTTAAGAAAAAAATTACTAATAATATTAATAGTATAAAACTAATTATAGAAAATATAAAAATCATTTTATTATTACTTTTTTTATTATTTTCATTTTTAAATTCACCATCAAATAACTCATCTAAGCTAATATTAAAATCTTTACTCATCTGTCTAATTAAATAAGTATCAGGCATATTTTTACCATTTTCCCATTTAGAAACAGCCTGATATGTAACGTTATATTTATCAGCTAATTGCTTTTGAGTTAAATTATTTTTCTTTCTTATTTCTTTTATAAATTTTCCAAACTTTTGTTGATTCATACTTCACTTCCAAATCATGTGATTAAATTCTTTTATTATTTGAATTTTCATAAATATTATATCATTTTTTTCTAAAAAATAGTATTATATTGAATAGGAGATGATTGGATGAAGTTAATCGAAAATTTATCAAAAGAAAAATATGAAGATTTTTGCATGGAACATATAGAAAATTCTCATTTTCTTCATTCCTATGTTTGGGGACAATTTCAACAAAAAGAGCGTCATGTTAAAGCACATTATATAGGATATGAAGATGATGAAAATAGATTAATTGCTGTTGCTTTGTTATTAGAAAGGCCACTAATTTTAGGATATACTTATTTTTATTCACCTAGAGGTTTTGTTATTGATTATCAAAATAAAGAATTACTTAAAAGTTTTACTATAGAACTTAAAAATTTTGCTAAAAAATACAAAGCACTTTTTATAAAAATTGATCCTGATATTAAACTTCATCCATTAGATATAGATGGTAATATCATTAAAGATCAACCTAATAATGAAAAATTAGTTACTTATCTTAAATCATTAGGATATAAACATTTAGGTTTTAATAAAAATTTTGAAAATAATCAACCTAGGTATACTTTTCGTTTAAGTCTAAAACCAACTATTGAAGAAATTACAAAAAATTTTCATCCTACTACAAGAAAAATAATCAATAAGGGTAATCCTTATAATTTGATATTAATAAAGAATGATATCAATACTATTGATGATTTTTTTGAAACTATGTGTCAGACTGCTGATCGTGAAAATATAGTTAATCATTCATATGATTATTATAAAAATTATTATAAAGAACTCCATAAAGAAAATATGAGTGATTTATATGTTGTTAAAGTGGATGTTGATAAATTAAAAAAAACTTATGAAGAAAAGATTAATAATATAGAAAAAAATATCAATAAGATGAATGATGAAAAACATAAAAATAATGAGAAGAATAATAATAAAAAACAAGAGTTCATTAATCAATTAACTAAAGCTAAAAAAGAATATGATGTAATTAAAGAAGTTAAAGAAAAAGAACTAGTATTATCTGCTATTTTAACAGCAAAATATGGTAATAAAGTTTGGACATTACATGGTGGTAATAATAGTCTTTTAAGAGAGTTAAATGCTAATTATTTTATATACTATGAAATAATTAAAGATGCTAAAAAAGAAGGTTATGAAATTATAGATTTCTTTGGTACTACTGGTAATCCAGTTAAAGAAAATCCTGTTTATGGTATTCATTTATTTAAAAAAAGACTTGGTGGAGAATATTTAGAGTTTATTGGTGAGTTTGATTTAATTATTAATAAACCAATATATTATCTATATAAGTTATTAGTTCCCTTAAAATATAAGTTATATAAAATAGTTTACCAGTATAAAAGAAAAAAAGAGAAAAATTAAATTAAATTTTCTCTTTTTTCATTTCATGATATAAAATATCTTTCAACACTAATATAGCATCTACTTCACTATAATTATATGTTAATTTTAAGTCTTCTAATAACTTTCTTAATTGAGTAGAATATTTAGGAATATCTACTTCTTTTTGATATGTTTTTAATATTGGGTATTTTGTACTCCAAGCTTTTGTCCAATTTACTTTGTCTTGATTCTTTTCTGTTGTTTTTTTTATTATTTTTTCTATTTCCATAAAACTCCTTATTTTGCAAATAATACTTTTTCTGATTTGTATTGTTTAATTATATATATAAATACGATACTTATATAAATTATAGAAGATATTATCATTAATGAAATATTTAATATATCTATTTTGCCACTATTAATATCTGTAAATATTACAGTAAAATTTAAAAATGGAATAATAGATAATAATGGGGTTGTTGTCGTTTGAAGCATGAAAGCTATCATACTTGGGAAAAAAGAAATAAATGTTAAAGGTGTTAAAGCACTTTGAGCTTCTTTAAATGTTTTTGAAGTACTAGCAATAGCAATACATAAGCCACTAATAAACAATGAATAAGCAATTATTACTATAACTGCAAATAATATACTAAGTGGAGAATATAATACGTTGACTCCCTCATAAATACTGAACATATCTTTAACTATAAATAAAGAACTAATAGCTAAAATTAAACTAACAAGACCTGTTATTATGGAAGAAATACTTACTCCTAAGAATTTACCAATTATAATATCTCTACTTTTAATTGGAAAAGTAAGTAATGTTTCTAAAGTACCTCTTTCTCTTTCACCTGCTGTTGTATCTGTTGCAGGATAAGTTGCTGATACAGTAATAGCCATTATTATAAAAAGAAAAGCATAATTTTTTATATAATCAGCATAAAAATTATCTTGCTCTATTAAGTTTTGTTCTACAGAAATTATATTTAGTACTTTATCTGAATCAATATTATTAGATTCTAAATAAGTTTGTTGGAGATATTCTTTATAAGTATTAAAATAAATATCCATTAAATTTGCTGCATAGACACTATTATCAGAACCATCAGTATTTATAGTATACTTATTATCTTCTTTAGTAATATATATATTGATATTACCAGCAGTATACTCTTCTTTTACTTCTTCTATGGTTCCAGTGACTACTTTTATTTTCATCTCTTTTGCTAAAAGTTTTTCTGTATCAGATAATTCATAAGCAAAACCAATTCTATTGTACTCGTTAACATCTTTATCTAATTCAGATTCAAATAAAGCAGAAATACCTATTACTACTAGAGGAATAAAAATAGGTATTATGAGCATCATTACTAAAGATTTTTTATCTCTAAATAATTCTCTTATTTCTTTTTTCAAAATATTTAATAAATTATTCGGCATTTGAAGCACCTCCTATAAGTTCAAAAAAAGCATCCCTCAAGTTAGTAGTTTTAGTTTTATCTCTTATTTTCTTAGGAGTATCAGTAGTTATTATTTTACCCTTATTTATCATAATAACTTTATTACAAATGTTTTCAGCTTCTTCCATATAATGAGTTGAGTAAATAATAGTTTTTCCATTATCTCTTTCTTTTTTAATAAAATCTAAAATAATTTGACTAGAGATAATATCTAAACCAGTTGTTGCTTCATCTAAAATATAATACTTTGGATCATGAACTAAACATCTTGCTAAATTAACTCTTTGAGTTTGACCAGTAGATAAATTAGCTATTTTATTATATAAAAAATTATCCATATCTAATATTTTAGATATTTCTTTTATTCTACTATCTATTTTATTTTTATCTACTCCATAAATATCACAACACATTTTTAATAATTCATAAGAAGATAAAGTATCATATAACTTCGTATTACCAGATAAATAGGCTATCTGTTTTTTTATTTCAATTTCATTATTCTTATAATTTAATTTATCAAAACTTATCTGACCAGAAGTAGGTTCTAATATACCAGCAAGCATTCTTAATAAAGTAGTTTTTCCTGCACCATTAGGACCTAAAATACCAATTATTTCTCCACTATTAGCTTCAAAAGAAATATCTTCATCAGCATAAAATTCTTCTTTTTCTCGTTTATTTTTATTTCTAGTAAATTTCTTAGTAACATGTTCAACTTTAATCATAATACATTTCCTTTCATTAAAATATATTGGTGATTTTCATACTCTATTAATTTAATTAAATCAGCAAAATCAATAGAAATAGTTTTAGTATTTATATTAGGGTGTACTAATATCTTATTATTCTTTAAATATTCATCTAATACTACAATAACTTTATTATTATGATCATTTATAATACTTAAAGGTGTAACACTACCAGGTTCTAAAGAAAGAATTTCTTTTAATTCTTCTTTACTTGCGAAAGATAAGTGTTTTGAATTAGTAATTTTCTCTACCTCTTTAATATTAACTCTTTTATTTTCTTCAATAGTTACAAGAAAATATTTACCCTTTTTATCTGTTAAGAAAAGATTCTTACAACCTATTCCATCTAAATCAATATTCATTTCTTGAATTTGTTCTACAGTATAAGCAGCTTGATGCTCTACTTCTTGATATTTAATATTTAGTTTATTTAATATCTCATATATATTCATTTAATCAACCACTTTCAAAAGTAATGTTTTTTTTAGTATAACATAAAAAAAGATAATTATTTCTAATTATCTTTAAATAATCTTACAATTATTGGTTTACATAATTCTAATATTATAAATGATAAAATATTTATTCCTAAGACAAATAATGCTTGAGAAAGATTAATGATAACTAAACCAAATAATTTACCTACTGGAGTAAAGAATACTATTATTTGGACTATAAATAACGCTAATATTCCAATATTCAAATGTTTATTAGAGAATATTCCTCTTTCAAAGATCATTTCTTTTAGAGAACGACAATTATAAGCAAAGACAAATTCATTAATTACAATACTAAATAGTGCTAAAGTTTGAGCTATTTCTAATCCTTCTTTAGCAAATAGGAAATATACAAATAAACTTATTCCTGCCTCTAATATTACAGAAGATATTAGGAATGCTGCAAAAAATGGTGTAAAGATTGGTTTATTAATGCCATTTGGCTTTCTCTTCATATTGTTTTTAGATGATTTTTCAAAAGCTAAACAAATAGATGGAAGAGTATCTGCTACAAGATCAATATATAATACATGAATAGCTGATATAATATTACTTCCCATAAACATACCTATTAAAATAATAGCTATTTCTGTAAAATTAGATGATAAATTATATAGAACATTTATAATAACATTATCATATATTCTTCTACCTTCTGATACTGCTGTTGTAATAGTACTATAACTATCATCTAATAAAATAATATCAGCAACGTTTTTAGTAACATCAGTTCCAGATTTTCCCATTCCTACTCCAACATTTGCTAACTTCATGGCAGGAGCATCATTTACTCCATCGCCTGTCATAGCTACTACTTTACCAAGTTTTTGTAAAGCTGTAACAATTTGAACTTTAGCTTCTGGACTAACTCTTGCAAATACTGAATATTTACTCACATACTCTACCCAATCCTCTTTACTTAAGTCAACTAATTCTGAGGCATTTATACCGTCTTCATCATTTTTACATATACCTACTTCTTTACCAATAGATAGGGCTGTTTCCAAATTATCTCCAGTAATCATTATTGGTCTTATATGGGCTTCTTTACAATGTTCGATAGCTGCTTTTACATCTTTTCTAGCAGGATCTTTAAAACCAGTCAAACCTACTAAAACTAAATCAGATTCTTCTTTAAAATAATCTTCTTCATTTTTTATTTCTTTATTAATAATCTTAAAAGCAAATCCTAATACTTTTAGAGCTTCATATGATAAATTATGCTCCATTTCCTCATATTGTTTTTTTATTTCTCTAGTTATAGGCTTAATATTTCCATCTATTAAAACAAATTTACATTTAGGAAGAATTGATTCTAAACTACCTTTAGTGTAAATAATTTTATCTCCATCTTGATAAATAGTACTCATCATTTTTCTTTTAGAATCAAATGGTAATTCTAAAATACGATGTTTAGTTTTTAATAATTTTTCAACATTTATCTTTTGATTTTCTAAATATTGATTTAATGCTACTTCTACACTATCACCATGATATTTACCATTTTCATCTTTATTAGAGTTATTACAACATGCCATTATATCAATTAATGTTTTATATTCTTTGATCTCTTTCAAATTAATTATTTTACCATTAGTATATACTTTAATAATTTCCATCTTATTAGTAGTTAATGTACCTGTTTTATCTGTACAAATTACTTCTGTAGCACCTAATGTTTCTATTGCTGCTAAATTACGAACAATTGATTTTTCTTTAGCCATTTGAGATACACCAATTGATAAAGTTGCTGTTATAGCAATAGGCAAACACTCAGGTACACTTGCTACTATCATAGAAATACAAAGCATGATAACATTTAATAATGTATAATCCATAATTAAACCATAACATAATACGAATGCCACTAGAATAGCTGCTACACCTGAAATGAAAGTACTAATCTTATTTACTTTCACTTGTAATGGAGTAATTGGCTCTTCTTTACTATCAATAGTTGCAGCTATTTTACCCAATTCAGTATTCATACCTGTTTCAGTAACGATTGCCTCTATTTTTCCTGCTACTAAAATTGTACCAGAATATACCATATTATTTCTTTCTGCTATTAAAACTTTGCTCCTAACAGTATCTTCTGTTTTATCAACGCTCATACTTTCTCCAGTAAGAATAGATTCATCACACTTAGCAAAATAACTTTCTACAATTCTTGCATCTGCTGGTATTTTATCTCCTGCTTCTAATATTAAGTAATCTCCTCTTACTATGTCTTTAGAATCTATTTCAGTTATTGTATTATCTCTTTTTACTTTAGCTTTATCTGATGAATAATTTTTTAATTTTTCTAAAGCATTTTCAGCTTTAGACTCTTGCAAATAACCCATTAAACAATTAATAAGAGAGGTACCAAGAATAACTATTGGTTCTAAAAAATCCCCTGATGTAAATATAGCATATACTAATGACATTACACCCACTACTAATAATAAAATAATCATAATATTTTTAAATTGACTAATAAATATTTCCCAATTACTTTTTCTATTCTTTTCAATTAAAATATTTTGACCAAATAATTTTAATCTTCTATCTGCTTCCTTATCAGATAATCCTTCTTTGCTAGTTTTATATTCTTTATATATTTCTTCTATTGTTTTTTGATATACCTCTTTCATTCTATCACCTATCCTATATTTATTATTATAACCCAATTTATAAATAAAAAAAACACTACATATAATTTGTAGTGTTTTTTATTAAGATAGTCACAATTTTTTAAATTATATACATAAAATTATGATAGAAAAAATACTTTAGTTCTATTTTCATATTTTCAAAAAAATTTAGTTGAAGAATTTCTTAATTATTAATATTTCCATTATTCTAACTATTTAGAAAAGCAAAATAAATTTTTTTGTTTTCCTTGAATTAATTTTAGGATAATAATAAATTGTAATTCTTCTACTATATGAAAGATTTCTTAAATGCTTTTTTTATTTTTGATCTTTAATTTAATTCTCTCTTATTATGTTTTTTATTTTTTTTACTTGTTTTAAACCTATAGTTTTTTTAATTATATCTTTTGTTATTTCTTTTCCGGATTTTTCCAATGAAATAACTTTCTTTAAAGCTTCAGTTTCATCATCTGTATCTGTAAATACTTCAAAAATTACAGACTTATTAATCTTTTCAGATAAAAATGTTTGCTTTGCTCTTTCAAATTCTTCTTTATTCTTGGCTGTTATATATGTGAAACCTAAATTTTCAGCAAAATTTTTAACTAAATTTTCTGATTTATTTCCAAAGTGTCCGGCTGCTGCTATAAATGTATTAGTTTTATTATTAAATTGAGTTGTTCTATTTCCAAAATTTTTAAATTCTTGACCCATTCCATTATTTATTATCATTAGTCTTATATTATTTCCAAAATGCCTGTTTCCCAATGAGTTTAGATCGTAGAAAAATGCTAAATCACCAACAACTCCAAAATATAATTTATCTTTATTTACTAATGATGCTCCCAAAAGGGTAGAAACACATCCATCTATTCCAAAACCTCCAGTATTTGAATATACATTTATACTATTATCAACAGCAAAAAAGTTCCATGACCTTAAAGAATTCAAAATTCCTAAATGAAGAACAGATCCTTTAGGTAATTCTTTTGATAATGTTTTTGCAATCCATAAATTTGAATATGGTAAATCTGGAATTTTATTTTCTAATCTGGTATAATTTTCTTTCCATTCTTTATAATATGACGTATTTTCTTTTTTACTTTTTTGCTTATTTAATTGTTCAAAAAATTCTTTTTCAGTCATTTCAAAAACGTATCTTAACTTTTTAAAACTATCACAAATTTTTCCATCTTCATTTACTCTCCATACTTCTTCTGGTTGAATATTTAAATATGCACCTGATATATTTCCTAAATGAATTAGCAATGGAACTCTGCAACATTCTAAATGACAGTATTTTTGGTTTGTAACTAAACTAGTTGGAACAAAATATTTTCCTTTATAATTACTAGTGTGATCTCCTAATACAATTCCATTATATTTTTCGCAAAAATGATCTATTTGATTTGTTAACTCCTCTGACATTTTTGTATGATTTCCAATGAAAATTCCTACTTTAGATTTTGTTATACTAGGAATTTTCTCATTACGAGTTATTCTATCTATATATTTTACTGGCTTTATTTCTTTTTCTGTAAATTCACCAAACGAAGTTTCTACATTTAAGTGCACTGGTCCATTTCCATTATGTTTCAGTTCAAGCATTGCTTCATTTGCTCTGACTGTACAAGCCCATTCATCTTCTTCATCTTTTATAAGCGGTATATGAAAACTTTTTTTAACAATATCATTACTTATATTTGTTCTATCAGTTAGTTGTGGAAAATTATGGCCTATTCTCTCTATTGGCATAGTAGAAGTTATTGCTAGTATAGGTATTTTATTATAATAAGCTTCTGTTAATCCTGGAAAATAGTTTCTAGCAGCTGTTGCTCCAGTACAGCTCAATACGACTGGATCTCCACTTTCAACTGATAGTCCACAGGCTATATATGCTGCTGACCTTTCATCTACAGATGAATATATTTCAAAAAATGGATCATCTTGTATGGATGCCATAAATGATACATTAGTACCACCTGGACTTGCCACTACTTTTTTTATATTGTGGTGTTTTAATAATTCAATAACTATTTGATTGTTTCTTTCTGTTGTTTTTAACATATTTTTACCTTCTTTCACTTTTTTAATTTAAGTATAAATTTTATAGATTTTTATTTATATCCAACAAAAATAAATTTATTATAAACGTTTGCAATATTCAATATATTTATAAGAATATCATAAAGACAATCATTAAAAATGAATAAATAAATTTAAAATATATATATAAAATACTTTATAATGTATTCTTTTTCTTTTTACAAACTACACTTTTTCTGATTTTATTTTTATAAAATTTAAAATTATATTTATTGAGTTTTTATTAATATTAAATGCAAATATAATAGATATTATCAAAGAAAGTATATTAAGATATAAATTATTAATATAATATAATGGCCCAACAATAATTAATACTATTATAGTTTTTGTTATTAAAGATTTATTTATTTTAATTCTAAAATATTTTTTATTAATATCTATTACTCTATATATGCTCATTATAAAGAATGATACAAAAGTTGATATTACAGCCGCATATAATCCTACAAATTTTATTAATGTTAAATGTACTATTATATTAATAATTGCTGAAATTACTGAAGTATTTGCTATTGCTTTAGTATTTTTCTTTGCAACATAAACTACACTTATTAATCCAACTACAACATTTAATAATGATGCAATTATTGATATGGGTACTAATCCATACCCATCACCAAATTTATCGTTTATCATAATTGGAAATATAAAAGGCATACAAGCTATCATACCTACTCCCATAGCAGTAAATAAATTTAATATTATATTAAACATTTTATTGAAGTAATTTTCTACATCTCTATCATTTATAGCAATAGATATAGATTCTGTCCAACTCATATTAAAAATATTATAAAAAGCTATAAATACACTAGAAAATTTAAGTGATGCAGCCAATATACCATTTTGATCTACTCCAAGAAATGTAGTTGCAATTACTCTATCGGAAGCATTAAATATCCACCATGATATGGCATTTGGTATCAGAGGTATAGAGTATTTCCATAGTTTTTTTATAATATCTTTTTTATACTCATTTACCTTTATATATTTATATAGTTTTACTGATATAAATATATATAGTGATGCTATTAATTGGCCACTCATAGTTCCCAATAGCATACCATAAGCACCTAATTTGATAACTACTAAGAATAAAATATTAAAAATAATTGTAAATAAAGCACTGATAAAACTGCATATTGCATATTTTTTATTATCACCTAATCCTCTAGCGATTTGTTGAAATAATGATAAAAAAATATAAGTAACAACATTTGTCGCTAAGAAGAATTTATAATTATTATTGATAAATGGAGATATTAAAGAAAAAATTATCAAATAAATTATACATTGGAAAATGACTGTAATTACACCACTAGAAATTATTTTTTTCTTCGAATCTTCATTATTTCTTACTTCTATCAGTGCTCTAAATAAAGCTTGTTCTACTTGAAATGTTACTATTGGCAACAATAGTGATATTAATGTATTAAGTAAATCTACAGTACCATATTCTTCTGTCGAAAGTATTCCTGTATATAAAGGTAAAAGAAAAAATGTAATTAATTGTGTACATATCTTTCCTATTGTAATAATAATTGTATTCTTTGCTAGACTTTTTTCACGACTCATTTATTATATCTTCTTTCTTTTTTTATTTTTCTATTGCATCGGCTAACCAATTAATTGATTTTTCTCTTTCTTTTTCTAATATTTTATTTACTTTATTATAATCTATATTTTCATCATAATTTCTTTTTTCAAATTCCTCTAATGTGTTAACTATTCTATGAGATATTCCTAGTTTATTTAATAAATCTGTTACTCTAGAACCAGTTGTTCTATGAGGAACCACCCAGAATTTTTTATTAAAAATTATGGAAAATACAGTTGCATGGAAAGAAGTAGTAACTATATAATCAGCGTTCTTTATTAAATTTACGAATTCTAGTGGACCACTAGTATAACATGTTTTTATTTCATTGTTGTATCCTGGATTTTTTCGTCCAAAGTGAATAATTCCTAATCCTGTTTCTTTTGATAGTTTATTTACAATTTTTAAGTAATTGTCATTTTCTTCAACTACATAAGCTAAAATATATTTTTTGTTTTCTGATTTTATACTTTTTATTTCATTATTCCATTCTTTTTCAGTTAATAGCAAAGTTGGATCAAGAACAACTTCAATTTTCTTATAAGGTAATATTTTTTCTAATTCTAATTTTGCACTTTCTTCTCTAACTGATATTCTATCTAATTTTGAAATTTTATCTTTATATTCATTTTTATATTTTTCTATATTATTTATATTTCCTACACTTGCTGCATATGAAATTCTTTTAATATTATCATTTCCAAAATTTAAAGTATAAATGTCTGATAATCCATTTGTTATTTCAGGATTCCATACTTGATCACTTCCTGTAATTAAAATTGACATATTATTAGTTTCTTCTAAACTTATTAAAGGTAAATTAGAAATAACTTTTTCAAAATTGATATATCTTTTTTTGTTAACTTTGTAATTTCTAAAATCTCTGACTAAAGAAATAATAAATTTAATCACATTTTTTCTTAATGGTTTAAATAATTTATATTGATCATATATATATGGACTATAATAGTCAATTATAAAGCTTTTTGTTTTTAATTGTAATGCATATGATTGTAGAACTGCACCATAATTATGTGCCCTGTGAAAAGTTAATATTCCTATTTTTTTCATTTTATCACTTCCTATATCTTCCCATTATCTTTTTAGCCACTTTTTTTAAATAATAATATATGCTTAATCCACATTTACTATGATTTATATATAATTTTGTAAATAATTTATATCTTAAAGATTTACCATTATATTTTTCAATTTTTAATATTTCGAAGTATAACTTGTATTTTTTTTCTTTTTCGTTCTCTAGTTCAATTTCAACAATCCTTGCTTTCAAATCATTAATAGTCGATTCATATTCGTATTTTGTTGTTTTATTTATCAAATCAAGAGAATAAAAATAATTTTTACATTTTTGAAGATTGTTTTTATTATTTTGAGTTATACTATTATCATTACTCACATAATGGTAATACGCCAAATCATTATATATAATTTTATCTATTTTTGCAGTTTTGATATATTCTATTAAAAAAATTGTATCTTCCATGCAATTTGTATTTTCATTAAACTTTATATTTTTAGTTATTTCTTTATCAAATAAAAACCCCCATGATGTACCAAGTATAGTACCATTAAAAATATTATTTAAAAATTTTTTTCGATCATATTCTTCTTTTTTATATTTTTTTAATTTTTTTATTTTTTTATTTTCTATATAATGATACACACCATTTAATTGACATTTTTTTTCATTTTTTACTAATATTTCTATGACATTACTATCGATATAATCGTCAGAATCACAAAAAAATATATATTTTCCTTTTGCTTGAGATATACCATTATTTCTTGCTACTGATGGTCCACCATTTGATTGAAAAATAAATTTTATTCTATTATCTTTATTTTTTAACTTCTCGCATATTTTTCTTGATTCATCAGTCGATCCATCGTCAATTAATATAACTTCAATATTTTTATAAGTCTGATTTAAAATACTATTGACACAAGTTTTTAAGTACTTTTCGGAATTGTATATTGGGATTATTATACTTACTAAATAACTATCATTCATTGCTATCACCATTTTTAATTTTTCGTTTAATTATTTTTTTTAGTTTTTTTCTATCACTGATAATTAAATAAGTAAACTTATAAATAAAGTATAAGTACTTTCCAAATATTGGAATTATTAAAAATTTTCTTTTTAATGATTTCATTTTCTTATAACTATCATCTAACCAAGATTCACCATACCAGTGAATTGCAACAGTGTTTTCTGTTTTATGAATTTTTCCTGTTTCATAATCTAAAGGACAAAAAAATTCTTTTGGCAAAATAATAATAGAATTTTTGATAATTACTTTAGAAAATTCATTATTTGCATCTAAATACTTTTTTATTATTTTTGTGTTTCTAACTGGACATGGAGTTAAGTCAAATTCTCCATTTTTCTTAAAAAAATGTATGTATTCATAATCGTCCATGATTTTTTTTACTATCTCATTATATTTTTTTGCACCAAATCCTAATCCTGTATTTACATATTTTTGGTTTTCACATGAAAAAAAAGCATCATATTCTAATAAATTATCTATTTTATTCAATAGTTCTACATCTGTATCTAAATATATTCCTCCATAATTATAAATTATCCAAAGTCTAGCATAATCAGAAACAAAAGCCCACTTTTGGGATTCATATGCTTCTTTTACATAACTATTAATATTTACGTCGAAATTAGTTTCATTCCACTCTACAATTTTGTAGTCTGGACAAAGTTTTTTCCAGCTTTCTATGCATTTTTTTATTATTTCATTTTTTTCTTTTCCTCCGAACCAACAATAATGAATTGTTTTTGGTATTTTACTCATAATAACCTCCTTTTACCATATCCACGAAAATGGTGCAACATTGCTTATACCTTCATATAATTGTACATAGCATGGTATAAACATCACCGCTATAAATAATACATTTAAATACAGTCTATCTTTGTTATTAAAAAATTTAAAACAATATGGTATATAAATAATTGCAAAGATAATAAAATACCACGATAATCTATTAAATAATGTATTACTTAAACTCATTAAGCAAAATAAAATTCCAATTAAATTTATTATAATATATACAAAATGTTCCTTTAAATTTATTTTATTTTTATTTTTCATTACTACTAACATAAAGATTTCAAAGGCAATATATATAAATGTTATAATTATGTTTCTATTTTTTCCTTGACCGAAGCCAAAAGTTCCAATTCCTGTTTCATCTAAATATAATTCATAATGTGGAAACATTTTTACAAAAAGTTGTGCAATGGGTCCTAAAATCATCATTAGCACAATTGATATAAATAGTATTTTATAAATATTACTAATGGTTGGTTTTATATTTTTTACTGGCAACAAAAATAAAAATAACAATGCCGTAGGATGAATTGACGTTGCAATCAAATTTATAAATATAAATTTTATATTTTTATTTTCCATCAGGTATTTAAACGAATTTATAGCAATTGCAACAGCCAAATATTGCCTCATACCATTAAAAGATGAAAAATAATGATAAAATAATATGAACAATATCGTACTAACTGAAACATCTATAGAATTATCATAAATAAATTTCATAAATAATATTAATAATAAAAAGCTAACTACAAATATATAATTAACAGGTTCTATTCCTAACGTTATTCCTATCATTTTATTTAATATCACCCAACCAAGTGGAAAGAAATTTAATGCTTCTGATATAGAATAATCACAAATTTGCTGAAAATATATAGTATATGAATATGTGTCAGTACCAACAGTTCTTCCTCTAAACCCCATTATTATAATCATCGGTATAAAAGCCATTATCAAAAATATTTTATCTGTTTTTTTACTTTTACTTTTTTTTAATGCATATATAATTGACAAAAAAATTACATAAAAAATTAATAATGTATATATAATCATTTTATTATTTTCTCACTTTCTTATCATTTTTTTGCTCTTACTTTTTTTAAAATATTTTGCGGTACTAAGCCAACAATTAATGGCTTAAATACATATATTATTGCTTTGGGATATAATTTTAACAATCTAAATCCATTTGCTCTAACAAGAAATTCACAAATTCTATATTTATACTTTCTTTTGTTATAACAGGTTTGATCTTCTCGATAAAAGTATAAGCTTTCTTGTATTGTATACATTTTTATTCCTTTTGAATACATTCTCATGAACATATCGTAATCTTCATTTCTATTTGTATACCATTTTTCTTTATATCCATTGACAATATCATAGCACTTTTTATAGGTTAATATACTTGCATGTATGATTGGGCTTGTAAACAAGAAGTCTTTTTTTTCTACTTCTTCTTTTACCTTTCTTTCACCCCAAATTCCATTTTGATCAAAATTATATGTGTTTGTACCGACTAAACTATATTCTTTATTTTTTTGTAAAAATTTAAGTTGCTTTTCTAGTCTATCTTCTGTACAATAATCGTCTCCATCCATTCTAGCTATATATTCACCATTAGCCAATTTCAAACATTTATTTAATGTTTTTGTTAGTCCAATATTTTCTTTATTTCTTTTTAAAACAACTCTCTTATCACCTTTAGTAAGTTCCTGTGCCCACCTGTATGTGTCATTTGTTGAACCATCATCGATAATTATAAATTCTATATTTTTATACGTTTGATTCAAAATTGAACTAATAGACTTTGATAGAATTTTTTTGCTTGGTATATTGTAAATTCCCATAATTACTGATATTAATTTTTTATCATATTTCATAATATTTTTGTCCTTTCTAAAAAATATTGATTTTAAATTATCATCTTGTCTTATATGATATCACTTCATTTTTTTTCTTGGATAGTAAAAGCATATTTGATGAAATATCTTTTGAAATGATAGAACCGGCAGCAATAACAACGTTATCACCAATTTTAACCCCTTTTAAAATTATACAATTAGCGCCTATCCATACATTATTACCTATTGTTATTTTTTTAGTTATAAAGTTATTAATATTATTTTTATAATCATGGTCGTGATCAAAAAACATAACATTTTGACCACAAATCACATTATTTCCTATTTCTATTTTTTCTTGACAATTTATTGAACAACCATCATTAAAAAAACAATTATCACCAATTTTAACTAATCCTTTATCATATATTCTTATTGAAACATTATTTCTACTTCTAAATGATTTACCAATTCTTAATTTTGATCCTTTTTTTATTGCTATTTTTAAAGAAGAGTTTATTTTAGGAATAGTCTTATAAAATATTCTTTTTGGATAGATAATTTTATATAAAATTATCTTAAAAATTCCAAAAGTCAAACTTAAATATTCAAATAACATTTAAATCACCCCATTAAATTAAAATATTTATCTTCTAGCTTACTAGCTTCTACTTTGATGTTAAAGTTATTTTGTGTTATTTCTTTTTCTGTATCGGCTCTTGTATAACTATTCAATTGTTTTGATATTTCTTTTGACCAATATTGTGGTGTATTAGTTAATGAAATAAATTGTGTTGTTTCTAATACTTTTGTTTCTTTTGTCATGTCCATTGAGAAAAAACATAATAGTCCTGCAGCTTGGGCTTCTACTCCTACTACTGGAAGTCCTTCATAAAGAGATGGTAGAAGGAATACATCCATTGCTTGATATAATTCATTAGCATCTTTTCTTTGACCTAGAAATTTTACATTTTTTTCTAGTCCTAAATCTTTTACTTTATTTTCTATTTCTTCTTTTAATGGTCCTTCTCCAGCTAGTAAAAGAATTGTATTTTTATTTTGTTTGTGTACTTCGTTAAAAATATCAATCAAAAATTCATGATTCTTTTGTTTTACAAATCTACCAATATGTCCTATTACTAAATCTTTGTCTTTAATATTTAATTCTTTTCTTTTTTCTTTTCTTATTTTCTCATTGTATTTAAATTTATCTACATCGATGGCATTATTTAATAAATAAACTTTTCCTTGATCATAAGTTTTATTTCCAAATAACCAACGTCCTGCTAGTTCACTACAACAGAAATAATCAGTTGCGAATACTTTACTGAATGGTCTTAATATATTTTTTAATAGTGTTTTTTTCCATTCTTTTTTATTAGATGTTGAATGGCTATGAGCAATCCTAACTGGTACTTTTGCACTCTTTGCAGCCCATAGTGAGAAAACACTTAAGGCATTAATATGGGAATGAACTATTTTATAGTTCCCTTCTGTTAATGCTTTTTTTAATTCTTTATGATATTTAAATACTTTTTGGTATGGTGGAATTAATATTACTTTTCCACCTAATTTTTTTATTTCATCATATGGAATATTAGTAGAATCTGAATCACAAATAAAATCAAATTGAATTTTATTTCTATCTATATGGCGATAGTAATTCATAACTACTGCTTCTACTCCACCACCTACCCATTTACCTATAATCTGGGCAACTCTTAATGGCTCTTTACTTCTCATAACTACTCCCCTTAATGCTTTTTATAACGTATTCCTTCAAAATCACTTTTGTATTATATCATAAAAGTGATTATTTTACCAGCTTTTTCTTACTATTTAATAAAAAATAAGCAATCACTTTATTGATTGCTTATTTTCCAGTACATTTTATTATCTTTAAATTCATAAATTATTTTATTTTCATCATATAGATATGATAAATATGATCTTATAGTACTACCTACTAATACATACTGATTAGTATTCATTACTAAGTTATATTCATCAAATATATTTTTTAATATTTCTTCAAATGTTTTTTCACTCTGACAGATATTTATTATTTTATTTATTATTTCATATATTTTATTTTTATTTATTTTTATTAATTCATCTATATTATCAGTTATCTCACAATGAGATGGAATATATAATTTACATTTTATAGTACTTAAATAATCTAGAGTATTTAGATATTCTTTTATATTATATATATAAAATAAATTATATTTATTTATTGTTTCTATACTTGATAATGAATCTCCTAAAAAACATACATCGTCACTTGTTTTTATACCTATCATATCTAATGAATGACCTTTTATATTTATATATTCTAATCCTTCTGGTAAATTATTTTCTATTGAAATAGTATTTGATTCTTTAGCAAACAAAAACTTATTTTTTAAATCTTTAAATGGATATCCTCCATATAGAATAGTTGATTCTAAGATAGGATATTCTATAAAACAATTTTCTATATTACTACTTAATATTTTACAATTTGTTCTATCTTGAATTACTTTATTTCCTCCTATATGATCTGCATGAGAATGAGTATTTATAATTCCTTTTATTTGCCAATTATTTTCTTCTATTATTTTTAAAATTTTTTTGCCTGCATCTTTATCATTACCACTATCTATTATATAAACATTATTATCATCTATTTTATATATTCCTATATTAGTTGGATTCTTTATATAATAAGTTTTTTCTCCTACTTTTATTAATTCCATATTATTCTCCATTCTTTTTTATTAGATTATCTAAGTAATAAGTTCCTCCTATAAAGATAATCATAATATATATAGTATCATAAATGGTAGTTTCTTTTCCTATACCATGATTTCTATATCTATGATGCATATAATTATTATCTGTAATATTTAATTTACTTAAGGATATTATTCCTAATACTAAAAATATTAAGTATATTACTTTAATTATTGGTTTATTAAGATATTTTATATTTAGATGTAATCCTATATGAATAGATATAAGTATTAGAGAAATCCAAGCAAATATTTTATGAATATTAGGATCTAAAATACTTATATTCTTAAATAGATATTTTGATATTAAGATACCAGTTACTATATTTAAACTTATAAATATAAATAAGATAATATCTAAAATAAATAATACTTTAGTTCTTGTTTTTATTTTATTATTAAAAAAGTTTTTAATTATTACTTTAATAAATTTAATATTTAATATTTTATGAGTTATAAATAATATTAATATTATGATACCTATTATTTCATGTAATTTTAATCCAGTATTACCTACTTTCATTAAAAGTATCATAAGTATTGTCATTATTATATCTATTATTATTTTTTCTTTTTTCATATTACTTTTCAAATACTTTTTTACTCCAATTATTTTTTTGACATTTAGGACATTTTAAATATCTTGTTGTTCCTATATGCATTGCTAATAATGCTTTTAAGTAGGTAGTTTTAAATTTATGATGACATTTACTGCATTCATAGTAACCTATTTCTACTTCTATTTTTAAAGCTATTAAACAAGATATTATAAATAGAATTAATGAACTAGCTATTATTATTCCAAGTATTACTCCTTGTTTTAATAAAAGTGTTGCTAGTATATCAACTCCTAATAGAAATAAAATCATAATCATTATTAAAATAAATACATAATATAATAATTCTTTTTCTTTAGTCATATTACTTCTCCTGATAAATCATTCCTGGTCCTAGATTAGCTTCTTCTCTTGTAATAAATCCAAATTTCTCATAAAATTTTTCTTTATTTTTTGATGCTCCTAGATATATTCTAGCTCCATTGTTAATTTTTTTATATTCTTTTATTTTATCTACTAGTTTATTCATAATAATAGTACCTACTTTTTTTCCTTGATAATCTTTTCTAACCATAATATCATGAATATAAAAGAATATTGCTCCATCTCCAATAATTCTTCCATAACCAATTATTTGATTATCTTCATATACTGATACTGAATACAAAGTATTTTTTAAAGCAATGCTAGCTACTTCTTTATCATAACTACCCCACTCAACGTTATCATATAAAAAATTAAATTCACAAACATTATTTATATTTTCTTTTACTATCATAATTATCACCTATATTTAGTATAACATAATAAATATATATATTATTTATATTTATTTATTAATTTATTTAGATCTTTTCTATTTAATATTTTATATGATTTACAGTTAGTTTGAATAATTTTTAACTTATTATTTTTATTTTTTATATCTTTATTAGCCCATTTAAACATATCAAATAAACTTCTTATGGTAGGTTTATAATTATATGTTTCTTTTTTTAATATTTGTTTTAACCATCTTATTATTATTCTTTTATATATTACTATAGAATTTAAATTTATAAAGTATACCATATCTGATTCTTTTAAGCCCTTTTTAAATTTATTTCTACCTACATCTTCTATTATCCAATTTTTTTCTCTTATTATTTTATTAAAAATTTTATCTATTTCTTCATTACTTCTTTTTATATGATTTTCATCATCCCAAACTACTTTATCTAACTCATAATGTTTTATTTTTGTTTTTTTAGCTATTGTTTTAGCTAATGTTGTTTTACCACTACCTACTGGTCCTATTATATAGATTCTTTTATATTTCATATTTTTCCCTTTTTATATTAAATGTTCTAATAATATTTTTATTCCTATAACTATTAAGATTATTCCTCCTAATAATTCTGCTTTACTTTCGTATTTACTACCAAATTTATTTCCTATTATTACTCCTATTAGAGATAATATAAAAGTAATTATACCTATTACTAGTACTGATAATATTATATTTACTTTTAGAAAAGCAAATGTTATACCTACAGCCAATGCATCAATACTTGTTGCAACTGCTAATGGTAACATTGTTTCAAAGTCTACTTCTTCATTGTGTTCTTCATTAGGAGTTCTTGATTCTTTTATCATATTACTACCTATTATTGTTAATAGAATGAATCCTATCCAATGATCTATTTTTACAATAATATCTTCAAAAGCTGTTCCTAATTTAAAGCCTATATAAGGCATCAATCCTTGAAATATTCCAAAATATAAAGCGATAATTACTACTTTTTTAAAACTTAGTTTTTTTATAGATAATCCTTTACATACAGATACTGCAAAAGCATCCATTGCTAAACTAATTCCTATAAATAACATTTCTAAAAAACTCATTGTACCTCCAAAAAAAACTTATTTGTATAACAAACAAGTCTATTCTACTATACCAAATCTATTAAATGGAAAAATAATTAATTCTGCTTTTCCAATAATTTCATCTCTAGGAATTGATCCTATAATACGACTATCTGAAGAATTTGTTCTATTATCTCCTAATACAAAGTAATGTCCCTCTGGTACTTTTACTTTAAAGTCATTAGTTTGTTTATGAGCAAACTTTTCTTCTAATTCTTTACCATTTATATATAGGGTATTATCTTTATATTCTACTACATCTCCTGGTAGACCAATTATTCTTTTTATTAAATATTGATTTCTTTTGACAACTACTATATCAAATCTTTTTATATCATTAAATTTATATGATATTTCATCTAATATCATTATATCTTTATCATATAATGTATCATTCATAGAATCTCCATTTACTTTTATTGGACTAGCAATATATGCTTTAAATAACCATATTGCTATGAGCATAATAACAATACTAATTGTTTCTTTTATATAATTTTTTGTTTTTTCCATATTATCACCTATATTAATTATAGCAAAAAAATAAGGCCTTAGCCTTATTATTTTTGTCCTCTTTCTTTAATACGGTATCCACCAACCATACCTTTAAGGAAGTTAAGTTTAGCACGTCTAACTTTACCTCTACGAATAACTGTAATACCAGCAACTTTTGGTGAATGGATTGGGAATGTTCTTTCTACTCCAACTCCACTTGACATTTTACGTACTGTAAATGTTTCTGAAACACTTCCACCACGACGAGCAACTACAGTTCCTTCAAAAGCTTGAATACGTTCTCTTTTTCCTTCAATAATCTTAACATCTACACGTACAGTATCACCTACACGAAATTCAGGAATGTTAGGATTAATTTGTTTTTCATTAATCTTGTCAATAATATTCATAATAAATCTCCTCTCTATATATATTTTCCAATGATCTTACTCAAGAATTATAACGAACAGCGGATCATCGCACTTAACGAATATGATTATAGCATAGGAGTTATTAAAAATCAACATTTTATTTAATAAAAAATGAGGGCTATTCTCCCTCATCTTTCATTGTATAAACAAATATAGTATTATTATCTTCTACATAGAATTTTGATTTACTATTGTTTATTTTTTCATATACTATTGGTTTTTCTAAAGTATTTCTAGCATCTAATAGTTCATCAAAACTTTCTACTTTAACTACTTGTGTACCTTCTGGAATATTATAAGTACTTGTAGCGTTAACAATAAATTCATCATATTCTCTTAAGATGTGTTTTAGTGTTTTGTTATATTTATTATCTAGATTTTTAACCATATAAATAAAGTTTGCTAGATAAGTAAATAATAAGATATCCATTAATAGACAAATAATTGCAATAAATATATAGAATGGATCTATTTCTTTTTTATTATTATTAGATACTACTAATTGATTTTGATTATCTAAGTTATTAGAAGTTATCATAAATTTATCTTCTGTTAATGGAATAGTAATTGAAGATAATTTTCTCTCTTCTTCTCCTTCTACTAATACTAATGATATTTCTAAATCTGCTTTACTATTAAGATTTTCTTCTTTAATATATTGAGAAGCAAAATCACGATATTTATTAAAATTTATATCTAAATCAGTAGAAAAGTTAATGACTTTTCCTTCTACTTTTATTGGTGTTGAATCAATTATTTTACTTACTTCATTATAATTAATAGCATCTTGATTTTGTTTATCATATATTCTTATTGTACTATCAACATAGTATTTAGCATCAAGTAAAATATTTTTGCTATAAACTGCTTCATAATTAAAAATGGCATGAATCTTAGAAACATCATTAACATTATATTCTAAATCTTTAGATTGACAATTTTTTCTATCAACACTATCTTCTTCACTACATACATAGTAATCATCTGATGTATATTCAGAATAAGTAGTTGATCCACCTAATTGATAATCTATAGCTTTAAAAACAAATAGAATACATAACACTAAGAATATTAAAATCATTACAACTAAAGTACTGATACGTGATAAGTAATTATAATGTCTTCTTTTTATTTTTTTAGGTTCACTACTTTCTTTAGACATATCACTATAAATCTTATCCATCTCTTCTTTAGTTGGTAATTCAAAAGAAATAGTTTTTTCTATATTGTATTTATCTATTAAACGTTGTTTATCTACTTTTTTACCACTTTCTTTTTTATTAATAGATACATGTTTTTCTTCTTTTACTTCTTCTTTTTTAGGAACAGAAACTTTTTTCTTAGTTACTTTTTTAACTGGTTCTTTTACCATTCCTGTTTTCTTAGCTTTCCATTTTGGTTCATGATTATTTTTATTCTTATTTCTATTTGCAGATTTTTTTTCTTTTACTTTTTTTTCTTTTGTAGTATCTTCCATACTAACTCACCACCCAATTTATTCTAATTAAAGTATACCATAAATTTAGAAATTAACAACATTTTTTATCTAGACTTGCCATTTGCTAATTCATTAATTTGCATATTCATTTCTATTAGACGTTTTTCTGCTTCTTTTTTTAGTGCTACTAATTCTTTAGACATTTTTTCTAATTCTTTTTGTTTTAAAAAATTACGATATTTATTTTTTATTTCTAAACGAAATCTCTCTATCTGATTTAATGCTTCTCTTAAATCTGAACCAGAATCGTCATCACTAACAAGTAATTCTGTAAGTATAGCTATTAACTTTTCATAGTTGTGAAACACTTTATTATGAACAAGAACATGAGCAATATCTTTATCTACCACTTTTATATTCTTAATTACTTGATTATTAATCTTAAATCCTTTTTTAGATGACATAATAAATCCATCTAAATTAATTAATTCATAACCATCTACTTTATTTTTTTTAAATTTTTTCTTTATTTGACTTACAGAGTACATAAACATCATCCTTTATTTTTCTAATAAATCTGGTCGTCTTTCTTTTGTCTTTTTAAGACTTTCTTGGTATCTATATTCTGCTATTTTTTTATGATCTCCCGATAGTAATACTTCAGGTACTTCCATTCCATTATAAATACGTGGTTTGGTATATGTTGGATAATCTAATAAATTATCATTAAATGAATCATTTATATGAGAATCTTCTGTTATAACACCAGGAAGCAATCTAGTTATGGAGTCAACTAATACCATAGCAGCTATTTCTCCTCCTGTTAATACATAATCTCCGATACTAATTTCTAAATCACAAATACTACGTATTCTTTCATCAAATCCTTCATAATGACCGCAAATAATTATTAAATGTTTTTTTTCTGCTAATTGATAGGCCTTTTTTTGTTTATATACTTCTCCATCTGGTGTTAGTAAAATAACAACACTATCATTAGTTCTTATACTATTAACACAATCAAATATTGGTTGACAAGTAAGTACCATTCCTGCTCCTCCACCATAAGGAGTATCATCTACTTTATTGTGAGGATCTATTGTGTATTCTCGAAAATTAATTATATTAATTTCTACTTTTTTTAATTCTTGAGCTCTTTTGATAATTGATTCTTCAAAAACATTATTAAACATATCAGGAAATAATGTTAGTATATCAATTTTCATAAATACCTCCTTATTTTATGTCTATTTGTATTTTTTTCTCTTTTTTATTGATAGAAACAAGCATCGGAGAATAAACAGGAACTAAATATTCTTTATCCAATTTTACTCTTATTATTTTATTAGTTGGTGAAGCTAGAAAAACTTCTAAAACACAACCTTTTCTACCATCTTTATTTATTACTTGATAAGTTAATAAATCTTCATCTAACACTTCATCATCATTTAATTTTAAATCTTCTTTTTTAAAATATACTTTGTTTTTTAATAGGAATAAAACATCATTAATATTATTATAATCATTCAAAGTTACCATGTCAAAGTTCTTATGTTTACGATAACTTCTTATTTTATATGGAGTATTATTAATAATTAAATTATTTCCTACTACAAAAACTTTTTCTTTAAACTGAAAATCACTTAGTATTTTAAGCTCACCCTTAATACCATGTGTTGAAACAATTTTACCTATATATATCATATTACCTCCCTAACTCATAAAGTAATATTGATGTTGCAATAGCAACATTTAAACTTTCTACGTTTTTATTCATACTAATATATAAATTCTTATCACATAAATCTTTAATAATAGGACGAACTCCGTTACCTTCATTTCCCATTACTAAAGCAAATTTTTCTTTTTCTTCTTTAGTTAAATTACAAACATTACTTCCATTATTAACATCTGTTCCATAGATAGGAATATTTTTTTCTTTTAATTTTTTAATAGCAATTAATCCATTCATAGAAATAATATTTATATGAAATAGCATTCCTTGAGTTGCTCTTATTACTTTAGAATTATATAAATCAACAGTATTTTCAGTTAAAATAATTGTTTCAATGTTAAAGGCTACTGCACTACGAATAATAGTTCCTAAATTACCAGGATCTTGTATTTCATCTAATATAAGTATCTTATTACCTATAATTTCATTTTTATCTTCTTTTTTACAAATACCTATAATATTAGAAGGAGTGTCTAATTCAGATAATTTACTCATTACTTCTTTACTAACTAAAGTACTAGGTATATTTAATTTTAATTGATAATTTTCAAGCATTAAAACTTCTTCTAAGCACCCTTTTTTATATGCCTCTAAAACTAAATGTTCTCCTTCAACAATAAACTTTGCTTCAATATCACGATATTTCTTTTTATTTAATTTTGAAATGCTTTTTATCTTATTATTTTCTAAACTAGTAATTATCATAAAAACTCCTTCATATCTTTTCTTATTTCTTTATAATTAGGAAAATTTTCTTCTACTACACTCCAAAAAGCGCTAGAATGATCTCCATATACCAAATGAGTTAGTTCATGTATTATGACATAGTCTAAGTATTTAAGTTCTCTTTTAATTAACTCTAAATTTAAAGTAATATTATAGGTTTTAATATTACATACTCCCCACCTACTTTTCATCTTTCTAATTCTTAATTTAGGATGAGGTATGTTACGACTAAAATGATTATAATGATATTCTAATCTTTCTAAAAATAGATCTTTCGCAACTCTTTTATAAAATTTATCTGTGTCATAATCTTTATTCATATAAACATTACCATTATCTAAATATAATTTATTTTCATCTATATAATTAATCTTATATTTTTTACCCAAGTAATAAAAACCATTATTATTTTCCTGTTTTTTTAATTGTATTTCTATCATTTTAATTATTTTAGAATAATTCTCTTGTATTAAATTAATAATAAATTTATTAGAAGTTAATTTACTAGTAGTAACATGTATTACTAAATCGCTTTTAACTCTTATATAAGTATTTCTTTGTCCTAATTTTCTTTCTATTTCTATTGGATAATATTTTCCATCTAGTTCAAATTTCATGTAATATCACCACCTTAATTATACAAAATAGTAAGTAAAAAGGAAAGAACTAAGTATTTTGTATAATTATTATTCTTTTAACCAATATAAGTATAAGGGAGGCTTTTATGGATATAGATATTAAACAACATATTATTAATAATTTTAAGGGAGATAATTATGAAACTTTGAGACGTGCGATTGATGAAGCAGTATCTTGTCAAGATGAAGTAACTTTACCAGGATTAGGTGTTTTCTTTGAACTTATTTGGGAAAATGCTGATAAGGAATTAAAGGATCAATTAATTATGATTATAAAAAGGAGAGTACAAAAAGGACCAGTTATTGATGATTAACTGGTCTTTTTTTTATTTATCTCTTAAGACAGCATTATGAGTTGTACATACTTTATCTATTATTTTATTGAATATTTCCATAACTTCTTCTTCACGAAGAGTTCTATTTTCATCCATAAATGTTAGGTTAAATGCAAGAGACTTTTTGTCATTAGAAACATTTTCTCCTGTATAAACATCAAAGACAGAAACATCTGTTAATAGTCTACCACCAGCTTTTTTTATTGTTTCCATTACATTTCCAGCCATTACATTTTTATCTAGAATAAATGCTGCATCTTTTTCAATTGTTGGATATTTAGGTGCTTCTTTATATTTAAGTGGTTTTATCTTACTCATTAGAGCTTGTAATGATAATTCAAAAACATAAACTTCATCTTTTATTAATTTTGGATGAACTCTACCAATAATACCAATTACTTTTCTATCTAACAAGATATTAGCACTAATTCCTGGATGTAGATCAGATACTTTACTTACTTCAAAACTATAACGATTTTTAAATCCCATATAATCTAGTAAATTTTCAACTATACCTTTAACAATATAGAAATCTACTTTCTTAGAAAAATTCCAACCATTAGTAATATAATTACCATATAAAAGTCCAGCTATCTTACTTTCTTCATTATAAGCCTTATCATATGTTTTAGCTATTTCATATAACATAATATCTTTTACTTTACGTTTTTTATTATATGTATATACATTTATTAATGATGGAAGTAATGTTGTTCTGACAACACTTTTATCTATACTCATTGGATTTGGCAAAACAACTTTTTCTTTTCCTTCGTAATCGAATAATTTAGTCATTTCTGGAGAAACAAGAGTATATGTTTTTGCTTCGTTTAATCCTAATTGTCTTAATCTTTTAGAGATTATCTTACGATATTTAACATCTCCAATATACTCCCCTTGTCTAATTGGAACATTAGGTAATGTTGATACTAAATTTTGATAACCATAAAGTCTACCTATTTCTTCAGCAATATCATTAATATTAGGATCTACATCTAATCTTCTTCTTGGAATAGTAACATGGAATTTACCATTGTTTAATTCATAAGCAAAATCTAATCTACCTAATTCTACTTTCATATCTTCTTCAGATATTTTGATTCCCAATATTTTATTAATATCTTCTGGAGTAAAGTCAACTGTTTTAATAGTTTTATCTACCTTATCATGTTTTATTTCACCAGATAAAATTTCAGCATTAGCATATTTTTCTAATAAGTGACATGCTCTTTTCATAGCTTTATCTGTATATTCAAAGTTTAGTCCTTTGCCATATCTAATTGATGCTTCACTCTTAAGATCTAAATTAGCTGCAGTATAACGAATACTTACTGGATCAAATATAGCGGCTTCAATTAAAATATCTGTAGTATTTTCATCTACTTCAGTATTTTCTCCACCCATTACTCCAGCAACACAAACAGCTTTTTCTCCATCAGTAATAACAATATCACTAGATTTTAAAATTCTTTCCTTACCATCTAAAGTTACAACTTTTTCTTTATCTTTAGCATCGCGTACTAAAATTTTATTTCCTAATTTATTTTTATCGAAAAAGTGAAGAGGTTGACCATATTCTAACATTACATAGTTAGAAATATCTACTACATTATTAATAGGACGCATACCAGCAGCAATAAGTCTCCTTTGAATAAATTCTGGACTTTCGCCTATTTTAACATTACGTACCATTCTAGCGATGTAATAAGGACATTTTTCAGTTTTAACTTCTAAACTAAAATGTTTTGTAATAGAATCTGCAACTTCTTTGAAATCATCTTCTGGTAGATTAACTGGTCTATTTAAAATTGCCCCTATTTCGTAGGCAAAACCAATATGATAATAGCAATCATTATTACGATGTTTATGAATATCTAATTCATATAATGTATTATCTAATCCTAAATATTTTAGAGGATCAGCACCTACTGGAGCATCTTTATCTAATTCTTCAATTCCTCGATTATAAGACTCTTCTGTTTTTTCTTCTAAACCTAGTTCGTATAGAGCACAAATCATACCATTTGATTCTTCTCCTCTAATCTTACTAGCCTTAATTTCAAAATTTCCTGGAAGGATTGCTCCTGGTAGAGAAACAATAACTTTTAATCCTTTGCGAACATTAGGTGCACCACAAACAATTTGAGTTATCTTATCACCAATATTTACTTGGCAAATATGTAAGTGATCACTATTTGGGTGATCTACACACTCTACTACTTCACCTATTACTAAATTATCAATGTGATTAGTAATTACTTTTTCGACATTAATACCTGACTTAGTAATTTTAACAGCTAATTCTTTTAAGTCTTGATCACTAATGTCAATATAATCTTTTACCCATTCTAAACTAATCATTCCACTCCATCTCCTTTCTATCAAAATTCTTTAATTCTCTTAAATCTGTATTGTATAAAGCACGACAATCATCAATTCCATATTTAAGCATTGCTAAACGGTCAGCACCAAATCCAAATGCAAAACCACTCCATTCATTAGGATCGTAACCACTCATACTTAAGACTTTAGGATGAACAACTCCTGCTCCTATAACTGTAATCCATCCAGTATTTTTGCAGATATGACAACCTTTTCCATGACAATTAAAGCAACTAATATCTCCTTCTACTGAAGGTTCTGTAAATTGATAATAACTTGGATGAAAACGAGTTTCTGTTTCTGGCCCAAATATTTTTTTAGCAGCAATATCAATTGTACCTTTTAAATCCGATAAAGAAATATTCTTATCAACTAATAATCCTTCAATTTGCATAAATTGATGTGAATGCGTAGCATCATCATCATCTCTACGATATGTCTTACCAGGGCAAATAACTCTAATCGGTTCTTTACCTTTTCCTTTTAACATGGTACGAACTTGAACTGGAGATGTTTGACTTCTTAATAGAATTTCTTCTCCTTCAATATAGAAAGTATCTTGAGCATCTCTAGCTGGATGTCCTTTTGGTATATTTAACATTTCAAAGTTATATTTATCAAGCTCTATTTCAGGTCCATCTACTACATCATATCCCATAGACATAAATACTTCTTCTACTTCTTCAATTAACTTTTCAAGCATATTAGGAGCTCCAGTTACAACTTTAGTTGCTGGTAGAGAAATATCAATAGCTTCATTAGCTAATTTCTTATTTAATAGTTCTTCTTCATATTCGTTTTTCTTTTCTTCATAAAAATTATTAAAGGTATTTTTTAATTCATTAACTTTTTGTCCAAACTCTTTTTTCTTGTCATTAGAAATATTTTTAATTTCACTATTTAATTCTGTTATTAAACCTTTTTTACTTAAATACTTAATCTTTAAATCGTTTAATTGTTCTAAAGAATTAATATTTTTTAAGTCTTTTTCTAATTCTTCTTTTACACTTTCAATACTCATATTATCCTCCCTTTATTACATGGATTAAAAAAAGAACTATAAACATAAGGACGATTATATCGCGGTACCACCTTACTTTATAGTTCTTTACTATACACTCTATCTTTTAACGCAAGAAATACGCTTACTATTAATAAGAACTCCTAAGACGAATTCATAAACTATTCTTCCTTGTTTTCACCAACCACAAGTTCTCTTAAAAGAAATCATTTATTACTACTTCTTAATCCATGTCGATATGAATTATTATATCACTTTTTTCATAGTATTCAATATTTTATTTAAAATATTTATTTCTTAATGATAGGATTTTTCCTCTAGATTCTCCTATTGCATCCATCTCATCTTTTAAAATGTTTTTTTCAAATGTTGAGTATCCAATATTAGTATATTCAATAATACCATCATATAAAGTTCCAGTTAACTCATTAAATCTATCTATTTCTTCTACTTCTTTAACAAAAGTCAATGTATTATAACGACATAATATTTTACTTGCAGTTTCACTATCTTGATAAGCATTTAGATAATTTTCTTGTGTTAAAGGTAATGTTAAAATCATATAACTACAAGTATATGGCAAATATTTTGCTGCCTCACCCATACTAGTTCCAATTGCAGCTAAAAGTGTTAATTTAGTTATAGTATCCTTATAATCAGAAATGTTATTCATATACATTTTTTCAATAATTTTATTGCGATGGTAATTAATGAGTACTTTATATTCATTATCTTTTAATTCTTCATTATTTTTTATTTTTTCTTTTAATTCTTTAATATTATATTTATTCATAAGATACCTTCTTTTCTAAAACTTTTTTATTTTCTAAATCTATTGTATATATATCTCCTTTTATAACAGAAGAATAATCTACTTTTATATATTGATATTCATCTTTTGTTTCTAGAAGGTTTAAAATATTATCACGTTTTTCTAAGCAATATTCATTATTTGAATTTTTAGTAATTTTATATGCATTATAGACGTAATCACAATTTCTAGCGTTACCTGTTAATCCTTCTTGAGATTCGTTTGTTGTCCAACCTAATTGTTCATTTTCTTTTTTGTATTCATATTCAATATAGCTATGTTGATTAGCTATTCTTTCATTTATTTTGGAAATATTTTCATCAATAGAATATAAATTATTATTATCTATAAATGATAATAATTTTATGTCATCTTCATTTATTAAAATTGTATTATTACTTTTTACCATTAACTTGTATATAAAGTTTTCACTATTAATATACCTTTTTAAACCTGAGAGATCAGTATATTGGTGAGCATGAGTTTCTTTAATTGGACATTCAATATGTTTATTTATTTGTCTAGCACATAAGGATAAAACAATAGTAAATGCGAGATACCCACAAAAAATTTTAACTATCCCTGTATTTATTTTTAATTTCATAATTCACCTATTTTAATTTTTTGCACTTGTTTTCGTTTGTTCCATCAATTATATTAACAACAGCATTAATGAAATTCTGATTACTTTCATCTAATCTATTAATAGCTTCTTCATTTAATAATAATGAGTTAATTAGGCTTTTATTAGATCTTCTTTTAAATAATTGAGTAGTTATAATATCAGTTAATTGATGATAATTCTCACAATAGTCTGATAAGTACAAACCTACTTTAACTGCTGAAAAATCAGTACTATTATTAAAAGTAAGATAATATTTTTCTAATAGTTTATAATTATTTATATTACTATTATGAATATCTTGAACATATTTAGTGGCATAATTTAAAAAATTTATCTTATCTTCTTGATTAATGATAGCTCTTATCATTTCTTTTTTTAAGTTCTTTTCGATTTCTTTTTTATTCTTTTTTTCTTCTGCTATTTTTTCTTTTACCTCGTTAACTGAAACACGCATGAACATTGCTATTTCTTCATCTGTTAATTTTAATCCTTTTTTAATAATCTTTTTTAATTCGTATACATAGGCAAGTTCGTTCAAACTAATCTCCCCCTTTTTTAAATCTTCAATATTATAACATATTTTCTTTTAAAAATAAAGCAAAAAAAAATACTAAAATTTTTTTAGTATTCTTCTTTAATTATTCTTCTTCAGCACCATATTTAATTTCTACGATTAAAGCATATACTTCATATAAAAATATTAGGAAACATGGAACTAATACAATGAATAAAAATCCCCATTTTGATTCGATAATAGATAAAATACTACCTACTTTTTCATAAGTTTTTGTTGGTGTACCAATTATAAATTTTGATGCATAAGCATTTCCATTTTCAAATGAAACAGCTTGGTCTTCTACATATACTTTACCAACTTTACCTATATCAACATTAACAAAACCATCTTCATCTACACGATAAGCGAAGATTTCTTCTCCTTCTTTAAGGTTTTCCAATTTTCTTGTTTCTACTAATACTAAATCACCTTTGTTATAGTTAGTAGCAGATACATCACCAGAAACAATTACTAATGTTGTATCTCCAAATTGTGTAAGACCATAATCATTAAAGTTTAATAATAACAATGACATTGCTAAAGCAAAAGCAAAAAATATAAAACCTAAAATAAATTTAATAACTCCATTTACTATATTTAAAAACTTCATACTAACCTCCTATTTTATAGTAACATAAATATATTTTTTTAACAATAATTTTAAGTAATTTGACATTCACTAGATTCAGCTAAATCAAAAGCATTCTCATCAATACTATTATCAGAATCAGTGCGATAAAAAGTTAAATTTAAGCTATCTTTACCAGAGATAGTAAAAATAACTTCATTTATATACCCTTCTGAATCTGTATTATATGATTTTACTATATTATCATCTAAGTCGATACGTATATCATCAGCATTCCAAGATAATGTTACACATTTGTCTTCATTATAGGAATTAGTAATAGTTAAAATATCAGAATTATTAAACATAGTATATTTTTTACTAAAGCTTCCTAACTCACTTTTTCCTTTATTTAGAATAAATTTACTACTTAGTTCTTGTTTAAATGGAGAAGTTGTTTCAACATCTATTATGACATTCAAACCGGTAATTTCTTGCTCCCCTGTTGGAACTATATCAAAGTATAAATCTTTAATAGCTTTTTGATACTGCCATTCGTATCCAGAACTTTCACAAGTTTCTTTATCTAGTCCATCAACACTACATGATTCATTTCCTGATAAAATTCCATTAAAAGTGTTAGAATCTGTACCATTTAACTTACAAGCACTATAATTAGTAGCTTCTCCTTCTATAGTGCAAGTAACTTTATAATTAATATCATAACTAGTTATCAAAGAATCATTTAAGTAATTAAATACTTTAAAATGAGTACTTTCACCATCCCAGTTATTATTAACATTTGTTGGAGAAGTTAACATATCACTACTAAAGTAAAAACCTTTGGATTTTAAATAATAATTCCAAATAGAATTAGATGCATATTTTGCATAAGAAAAACTACTACTTATGAAGAAACATATCACTAAAATTCCTATAATAATTAAGATAATTTTATCTTTTTTTCTCATGTTCTTCCCCCTAACTACTTGTTTTCTGCCAACTCTTAATATCAACAGAAATATAATCCACTAAATCTGAATATTCTACGTCATTATATTCTTTTGGAAATGTAACTACTATTTTATAATTATCTGATACTTCATTACTATATACCATTTCTTGAATTGGAGAATTACATATTAAATGATTATTTTCATCACGAGCAAAACTTTCATCACAAGTTAGAACCAGTTCTTGTTCTCCATTTTTTACTTTATATAGTTCTATTATTAGTGGCATAAAATGAAATGTTTCAATATTTATTTGATAATTTAAAGTAACATGACTTATACTATTAGATTTCTTATTACTAACAGAAAACTCATATTCTTCAGTATCTCCTGGTGTCATGTTCACTAAAGATAGATCAATATGATCTGTTTTTTTTGCTTCAAAAATAAATTGAGCTATTTCTTGATTAAGTGATAAATTAGAATCAGAAGAAAAGAAAGAATAAGTGATTGCTGAACCTAATATGATAATTATTAATGTACATAATATTATAACTATTCGATATTTACTTTTTATTTTCATTATCATTCTTCTTTCTATTTTATAATTATGGTTTTTTCTATCTTATCTATTTTTTTATCACCATCATATAGTTCAAATAAGAACAAATAACCATTGGATTCCATTTTAGTAGTATCTAAATTTAATACAAAAGAATTTATTGTTGATGAATTTGTTGTTATGTAGGTGTTATAAATATTATCTTTATAAAGTGCTAAGCTTTCGTTAATATATTGAGCTAAATCGATACTTGTATACTCTTGATCAAAAGCAGTTAAGTTTGTTTTCTTATATAGAGATACTCGAACTATCGGGTTTGTTAAACCACTATTTTGGAAAATATTAAAGTTTAGTTTAGCATTAGCTAATTTTGTTATTACTCTATTATTATCATCAATATTTACAGCAAAATTAGTGTTTTTTAGAATATTTTGATTAATGACTTGAACTGGTATTGCTAAAGTATAATCAATATCTTTAGAATAATAACCATCATAAGCAGTAAAGATACCTACTTTAAAATAGTAATTGCCATTTGATAATTTACTATTATCAGCATATGTTTCAATTTCTAATGAACTATTAACAATATTAGATGTATTTTCTAAGTTAATACGAACTACTCCATCATTATCTGGCGAATATTTTTTATTGTTAAATTTAAATATTAAATTTTTTAAATATTCTTTAGAGACTGTCTGATCATTTACATCTACTAACTTTATAGCAAGACCAAGATTTTTATTTTCATAACTTGTATCGCTTACTGGATTGTTATTATACGTTTTATTTATTAAAGAAGCAGTAAATGGAATATTATAGACTGAATCAGAATTGTAAAAAATAGTATTACTATATGTTGAAGTTAGAGAAGTTATTGCAGAAGAGTTAGTTATAACTTTAAATGATTTTAAAGTACTTTCTAATAATGGTCTAATTACATTATCCTTATCATCTTTTAAGTTTATATATACTTTAACATTTGTTAAATCACTAGTTAAATTAGTTTTAGAAAAATCTAATGAAATAAGATAATTTTCATTAATATTTCCAGTATAACTTTCTTCTTTTAGATTACTTTCCATACTACCCTTACCTATTTCTTCAAATAAAGAAAATGGATAATTTGCTATCTTAGTACAAGTTGAATCTTTACAACTATCATTATAACCGAAATCATCTTCAGAAGTTTCTATTTGATATTTATATACTTTATTTCTAATTTGATCAACTAACGTAATTATAGTATTTTGAGGAAGTAAAATATTAGACATTAAACTATGTTTATATCCATCTTGATAATTACTATTATCACTAAATGAGTAATTTAGACTGATAGTAGATTTATCCGTAATTAAACTATTTGTATCACTAGTATTTCTACCAGCAATCATTTTATTTAATTTATAACCATCTATAATTATTTTATCTGTATTAGCATATGTAACATAATTACAATTATCTTCTACCCTTGCATATACTATTAAACCAGTATTGCTGCTAATTAAAATAGGTTCTTGATATAATTGCCAATTGTTAACATCTAATGCATCTAATTCTTCCTTATTAAGTTTCTCTGAAGATAGATAATAACGAATATTATTTACTCCGGATAAATCATCGTTAGCGTCTATATTTATAGATGAAGCAGTTCCTAAATAAATATTTTCTATATTATCTGATAAACTTTTCCAACTATTATTATTTAATTTAATATTTACTTCTGAACCAGATAAATCTAAAACTAATAAATCTGTATTTAAATAGCTTACGTTATTATCATAATCTATAACTTTGGCGTATATAACATAAAATCCTTCTTCATTAATTTCTACTATATTACTATATGGCTGCCAAGAAGTTATTGAAGTAACTTGACTATTTGATAGTGGTTCTTGAGAATTACTAATGTAATAATATTTTTCTTTGATTGGTTTTAAAGAATCTACTTCATCTATTGAAAAAGCAAATTTTGAATTAAATTTTAATGTATTTAATTGATAACCAATATTATTCCAAGAATATTTACTTAAATTAATATTAGCAATTGGATCATTAATGTCGTCTATATATAGTATTGGTAAAGTTGTATTATTAAATACCCATACGGAATTAGAATTTGTTGCTAAATTATCATCATCAATAAATTCTCCAAATCCTAAATTTGTTTTAGCATAATTTTTGATATTATCGTTAATTGTCACTATTGATCCATTAACAGTACCTGTTTTTATTTGAAAATTAGAGGTTGTTATAACATTTAAAATATTAACTATAGAATCATTTATATTTCCTAGTAAATAAATATCACTTGTATTAAAAGTATTATTAATAGTAATTATTCCACTATTATTTTGAACATTAGTAAGTAAAGCAGAATTATTAGGAGAATTAATTGTTCCTGAATTATAACTCTTCTCTATTGATATATTAGCAGTATTTTCTTTGATATTAGTAATGATTCCGGCAGCTGAAATATTACCATTAATAGTTCCAGTATTATATGATTGTTCAATTGTACTTTGTCCTATTAAATTATTAACAAAACCTGATCCATAAACAGATCCATAAACATCAGCTTTATTAACTACATTTTTTAAAGTAATATTATTAGCTTCTGAAATAATACCAGCACTATTACCATATCTATATACTATTTGATATTTTAAATTTGTTAATTGATAAGTAGTATTTTGTGTAGAACTATATTGTGTTATAAAATTATGTGTAATAGTTGTTCCTAAATCTACTTCAAAATTTCCTTTAATAATTAATTGATTATTTATTTTTAATGTTCCTATTTCATCAGATGATTGATAATTACCAGTTAATTTTATACTTTCTATTTCACCATTTATACGAGGTATATTTTGAATATTAATTACTTGATTTGTTTCCTCATTAGTTATCTCCGTAGATATATCATTTATTGGGATATCAATAGTTTTGCTAATTCCAGTATCATTACCAATAACATATCCACTATAGATAACATTTTCTAGAGAAGCATTAGTTGCTGTTGAAGCAATTCCTCCAGTAATATTACCACCATAAATAATAGAATTACTTACATAAAGATTTTCTACACTACCTTCTAAGTTAGTAAAAAGTCCTAATTCTTCGGCATTACTATCTGTAATAAATAAACCATAAATCGTATAGTAGTTTCCATCTAAATGTCCTTTAAAATTATTTAAAGTTGAAAACTTATTAATATCATTATAGCTTTCTTGATAAGGAGTAATATTTGATATATTTTCTTGTTTAGTATAAGTTATACCACTATTAGTATCATATTTGAATATTCCATCGTTCAAAACTATATCATGATTTAATTTAAAATAGGTATTAGTATAATTTGTTGTTTCTAACTGGTTAGCAAAATAAGCTAGTTCTGAACCATTTGATATGATGTATGGATCACTAGCACTACCAGTTCCTGCACGATAAGATGTAGCAACTTTTCCGTCCCATACTACTGCATCTTTAATTGAAGTACGATTTTTATATCTTGCTAATGATGGAATAGCAATACTTACTAACAATATTAATAATACTAGTACTATTATATAACTACTTTTGATTTTTTTTGGAAAAACTCGTTTTAAATCTTTCTTCATAGCACTACCTCTACTCATCCTATTCTTATTACAAGTATATCATATTTATATTACTTTGCATATATATAACAGAATATAAAAATAAAAACTACAAATGTAGTTTACTATTTTTTATTATCCAATTCTAAAAGCTGGAGAAATATAAAATTCAAAATATGCACTATTAAATCCATAATAACCATATACCGATACATTATAAAAATGAGCATAAGAATCAGAATAAGCAGTACGTAACCACCATTGTGCAACTGAATTATCTATATATTTTATTGCTCCTTCGTAATTTGAAGTATTAACGCCAATACTTCTATAGTAATCTAATTGATGAGTTTGTGGCTCGGCTGTATCGTTGTGAATGGCATGTGCATCTGAATCGTTACCTTCTTTACCATAAACTTCTTTAGTAGAAAGTAAATAAATTTTATCTGTAGAAATGTTATTTTCATTATCTACGATACCATGTCCTGAGACTACAAAAGTATTTATAATTGCATTTTTTAAATCGTTAGGAAGTAAATTATAAACAATATTATTTGTGTATTCTCTAGCATCTGAATTCGCCCAACCACCTTTATTAGTATTGTCTTCATTCATTATATTGCTAGTAATAGCATCAGCAAACTCTAAAACAAAACCACAAGCTGTTTGTGAATACCCATCTATTGAACATTCTTCTGGTGTTGATGTATTAGCAATTCTTATAGTATGTACTCCTAAATCCCCTAAATCAATCTTTTTTGTTGCACCAACTTCATAATTAGCACCTAATCCAGCTCTAACTTTCGTTACTATTTCTTTCCATGAATCTTCGGCAAAGTCATAACTTAATACTACTGGTTTGGCATCTCTATCTGCTTGTACAAAATCAATAGATAAATTAAAAGACAAATTCTGATCAGTTGAAGGAATGTCAGTGACCATTAAATCTTTTTTATAACCTACTTTTACCTTTATTGGTAGAATGGATCCTGATTCTATTTTATCATTTTTATTTATTTCTTTATCATCAATATATGTTACTACATAATCTACAAATTTTTCTTCTGAATCTGTTAAAGTTGATTTGATTACTTCTGATACCATTGCATCAATAGATCCATTATTAACTATGTTTATTGAAAATGAATACTCATCACCTGGAATATCTAAGTTTGGAGAAAAATTTACGGTTGTATAGTCAGTTAATATCGGTTCTGAAGAAGAAGTTGAGTTATTAATCATTTTTATATTTTCGAAGTGAATATCCCAAGTATTTTGAAATAAAGTGACAGAACTTAATATTGGTAAATTAGTAGTTAAATATGAATATCCTATAGAAATGACTATTATCAATAAAATTATGATAAAAATATTTTTATTTTTTTTTATTTTTTTACTCACAAATAACACTCCTATTTTATTAAAAATAATAGCATATAAGAATTTTTTAAATTAATATTTCATGTTTAATTAATTAGACTATACTTTTTTATTATCCTATTCTAAAAGCTGGTGAAACTCCTTGTTCTGAACTAGCTTGGGCATCATCAATTTGATTAGAATAAACAGTAAAAAATTTGTTGTTTCCACTAAGAGAATATGTTCTAGTTGAACGCAAATACCATGATGTAACTTTTTCATTCAGACTCTTAGAAAGCAAATTTAGATTATTAGATGATGTAACACCTTGTTCCATATAATAATCTAATTGTTTAGTTTTTGTATCATCATACTCATAATTAGTTAACTCTTTTTGTGCTAATAAATATAACTTATCATTTGTGACATAATCAGGAGTTTTATCAACTTCACTTACTGTTGTTATAGTTGTGACAACAATAACTTCACGTAGCTCTTCAGGCAATGAATTATAAATATCATCATTCAAGTAAGTCCTCATTGCACTATCACGCCAACCTCCTGCATTAGTATTAGTAGAATTCATTGCATGCTTATTAATAATATCGGCAAATTCTACTACAAAACCACATGCTGATTGGGAAAATCCTTCCGTAGAACATTCATCTGGTGTTGAAGTATTGACAACTCTTAAAGTATGAACCCCTAAATCTCCTAAATCAACATCTTTAGTTGCTCCTACTTCATAATATTCACCTAAACCATTCTTAACATTAGTAGCAATTCTCTCCCAAGATTCTTCTATTGGTAATACTATACTAACTTCATTAGCGGTTTCATCTGCTGGAACATATTCTATAGATAAAGATAAATTCGATAATGTCAACTCTGATGGTAAATCATCAGCAGTTAAATCTTCTTTATATGTTACTATAACTTTTAATGGTAGCACTTCACCAGCTGCAATTTTGTCTTTTTCTTTTATTTCTGTTCCATCATAATACCCTACACTACAAGTTGCATATTTTTCTTGCTCTGGTGTTAATGATGTATCAATGATTTCTGATATCATTGCATCAATTGTTCCTTTATTTCTAATATTTACGCTGAAGGAATTTTCATCACCAGGTAATTTTAATGTTGGATTGAATGTTAAGATAGTATCATTTTCTGTCAAAGTAGGAATTGCAGAATCTGTGGTATCAGTTAAAATTGATATATCGCTAAAAACTATTTCCCATTTATTTGGTAAGAATGTAGTATCACCTCTTAACTGAGAACAGCTGTTAAATAAGAATATCCTACTGAGATAGAAATAATTAATAATAAAATTATTGTAATTGTTATTTTATTGCTTCTTTTATTACTCTTCATATTTTATTTCTCCTTTGTATTCTTTTAATTATAAACAACTAATTATCAGACATTTCAATGATTAATTATGGTAAATCATTGATTCTATAATGAATATCTGAAGTATTTTAATAAATTAGCTTGCAATTATGGTAATCAAAATTAAGTGTTCTGGTTAACTCTTTCTTTATTATTCCCATATTCGCATATCCTATGCTATTATGTATGATAACACTTTTTCAACTTGATTTCAATCAATGAAAAAGATTAAATTATTAATTAATTTAATCTTTTTGATCAGCATTTAATATTTTTTGTACTTGAGTCATAAACCATATTTTTTCTAAAGATGTTTCTTCGCTATTATTAATTATATTTATTCTTAAGATAAGTGAAATATAATCTAATAGTTGCTGTAAAGATTCAGGTTGCAATTGTTCTTCAGTAATATTAAGATTATTTAATCGATATTTATTAGCGATAATTTTTGGAATATTAGTTTCTTCAAAAGCTGGAACTCCAGTAATAATTACATTAGTACAATCTTTAGCAAATTTATCAAATTTATCACTATATTCTGATATTTCAGAATATTCAGATAATTCAAAAACTTTTTGAATAGCAATATTTTTAAAATAACTAAAACTATAATATAAATGTAGAATATCGTATATATTCATAGTAGGACTTAAAACATCTAAAACATGAACCTTAAAATACTCTTCATCATATTTACTATATAATTCATATAGTTCTTTAGCTTTTACTACTGATTGCACTTTTAAATTACGCATCGTTTTCTCACTAGTAAATTCAAATAAATTTTTCTTACCTATAAATATTCTGTGATTTAATCTATCTAATTCTTTTTCAGCTTTTATAATTTGTTCTTCAACATTTTTTAACCCTTTATAATCTTTTAAATTTTCTTTTAATAAAGGTTCATATTTAGTTTTAAAATCTTGAAATAAAGGAACAAACTCATTAAAATTATTAAATTCTATTATATTGTTTTTTAAATTTTCTAAAGCTTTACATATTTTGTCCATTTTAGCAAGATCATTATAATCTACATTGGAAGTTATTAAAGATGCATACGCAGTTTTTCTAAAATTATTATTTTCCATGTATTGATTAATATCTATTTTACCACTAACGAAAAGTTCTATTATTTCACTTAAGTTTTCTTTTGTAGCATTTTTATATTCAAAATATTTTTCTTTTAACTTTTCTATACAATCACTATAGCTTTTAATGTTATTTTGTAACATAACATCTTTTTGAATTTTAGAAATGTAATTTTTGAATTTCTTTTCATTATTACGAATTAATTTTCTAAAATTAATTTCAATATGTTGAATTAATTCAGGATTACTCCAATAAATTCTTTCAAATATTTCTGATACTTTATCATATTTTTTATCTTTACTATAACGAACTTCTAAAAAAGATGACATATACTCGTGAACATAACATGTATAATCAAAATCATCACTACATAGAGCAACTCCAATTAATTGAAATTTATCTAAAAATGAATTTATTATTTCATTTAAAGAATTGAAATTAAATAAATAAGAATTACTCAATTGATATAGTAAATCATCAAAATTCATTTTTTCAAAATAGGTATTAGATGGATTTAGTAAAAATTTCACATATTCCAAGGAAGTTATTTCTTCACTTAATTTTGAATAATCTTTTTCTTTTTCTTTTATACTAAAGGAGCGGCTTTTTGCTATTAAATATTTTTTAACACTAGCTTGGTAAGATTCATATTTCTTTTTCATTGAATCTATACTAGAATTAACTTTCTTTTTATTTGTTTTTGTTTTTGTTGGTAGCGTAGAAATTAAAGTTTTTTTAGCATTTATATCTTTATCTATAAACTCTTTAAAATTGATCATTCTTCATCCATCCCTTTTTCTTCGATTTCTATTTTATTACTATCTAGATATTGTAAAAATGAAGTAATATCTTTATAAACTTTAATTAATTCTTCTAAGCTTAGATCAGATAAATCAAAACCAACTTTATTTTCACTTTTCTTCATAATCATCACCTTTTCCTTTTTATTCTTTTAATTAAATGTCGTATAACCTACTGTATCTTTTACTAAATTGATGCTAATAGCTACTTCTGAGCCTTCAGAATTAGTTTCCAAACTATCTATATCTTGTCCTTCAATCCAAACATAGACACGCATTTTAGTAATACCATCAGGTATTTGGAATAATGGCGTATCAAAGTCTCGATTACTAATTGTTTGTTGCAAAGCAAAATAATTAGGATCTAGGTTTGCTGAACCAGAAACAGTATCACTAAGTAAAAATGGTCCTCCTGCTCTGATATATGAATATGTTGGGAATGTTTGTCCATCTACTAAATTAATACCATATTTACGGGCTCTTTCTATAGATAAATCAGTATGTGAGGTATCATTTGGTTCATAAATAATTGATCTACAATCATTATTACATTGGATGTTTTGTATAGTTTCAACATCTGTATCCATTGGCACACTACCAACTTTAACAAAACCAAATCTTACAGAATTTATAAGACCAGACATTTCTTCATCTTCTTCAGATTCAAGTGTTAATCCTGTTCCATCATCCAAATATAGATTATCACTAACAGGAGATCCTGAATCATTTTTTAAGAATAAGTCAAAAGCAATAATATAATTGAATTGTCTTATATAGTTTTCATGATCTAATATAGTTGTTACATATCCACGATCTTTATTTCTATTTTTATACATTACTCCATTACTAGAATAGATATCAAAAAAGCAGCTATTAGGATTTGTAATTCCTGGTGAAGAAACAGGAATCAAACCATTAGAAGCCCATTGACTTCTATTATTTGGATAGGTATTTTTTAGTTCATCTATCAATATTACTTTTGATATATCTACATAACTATCAAAATTGATACCATCTAGAGAAATTGTTAATCCACTATTTTTAGTTACAACCATATTAAAAGTTCTTACTTGCACATTTAGTGCTGTAGAAAACCACGCGTAGGCAGAAAAAATTAATAAAACTCCAAGCATAAAAATACTAAATAGTATGAGATAAATATTTTTCTTTTCTCTTGTTTTTTCTACTTTTTTAGTTTTATTTTTAGTTTGCTTTTTTTTTACTGAATTAGAATTACTTTTCTTCTTTCCTACTGTTTTACTAGTTGTAGTATTTTGTTTTTTCACATAAACACCACCTTAGATATAAATAAAGAGTAATAGCAATATCATTACTCTTTATTTAATAATATGTTTTTTCTATTCTGCAGGAGTTATATCAGTACTTGGACCAGTATAATCGATATCTTCTTCAGTATATCTTTCCTTAGTGAATCCAAAGTTAACTGAAATTTTTTGACCTAATGAAGCAAAGTCATAGTTATCAATATCTTGTCCTTCAATATAGATATATACTCTAACTTTTGTAATACTATTTGGAGCTAATGTCATGAATGTTGGTCTTTCTGCTCCTTCTTTTAATTTATCTTCATCAGTGAAGTAAGGGAATTTAACTAATTTATATTCTGCTTTTTCTTCTTCCTCAGCTGCTGCATATGTTTCATAGTCAACAGTATTTGCTGTATAAGTGTTATATTCAGCACCATCATATACATCAACGTTATCATCTACACCAATAACTCTACTAATAGCATATGTTGGAACTTTTCCTGTTACTGTTTCACAAGTACCACCATCTAGATCATAAGAAGATGCTTGAGTAACATCAGTACCATCTTCATTTCTTGGTTTACAAGAAGTATTATACCAGTTAAGAGCATTGTTTACGTGTTTAGCATCATTTGGTTCCCAAATTTGTGCATTTCTACAAATTCCTGTAACTTGAGGTTGTCCCTCATCATCAGCAGGTTCATCAGCACAAGTGATACCTGTTATAACACCGGCATCAGTAGTATCTCCTTTAACACGTCCAATTTGAGCAAAAGCTACACGAACTGAGTTTTCAATACCTGTTCCAGCAACACCACCATTTTCAGAAACAGTAACTGCAGAATTAGTAGTTAAGTAAATTGCTTCTTCATTTAATGGTTCATTTTCTACATAATATTCATTACCAGATAAGTTTTTGATAAATAAATCAAATGCAACATATCCTTTTCCTTCTTGTTGATCTCCTTGCTCGTTAGCATTATTGTAGTTATTAATACGTCCAGTTAATAAACGATAACCACCTTTAGTAGTTGTTAAACTACCTTTATCAAATAATTTCATTCTTGAAGCTGTTTTATCCATATCACCAACTGTAGACATTGGAATTAATCCTTCAGCAGCCCAAGTGTTTGTGTTATTAACATATGCTGGTGCATTTCTAGCATCAAGTTTATATGACCAAGTAGTTCCATCCATTGAAAGGAATAAACCTTCAGTAGTTGCAATTTCAATATCAAAGCTTGATACATTAACTGTTAACATACCGATGAACCATGCATATGTTGAAACAATTAACACAATGGCACATACTGAGCATATAGCAAGAAGCTTTTTAACTTTAGAAGTATGCTTTTTATTTTGCTTTTTCATTTAAACCTCCACAATTTTTTATTTTTTATTGTATATATTTATTATATTTTATTTTTTATGGTTGATCAGCATCAGCATCAGGGTCTCTTACAACATCTTCTGGTAATTCAGCTGTACCAGTATCATCATAACTAACATCTTCACCAAAGAATCTTTCCTTAGTAAATCCAAATGCTACTGAAATTTGTTTTCCTAATGAAGCAAAGTCATAGTTATCAACATCTTGTCCTTCAATATATACATAAACTCTTACTTTTGTAATACTATTTGGAGCTAAGTTAAAGAATGTAGGACGATTAACTCCTTCTTGCATTTTCATTGAATCTGTAAAGTATGGATATGCATATAATTTACCATCTTCACCAGTAGCTGAAATGCTATCTGTATATCCATTGTAATCTGCTCCATCATATACATCAACATTATCTTCATAACCAATTACACCACCTACAGCATATGTATGGTAATATTGATCATCATTTAAAGCTGTACATGCTGCTCCATATGAAGCATCAGAAGTTACATCTGTTCCTGTTCTTCGTAAGCAAGAAGCTGCATACCAATTACGAGCATTTTCTACATGTTTTGTATCATTTGGCTCCCAAATTTGTGCATCTCTATCTTCACAAATACCTGTAACTGCACCTTCTGTTTCACAAGTAATACCTGTAATTGTAGCTTGATCTTCTGTTGTTGCAATAACACGTCCGATTTGAGCAAAAGCTACACGAACTGAATTTTCAATACCAGTTCCTTCAACACCTTCTCCTCCAACTGTTACAGCAGAGTCTGTTGTTAAATAAATTGCTTCTTCATTTAGTTCATTTAATTCTGTATAATATTCATTACCAGATAAGTTCTTGATAAATAAATCAAATGCAACATATCCGTCTTGTTCGGCTTCAGTATTTTGAACTTTACTTGCCATCAATCTGTAACCACCAGCTGATGTAGTTAAACTACCTTTTTCGTATAAAATTAATCTTGATGTTGCAGGATCAATTTTTCCTACAGTTGACATTGGGATTAAACCAGCATTTCCCCATGAATTGGTATTTCCATCATATACTGTTTCAGGATCATTATATGTGTCTTTAGAAATTGTTACTTCATCTGACCAGTCCTCACCATTTAATGATAAAGATAATCCATCAATTGCTGCTATTGACACATCAAAGCTAGAAACATTTACAGTCATCATACCAATGAACCATGCATATGTTGATACTGCTAAGATTATTGCGCATAATCCACTACCAACAATGAGTTTTTTTACGCGCTTTTCATGTTTGTTATTTCTTTTCTTCATATTCTACTCCTTCTACTCTTCTACGAATTCTGATTTGAAATCCATATGGATTTGGAATTCACCACCCAAAATGTTATCTGTACATTCTGGGTCACTACCTTCAACCCATAAGACAATAGTATATTTGCTAATATCTCCTGGCTTGAAGTTAGCCACATGTTCGCGGACTACTAATTCGTCCGATTCAAATGGAACTGTGTCTGGTTCTGCAGTTCCTCTTGCGGACAATTTAGCATAAGTGACATATTTACCATCCCTATAGATTCTTACTCTTATAGCATTATCTACACCTTTGATTGCATCATCTATAATTACTTCAGACCAGTAATCAGAAACATCTTGACCTAAATTTTCTATATAGAAAGTATAAGCCAAATAATTATCTCCGTTGTGAGATCCACCTTCTGAATCTTCTAGATTATCTGGTAGCCACCTATATGAGATGTTATCAAAAGTGGTTGGTGGTGCGGCATACAATTCTGTTCTATAAACCTTATAATCAGAATCATCGTAAATAATTAGACCTTTCTCAAAATATAAATTTCTGTCTAGTGTTATGCTAAAGTTTCCACTATTATAGACAATACCAACAATGAAATAAATTAATAATAATAGCAATAAAAGAATGATTAATGTGATTTTCAAACGTCTACTAAGCTTTTTCTCACGCTTTAATTTTTCTATACTTAGTGTTATTTTCTTTCTCTCCATCAAACCATACCTCTCTGCCTTACTACTAACCTACCTTATCATAGTACCCTCTATAATATAATTTAATTATATACATGGCAAAAAAAAAAGTCAATATAAAAAGTCGAGGTTTGGCACTAAATGTCGAATGATGTTTTTTTATTTTTTTATCAAATTTGTTTTACATAAATTTACATTTCAAATTTAAATAAAAAGTGTTAAATATTGCAACTAAAAATTTTACTTAGTATGATTAAATTAAGATGAAAGAGGGGAATAAAATGAAAGCCAAAGTTAAATTTTTAATTGTTTTATTATCATTATCTATTACATTATCGTTGACAAGTAACACTTATTCAAGATATGTAGCGGATACTACTGGTAATTTGGAAGTTTCATTTACAAATTGGCAAATTCTTGTTAATGAGACAGATATTACTAGCAATGCTAATTCTTCTATTACATTAACACCTATCATCGAAGAAAATAGCAATATAGCAAAAAATAAAATAGCTCCTACATCAACAGGTTACTTTGATATTGATATTGATCCTTCTAATGTTGAGTTATCATTTGATTATGCTATTACTTTAGCAGTTGAGAATGAAAATATTCCTGATTTAATGATTACTAAATATGCTCTTCTTAATAGTACTGATACTGAGGAGGACGCTCTTGAAGTTACTAATATTGATGGTAATGTAATTGAAGGTAGTTTACAATATGATAATTCAGTAGATGATTTTAATTTTGAACCATTTACAATTAGAATTTACTTTGAATGGTACGAAGGTATTGATGAAGCTATGGATGATGAAGCAGATTCATTAATCGGTACTAATGCTCAGAATGAAACATTACGAATAAACGCTAATATTGAATTTAGTCAAAAAATAAATTAAAAAAATATTTCAGTAAAATATGTACAAATAAAAATTAGTAAAACCCTAGTTGTGTTCTATACTCAATTAGGGTTTTATACTTTATATTTATAATTTAAATGATTTGGTATAGTTTTCTTAATTTTATTTTTACTAAATATCATTTTCTAAGTACTATTAAAATACATAAAAAAAGTGAATCATATTTATTATGTATTCACTTTTATATTACTACTAATTATAAATTTTTTTATTTTAATACTTCTTCATAGATTTTTTTTAATTGTTGCCCTATTTTTACAATATCTCTATCTTTAGCAACTTGATAAGCTTTTTCTCCTAATTCAGGTAATTCATGATTGATTACTTTTTTTATTTTCAAGGCAAATTCATTATTATCTTTGGCTTTATAGACATTGATGCCATCAATAAGCCAATCTTGAAAAGCAGGAATATCACGAACAATTGATGTTGTTTTGCAAGCACATGCCTCAATAATAGGAATACCCTCTGTTTCTTCATAAGTTGGAAACAAATAAATGTTACAACCATTTAAAGCACTTTTAATCATATCTTGTTCAACAAATCCAGCAAATATTAAATTATCTAATTTTGTGTGAACAGCTTGTCTTACTGCATGGGAAGCTGCTGATAATGGACTATAACCAAACCAAATAAATTTATATTCTGGTAAGCTCTTAGCTAACTCAACAAAATCTACGATACCTTTTCTTTCTATGTATAAGCCTATACCTACAATTATTTTGTCATCATCAGTATATCCATATTCTCTTTTAAACCTTTTCCCAGCATCTTTGTCAACTTTAAATTTATCTAACTCTATACCATTTGATATAGCATATATCTTCTTTTGTATCCCATAACTTTCTAAAAGCCTTTTAGAATAAGGTGTGGGAGTAATTATAACATCTCCTAAACTATAACAAGTAATAATCCATTTTTTGAACGCTGGTGAAATTTGATTGCTAAATATAAAACTATTTTTAAAATCTTCTTCTGTACTATGTGCATGATATACAACTTTTTTTCCGTGCTTTTTTGCTCTTTTAGCTAAAGCATAAGAATTAGGTCCATAATAATTAATGTGGATGATATCATAATCATCAGAAACGGAAGTTGTATATTCTACTCCAGCTTGGTCCAAAGCTTTCATTTGATGTTTAATTGCCTGACCTAAGCCACTTTTAGAAAATAGCTTTTCCCCTTCTGTGTATAGTAATACTTTCATTTTTTTCATCACCACTATTCAAATTATAATTTATTATAAAAAAAAAGACAAGCTAATTTAATTTACTAGCTTACTTGTTGTATTTAACATTTTTTGTGTGGCATTCTTGACATATATCTCCATAAAAAACTGATCCACACTTATCACAAACCCTTTTAATATCTTTTAGTGAAGCGTTTATTTTATATGATTCTTTTAATTTTTGAAAAGCTAATATAAATAAAACACCTGTAAAGAAATAAAACAAGGTAAGATAAATTGCTTTGTCAGCAAATAAACAGAAATCAAAAATACCATGAATTATAGTTGGAAAAACAATACTTTTTATTAAATTGTCCATTTCTTTTGCTTTATCATTTTTAATTCTATTTATTTTAGCTAGACATAAATAATAACTCATGAAAATAGCATATGAAGTATGCGCAGGAATTGAGAATAAAGCTCTTTGAACAGCTATTTGAATTGTGTTAGTATCTAAAACATATAGAATATTTTCAAATGTAGCAAATCCAAGAGTGGTAAAAATGGCATATATAATGATATCATATGTTTCATCAAATTCTTTATTACGATAACCTAGAAAATAAACAACTATCCATTTACATAGTTCTTCTGTTAAGGCAACACTAATAAATGTCGATAAAAGCAATTCAATGGTGTTCATCTGATAAGTCTCTTTATTAAATATTGGAATAAATTGACTAGTAATAATACTTATGATAATTACAGCAACTGCCGAAAATATTCCTAAACAAAATAATGTTATCAATATTCCTAATGACTCTTTATGTTTATCTTTCTTATAAACATAAAGACTAATTAAAATAGTTGGTAAAATAGCTAATATAATTAATAAAATAGACTTCATATTATTCTCCTATCTTCTTACATTATAGCATATTTTACTTTATTAAAAAAAAAAAAAAAACGTTGATTTTTCAACGTTAATTTCTTAATGGTGGAGCATAGCGGGATCGAACCGCTGACCTCCACGGTG
>CALVOV010000009.1 GCA_944350385.1 uncultured Bacilli bacterium
TGACTATAAATGTGCTTATGATATAGAATTAAAATATAAGTAAAATGGTGCGGTTGAAATTACAATAAAGAAAAAAAAGGATATATTCCTTTATTTTTCTTTTGCTTCTTGTACTTCTTTTACTAGTTCTTTAAATAAAAATTCTTGCACTTTCTCATCCTGTTCTTCTTTTATTTTATCAACTAAATCTTTTAATTTTTTCTTCTTTACTTCTTCAATATTTAAATAATCTAGTTTATCCTCAAATATCTCCATTTTCTCTAACAATGAAGAATCATCTTCATAATCAGCACTATCTAACATTTTCTTTAAAATTCCTGTTTTTTGTAATTGTTCTTCACTCATACTCATAATTATACCTCCTTTTAAATAGTTACTTAGCTATATATTTTTTTCTTATGAATATTAATTAGATTAGTTATTATTTTGCACCATACAACTAATAATAATCCAAAAATAATAGTTCCAATACCCATTAGTAATATATTATTAGCATCTAACTCTATAGACATATTCACTTCTTGTAATAGCATCTGTGATATAGCACCCATTCCAAAATACATAACTATTAAAGTAATACCAGTCATATAAAGAGACCTACCAGCAATTGCTAACCACTTATATAAAGACCATTGGATAAAAGCTATAAGTAATATATTTATAGCAATACATCCTAAAATCACTAATTTAAAATTGTCAGAAATCATATAAGAATAACCTTGAATTACCTTTTTTTCTGTTGGGGAAAGTTGTTTGCTAGTTTCATTAATGCTTTTAGTGATAGCATTTGTTGCTTCTTGATATTCTTCACTACTTTTGAATTTTTCTAAATCTTCAGCAGCAACAGATGTTCCTGTAATTTGTTCAAGGACTTCTTTATTCTCAATAAAGTAATCTATTAAATCATTAATAGATTCAGAATTTAATTTTTGATTATCCGTACCTAAAGTATTAATTAACTCATCAGTTACATTGTTTAATAATTTATCAATTTGTTCATTATCTAAAGCCTTAGATATTATTTCTTGCTGCTCTGGAGTAATATTCTGTTCGGTTTGAATTGATGATACTAATGATTGTTTAATAACAGAACCTATTACTTCTTCTTGAACAATATTCTTAATTGAAATACTTAAAAAGAAAGCTCCTACAAGATTAAATAAAACGAAACCCAATATAAATACCAATATCTTTCTAATAATCTTCATAAATTTCTCCTCTTTTTTATTATAACAAAAAAAACTTCATTTAAGAAGTATTATTCATCCCATTCTATGATATTAAGATTTTCCCACTTCTGTTTCCAACGTGTAACCCTTTCATCATAGTCTTTTTTAGTAAAATTCTTTTTTATTGGTCTAATAGTCATAGAAAAAAGATCATTTAGTCCATATGGACAATAAACAACTAATTTTCTATTCTCTAATCTAACTCCTATACAAGTAATAGTTGCACCCCAACTAGCAATAGCATCTTCACAACTAGTATAAGGTAAACGATCTGCATTATATTTTTTATTGTACCATAAATGTACTCTTGCTTCATTCTTAATATCAAATTCTATTTTATTTTTTCCTAATAACTTTTGTAAATCTTTTATAATAATGTCTTCAGACTCATAAGATAAATCACTATCATCATAATAAACAATATCAAAATCCTTAATTCCATAATTAATATCTTTATGAGATAAATAATTAAAAATAGTCTGATTAATAGATCCAGCTCCAATATAATAATCTTTAAATTTAGAATTGCTCTTACTATATTCTTCCAATATTTTTAAAACTTCCATCAATCTTTTATTTTTCTTTAATATTTTCTCTAATAATTTTAATTGATAATTAATATTTTTATTATATCCATCCATTTAATCACCTACAACAATAAAATTATCATACAAACAAATGTTTGTCAATAAAAGAATGTATCTCTACATTCTCCTCATCATTATATTAGTAAAATCTAAATTACCATATAATTTATCAAACATTCCATTAGAAACTTCAACTGAACTCGGTGTATCTATACTTTTATTTGACATATAATTAGTATTTATGACATTTTTATTTTTATCATAATAATCAAATAATTCTTTGAATCTAGCATAATGAACAATTTCTCTTTGTCTTAACCATAACAATGGTCCTATAACATCAGGGTCATCTGTTAGATCAATTAAATTCTCATAAACTGCTCTAGCTTTTTGCTCTGCTGCCATATCTTCTGATAAATCAGCTAATGGATCACCAGTAGTTGCAAAATAAGTAGTAGTAAAAGGTACCCCTGAAGCATCGGTTGGAAATAATCCTTTAGCATGCTCTGCATAATGAGTATCAAGACCTGCCGCCTTTATTTCCTCCAAAGTAGCATCCTTCATTAATTGATAAATCATTGTTTCTAACATTTCCACATGTCCTAATTCCTCTGTACCGATATCTGTTAATAAAGCCTTTCCTCGATTATCCGGCATACTAAATCTTTGATTTAAATATCTTAATGCTGCTCCTAACTCACCATTGGCACCACCATATTGTGTCACAAGATATTTAGCCATTCTTAAATCTTTTTTCTTTATATTAACAGGATATTGTAATCTTTTTTGATAACTAAACATTATTCATACCCTCCCAAGGCCAAGTTTTTTGTACCCAAGCAAAAGGTGTTTTATTCATCTCTCCACTATAAGTAGTCAAAGGCCCATATTTTTCCTCATATTTTTTTTCTAAATCCAAAAACATTTTTCTATAATCATTAAACAATTGTAAAATTTTTCTATCATCTGGATGAATATCTAAATATAAATTCATTTCATGCATTGCAAAAGAAATACGAGATAATTCCAAATAATCTCTCTCTTCAGGTGTTTTACCAACTAACTTAACAGGATTATAATTCTTATAGTTACTATATAAATCAACAAACATATTTCCTAAATTATATCCTTCCTCAGGATTAAATAAATTTGTTGAATCCATATTTTCTCTTAAAAAATAATTAAAATTCATAATATTCTCCCTTCTCTTTAATCTATGATATACAAACAAATTATGTATAGTTATTAGCCTATTAAAAAAAAGGACTTGATTTTTATCTAAAACTATTATAAAATAAAGAAGTCAATTAGAAATGGCGCCATTGGTGAAGTGGTTAACACGCTAGTTTGTGGCACTAGTATGCAAGAGTTCGATTCTCTTATGACGCCCCATATTGTAAATTACTCAAGTAATACTTGAGTTTTTTTTGTGTAAAAAAACAGATATCTTATTCGATATCTGTTCTTGATAATATTTGAGCAGGTCTTTTCCTTATAGTTAAAAAAACCGGATATAAACCAAACAACAAATTAAATATATAAATAATTAAAATAGTAATTATAACTAGAGGTACATTAACAAAAAGCTCGTTAGCAAGCAATTGCATCTTACTTAAATTATAAAATATATATGCTCCTAAGAGTACACCAGGAATACTAGCAATGGTAGTAATTGCTAATATCTCACCAGAAAACATAATATAAATATCTTTTTTCTTTAAACCAATGGCTCTATAAATACCAACTTCTTTAATTCTAGATAAGAAAGATGAGCGTAACATTAAAAACATCTCGATCAAAGAAATAATTAACACTACTATTGAACTAGTAATAGTTAATTTAGTAACAGCTTCTCGTTTTTCTAAATATTGATTTTTAGAATTTTCATAAGAATCTACAATATTTGCATCGTAATATTCTTTGAAATATTCAATAGTTTCTTCTCTATTCTTAGGATATACCATAATATTTTCAGAACTTTGAACAAGCAATAATTTTATCATATTAGGATTAACAAAATAGTCAGTAATTCTATCATCAGAATCATAATAACCCACAACAGTCAATTTCTTATCATTAATTTTTAAGGAATATTCTTTATTTAAAGGAGCTTCTTCTTTCATATTTATATTAACTAATACTTCATAATCATTATATGGTAACCTACCTTCTTTAATAGTAATTTTATCAGCATACAAATTATAATCTATATAATTATATCCACTATTTCCATAGTCACTATTTTTAGAAAAATATAACATATTTATAAATTTGTCTTTTTTAGCATAAATAGAAGGACTTTGCAAATCAACCATACCAACAATTTTAAAGTCACCAACTTGACTAATTGAAATAATTCTATTTAAAAAATCTTCTTTAGTATTCAACCCCATCATTTTAGGTAAATTTATATTCTTATTCATATTATCAATAGCCATATAATCTACAACAACTTCATAATCATTACTTGGTAATCTACCCAAAATTATATCGCTATCATCAATCATTTCTAAACTAGCTAAAGAACCACTTAATGTTGCAGAAGTATTGGCAGTTTGATAATAATCATCTACTTTTAAATTAAAAGCCACTTCAGAATTACCAGGTATAATATAATTTATTTTATCTGATTTTTCATAATTATAATAATCATTAATATCTATTTTAGGTTCTATAATCTCTAAATAATTTTGGTTAATATTAACAAAATCTTTATCTTCTATTTTTAAATTAGCAGCAATACGACTAGTAGAAAATATAATAAATAAACCTGATAAAAAGAAACCAAAAAGTAATATTTTTTTAACTAAAGAATAAGAAAACACTTTACTAAATCCATTACTAATAAATGTCAATGGATTAAATATTGAAGAATATTTTAATTTTTTATTATTAGTTAAAATACTATTGAAATCAAAACTGTAATTTTCAATATCAGATTTAGCAATACTTTTATAATTATCATCTATAAATTGAATAGAAGAATTATCATCAACAACTTCTATCTTTTGATTGTCAACACTTCTTATAAAAATATTATTCCCCTTAACTACTATTTGTAAATTACATGGCTTATAATTATCAAAATATAGATCTATTTTAGAATTATCTATCTCTATTCTTTTAGAATTTGCTATATCCCTTAAATAAATATTATTATCTATTGCATAATCTAAATTATTTTCCTCGGTATTTTCATAATCTTTTATTACTTTTCCGTCTTCTATTTCGATAATTCTATCTGCATAAAACATTGCTAAGTTAACTTCATGAGTTACTAATATAACTAATCTATCTTCAGAAATTTTTTTAATTATATTCATTATTTCTAAAGAATTTTTACTATCTAAGTTACCTGTTGGCTCATCAGCAATAATAATATTAGGATTTTTTACTATTGCACGTGCAATACCTACTCGTTGTCTCTCACCACCTGATAACATACTAGCTGGTCTTTTTCTAAAACGATATATTTGCATTTTTTCTAAAACGTAAGTAACTCTCTTATCAATCTCTTTTTTATCTTTTATTCCTATGGTTTTCAAAGATAAAGCAACATTATCATATACTGACATATTGTCAACTAATTTATAATCTTGAAAAATATAACCAATATTTAAATTTCTTAACTTATCAACATATCCTATAAATTTACTAGTTATTTTTTTATTGTTAATATAAATTTTACCACTATCTACTTTATCTAAACCACCTATTGCATTAAGTAAAGTTGTCTTTCCAGAACCACTTGGCCCTAATAACGCTACTAAACCAGTATCACCTAAAGTAAGAGTAGTATTATTGATAACATGATTTCTATTTTTTCGAAAACGATTAAAATATTTATTAACTTTCTCTACTCTTATCATATTAAACTTCCTCTCTAAATGAAGTCATTACACTATCTTTAAATAATTTACGAGAATATCTTTGACTGCTTAAATAAGCCATACCAATAATTATTAAAAATAATATAAAATAATCTTTAATCTCAAAATATCTAATAATATCATTTAAAAATCCAATACTGAAAACATCAACATTATTTAAATACAAAATTATTAAGAATACTATATAAGAAATTATTGCTACTGTTACTAATTCAATCATTAAAATCTGTCTAGTAGCAGATTTAGTACCACCTAACATACGTATAGTCGAATAATAAATATTACGTGACTTCAAAATTATTTTTATCACAAAATATGAAATAAAAAATAAAGTTAATACTAATATTAAAGTTGTAATTGTTTTAAAAACTGTGATTATTTTTGTTGAATCAGAATTATTAATTAAAGTATCTTTTATTGCTAATGTTGAAAAATTATTTTTAATTAACTCATTTTCTGTAATATTTAATTTTTCTTCATCTTTTACAAAAACACTAATTTGATAGCTTCCTTTATCAAATAAATTAATATAATCTTCCGGATTAATATAAATGCAATTATTATATGTGCTATAAAAAAGGACTTTATCATAATTATTTAAAGTTAGTATTTTATCAATATTTTCTTCATTAAAAACTTTAGAGATTGTAAAAATTTTCTTATCACTAAAATATAAATTATCTACTCTAACTTCTAAAGTTTGATTTAAACAATTATAATTAGGACAACTATATTTGCTATATTCTGACATAAATACTTGCCCTTTAGGTACAGAAGAATTTATTTCTAATTTAAACGTATCCGTACCATAATTTTTACCCATAAAATTAACAGTAACAGTACTATAATCTTGATGTAAATGATTTTTTAATGGTTCTAAAAAAGAATCACTTAAATAAATAGTATATTCATAAGAATAATCATATTTAAATTTTACACCAACTATTTTTATAGGCACAGAATTGATATATTCTCCACTATTATTATTAAGAAAATAATAATTTTTATTTAAACTATTCTCCAATTTATCATCACTAAAATAATAATCATCTTTATTAACTAGAATGATAGCTTCATTTTCATTTTCTGGTAATCTTCCAAAATCAACAGAACCTTTATAAATATTTAATGGCGCTGCTTTACCACTAGAATATATTTCATTATCATCCGATGCAAAAATATAATTAGAATCTAACAAATAATCATTAGTGACAACGTAATCAACATTACTCATATTCTTAATATTAGTTATATCATCCTCACTAAACTCTGACTTATCATTCTTTTTAACAACAATTCTGTTTACACTATTATCTGAAAATATATAATTTTCTCCACTCATTTTTGAAGAATATTCTTCTTTTTTAAATAATGAATATTCACCCATCACCGCTACAATAATAAAAGAAAAAACTAAAAATAATAATATAAACTTAGGTACAATATTAAATGTATTTCTAACACCTAATCTTAATTTATTAAATACTGAAATATTTTTAATGTTGGTCTTCTTATAATTATTAATAACTGGACAATCTTTTATCTTTCGATCTTCTAATACTTTACCATCATGCATAGTAATTCGACGAGTAACATAAGGTTCTACTTGCTCATAATTATGAGTCACAATAATTACTAATTTATCTTTAGATAATTCACTTAATAACCTAATAACAATTTCAGCACTTTTCTTGTCTAAATTACCAGTTGGCTCATCTGCTATTATTACTGGAACATCTTTTGCTAAAGCTCTAGCAATAGCAACTCTTTGCTTCTGTCCACCTGATAATTTTGAAACTTTAGTATTTCTATACTTTGTTAAATTAACTTTCTCTATCAAGTCATAAACTTTACTTTTGATTTCTTTATTTTTTACACCATTAAGCATAAGAACTAAAGCAATATTTTGATATACAGTATAACTATTTATCAAATTAAAATTTTGATAAATATTACCAATATTTTCTCTACGATATTTTTCAAAATCTTTTGTTATAAAATGACTAGTTTCTTCACCATTTATATACATTTCGCCATCTTCATATGTATCTAGTCCAGATATAACATTTAATAAGGTTGTTTTACCACTACCTGATTCACCTGTAATAGCAACAAATTCTCCAATTTTAAATTCCAAATTTACTTTTGTAATACCAGTAGCAACAACACCTTTACTATAGTAATATTTAGAAACATTTTTTAATTTTATCATATTATCCTCTTAATCTTTACTATTTCCAAATAATCTTAATAAATCAATAAATAAATTAATAAAATCTAAATATAATTCAAAGGCTCCTATAATAGCATAATTATCACTAACGATATTTTCTTCTTGTAATCTTTTAATTTTTTGCATATCAAAAGCCGTATATCCTAAAAATATAATTATAGATAAAATACAAGCTACCATATCTAATGTATTATTCATAATAAATATATTAAATATCTCTAAAATAATTACTCCAAATAAACCAATAAGTAGATATGTGCCAAATTTATTTAAATCAATTTTGGTAATTTTACCAATAAAAGCAAATATACCAAATAATAACGCAGTTACTAAAAAAACAAATATAATTGAAGATAATTCAAATAATAAGAAAATCGTTGAAAATGTCACTCCTGTTAAAAAAGAATATCCAATATAAATTGCTTTAGCAGTAGCCGCAGTCATTGTGTGAATCTTAGCAGTCAAATATATACATAAAATAATTTGTAAAATAAATATTACAATATATGATATAGAGTTAAATAAAACGTTAATAAGTGCTGGAGTATTTAATACTACAATGCCACTAGCAAAAGTAATCAATAAACCAATAAATAACCAATAAAATACCTTAGAATAAAAATCTTCTCTCATTTAATAGACCTCCTACTATTATAATAGTATCTTTTATTACTTTTGATGTCAAGCAAATAAAAAAAAGGCATATCATATAATGCCTTAAATATCTAAAATCCCTAATATTACAATACCTATAATTACCAAAAATATTGCAAAATATTCTTTTATACTTAATTTTTCCTTTAAAAATATTCTAGATAACAACATAGATAACACACAATAAGATCCAATAATAGGAGCAGCAATTACACTACTTCCACTCATAGCAAAAACATAAAAAAACTGCCCTATAGTTTCAAAAATAGCTGCTAATAATTTATTTTTCTCTTTAGATATTTTAAAAGAATCACCATTTATCTTTAAATAAATAAAAGTAATTAATCCATAAATAAAGAAAGTATATTCATAAGCTATTAAAGCGGCATCTTCACTAATTAAACCTGCATAATCTAAATATATAGCATCTAAAAATGTTCCTAATCCATCTATTAAACAATAACCAAGTGGAAACAAAATTGTTAACGCTAATATTTTTTGTAAAGAATTATTCTTTTTATATTCTTTTCTTTCAGTTTTATTTTCTTGAAGTTGAATAATTGATAAAAACGCTATACCTACAAAAATAAGAGCAAAGGCAACATACGCAGGTATGCTTAACTGCTCTTTAAAAAAAATTAATAATAGTAAAGCAGTAATTACTCCACTAGTATTTTGAATAGGACTACAAATAGATAATTCTAAATATCTAAGTCCCTTATAGCCAATAACCATACTAGCAATATAACAAAGAGAAACTGGTAAATATTTAATTAAATCCATAAAATGAATTTCTAAAGAATTGGTAAATAGATAAAATGTAGCATGAATTCCCATAATAAGACCAACTGCAATGCCTGTCTTTAAATGTGAGTTTTTATCTTTATTATTATTACCAACTTTATAAAATAAATCAGCAATTCCCCAAGCAAAAAATGTTAAAAATGTACAAATAATCCACATATTAAACCTCCAAACAGGAATATTTTATCATAAAACCTGTTTTTTTAAAGAAAAAAATTGATATGTATATCAATTTAATTTCCCATATAGGTTATCTTAACATAACCATCACCAATTTTAGCATATTGACTGGTTGGTATTTCTGAAACATTCTCTACAGAAATAGTTTTAGTTTCATATTCTTCTGATTCTTCACATGAAAAACAATACATTGCTTTAGTGTTCAAAAGACTATTTCCAATATATCCAGAGCCACCAGCATTAAGTCCTCCACATAAACCAAAGCCACCATAGCCAGAATTAGAACCAAAGTTGCAAGTCCCTTCATTAATGGCCTGATTACCACCTTCGTATTTTAATATAACATCACTATTAGGATAATAGGCATCAGAAGATCCACCAATATATCCACCACCTGAACCAGAATGAATTGTTTTATAATTGACTGAATACAAATAATTTCCAGAGCCACCACCAGAGACAATAAGTAATGAAGAAATATCATTCTTTAATGAATTTAATAATCCAGAGTTTTTTGCAATATATGTGGCTCCTCCACCAGTAGTGACAAGATATTCAGATTCATTCAAAATATAATTTGTAAATGCTTGTGCAACAACTTCATAATCTAAATCAATTGCCACTTCTGATAAATAATCACCCTCTAGAATTAGATTTTGCATTGTCGTATTTTTTAGTAATTCTAAAGCATTACTTTTAATACTATTATCATCATCACCGAAATATTCTCTAGCTGATACCAAACGATTACTTGCATTATACTTACTACTTAATGAAACATAGTATTTTTCTAAAGTAGTACTTAAATTTTCTAAATCTAAATCACTGCTTCTATAAATATTTAAAGCATCCAAATCTGAATACATATCTGAAGTTCCAAAATAAGTATCTGCATTTGTTCCAATTAAAGTTTCTACATACTCTAATAAAACTTGTCTATCTGTAATATTATTTTCTATTCGGTAATAAGGTATACTACTTAAAACTTGCATTAAATCCATTACCCAATTGGCATAATCAGAACTAAATGAAACAGAATCTATTTCAAATGAATTACCATTATCATAATAATTATTTAGTACAACCATTAAATGACGAATATTTATTTTTTCATTTGTAGAAAAATCTATAAAATATTCATCTTCACCAATATCAACTGTACCAGTACTATCAACATAATTCACAAAAGAATAATCTATATAACCTAATATATCATTCCAATATCTTTGATCATAAGGTCCTTTTCTTAAATAATCAAAACACAATTTTGAAATAGAAAGATTACTACCATATTCTGTTTTATATTGGATAGCAAGATTTTCTAATTTTTTTAACTCAGCTAACACTTTCATATTATGTTCATAAGAAGTGCTATTATAAGTAGTACTTAACAAGCTACTATTATAATCTTCACCTTTACCTCCAATATGAATATATAATTTTTCACCCTTATTTAAAGTTATATTACCAATAGAATATCCACCATAACCACCTGTAATTGAATTACCACTAAAATCTAAAGTCCCACCTTGAGCACCCCAGGATTCCAACTTATAAATGCCTGCTTTAGATACATAGAAAATTTGTTCTCTATCTATATACTCATAATTCCATGATGAAACATCACTAGGCCTAGCCTGAATATAACTTAAATTAAATCCAATATTTAAATTATCTATTGCAATAAAATCTTCAATATCATAACTATATTCAAGATGAATAATAAATTTTCTGGCAGCACCAGCTTGTAAATAATCACCAACATTAACACTAGTACCATCAGCATATTTCAAAGTACATTCAAAATAATTACTAAAAGCAGAATCTATGCCAGTAAATTCAAAACTTTCCATCGTAGCATCCAACGTTCCATCATTAATTATATAAACACTAAAATCTATATAATCACCTGGCTTTTTAAAACTTCCAGAAAGAGAAATAGACATATCATCAGCAATACTATAATTAGCATTTTCAATAGTAGAATCCAAAATTTTTAGTTCATCTAAGTATACACTAAACCTATTTTGAACAAAACTAAAAGATCCTAATAAATTTAAACTAGAAGTAAGTACAGCATAACCAATGCTAATACTAATTATTAATATAAAAACTAATAAATAAATCAAAATCTTTTTCTTCATTCTAGCAACAGCACCCTTTTACTTTAATTAAGAATAACAAAGATATAAGAAAAAATCAAATAAAAAGAATAGTATTTCTACTATTCTACTGTGACAGATTTAGCTAAGTTTCTAGGCTTATCAATATCTAAATTTTTATAACAAGCAGTATAATAACCAATTAATTGTAAAACTGGAACAACCAATAAAGATTGAAAATAACTACTTACCTTTGGAACAACATATCTAAATCCATGATTAGGAACTTCATTATTATTTGTAATGGTATAAATACTAGCATCTCTAGACTTAACTTCTACAACATTTGATTCTGTTTTATCCATAATCTTTTTATCTGTAATTATTGCAAATACTGGAACGCCTTTTTCAATTAATGAAATAGTTCCATGCTTTAATTCACCTGCTTGAAAAGCCTCACTATGAATGTATGAAACTTCCTTTAATTTCAAACTACCTTCCATACACATTGCATAATCAATACCACGTCCTATAAAGAAAGCATCATGAACTTGATAAATTTCTTTCGCAACATTTTCAAAAATTTCTCTATCACCTAATACTTTATTTAATAATGCTGGAATTTTTTTAGCTTCCATCAAAGCTTCCTTATTTTGATTAGCTCTAATAGTAAGAAGTGCTAACATTGCCACTTGTAATATATATGCTTTAGTAGTAGCAACTGCTACTTCAACACCAGCTCCAATAAATAATGCATTGTCAGCTTCTCTTGCAATAGTACTAGTTTCAACATTAACAATAGCCAAAGTATCAATATTATCCTCTTTAGCTTTTCTCATAGCAGCAATAGTATCAGCAGTTTCACCAGATTGCGAAATTAGTATAACTAAAGTCTTTCTATCATAAATAACTTTCTTATAACGATATTCAGAAGCACATTCAACATAACATTTAATATTGCATTTTTCTTCTAATAAATTTGCCCCAATAATACCTGCATACATAGCTGAACCACAAGCCACTATATGAATCTCTTTATATTTCAATAAATCAGGTAAATTAGAAAAATTTTCATATTTTTTAAATAAATTATCTAAGACTTTTGGCTCTTCCATGATTTCTTTCAACATAAAATGTTCATAACCACACTTGTCAGAGTCTTCTGCTGTTATATTAGCATGAATAACCTTTTTGTGAATCATTTCCCCATTACTAAATACTTCAATGTTGTTCTTTGTTAAGATAGCAATTTCACCCTCATCAAGTAAACTATAATCTTTTGTATAATTTACAATCGCAGCAATATCAGAAGCTATAAAATTGCCATCTTTTCCATATCCAATGATAAGTGGAGAGTCTTTTCTAACTGCATATAACTTATCATCATCATCATCAAATAATATTCCAAAAGCATAACTTCCTTTTATTTTAGAAATTGCTTTTTTAATTGCAAATAAAGCATTATCATCATAATATTTATCAATTAAAGCAGCTGCTACTTCTGTATCGGTATTACTATTAAAAATAACTCCTTCTTCTTCTAATTCAGTTTTTAAATTTGCAGCATTTTCAATAATACCATTATGCACTAATGTAACTCTACCAATTTTATGGGGATGAGCATTTTCTTCAGTAACTCCTCCATGAGTAGCCCATCTCGTATGACCAATACCAATATTAGCATCTAACAAATCAGTTTTTTTCAATTTTTCTTCTAAATTACTAATTCTTCCAACAGTCTTAATAATTTGAACTTTATCATCTTTTTTTAAAGCTATTCCACTAGAATCATAACCTCTATACTCTAGTTTTTTCAAACCGCTAATTAAAATTTCTTTTGGATGTTGTTCTCCAACATATCCAACTATTCCACACATATTTTTCCTCCACTATAAAAAATAAGTAAGGATATATATTTTGTTATAATTTTGATTTTACTTTTTAATATATATCTAACGAACCACTCTAGTCCGTAGTAGCATCCGCCGAGTCTTTCGATAACTACTAACCTCGTCAACTATATAGTCCAGGCGCTCAAATGTTTATACAACCTTTCATTAAACATCCTAACAATATTATATGCATAATATTAAAGAAAAAGCAAATCCCCAAGAAAAAAACTGTCAAGCTTAACACAAGACAGTTTTAGTATAATCAAACAAGTATTCATTAATAGTATCTATATCATAGATATTATTAGTTATACAATATCTCAAAACTAAATCAAAATCATCAGTAGTACTAAGAGAGTATCCTGCACTTTCTAACAATTTTGTCGAATCACTCAAATTTAATTTAAGTGAAATACATAATTTTAAAATATTTTCTCTACATAAATTGTAATGTTCATTACATCTTATTTTAGAGAATAACCTTCTATCGATACCTGCTCTATTGTAGACATCTGAGTCTTTTTCACCACTTCTATCAATAAATGAAAAAAGTAGTTTTTGAAAACTTGTTGTCTTAAATTGATTTAGGTATTTATCTAGTGTCATATTCATACAAATCCTCCCTCACTAACATAAATAAATTAGCCACAAACATTTCCTTTGAGAATTTTTTACGAAATTTCCACTAAATTTCTAAATCGATATAAATTTTATCATTGAGTTATATTTTTGTCAATCATTAGAAACACTTAACAAATAAATTAAGATGCTCCTCACATTAATCTTATATAAACAAGTATATTCAGCCAATAACAAACAAAAGCCCTGAAAGGAAGCAAACCTTTTTCCACTTCTGCCTAAGCTTTCACCCCAAGATTATAAGAGAATAATACTCTTATTCCCAACACGCATTAGAATCATATTTTTTATCTTCCTATTGCAGATTTGTGCCAGGAAACTAGAATCAGATCTTATAGTATATCACTATACCTCAACTGCAAATTCATTTAAGTCTTATTGGTAACTCAGTTTCATCTCTATCCACCACAGATAGTAACTCCACTGTTCTACTAATCTATTTTGTATTTCTACTAATAGCCTTTCAAAGATTGACTCGATCGTATCTATGCCTTTACTCTCAGATATAAGACTACCACTATCTCTTTAATGACTTCAGGCCACTCCTAGAATTATTATCACTAATAACTCCTACTCTATCCATTGCAATTCACACTACAACTAAAAAGGACGAGATAATGTCTATGCTACTTTGCTAGTAGTTTTTCACATAGTTCTTAATTTATTTGTCAAAGATCTCTAATCAATTGATATATATATATTATATCAATAAATACAAAAAAAATGTCTCTTTAGAAGAGACATTTACTATTCGGTAGCTAATCTTTCTAATGATGAATCCTCATGATTATCATCTAATTGTTCAGCAAATACTTGATCAAACTCTACAATAGCTTTATTTATTACATCTGGATAAATATTTTTACTATTAAGAATAGCATTTCTAAAATCAATAGCTTTTACTTCATGACGATTATCAAATAAAGCATTAGAAAACGCTTCCTGAACTAAGGTTAAAGTAACATCAGGATAACGGGAACCAATTTCATATATTCTTTTATACTCAGAAGTAATATCAGTAATAAACTCCATCATCTTTCTAATAATATATGAAGTATAATTCATCTTCACCCCTGTTCTTTTCTCTATTTTTGGTAAAGTTCCAACTAATATTTCTATATTTTCATCCCTAGTAGGTTCTGCAATCTCAACTTTTTGGAAACGTCTAACAAAAGCTTTATCTCTTAAAATATATCTTTCATATTCATCAGTAGTAGTAGCACCAATTACTTTAATATCACCACGATCTAATGCAGGTTTAAACATATTTGCAAAATCTAACGCTTCTCCCTTTGAACCCATCAAAGTATGAATTTCATCAATAAATAAAATTAACTTTGTTTCACTCTTTAGTTCCTCTAATAATATTTGAACCTTTGCCTCACCTGTGATAGGATCTACTCCCAATAAAGCGGAAGTATTAATTTTAATTACTTGATAACCTTTTAAAGCATCCGGAATTAGTCCTTTTTGAATTCTATAAGCTAATCCCTCAACGCAAGCAGTTTTACCAACACCAGGTTTTCCCACTAAAACAGCACTCTTATCTGGAGTAAGTAAAATAAGGATTAGTTGTTTTATTTGTTCATCTCTACCAATAGCTGGATTAGTAACATATTGTTTATTTTGAAAATTTTCACCATAAGTTTTTAAAACACTTGTTCTCTTAGCTTTAATATTAAATTCTTCATTCATAATAACAGCTCCTTATCAGTAAGATTATAACATACTTTTTAATTTCTGAAGTGCCAAATAACGTGCACTAATTTTATTTTTCTCTATAGATGTCAATTCTGCTAAAGTCTTACCATTATCTAATTCAACTATTGGATCAAATCCAAAACCATTTTCCCCTCTAGGAGGTACGATTTTACCATCCAATGAACCAATACCGACTAATTCCTTTTCTCCATTATAATAAACTAAAACACATTTTACATGGCACGTTTTATCTTTATTCTTAACCTGCTCTACTAAATATTGATTACGTTCTATATCACTAGCATCTGGCCCCAAGAACCTAGCTGTATGTACTCCAGGAAAATTTCCTAAAGAATCTATTATAAGGCCAGAGTCATCAGCAATTACTTCTTCATGACAAGCATCATATATTTCATAAGCTTTTTTTCTAGCATTATCATAAAATGTTTCTCCATCTTCTATAATATCAATATCAATATTTAGATCTTTTAATGACTTAATATCATCACCTAATATCTGCCTAACTTCTTTTAATTTTGATTTATTATTACTAGCAAAAACCATATTAACACCTACTAGTCATATTATATAGTAAAAAAAGGAAAAGAAAAATAAAAAAATAAAAAAAACACAAGCCAAGTAACTTGTATTTAATATGCAGAACCTAATTGAGAAACATCTCTTGCTTGTAAACCTTTTGGAGTAGTAATAAGTTCAAATTGTACTAATTCATCACTTTTAAGTGTTTTATACCCATCAATATTAATTGCTGAATAATGAACAAAAATATCTTCATATTCTTTATAAGTAATAAATCCATATCCTTTCTCATTATTAAACCACTTAACTTTTCCTATCATTTTCATAACCTCTTTTCCTTCAAATTTAATACAGTTTACTCTGTACAAATAAGATAGTACTACAAAACAATTATCAAAATATAAAAAAGTGATTAATGGTAATTTTTTAATGATTTTTGGAATCATCATTTATTTTGACACTTACTCTTTGTACAAAAAAATTATCTAAAATTGAAGTTTTACAATCTAAACTATTATTTTTTTCAACTATATCATGTACCAAAGATAAACCAACACCATGTTGTCCACCTTTAGATGAATAACCATTTTCATATATTTTATCTAAATCTATATTACCTTCAAAATTATTTACAAACTCACCAATAATATAACCATCATCTAAATAAACATTAATACTTACTAATTTTTTATTTTGATTTTTTAAAGCTTCAATCATATTATCTAAAACAACACCCAATATTGTAGATAAATCAACAAAATCAGTCTTTTGACATACATTATCTAATTCATTTGAAATAAATATTTCAATAGTTGCTCCTAAATTTTTTAACTCGATAAGCTTATAATTTAAAAAATTTCTAATTCCAGGAGTTTGTATATGTTGCAAATCACATAACCAACAATTCTTAATATCTTCTTTATGATTATCTAATAACCTATTAACATATTTTTCTAAATCTTTAAACTTTTTCTCTTTAACCATACTTTTAATTAATAATAATTGATTTTTATTTTCATGTACTCTTCTTCTATATTCCAAATTTAAATCATCATTTAATTTAGCATACTCGAATATCTCATTATAATATTTAATAACTAAATTATATTTAAATTCTTTATCTACTGAAAACATAAAACTACCAATTAATAATAAAATAATAAAAATATCTATAAAAGTAGTACAATCAAAATCCATATAAGGAAATCTAAAGAATATAGTAAAAGAAATATTAATAATAAATAAAATAAATAAATATAAATATATATATTTATTACTAAATATTTTATCTATAAACGCTCTTATATTTTTTCTAAAGAAGAAAATAATTATTATTCCCACTAATAAAGCTATAAAATTAACTGAAAATTTTATTAAATTATAACTATAAAATGAAAACACAGCATCCCACATATTTAAATTAAATACAAGAAAAATACTTTTTACAAATAGTCTAATCAAATAAATAATTAATGATAAAGCAATAGTTTTTAATAAATCTCTTTCAAATAATACTTTTAAAAAAGGTATATAAATAATACATAAAAAGAATATAGAAAATGTTGTATTCATTATAAAAATAATTGCATAAAAAAGAACAGAATATATTAAAATTGCTGTTGCTAATTTTCTACTAATTAACTTTTTATTTTCAAAAACAAAGTAGGCACTAATAATTCCATAGAAGGCAAATAAAAGTGCTGTTATCATGCTAAGAATTATTTCCATGCAAATTCACCATTCTATTTTTTAATATACTTTTATTACTTCTTGATAATAAATCTATTGACACATCTTTAAAGTATATTGTTCCAGCATCATAGTCTATTTTAGTAATTTTATCAAGATTTACAATACAGCTTCTGTGTGTTCTTAAAAAATTAGCATTTTCTAATTCATTGTCTATCTCTGAAATAGTTTTTCTTACAATATAATCATCATTTTCACAGACAATGATACTAGAGTTATCTCTAAGATTTTTTTCAAAATAAATAATATCATCATATGGTAATGAAAAATAATCACCTTTATAAGAAAAATCATAAGATGGTCTATAAGATTGTATCTTTAAAGCTACTTTTAAAGTTTCAATTAAATTATTTTCTAAACTTTCTTCTAATTTTGATATAAAATCAAGCATCAAAATTTTTCCCGTAAAGCCTACTACTTTAAATTCATCATGTGATGTTACTACTACTATTGGACTAACCCAATCACCATTTTTTCTAATTTTTCTAGCTAAATCTATTCCATTCAATCCTGGAACTTCTACATCCAACAAGTACACCTTTCTACCGACTATTGAATTTAATTGTTCGATGGTTTCATCATTATATTTCTTAATACTACAAATTTTATAATCCATTTTTGACTTACCCATTAACTTATTAATTACTTCTCTATAACGGCTAATAAATACTTCATCATCTTCATAAAGAATGAAGTTCATTTCTTAATCACCTCTAATTATTAAATCTTAGTAAGTATCCATCTGGATCTTGAATTAAAAATTCTTTGTCATCATATACCTGATCATCAACACGATAAGAATGTGTTTCTAAATCTTTATAGATAGAAATATTATCTTCCACGATTTTTGAATATAATTCTTCAACATTATCAATGCTCATGCTTATATTTATTCCTCTTCCAAACGGTCTCTCCAGTGGTGCAACATTCCAGTTATCATTTATTTGTTCAAGCATGATTTGGTTACCGTCCAACTCCACAAAACAAAAATTATTTTCCAATCTTTCATACAAAACCTTAAAACCTAATTTCAAATAAAACTCTTTGCTTTTATTTATATCAGTAACTGATAACTCTGGAATAAGCTTATTAAATTTCATATAATCACCACAAAAAAGATTATAACATGCTATTTAATAAAACAATATACTTTTTTTGTGAAAAAAGAAAAAAATAATATCATAAAATATTATTTTTTTCTCCTATTATCTAATTTTTTTCTTAATGTTTTAGGTAATTTTATATAAACGTCATCTAAAAATTTATCAATATCATTATTTTTAATAGAGATATCTACTTTTTTATAATTTTCAAACCACATGTAAAATAATAATTCCATTGAAGAATTTAAACTATCAATATTACTTTCTAAAGGATATTCACTAACTCTTTTATAACTACAAGTGTCAATAGCAGTTAATTTGTCTCCATCAAATATTATATTAAAAGGTAAATCATCTATTAAAATATTTTCTGAAGATAACTTTAATATATCATTATACATTACCTTATATGCCTTAGATAATTTACTAAAATCGATAGTAGGGATAGTTCTAATATCATATGTATTTTCTGGAGCAAATAAATCATTTGGTATATAGTCTGTTCGATATCCCTTTAAAACATTTCCTACAGAATATAATTCATCAGGAAAAGCAAAAGATTGTAAATTAATATCATCCTTAGTTATAACTGCATCTAAAGTATGTTTGGAAGATGTATTATATTCAATAAATTTATAAGCTTTATTATTTTTACTTAAATAGCAAGGTCCTTCAGAACCACTACCAATTAATTTATACGTATTTTTTTTAATGAACATTTCAACATCAGAATTACATTCAAAGTTTATTATTTTTGACATAGTCAACCATCCCCAATTAACTGGCTACATTATATCACAAATTGACTTAAAAATCAATTTTTTGTTCCCAAGGAAGATTGTTTTTTCCAAAGTGACCATAATTTGTTGTTTCTTTAAATATTGGATTTCTTAAATTCAAAAAATTTATAATTCCTTTTGGAGTTAAATCAAATTTGTTTGATACTTTCTCTAAAATTTGTTCTTCACTAATTGTATTAGTAAAGAAAGTATTAATATATATAGAAATTGGTTCAGCAATACCAATAGCATATGATAGTTGAACCTCACAACGCTTAGCATATCCATTAGCAACAATGTTTTTGGCTAAAAAACGGGCCATATAAGCCGCAGAGCGATCAACTTTAGTAGCATCTTTTCCTGAAAAAGCTCCACCACCATGATGTGCATAACCACCATAAGTATCTACAATTATCTTTCTACCAGTCAAACCAGCATCACCCAATGGACCTCCAATAACAAATCTACCTGTTGGATTAATCAATATTTTTGTCTTATCATCTAATAAATATTTTGGAATAACTTTTAAAATAACTTCTTTATATAAACTTTCTTTTAAATAACTAAGTTCAACATTTTCTTTATGTTGAGTAGAAATTAATATTGCATCAACTCGAGAAATTTTATCGTCATCATATTCAATAGTAACTTGCGTTTTTCCATCTGGACCTAATCCATCTACAATCTTATTTCTTCTAACGTCAGTTAAACGTTTAGCTAATTTATGTGCTAAAAGAATACCCATTGGCATCAATTCTTCTGTCTCATCACAAGCATAGCCAATCATCATTCCTTGATCACCTGCTCCCCCTACTAAATCATTAGTTCCCAATGCTATGTCAGGAGATTGCTTTGTCAAATTAATAATAATATTACAACTATCAGCATCAATATCATAATCTTTGCCAAAATAACCAATACTTTTAATTGTTCTACGTACTACATTTTCTATAGATACATCAGCACTACTTGTAACCTCTCCAGTAATAAATATGGTATTTTTACCAGCAACAGTCTCAATTGCCACTCTAGAATTACAATCTCCTCTTAAAAATTCATCTAATAAACTATCAGAAATTAAGTCACATAGTTTATCAGGATGTCCTTCTGTAACACTTTCAGAAGTAAAATATTTTTTCATAAACTCCTCCTCTATATATGTATCAAAACAAAAAAATCCTTTAGCAATAAGGATCATATTTCAGTAAAAATTATCATCCAAAGCATTGCTACTTTGCCGGTATTAGCACCTTACTAAAAAGGTTGCTGTGGAGTCATAAAGCCGATTCTCTCGTCCACTCTTGATAACATATATAGATTAATTATAATAATTGTTTTTTTATAAGTCAATTACAACTTGGTAATAAACTACTTAACTCACTTCTTGTATGAGTTATAGAAAATTGATCATCACTTTTATTAAAATATTCATAAGTATAATCACTTGTACTATCCCATGTTAGATCAACGTTATAATAATTACTTCCAAGTTTTACAATATTCCAAGCATGATCAGTAGAAGAATAACCAGTAACATAATAACATGGAATATCTAATTGCATTAAAATATATTGAAAAGCTTTAGAATATCCAGCACAAACAGAAGATTTATTAACAATAGCACTATAAGTACTTTGATTAAGCGATGAGTTAGTATCATAATCTAGAATTTCTTTTAAATAATTATGAACAAATCTTTCTTTTTCTAAATCACTACGATATTTTTTAGCCTCATTAATAATCTTTTCACTCTCATAAAAAAATAATTCTCTACTTTTTTCAATATCTTCAATAGTAGCATTAAAATTCAATTTAATTTTCAAACACTTTTCATCAACATTATATTGATAAGTATAACTATTGTCTAACCAAAAAAGCTCTGGATGATCATATAAAACAGCTTCAACAATTTTTGAAACATCATCTTTATCAATATCAATAATTGGACTAAATTCACTATTTAAATTAAGAGCATTATCATAAACTTGTTTATATAAAACTTGATAGTTACTATCAATAATTCCATAATAAGGATAATATAATAAATCAAAATCATATTCCTCACCTATATAACCAATATCTCTAGAAACACTTTCACTATTTACTAACTTACCAATAGCCTTAAAATATGGCATATTATTATCTAAAGATAAATCTTCGTATTTACTTTGTATTAGAGGAATAAAATTAAATATAATTAAAGTACTTAATAATAGAAATAAACAAAAACTAATAATAAAATTTAAAATACTATTTAATAATCTCATTTTTCCCTCCTAATGCTTTCTATAATACCATAGTAAAAGAAAAAAACTTGTCTATTTGACAAGTTTTTACATTTTAGATTCATCATCTTCCAAATGATCTAACCAATCTTCGAATTCATAAGGATTAGTAAGTCTCCCCTTATCAAATTGCAAAGATAAACTTTTTTTAATATTAGCGCCTGTTAAATTTGCAATATTATCAAAAGTTCTCCCTAACCAACCACCATTAGTTGCAATAGGAATAATAGTTTTACCTTTTAAATTATAAGTGTGCAAAAACGTATTAACTGGGCTAGCCACACTATACCACCAAACTGGAGTACAAAGAATAATTTCATCATATTGATTAAAATCAATATCTAAAGGTTCTATATCTGGTTGATAATCTAGTGGTACTAACTTTTCTTCTGATGCAACAACTTTATCATAATCATCTGAATACTCTTCTTTTGTTTTTATTTCTACAGTATCGTAATTATATCTATTTTTAATTTTATCAACAATACCTCGAGTATTATTAGTATAAGAATAAAAAACAATTAATCTTTTCATATAAAACCTCCAACCATATAGACATTATAACACATTAACTAAATATTACATCTAAAAACATCATTATTAAAAAACCAAAGGTAAAATAAAAAGCCGAATATGTAGAATAAGACTTAGGAATTAATTCATCTACTACTACATATATCATTGCACCTGCTGCAAAAGATAATAAAAATGGAAGAAGAGGAACAACAAAACTTACTAATAATAAAGTTAATATTGAAAATATTGGCTCTACAATACCAGATAAAAAACCCATAAAAAATGATTTTGTCTTACTCATACCCTTTTCTCTTAAAGGCATCGAAATAATAGCTCCTTCAGGTATATTTTGTAGAGCAATCCCCATAGATAAAAGAAAAGTTTGAGAAAAACTTAGCGATGAAGTTAAAAGACTAGCTAAACCAACACCAACAGCCATACCCTCTGGAATATTATGAAAAGTAACAGCCAAAAACATCTTAGAAAAAGAACTATCCCATTTATTAATCATAAATAAAAATAAAGCTCCTAATACAAATCCAATTATTACAAAAATGATATTACTACTCGTTTCAATTGCTGGTAATAGTAAAGACCAAATAGCTGATGCAAACATAATACCGCCAGCTACTGCTAATAAAACATTTTCTTTATTCTTATTAAATTTGTTCTTTAGAAAATAAACCATAGAAGATCCTAAAGAAGTACCAATTAATGGTAAAAACAAACAACTAATTAAACTCAAAAAAATCACCTATTTTAATATATGAAAAAAAGAGCTTAACGCTCTTCTATATTTAATTCTTTTATTTTTCCTTCTACTCTATTTAAAATTTTTTCTAAAAACTCTATTGTTAATCCAGTTAAAAATGCTTCAGGAAAATAATTGACGTCATAATATCCTAACACAGTATCATATGTAGTCATGTAATCATCACTTTTTAAAAAATCTAAATAACTATCATATTCCATATTATGTAATAAAATATCTAACTTACTATCAATTTTATCAATCATCTCAATTTGTTCTTCACTAAGTACATTATTTTCCATAAAATCCTCCACTATATTCTAGTCATCTAATCTTGGAGTAAGTATTTCATACCCATCTTTAGTAACTAAAACTGTATGTTCATAATGAGCAGCATCAGAAGAATCAAGAGTTTTTACAGTCCAATCATCATCACACAAATAAACATTTCTACGTCCGAAAGTAAGCATTGGCTCAATACATATTACCATTCCTTCTTTTAGTCGAGGACCAGTTCCTGGTATACCATAATTTGGGACTTCAGGATCTTCATGCATATCTTTTCCTATGCCATGTCCACATAATTCACGAACAACACCTAAATTTTTAGATTCCGCATATACTTGTACAGCATGAGATATATCGCCAATTCTATTTCCTGGCTTAACCATCTTAATTCCTTCATATAAAGCCTTTTCTGTATGTTCCATTAAATAAGCTTTGTTTTTATCAACTTCACCTACTTTATATGTCCAAGCAGCATCTCCTTGATAACCTTTATAACCTATTACTACATCTATAGTTATTATATCCCCATTTTTTAATTTATAATCATTTGGTATACCATGTACAACTGTATCATTTACACTAGTACACAAAGTTGCTGGAAAACCTTCAAAACCTTTACAAGTTGGAACAGCATCATGTTCTCTAATGAAATCTTCACATAATTTATCTAATTCTTTAGTAGTTATTCCTTCTTTTATATATGGTTTAATAAATTTATGCATCTTTGATACTAACACACCGGCATGACGCATTAACTCTATTTCACGTTCACTTTTAATAATAATCATTAGAATACTCCCTTCACAACACATGATTATATCACACAAAGCAATCATTTTCTATCATAATCAGTAAACAAAGCTAAAATTGGAAAAATTTCCAATCTTCCTAATAACATTCCTAAACTTAAAGCCAATTTAGAAATAAAACTAAATTCAGAGAAATTACTTACATCAAAACACAACCCAACATTAGCAAAAGTAGAAACAACAGCATTTATAGTTGCTTCTAATGAATATCCATCAAAACTAACAATCACCATTATTATTAACATCAAAATAAGATATAAAAATAAAAATGTATTAGTGTTTTTTATAGTATTTTCTGATACTTTTTTACCATCAAAAGTTATTGTTTCTACACTATTAGGAAAAATCATCTTTCTAATATCACGTCTAATAGACTTAAAGCAAATAATCAATCTAGACATCTTAATACCACCACAAGTACTACCAGCACATGCACTAGTAAACATTAAAAAAAGTAAAAGTATTCTACAATCAGTAGGATAAATATTAATATCATCTATTGCAAATCCAGTACTGGTAATAATACTACTAACATGAAAGAAACTAGATAAAAAAGCATCTTTTAAATTAGCAAAACTATTTAAAATATTGAAGAATACAAATAATACTGAAGACACAAATATAAAGAAATATACTCTTAATTCTTCGCTCTTAAAAGCACTTTTTAAATCCTTCATTAATATTAAAAAATAAATATTAAAATTTACACCAAATAAAAACATAAAAATAGCAATAACACATTTACTAAATACCGAATATTCAGCAACAGAAGAATTAAGTATCGCAAACCCTCCTGTACCAGCAGTTCCAAAAGCTAAAAGAATACTATCAAATAAAGGAGTCTTACCTATCAATAATAAAATAATTAATATAGTAGTTAAAAAAATATATATACCAAATAAATAAAATAAAGTTTTACGAATACTAGGTACTAATTTTGATACACTAGGTCCTGGCATTTCTGCTTTTAATATGTGCATAGATTTATCTCTATTTGATAATGGAACAATAGCCATAACAAAAGCAAGTATACCAATTCCACCAATAAAATGTGTGAAACTTCTCCAAAAAAGAATACTTTTGTTGAGAATCTCCACGTCAGTGAATACAGTAGAACCAGTAGTAGTAAAACCAGAGACTATTTCAAAAAAAGCACTAATATAATCTAAATCTCCATTTATTACCATAGGTAGAGCCCCAATAATACAAATAATTATCCAAGAAAGTGTAGTAACTAAAAATCCATCCTTAGCATCAAAAGAATCTTCAGTAACTTTTATTTTTGTTAAAAGAAAACCTAATATAAGACAAATAATTTGAGGTAGAAGAAAAGGTATTATAGACTCTTTATAAATAAATGCTACTAAAATAGGAAATAAAAATAAAATAGAATAACCAATTAAAACTTTTCCTAAAAAATAATATATAATTCTTCTTTTCATCTTTTACTCCAAAATATCGTTAATTTCTTTTAATTTATTATTATAATTTACAACAACAATAGTATCATTAAGTATTATTTTATCTGTTCCACAAGGAAATATAATATTCTTACCTCTTTGAATTACTCCAATTAAAATTCCTTTTTTTAATTTTAAATTTTTTAAAGAAACTCCAATTTTTTTAAAATCACTATGTACATTAAACTCTACCATTTCAAAAATATCATCATATTTATATATAGCTTCACAACTGCTTCCACCAGAATTTTGCATAGCTCTAACATATTGTACAATTTGATTAGTAGCTATTTTATGTGGAGTAATTACAGCATCGATATTAGCCTTTTCAATTACCCCATCCAACTTAATATGATTAACTTTAGTGATTATCTTAGGTACTTTTAATAAAGAAGCAAACATAGAATATACAATATTCTCTTCATCAATACTAGTCAAAACAACTAAAGCATCATATTTATCTAATCCCTCTTCGTACAAAATCTTTTGATCAGAAAAATCTCCATTCACAATTAAAGCTTTAGGAATTCTCTCACTAAGTTCTAGACAACGCTCTGAATTAATCTCAAGTATTTTAACAGATACACCCATATCTATTAAAATATCAGATAAATACTCTGCAATACTAGACCCTCCAGCTATCATTACTTTCTTAGTTTTCTTACTTACTAATCCCATATATTTAAATAATGAATTAATATCTTTTCTAGATCCAGTTATATAAATTTTATCATTTACTAAGAACTTTGTATCTCCATCAGGAATAATAGTTTTACCATTTCTTTCAATAGCACAAACTATAATATTTATTCTTAAATTTTTAGAAATATCTGAAACACTTATTTTTTCTAATTTACTATTTTCTCTTACTTTTAAAGATATAACATCTATCTTTCCCTTCAAAAAAGTAGTAGAATCCAAAGCACTCGGAATATTTAAAGTTTTTGCTATATTATTAGCTGTCATAAGTTCTGGATTAATAGTCATAGATAATCCTAAATCAGCCTTTAATAAATTAATTGAGTTAGCATATTCAGGAGTTCTAATACGCGCAATAGTATGTTTAGCTCCTAATTTTTTTCCAATTAACGAACACATAAGATTAGCTTCATCTTTACTCATTACACTGATTAATAAATCCGCACTATTAACATTAGCTTCTAGTAAAACATTAGAATCTAATGCATTTCCTTCAATATAATTGACATCTAAATTATTTATAATATTACTTTTCTTTGAAAAATTTTTATCAACGATAGTAACTTCATTTTCGTCTTTAACTAACTGTTTAGCTAAATATTCCCCTAACTTTCCTATTCCAACAACAACTATTTTCACAAATAATCACCACGATAAATAATATAATACTATATTCTAAAATTAAAATAAATAAAAAGAATTATAAATTTTATAATTCTTTTGTATACTTACAATTTGGATAATTGCTACAGCCTAAAAAATCTCCAAATTTACCATTTCTAACAACAAGTTTTCCACCACACTTTGGACACACATTAGAAGAATCATCAACATTATCTAAACTAATACTATTCTTAATTTTATCTCTTATCTCTTTTAAACCATATTTAATAATTTCTTTACGATAAGACTTAACGCAATCATCCAAAAAAACAACCTGCGTAACCTTATCTTTGGTATCGCATGATAAAACTACGTCTTCAGTAAAACATATTATAGAAATGAAATATTTTTCATTTAAATCAAGTAAACTTGCTAAAACACGAATACTACTATTATTTTCTTTAACAGGATTAGGAAAATAATTTTTACTATTATTCTTTAATTGAATCCATTCATTTTCCCTTTCATCACCATAAATCTTACCTGATAAATAAACATATTTAATAACAAAAATTCCATACTTTGAAATTATAATATTATCAATTTTATGACTCTTACGATTACTACTTAATACGACATTTTTAAGAATCATATATTTATCTTTTGGTAATCTATTTAAAGCTCTCTTAATATCAGTATTACTTCTTAACTCCTTAAAAGATATAATAATAACTCCAATAATTAAAATACAAATCCAAAATATAGGATTATTTATGACATACATTCCTATTAAATCTTTCATAAAACCACCTATCATGATTATATCACTTATAAAATTTATTTTATAAAAGAATTATACTTTTCCAAAAATGTATTAGATACATCAGAAATTAAATTATCAATATCTTCTTTATTAAAAATTTTAAATTCTTCTATATCATTATTAAGAGCTTCAGTATAAAAATTATCTAATTCTTTCAATACATCACCAATCTTACTAGGATTAATTTCAGCAATTGGGACACTAAACTCTCCACTATCAATAATACTCTTACACTTATTATAATCATAAGAAAAATTATATTTCTTAATTAAATATGTATTAAGCCTAGAATAATCACTATATATACCAATAGAATTTCTCTTACTCCAAAAATCATCTTTTTTAATCAACTTTCCAGTCTTATTAATTTTAATTATATCATTATCATCCTTTTTATAAATCTCATTACCATCCTTATCTAAGAAAGTTAATAACTTAGGTAAAAAATCATGAAAATAATAATAATCAGTATATAAATGAAAGAAATATCCTAAAACAACAATATCATTTTTAACTTTATCTTTATATTTACTTAAAAAATAATCTATATCAGGATAAGATAAAATCCCATCAGTAGTTGTTCTAAAATGAGTAATCTTCTTTTCCTTTTGAATTAATATTCTTAAATCTTTATCACTTAAATCATCTCTTTTTTCTACTTGATTAGTATCTGGTAATAAATTTGCAATAAAGAAATAGTCTCTTTTTTTACCAGTTAAATTTAATATCTTCGCAATCTCTCTTCCTGCAATACTATGTACTATAAAAGATGGCATACATAACCTCCTACTTAATAACCAATTTATTTACTTTATTTTTATCTTTACCTACTTCATCCCAAATATCTTCTTTTTTAAATAAAATTTCTTCTGGTTCAAAATATTGGATATTACCCCTATAATCTGAATATATATCTAAAAAATAAGCACCCAGAGCATTAGACAATCCTTGCTTTTGTTGAAATTGTGTCTTATCACATAAAGATGGTACTAAAACACATTGAACATTTCTATATGTAAAAGCGTAACTCTTATGATAGTGTCCTATCAATAAAATCTTAGGTTTATGTTGAGACTCTAAAACCTCTATTCTCTTTTGCGGTTTATAAGATAAAGATTGAGCACATCCTCCACCTGGATGATCTAAAACAATTTTAACACCATTTATATTAATTTCACCAGTATCTTGACCTAAATACTTCATATCTTTCCTACATCTAGGAATCCATTCACTTAAAGTAGCTTGGCCATTTTTATAATGTGTTTCATCATGACTACCTAAAATATAATAAGTAGTAATACCATTAACACGAGGATACATATCAACCACATAGCCAGCTTGCTCATCAAATCCATGTAAAAATTGTTGACGAGGGTTCTCAGGTCGATTAGGATAATTTCCATCAACCATATCTCCAACATGAAGAACAATATTGATTCCACGATGATAACATTCTTTATAAATACGATTAAGTAAATGTAACTGATTATGAATACTACCAAAATGAGTATCAGAAACAACACAAATTTTATTATTAATTAATTTTCCATCATGAATATTTTGTTTATTTAAATGATAAAGCACTTGCTTAGTTTTCTTTTTAAAAACTAATTTTCCTTCTTGATTAGGAACAATCTCTATATCCTTTCCATATACACTGCAAGCAAGTAATATACCATCTAACTCTCGTCTACTAATTTCAAACTTTTTCATGAACTTATTTATAGACATATTATTTTTCATATATCCATATAATTTATTTATTTGTTCTGCACTAATTTCTGACATTTTACTTTTCTCCTATCTTTAATACTTTAGCCTTTTTATAATCTTCTTTATCAGTAATACAATATGGTGAATTAATAGCATTTACTCTTAATAATTTACCATTGTTATTAGTTTTTACTTTTACAAACCATGCACCAACTGTATTAGAATATCTCTTTTCATTCATTTCACTAGTAGTGGCACAAACTGAAGGGGCTGAAATACAACAGACATTACGATAGGTAAACTTTTCCATCTGTAATAAGCCACCCATCAATAAAATATCTGGTTTATCTTCACTACGATAAGAATCTACTTGCTGTTGAGTACGATAAGAAACAGTATATGTTTTACTTAATTTAGAACTCATTATTTGCATTCTAACTTTCCCTATTTTTGTATTGCAAGAATTTTCACCTAAATAAATCATATCATTTCTTAATTCAGCAACTCTTTTACCAATATTAATTTTTTTATTTTTCAAATGCTTATCATCCAACTTACCAGTAATAAAATATGTTTTTATTCCATCTATTGAAGGGTAATGACTAACTATATAATCAATTTGCCTTTGCGAATCAGATAAAAAGCAAGTTTCATTGTAAGGATCTGTAGTATTATATAAACCAGTGCTAATATTTCCACATAATATTACATTAGGATAATCCATTTCCTTAGCCTTTAAATAAATATCATTAAGGATAGTTAATTGTTGATAAGTAGAGCCAATTCTAGTATCAGAAATTAAAACAAACTTAAATTCATTATTTTTATCAGTCTTGAAATCGTAAGTATTTTCTTCCTGAAACTTTACATCACCTTGATTTATTAAATAAATACCATCATCCTTAATATTAACAACTATATTCATATCATTTTTTTGAATATAATTAACTAATCCCAAAACCTCATACTCATTTAAATCTAACATTTCGCATACCTTAGCTAAACTAGTTTCTCTTTTTAATAACTCAATCAACTTTTCTTCTAATTCTTTTTCTTTTCCCATATTTCCTCCCAACAAAAAAAGATAACACTAGAAAAAGTGTTATCTTCTAAAAACTACACCTCTAAAATCCAATAAGAATCTGTTCATAACAACCACTTCCCTATCCTAATAAAATTATAATATATATATATAAGTTTTTAAAGTATCAAGTAAAAATTTTACACTTTTATTTTAAGTAATATTTATCTTTGCTATAATGAATATAGATATATAATAAATGAGGTAATATTATGAGTAACTATATTGAATTTTATTTTGATGATAAAGATAAATTTAATGCTAAAATACACAAAGATGGTAAATATCGCATTGTAAGTAATGAAAAAAATTTATTAAAATTATTAGAAATATCTGCAAAAAATGGTTATAGAGTAAATCATGAAGGTATAATAAGAAAAAAAGCTAAACAAATTACTAAAGAATATGATAAATATACCAAAAGGAAAAAAAGATTACAAATATTTGGTAAAATAGCAGAAAATATGGTTTTAGGTAGAAAAAATCCACTACTAGGAAAAACTGTAATAGCTGCAACTATCTTAGCAACAATAGCATTATCTGGAATTGATAATAAAAGTATAGGAGTTGATACTAAAGAAATATCAACACCAACTTCATCATCTGTAACACAAGAAGAAGAAACATCAATAAAATATATGAAAGATACAAATATTGACTTTGAAAATATTGAAATTTTAGATACTGAAAATGAAAAAGAACAAAGTAAAAATAATAGTAAAGAAGAACTAAATAGGATGCTAGAAAGTCCAACATTTCATTTTTCATATGAGGATAGAACATCTAATGCCAGTTTAAATAAAGCTAAAAGATATGAAGATATATTTGAAAAATATGCAGCAAGGTATGGACTAGATAAAAATTTACTTATAGCTTTAGCAGCTCAAGAAAGTTCTGGAGAACATTATGAACATATTGAATCAGGTCCTGCTTGCGGTATTATGCAAATTGAAAAAGCTATTCATATTGGCACAACAATATCAGCTTATAATTTTGATACTCAACAAATGGAAAAAGTTGAAATAACTGCTGATAAATTAAAAGATATAGATTCAAATATCCAAATAGGATCAATGATTTTAAGAAATTATATAGAAAATAATAACTATAATATTCCCCTTTCACTTCAAACATATAACTTTGGTCCTGGAAATATGACAAAAGTATTAGAAACTTGTAGTGATTTAGAAAAAGTAGATGTTAATCAAATGAGAAATAATCCAACTAATAACAAATGGTTAAACTATCGAGCTTTCTTAAATATTGGAGATTCTAAGTATGTAGAACATGTATTTAGTTTTCTAAACAATAATTCAGAACTAACTGTATTAAAAAGAGATAATAGTAAAGTATCAATAAATATAACAAATGACTATACTAATGCAATGCAAAAATAAAAGAAATCATTGATTTCTTTTATTTTTATTATAATCATCTAAAAAACTCCTATAGACACCATTCTTCTTAGTGCCCAAAACACAATCTAAATTAATATTATCCAAACTCTTAAATATATTATAATCAACTCTATTATTTATCTTCTTTAACTCTTTAATTAACTTCTTTATTTCATTTCTCTTACTTAAATCATCATCAACATTAGAACATTTTTCTGTGAAACTGCAAGCACAATTAATAAAATTCAATTTATTATAATCACGCCAAGAAATAATATCTTGTTCTTTAATAAAATATAGAGGACGAATAAGCTCTATACCTTCAAAATTATCACTTGGTAATTTAGGCATCATAGTTCTAATTTCAGCACTATAAAACATTGATAATAAAGTAGTCTCAATGACATCATCAAAATGATGCCCTAAAGCAATCTTATTACAACCAAGAGCTTTAGCTTTAGTATATAAAGCTCCTCTTCTCATTCTTGCACACATGTAACAAGGCCTTGTGGAATTTAATCTATTAGCGACTTCAAAAATATCACTTTTAAACATTTCTATAGGAAGATTTAATTCTTCAGCTGTCTTAATAATATTTTCTCTATTAACTTCATTATATCCCGGATCCATAACCACATAATGAACATCAAAATAATATTTACCATGTTTTTGTAATTCTTGAATACATTTAGCCATTAAAAAAGAATCTTTACCACCACTAATACAAACCATAACTGAATCATTTTCATCTATCAATTCATATTCCTGAACAGCTTTAATAAACTTACTCCAAATATCTTTTCGAAACTTTTTTATTATACTTCTCTCTATCTCTTGATATCTTTCCATAACTTACTCCTTCTTTAATTTTAAACATAAACATTTTTGATATTCATAATCCCCCAAAAAACAATTATCTAAATTTGTAATAATCTTATTGTTAATATCAATATTAGTAGGTCCATCTTCCCATCCTATCTTATGATACCAAAGCCCTTCTTTACTTTCTCTTAAAAAATGAAAATCAAGAATAGTTTCTCCAGGATAACTAAGAAACTCTGTATATAAAGCAATCTTCCATTCATTACACTCTATCTTAGTAGTAGGAGCTACTTCTTTAAACTCAATACCTAAGTTATATAAATCACTATATAAACAATACATAAATCTATTATAATTCAAATGCCATAACTCATCTTCATAAAATTTATTAGTATTACTAATAGTACCAGGTTCATAAGCATGATCATTAATTAAATCACAAGGTATGTCTAATCCTAAGGCATAGGCATAACAATTAGTTTCTTTAATATACTTCCAACTCTCAGAATTAATATCAATCTTATCTCTAATTTCCTTAATTGACATTTTTAAATCATTACTAGCCATAAACTCCCAACTTTCATAAACACGCCTATAATAACATAAAATTAAAAATTTGAAAATAAAAAAAGCTATATTACATATAGCTATTTTTTTATAAAAATTATTATTTCTAACATTTATCTTTACTTTTTTAATAGTTTATTAAATAAAAATCTTACAAATGGTCCAGCATAAAATATTTGCCAACATAATGCCATTGGGAAATTTCTTACTGAAATTTGTAACCATGTTGCAACTAAGTTTTCCATTCCAGTATAATTAAATAATACTGTTGCAAAAAAACTCATTAATGGGCACATAAAACAAACTATTAAAGATGATATAGTTAATGTAATAAAAATAGGTTGTACTTCTTTTGGGTTTATAACCTTAAAAGCTATTTTTTTTACTAATCTTTCTACAACTAAGAATTCAAGTAAAAATGCAATTACTCCCATAATTGGCAATTCTTGAAATGCTAATAAGAATATCTTATTATTCATTCCTCCCATAGCAATAGCCATATTATAACAAACCATTGCATAAACCATAACAATAACCATCAATATTGTAAATGCTATATTTTGTAATTTTGTTTTTGGCATAATCTTTTCTCCTTTCATTTCATAAAAATATAAAACAACACTGAATAAATTCTGTGTTGTTCGTTATCATTCTAAAAAATGTACGTTTCCAATTTTATACCAAATTTATGTGCTATTTCTTTTTCTTATTCATTATAATACATTTTTTAATTTTATGTAAGTTTTTTTTTAATTTTTTAATTTAAAATACTACTATTTAATAATTCGAAAGATTTTATATTTTATTTCATATTTAATTTTTCTTAGTAGTTAAATCCTTTTATAACAATATTTTTTTATTATCCTACTTTTATATTTTTTATAAACAAATTTTTAATTTACTATAATAAAAAAAAGAGGTTATTAACCTCTTATCATCTTTAATATATATAATTAATTATATACTAATGTTCTATAATACCATCATTATCATCTTCATCAGTATCTATCTCATTACTACAATTAGTACATTCCCAACAACCATCCCAATACATAATACCACCACAATTTGGGCAATTCTTATAATAACTTTCTCCAGATTTATTTTCTAATTCACCAGAACAATATGGACATCTACTATATTCAGTTGAGTCATATACTTTATCACAGTTTGGACACATTTGCACACTAATCACCTCACATTAAATTAACCTTATTAACAACTTATATTATAGCATAAAAATTACTATCTTTATTAGTAACATAGAATCAAAAAAATATTTTTTGTTACTTATAAAATAGAATTTTACGGCTCCTTCAGGGGGTCAAATAAAATCAATCACGCAAGTTTATGAATATTACATAAATCCTTATAAAATAAGTTTTTTCTTAATATTCACTTTTAACTATATAATGACTATTTTTAATATTTTGGGTACTAATTGGATACTTAAAATTAAAATTTTAAATTTGTTTAATTATTTTATTCTTTAATACAATTATTAAAAAGTGTGTTAGAATATTTAGACAAAAGGAGAAAAATATGAAAACACATCGCAATATATTAATTATAAGTTTTATTATAGGAGTAATAACTTTACCATTTTTATTTTTATTAAATAATGGTAAAACATATGAAATAATGCTAGCATTATTCACCAGTTCTTTTATTTCCTTTTTATTAGAACTTCCTAACTATTTTTCTTTAAAAAAAGAAAATGACTATAAATTATACTCTTCATTATTTTGGGCAAAAGCTCAAGCATCTATTTTAATTAATAACATTGAAAATATAAAATCTAACAACAGCTCCTTATTTGACAAGTTCTATTTTCAGAATGTAAATGATATGAGCTTAAATTTAAATATAGTTAGATCATTTGATGAAGATTATTATTTTTCTAAAAGTAAAAATGAAAAAATATTTCTTTTAAAGAATGGGCTTTACAATGCTTGGCAGAATATTAATTTTGCAGCATTACACTTTTCAGCAACTTTTTCCAAATTAAGAACCAAAAAAGTCAAAGATAGACAAGCAGATATAATTTCTGCAATAGAAATTGAGAACGAATTAGATTTAATTGTAGAGGCTTGTAAAAGTTTTATGAAAACCATTGACAAAATCACTTTAATCATCTTTACAAAAAAGCAATTAGAAAAATGGAATATTGATAATATTGCACTAGAAAACAATAAAATAAACACTAAAGTAAATAAAATATCATAAATGTAAAATATTAAAATGACATTTTTATTAATTTTTTATCATATATAGTGCTTCATCTATCCAACAAATTGCTTTCCTAAAACGTGGTGCAAACTTTGAATCTATTTGATAGTACTTTATATAAGAAGATTTTAAAACTCTAAATAATATACTTTTAGTATCAAATATATCTTTTTTATTCATCACCAAGACAGCCGAAAGAAACTGATAAATATCATATTTTTCTTCAATATATTCAATATCGAACATCTTTAAATGAACAATAATGTCATTGCAGTATTCTCCTTTAACGCTAGTTGTCTGTTTGATTATTTCTTGATTGATTTTTTTACTTTCCAGTCTTTTCAATAAAAAAGCCTTAGATTGTGATCTTGATACTTCTTCTTTTATTATATTAATTATTTCGGAAATTGTTTTTGTTGATTTAGATATATAATAATATATCGGTAAATTTCCAGAACTTTCATGGCAAATTTGAGTAATATAGTCAATTGGGTTGGCTATTTCTTTTTGCTCTAAAAAATCGCATATTATATCATTTATTCTTATACCTTTTATTTTAAGCTTTTCAGGTACTACAACTACTTTTCCTTGCTTTATTTCTACATTTCCAATTACATTAAGTGTTGGTATTCCTTTTCTTTCATTAAATTCTCCTTCTTTTATAAACTTTACGGTTGATAACATTTCTTCATCTAAAATAATTGAGCTCTTTCCTGCAGAAAAAACCCCTGTATTAAAATTTAATAAACCTACATTATCCACACCTATTTTTGAAATTTTAGAAAATAAGTTAATCCATTTTTTACTTTCTTTTTCTTTTTCTTGATTAATTATTTTAAGCAAATCATCAAAATGAATTTTATCATTTCTGGCATAATATCTATAATAAATTTCTCCTTCAATGGTATTTGATTTTTTATCTTTAGATTCATACCTTCTCTTACAAATAATTGGTTTAGTATCAGATTCATAAATATATATAACCCCTATTTTAAGATTATCTTCAAATATAATTGAATTCGATTCCCATTTTATTTCGGGACTAAAAAAATTATTTAAGTCAACAGTAAAATCTTCAAATTTCATATTATTAAATTCTTCAAACCTATCATCACTTAATCCTTGTAATAATCTTGGCTTATCTTTAATTCCAAAAAATATATATCCACCATTTGCATTTGCAAAAGCAGACATTGCTTTATAATAATCTTTTTTATTTTTAAAATTAAAATTTTCTTTAAATTCTACTCTTTTTGATTCATGAATTTTTACAAGTTTTGTTGTTAAATCATATTTTAACATTTTTTTAATAGTATTTTCTCCAATTACTTTTTCATAATCCATAAATTTCACTCCTATACTAAAAAACACCAATACAAAAACTTAAAATTATTAAGCCTGTACTAGCGCTTTTCTCAAAAATATTTTAACATAATTTTAGCTATTTTTCATCTTCATCCATTACTTTCTGTAATATTTCTGCAATTATTAAAGGATTTGATTCTATTTCTTTGTTTAACTCATTCATTTCTCTCTTTAATCCTTCTATTTCATTGCGACTATTTTCTACATATTTTTTATTAATTTCAAAATATAAAATAGATTTTAATCTGTTTACGTTTTCTTCTGTAAGTTCTTCTTTATTTATATCTGACATTAACACAAAAATTCCCAGCCAAGCATAATTAAAATCAATCTCACTATCATAGTACTTTGTAAGCATTCTTAAACATAAATAATAAACAATTAAAAGAAAATAATAATTTATCTTTAATGCAAATACATATAACGTAATACAATTGTTTTTATTTAACTCGGCAATAGCATTAACAATTAATGTGCTATGCGTGAACAAACATAATTTATCATAATATTCATTCAACATATCTCTAATTTTTCTACTATTAATTTCGTTAAATATATCAGTCTTTATATTCTTTAATACTTTTCTAAATTTATTTCTTAATTTTTGCTGTTTTGTATATTTTCTTGTTTCTTCATTTATTGATAAATTTATAAATTCTTTATATGTTTCTTCATGATTATTTATAATCATTCCCATTATAATATTTTCAAATGCTGATCTTAATAAACTATTAGCATCCACTACTTCTTTTTTATAAATAAATGTATTTACGTTTTTTAAAGTAGAATGTGCTTGAATTAATAAATTTATTGTTTCTATTCTTATATCTTTATTTTTAGAAATAATGTTTAAATATTCATCAATTTTATCATTAATTAAACAAACAAATTTTTTATTAATTATATTTTTAAATTTTTCTTTATCAAAGTGTGCCAAAAAATATAAATACTGTCACATTGCTCATCTGTTAATACATTTTTTGTTTTCTCATCAACCATATCTTTCTCCTTGCTTTATTATTTTTTTGTGTTTTTTCATTTAAATAAAACATTTTAATATTTTATAATATAAACTTTTATTGAAAAATATTATACCATTTATTATTTAATATTTCTTTATTCATCATAATAAAATTTATTATTCTTAAAAATCCTATTACATTTTTAAAAAATAAGAATAAATATTATAAATTTGATATTAATCAGTACTAAACATCTTATCACCTTCACTATCACTTAAAATATTTAATAAAAATTAAAAAACATCCAGTTAAGGATGATTTTAAACCAATAAATATTAATTAGACTTATATTCACTATATAATTTATATTTTTTGGTTTCACTATATTTTGACGCAAAAGGTTTAAGAATCTATATTTTATATTATTTTTTATTCAAATTATTATGTATATAATCAATTTAATCTAATAGATTACTAACCTGAATCAGCTTTTCTTTAAGATATATGATGGCTTCCTTTTTTGTAACGCCATAATTGTTACTATCTAATTTATCAATTCCTGAAATTAAATTATCCACACTTTCTTTATCTTGCTTATAAAAATCTTTAAGATTAGAAAAACTATATATATGATCTAGTGTATATTTAAAATAATATAAATTCTTACTATTAGATTTATCTATTAATTCAATTATTTTATCAATATTAAGTTTTGATATGAATGACTTATCATTTAAGATTTTATTATTGTTCTTGCTATCAGATACAAAATTGTAAAGAGTCAATCCCCAATCTTTACTTTGTAAAATGTAATTAATATCACTTTTATATTTTTCATCATGTACTTCAATAATACACTTTGTAATAGTTTTGATATGTTTGTTATATATTTTTAAAATATTTTCATCATTTACAAAATGAGCTCGTAAATCAAAATCATTAAATTCAAACTTATTTTTTCTTACTATGCTTCTAATTTTACATATTATTTTATCTATAATTTTTGTTTCATAATTTAGATTCTCTATATATGATAAAGTTAAAATAATTTTTGGAAATGATTTCTTAGGGTATTTATTATCATTTAATTCATTTAGTAATTTTTTAAGTAACGTTGTTATTTCACTATCTTCTAAAAACCAATATTCTTTTAAATTATTATATGATAGAGACGGATCTAAATAATCATTTTCACAAGTTTCTATGTAATCTTTTAAAATATTTTCTATTTCTTCTTTTGCAATTTTTTTATCATATATGTAATCATCAACAAATTTAAATGCAACAAAAAACTTACATAATTCAATTCTATCATTATTTTCAAAAGATGCCTCTTCATCATATTTTTTTTCTGCTAACCATTGTAGTTTATTTTTGCCATTTTTAATATTAATTATATAAACAGCATAATTATTGTATACTCTATTCAATACTACCATTTTCATTTTTAGAGATAATGAACTAATACATTTAAATAACGGATAAAAGCCATCTAAAATATTTTTTACTGTTCTTAAATTCATGCAATTATACATATTTAAGCAACTTAATAATGTTTCTTTATTTTCTTTCAAAAAAAATTGATATTCTTCTGTTTCACCATATTCACCTATTAATGTATCAACCATTTCATTCATGTTTGGAAAATAGTTAATTGTTTCTCCAATTAACTTTTCTTTAATCTTTTTATACTGATAGTTTTCTCTGTAAATTCTTCCAATCCTATTTTTGATTGTACTTAAAGACGGTCTATCATTATTCTTCTCTCTTCCATATACATCTTTTTCTGTTTTATCCTCATAATCAATATTATCAAACATAGAAGAAATCATCTTTAATTCATAATTGTTATCAAAATAAACCTTTTCTAGTTCATTTTCGTTAGCAATAATTATGGTTTTTATATTTTGATGTTCAACAAAGGAATTAATATATGATAAGCATTTATTAATATCCATATTTATTCTTTCCAAATCATCGAAAACGAGAACATAGTTTTCTAGCGTTGTATGATTATTTAAGGTACTCAATATTTCAGAAAAATTAATATCTGTTTTGAATGCTTTTATTAAGCCAGTTCCCAAAGAAAGAAGTTTAGATAATTTACCAGATAATTGTAAATATATTTGAATTGATATATCATCAACTGATTCAATTCCATAGAGAGAAATATAAATAGGTTTTTTTGATAGTTTTTCTTCTTTATTTTTTTTACTAAAAAAAATACTCTTTAATGTTTGAAAACATTTTTCGCTTGGAATATCGGATAACAATAAGGGAAATAATTTATTTTTTATAAAAAAAGTTTTTCCAGTCCCCCATTGTCCATTAATTAATAAGGCATAATTCAATCTATCATTGTTAATATAATTTATTATTTCTCTTAACATTGACTCTGTATCCATTCATAACCTCCCAATTCTTTACCAATTCTGGAAATTTTTGTTTCTTTTCACATTCAATTTTTTTCATATTATTTATATTTTTAATATTAAATATTATTTTTTAAATATTCCGCTAATTCTTTATTAGTACAATAAACATAACAGCCTTTAATACCTCTAGTCATTAATGTTCTATAAGTATTTTTAATAATATTATCAGCTATTTTATTAGCTACTTCTTGTCCTTGTTCTTTGGCAATTTTTTTAATTCCATTTAATGAAGTATCCGTCTTAGCTCGTTTTGTATAATCAGTTACTATATGATCATTTTCATATCGCAAATCATCACCAATAATTACACCAATATAATCAAATTCTAAACCTTGGCAGGTATGTATACATCCAACTTCATTAACCGATTCTGAATCAATAGCCCATGTAGTAGAATTCCAAAGGTTCCAACTCATTTCAAAATTATACTCCGGTATTTGTATATCGTGTACATTACTATTATTTTTACCTTCAGAAATCCAATTCCAACAATAACCAGCAACTATTCTTGATTTATTATTAATTTTGTTTTTTTCTTCAATTAATCTTCTAACATCATTTGGATCATCCAATATTCTAAAGTCATAATCAAATCCATCAATATCAAAATTAGCAGTATCTTTAATATCTAATATTCTGTCAAGCCACGCAATATATCCATCCGATCCATTACATCTAAATTGACTATCTAAATCAAAAGTGTAAATACCTGCTTCTTGTTCTCTAGCAAATCTTCTAATTAGGTCTTCACTACCAATATCTTTTAAAGTAACTTTTTGATTTTCATCAATAAAGAATATAGAAAATTTAGCAGCATTAATGATTTCTTTAATTTGATTTTCTCCTTTATTTTGAAACATACCTGATTTAGCATTTAATCTATGAGCTTCATCTACTACTAAACAATCTAACTTATTTCTCTCTTCATCTATAAAACTTCCTGATCCTTGAAATAAATGATTAATATATGTTTGAGTATAGTCCCCTCTTAGCTTACTAGAGTATACACTTCTTGGTGCAGCATTTTTAGTAACATAAAAACAAGTCATATTTCTATTATTCAATTCAACTAATAAATTTACTGCTAAAACTGATTTTCCAGTACCTGGACCTCCTCTAACTATCATTACATTCTTATCATTAGCAGATACTGTATCAATAGCATTTCTTAATGCATATTCGTAAACAATCTTTTGATTGTCTATCATATAAAATTCTTTATTACCTTTTAACATATTTCTTAAAGAGTCCTGTAACATTTTTGAAGGTCTAATCTTCCCATTATCTATTTCATATAAAATATCTCCGTCGTCACCATCTTCAATGTATTTTTTTATAAAGTCTCTTAATTTTATAACATCACTATGTCCAAATAATGGTGCTTGATCAGTATATTCTTTATAATCATCTGATAACAATGTATCATCATCTTCAAAATAATAATTATGAAGATATGCACAAGGTATAACATTAATATCTTTTAATTGAACAGATTCATTGTAATCTCTAATTAAATTAGCATAAGTCATCGCTTGATATGAAGGATGGTTTACATCTCTTAAGCCACCACCAGTGAAAGTGTTTACTTTATAAATTCCATTCATATCTTTAACTTCTGTTGCTTTATCCCATTGTTTCAACTCTATTATTACAACATTAGATTTATTCTTGTTATAACCAGACATCATAAAATCGATTCTACATCCAGTTGGAGGTATATTATATTCAATAGCAATACCAGTATTATT
>CALVOV010000010.1 GCA_944350385.1 uncultured Bacilli bacterium
CAAAGACTTCAAATATAACATTAAAAGATGGAGCAGGAAATTCAGTTTCATGTCCAGTTAATGTTTATGTTGATAAAGATGCACCATCTTTAGGCTACGAGATATATAAAGTAAATAGTGCTGGCAATTGGATTGGAAATTATAATTCAGGTGAATGGTCTACAAACAACATTAAAAGAGTTCTAAAGCCATCAGATTCAACAAGTGGAATTAAAAAAACGCAATATAGTAATAACAATTCTACTTGGTATGATGAAGGAAATGTTAGTTCATGGATATTCAGCGGAGATGGAACAAATGATGCTTACTTTAGAACAATAGATAATGCTGGAAATATAAGCCCAACAATTCACCTTACCTTAAGAGTTGATAAAACACCACCTAATACTTCAAATGAAAAATGGACTGCTGCTAGTGGAACTTGTACCAGAAGTGTTAGAAGTGCAATAGATAATCGTTGGATTTTATCAAATGGTTGGAAAAAATTCTGGGCTGGTATAGTTTCATATTCAGATGACTGGGCAAGTGGAGTAGCATCTCACAGAATTAATTTCTGGTATGCATCAAATGTTACATCTGGTTGTGGTAGAAGGAGTTATCAAGAAAGTGCATGGTCTAATGAAAGTCAAACTTTCTTTGGTTGTGATGCTAGAAATGGCAGAGGAGGCTATGCGAGATATTATGCCTGCGATTATGCTGGAAATTGTTCAGGTCAAAAAGAAGACTCAGTTTGGTGGTATGGTATTAGTAGTTCTTGGTATCGTGGAACACCTTGCTAAAAGCTAATGTTAAGCATTAGCTTTTTTCTTGTTTAAAAATAAAATTAAATATATAATAAAAATGGTGATAAAAATGGAAGAAAATATACTTTTAATCTGTCCTAACGAAGAAAAAATGAACATATTAGATCAATATCAAAAAGATGACAAATTGCATAATATTAAATTCATGAATAAAAAAGAATTTATGAATAATTATTTTTATTCATATGATGAAACAGCTATTCAATATTTAATGGATAAATATAATTTGAATTTAGAAGTCGCTAAAGTATATTTAAGTAATTTGTACGTAATAGATTTAGAAAAACAATATCAAAGTCAAAAGTTAATATTCCTTCAAAACATTAAACAAGAATTATTGTCTAAAAATCTTTTACAAAAAAATAAATCTTTTAAAGAATATCTTAAAAATAAAAAAGTAATTGTAAAAAAATACTATGATTTAGATAAGTATGAAGAAAAAGCTCTAAACCATCAAGTTGATATTCCGGATGTTACACTTAAAAATCAAGTAGTAGAATGTGATACTTTAGAAGAAGAAGTAAATGATGTATGCTTAAATATCATTAATTTATTAAATAAAGGAGTAGATATTAATAAAATCTTTTTATCTAATATTTCTGAAGATTATTTTTATACAATTGAAAAATTATTTAAATATTATAATATTCCAATTAATATTAAAAAAAATAACTCTATTTATTCTACAAAAGTAGTAAATGACTATTTAAAAAATAATGTACTAGATTTAGAAAATCAAAATAACTTACCTATAACTAGAAAATTAGTAAATGTTTTAAATAGTTTAACAAAGCTAGATTTTAATAAACCATCATATGAGAAAATTTTGATAGATAAATTAAAAAATACTAATATAAGTTATAATAACTTCAAAAATGCTGTAAATATAAAAGATCTTTATAAAAATAGTTTTAAAGATGATGAATATGTTTTTGTTTTAGGATTTAATCAAGACGTTCTTCCCAAGATGGAAAAAGATATTGAATATATTAATGATGCTAATAAAAAAGAAGTAGAATTATATACTACTAATGAAAAAAATAAGCGTAATAAAAAAGTACTAATTTATTTACTATCTCAAATAAAAAATCTTCATCTTTCTTATAAAAAAACGTCACCATTTAGTAGCTTTTATCCATCAAGTTTAATAGAAGATTTAAATTTAGAAATAATTAAACCATTAAAAGATAATTATTGTTATTCTAATAAATATAATAAATTACGCTTAGGAGAAAAATTAGATCTATATTATAAATACAATGAAATGAACGAAGAATTAGAAACATTAAACAATCATTATGATATTCCATATAAAAAATATTCTAATCAGTTTACAGGTATAAAAAATAATATTTATTTAAGTAATTTAAAACAACCATTAAATATATCTTATTCCAGTATGAATGATTATTCAGAATGCGCTTTTAAATATTATTTAAATCATGTGTTAAATTTATCAGTTTATGAAGAACAATTTCATAATTTTATTGGTAATATGTATCATCGTATTTTATCTCTTTATAAAAAAACAAATTTTGATTTTGAACAAGAATATCAAAAATATTTAAAAGAAAGAGAATTATCTTTTAAAGAAAAAATATTATTACACAAAATAAAAAAGGAGTTATTAGAATTAATAGATTCTTTAAAAAAACAACAACTAATTACTGGATATGATGAGGAATACTTAGAAAAGAAAATTGAAATACCAATAGAAAATAAGAAAGTATCTGTTATTTTTAAAGGGTTCATTGATAAAATTATGTATTATCAAAAAGTAGAAGATGTTTATTATAGTATTATTGATTATAAAACAGGAACAATAGATACTAATATAGAACCATTAAAATATGGATTACATATGCAACTACCAGTTTATCTATATTTAATAAATAAATCTCATATATTTAAAAATCCAATTTTCACTGGTATTTATTATCAAAATATCTTATTTAATTATCCAACCTGTACTGACGAAGAATCATATCTAAAAGAAAAAAAAGATCGCTTAAAACTACAAGGATATTCTATTGAAAATCCAGAAATATTAGAAAGATTTGATACAACATATGAGAAGAGCGTTTATATTAAAGGAATGAATTACACGGAAGATAAAGGTTTTGGTACTAAAAAAGTTATTAGCAATGAAATGGTTGAAAATATGGTTAAATATACTGAAAATTATATTAATAAAACAACTGATAAAATATTAGCTGCTAAATTTCCAATCAATCCAAAAAATTATAATGGAGATAATGTTTCTTGTACTTTTTGTCAATATAAAGATATCTGTTTTATGCAAGAAAAAGATATTAAATACTTATCTAAAGTAGATGATTTATCTTTTTTAGGAGGTGAAGAATAATGGGAGAAATAAAATGGTCACCAGAACAAGTCCTTGCGATTAATGAAGAAGGAAAGAATATAATAGTATCTGCTGGAGCAGGTTCAGGAAAAACTGCTGTTCTAAGTGAAAGAGTTATACGTAAATTAAAGCAAGGAGTTCATATTAATGAATTGCTTGTTTTAACTTTCACAAACGCTGCAGCTGCTGAAATGAAAGAAAGAATTCGTAAAAAAATAAATGAAGAAGCATCTCTAAAAGAAGAAGCAAATTTAATAGATGGTGCCTATATCACAACATTTGATTCCTTCTCATTATCAGTAGTAAAAAAATATCATACGAAATTAAATATAACCAATAAAATTAAAATTACTGATGAAGTTATTATTGATTTAGAAAAAAGAAGAATTTTAGAAGAAATACTTGATGAATATTATCAAAATCCAACCTTAGAATTTCAAAATCTCATACAAGACTTTTGTTTGAAAGATGATAAAGAACTAAAAAACTATATTTCTAATGTCTATAAAAAAATAGAATTAAAATATGATAAAACGGCATACTTAGAAAAGCTTTTACAAGAACAATATAAAAAAGAACAAATAGATATTTATATTAATAGTTATATAGAATTAATATTTGAAAAGATAAAAACGATAAAAAAACTTCTAATTGATATGAGTGAATACTTTGATGGTGATTATATAACTAAAGTAGAAGATACTATTAAGAAACTATTACATGCCACTAATTATAAAGAAGTTCTGGAAAGTCTTTCATTTAAGTCTCTTCCACCAGTACCAAGAAACTCTGAAGAAGCTGGAAAAAAAATTAAGAGTACTATTTCCGAACTAGTTAAAGAAATTAGGTCTCTAGCAACCTATTCTTCTGAAAAAGAGATGGCTGATGAGATTTATGCAACAGAAAGTGATGCTAAAGTAATAGTTGATATCATTAAAAAACTAGATAAAAGACTAGAGACATATAAATACGCAACAGAGCAGTTTAATTTTACTGATATAGCAAGAATGGCTATTAAAGTAGTTAAAGAAAATCCAGAAGTTTGCAACGAACTATCTAATAGCTTTAATGAAATATTAGTAGACGAATATCAGGATACTTCTGACACACAGGAAACGTTTATTAATTTAATTGCTCATAATAATGTTTATATGGTGGGAGATATTAAACAATCAATATATCGTTTTAGAAATGCTAATCCATATATTTTTAAAAACAAATATGATACCTATCGTGATACTGAACAAGGAATGAAAATAGATCTTTTAAAGAATTTTAGATCTAGAAGAGAAGTATTAAAAAATATTAATTTATTATTTGATTTATTTATGGATGATGAAATAGGTGGAGCTGACTATAAAGCATCACATCGAATGATTTTCGGTAACAAAGATTATGAAGAAAAAGGTGCCACTACACATGATAACAATTTCGAGTTACTAACATACGATTTAGATAAAAAATCAAATATTACGAGAGATGAAGAAGAAGCTTTTATAATAGGAAATGACATTATAAATAAAGTAAGAAATAACTATCAAATATATGATAAAGATAAAAAGTCTTTACGCAATATCACATATCAAGATTTTGTTATTTTGCTAGATAGAAGTAAAAATTTTGATTTATACAAAAAAATATTTGAATACTTAGGAATACCTTTAACCATATTAAAAGAAGAATCCCTTCGTAAAGATCAAGATGTTTTAGTATTAAGAAATCTATTAAAATTATTAATATGTATAAAAAATAAAGATTATGGTAATGATTTTCGTTATAGTTTTACATCAGTTTCTCGCAGTTATCTATATAAAACACCAGATGCTGAAATATATGATTATTTTGTAGAAAACAATTTTATAAATTCTCCATTATTTAAATTATGCAGTCAATTAATAAATAAAATTGATATTGAAAGTATCAGTGGTTACATAAATTACATTCTTAATTCTTTTAATTATGATGAAAAATTACTAGAAATTGGTAATATTAAATCGTTTAGAGTTAGAATAGAATACTTCTATAATTTAGCTAAATCATATGAAGAAACAGGTAAAACAATATATGATTTTGTTGAATACTTAGATAACCTTTTTGAATTTGAATATGACTTAAAATTTAATGTTAATACAAGCGATGCTAATAGTTGCAAAATAATGACTATTCATAAATCAAAAGGACTAGAATTTCCAATTTGTTACTTTGCTGGCTTTCAAGATAAGTTTAATACCATGGAACTAAAAGAAAAAATTATTTATGATAATAATCTAGGTTTAATTCTTCCTAGAGTTAGAAACTATTACAAAGATACTATTCTAAAGACTCTTTTAAAATATAATACAAAAAAAGAAGAAATATCTGAAAAAATAAGATTGCTATATGTTGCTGTAACTAGAGCAAAAGAAAAAATGATATTTGTAATACCAAAAATAGAAGAAGAGAGTAGTGAAGTAACTGATATAGTTCCAACTTATCAAAGATTTAAATATCAGAAGTTTTTAGACATAATTAAAAGTATTTATTCAAATATAGAAGATTATGTAAAAGAGACTACTATATTGGCAACAAAAGATTATCAAAATAATGTTAAAAATAATGAAACTCTAACTAAATCAATAGATAATCTTAACGTTTTAGAACTTTCTATGACAGAAGAAGTAGTAGAGGAAAAACATTTTTCTAAAGATTCTTTGCATCTAGTAACTAAAGAAGAACAAGAATTATTAGATTTTGGAACTAAAGTTCACGCTATTTTAGAAGAACTAGATTTCAAAAATCCAAATCTTTCACTATATGATGTTCCTAATACTATTAAAAATAAAGTAGAAAGGTTTTTAGATAGTCCTTTAATTCAAGAAAATAAAGTATGTAAAACTTACAAAGAATATGAATTTACTTACCTAGAAGATAATAATTATTTACATGGAATTATCGATTTGATGTTTGATACTAAAGATAAAATAATAATTATAGATTATAAATTAAAAAATATTGATGATAGTAATTATGATAAACAGCTAAATGGTTATCGTAAAGTAATGAAAGAAAAAACTAAAAAAGAAGTAGAATGTTATTTATATTCTATACTTGAAGAAAAATATCGTAAAGTAGAGGAAAAAGATGAAAAAAATTAATATATGTTTTGTTTGTCTAGGAAATATATGTCGTTCTCCAATGGCTGAATTTATTTTAAAAGATAAACTAAAAAAAGAAAATATATCTAATATTATAGTTGAATCTAGGGGAATATCAAATGAAGAAGAGGGAAATTTTATTTATCCTAAAGCGCTAAAAACATTAGAAAAGCATCATATATTTGTTGATAAGCATAAAGCTAAACAAATAACTACAGAAGATATTAACAAATTTGATTACATTATCTGCATGGAAGAATTTCAAGTAGAAGCTCTAAAAAGATTATTTAAAACTAATATAATAAAAAAACTTCAACCTTATGATATTGAAGACCCTTGGTATACTAATAATTTTGAAAAAGTGTATGATGAAATAAATGATGGTTGTAATAAAATAATAAAAAAAATAAAGTCAATTTCTTGACTTTTTTTAATAATTATGTTTTTTATATTTACCTTTTGTAGTAGCTGATTTAATAATTTGGGCTAATAGATTAACTGCGATTTGTTCTGTTTTTCTATTTTGATCACGCAATGGATTAAATTCTACTAAATCATAAGAAACAACTTCATCAATATGTTTCATTATTTCTTCATTAATAGTCATTGCATCATCTTCACTAAGACCATCTTGTTCAGGAACGCTGACTCCTGGAGCTACCTCGTGATCAATAACATCTAAATCAAAGCTAACATGAATTCCATTAGTTCTATAGCCAGCAATTTTAAAAGCTTCGTCCATAACCGCTTTAACGCCACGTTCTTGAATATCCTCAGTAGAAAATACTGTGATACCTGCATAACGTATATTATCCTTCTCAGCTTCATCAATGCTTCTAGCACCAACGACCACACATTTTGAAGGTTGAATAATTGCACCATCATGAAAATATCTTAATTCTTGACATTTGTAGCCAGTAATTGCTGCTAAAGGCAAGCCGTGAATATTACCAGTAATAGTTGATTCAAATGTATTGTAATCAGTATGAGCATCAATCCAAATAATTCCAATATCATCATTTTTTTTAACAGAAGCTAAAGCAGAAGCAACAGCAATAGAATGATCACCACCAACAACAATAGGAAAATATTCATCCTTACATTTTTCTACAATCGTCTTATATAACGTAGTATTAAACTTATCTATTTCAAATTCATTCTTTCTTCTATCAGATAAATTCCTACTTTTTAATATATTTTCATCTTGGACTAGAGAAATAATTTCTCCCTTATAAAATCCTTTTAAATCGTTTAATAATTGAATTGGTCCTAGATGAGCACCATCAATATGTACTCCCAAATCACTTCCAGCACCTACTATAAGTGTCTTCATAATATACCTTCCTTCCAGTTAATTTTAACGTAAAATAAGGACTATATCAAGAAATTTGCTTTAAAAATAGTTATCTTTACTGTATAATGTTCTTGGGTGATTTTATGAAAAAATTAAATGACTTATATCCAGGAATAGGTACAGATATAAATATTAAAGCAATCAAAATAAATTCTAAAGAAGTAGAACCAGGAGATTTATTTGTATGTACTAAAGGAGTAACAGCCGATCGCCATGACTTTATTGATGATGCAATAGCTAATGGAGCTAGTGCAATAATAGTTTCAAAAGATATAAAAGGAAAAAGCGTTCCAATAATAAAAGTACCAGACACTAATAGAGAACTACCATATCTATGTCAAAAATTCTATGACTATCCAGATAAGAAGATGACAATGATAGGTGTAACTGGAACCGATGGCAAAACATCAACAACAACAATCGTTCAGACTTTAATTGGTCCTGATAAATGTGGTTATATAGGTACTAATGGTAGAAGTTGTGCTAAGTTCACTGGAGATAATCCAAATACTACTCCAGATGCCCACCATTTATATGCATATCTAGATGAATTTGTAAAATATGGTTGTAAATATACGGCTATGGAAGCATCAAGCGAAGCATTCTTTAGAAAAAGATTGGTAGCAACAACATATGATGTTTCAGCATATACCAATATTACTTCAGAACATTTAAATATTCATGGCTCTTTTGAAAACTATTTAGCATGTAAGTTAGAATTATTTAAAACAACTAAGAAAGATGGCTATTCAATTTTAAATAAAGATGATGAATATTTTGAAACAGTAAAAAATGCTTGCGTAGCTAATGTTTTAACTTATGGACAAGGAGCAGATAATGATTTACAGATAGTTTCTTTTAATATTTATCCTACTCACACTAAAATTAAATTTAAATATCGTGGTGAAGAATTTGATGTTGATAGCCCTTTATTAGGAGATTTCAATGTTTATAATTTGGCTTGTGGATTACTAATTTGCTTATCGTTAGGCTTTAAATTAGAAGATTTATTATCTAGAATTTCTAATATCAAAATAAGTGGTCGTCTTGAATTATTAAACACTAAAACTCCATACTATGTCATGGTAGATTATGCTCACACTCCAAATGGTATAACTAAACTTTTAAATTTTGTTCATACCTTAGATATAAATAGATCAATAGTAGTAATTGGACAAGCAGGAGAAAGAGACTACTTAAAAAGACCAAAAGTAGGAAATGTTGTAGTAGAAAATGCCTCTTACGCAATATTTACTTATGAAGATCCACGAAGTGAGGATCCACAGAAAATTTGTGAAGATATTATTAAAGAATTAAAAGAAACTCATAACAATTATGAAATAGTAATAGATAGAAGAGAAGCTATTCAAAAAGCTGTTGATATGGCTAAAGAAAAAGATATGGTTCTAATATTAGGAAAAGGTAATGAAACTTATGAAAAACTAAAAACAGGAACAATTTACTTTAATGATATTGAAGAAGCATACCAAGCAGTTGCCAATAGACAAATAAAAGAAGGATAATATCCTTTCTTTTTTCTAGTGAAAATAGGTGATCAAATGTTAAAAAAAATTATTAAGTTAGTTCTACTTATTGCGTGGATGGCAATTATCTTTAACTTTTCTAATGATAATGGTACAGAATCAACAAAAAAAAGTGATTTAGTAATTACTAAAATATATCAAGTAATAACTAATGCAGAGCCATCTAAAAAGCAATTGAAAAATATTATTGATAAATATGTGTATCCTATAAGAAAATTAGCTCATTTTACAGAATACGCTGTTTTGGGAATTCTATTGGTGAATTTTATTAATGAGTTTAAAATATTATCCATAAAAGTAATAATCATTAGTGTGATACTATGTATGCTCTATGCTATAAGTGATGAGATACACCAATTATTTAGTGCTGGAAGATCAGCTAGAATACTTGATGTATTTATTGATACATTAGGCTCAAGTACTGGTATAATTATTTATAAGTTATTAAATAATAAAAGCATGAGGAGTAAGAAATATGAATAAGAAAAAACAATTAGCTAAAAATACTCTTATTATTTTCTTTGGTAAAGCATCTACTCAATTAATTTCTTTCTTTTTATTACCACTTTATACTGGTTATTTAGCAACCAGTGAATATGGTAAAGTAGATTTAATCACAACTTATGTAACACTTTTAGTACCACTAATAACTTTAGAATTAGAAATGAGTATTTTTCGATGGTTAGTAGACTCAAGAGATAATGAAAAAAAATACAAAAAGTTAATCACTAATAACTTTAATGTTTTAGGAATTGGTTTATTAATTTTTACTATTTTATATTTAATAGTTACTAGTTTCCTTCATTTAGAGTATCGCTGGTTAATTTTAATAGATATTATAGTCTGTACAATTTCCGGTAACTTTTTGCAAGTATCTAGAGGATTTGGAAAAACTTTAGACTATGCTATTAGCTGCATTATTACTGGACTAACTACCATTATCAGTAATATTATTTTAATCGTTTTCTTAGGTTTAAGAGCAGATGGAATGATTATTTCTATGGCTCTTGCTAATGGTCTATGTTCTTTATACCTTTTTATTAGATTAAAGTTGTATAAAATGATTAATTTTAAATTAACCGACTTTAAATTAATAAAAAATATGAATGCTTATTCTATACCGCTTATTCCTAATAGTATATCTTGGTGGATAGTTAATGTTTCAGATCGTACTATAATAAAAGTAGTTTTAGGCACTGCTGCTAATGGTTTATATGCTGTTTCCAATAAATTTCCAACAATATTATCTTCCTTACTGGGTATTTTTAATCTTTCTTGGTCGGAATCAGCAGCACTTCACATAAATGAACCAGATAGAGATGAATTTTTTTCAGATATCTGTAATACTGTAGTTAAATTATTTACCTCCTTAGGAGTAGGAATGCTTGCTTGCTTACCTTTTGTTTTTCCTATATTAATTAATATTGAATATGATGAAGCTTTTTATTACATTCCACCATTAATATTAGGAAGTGTCTTTAATGTTTTAATATGTTTATATAATGCTATTTATATAGCTAAGAAAATGACAAAACAAGTAGCTTCCATATCTGTTATAGGAGCTATCGTAAATATTATTATAAATGTCTTATTAATTAAATATATTGGTTTATATGCAGCTAGTATTTCAACGGCAATTAGTTATTTTGTAATGATGATAAATCGTCACTATGATTTAAAAAAGTATGTAAAAATAAAATATGAAGATAGTCTTTTAATAAAGACAATCTTAATATATTTATTTGCAATTATCATCTATTATCAAAGAAATTTAGTACTGGATATTATATCTTTAATTATAGTAGTAATTTATTGTTATCTATTAAATAGAAAATTTCTTTGGTCTACACTAATAAATGTTAAACAAAAGTTAGTAAAATAAATATATAAAACATATAATTTCGTAGGAGGTTATATGTTTTTAAATTTGATTGAATTAATAAAAAATTTATTTTGTTTAACTGGTTCTTATTCTAACGATGTCTTTCAAGAGCCGTTAAGTGCTGAAGAAGAAGAAAAATATATATCACTGATGGAAAAAGGAGATAAAGAAGCTAGGAGTATTTTAATAGAACACAACCTTAGATTAGTTGCACATATTGTAAAAAAATTTGATAAAAATTATCAAGATAATGATGATTTAATAAGTATAGGGACAATTGGTTTAATTAAAGGAGTAGACACATACTCTAAAGAAAAAGGAGTGAAGATAACCACTTATTGTGCAAGATGTATCGAAAATGAAATATTAATGCATTTTAGAACAAATAATAAATATTTAAAAGATATTTCTTTAAATGATTATGTTGGATATGATAAAGATGGTAATGAAATTGCAATTCAAGATATTATGAAAACAGAGAATACAGACTTTATAGAAGAAATAGATTTAAAAGATAATATAAAATTATTAAAAAAATATTTAAAAGTTTTGACTCCTAGAGAAAAAAATATTATCAATAGAAGATATGGTTTAGAAAATTATCAAGAAGAGACTCAAAGACAAATAGCTAAAAAAATAGGTATTAGTAGAAGTTATGTTTCCAGAATAGAAAAAAGAGCTTTAACAAAAATATTACGTGAATTTATTAAAAACAAAAAAATTGATAAATAAAAAATAATAGTTTATAATTATTAGCAGGTGATAATATGGCTTATTTAAAACCAAGCAGATATTATAAAAATATTTATTTAATTGATTATACTAAACTAAAAGAAGAAGGAATCAAGTGCTTAATCTTTGATTTAGACAACACTTTGGGAAAAATGAATAACCTTAGTTGTCCGGAAGAGACTAAGAAACTTTTAAAAAATTTGCAAAAAGATTTCTTTATCTTTATTTGCAGTAATAATACAAGAAGTAGAATAAATCCTTATCTTCGAGAATTAGGAGTAGGTGGAATATCCTGGAGTCTAAAGCCTTCAACCAGAGCCTTAAAAAAAATAAAACATGATTATAAATTTTCCAAAAAAGAAATGGTAATTATAGGAGATCAAATAGTTACAGATATTTTAGCTGGAAAAAGATTTAAAATAAAAACAATACTAGTAGACCCATTAGGTAATAAAGATTTGAAAGTAACAGGTATAAATAGATGGATTGAAAATAAAATATTAGATAAATACAAAACCAGAGGAGTATTTGAAAGAGGTAAATATTATGAGTAGTGAAAATGAACCTAAAAAATGTCTAGGATGTGGTGTAATACTACAAGATCAAAATATATTACAAGAAGGATATATAACTAGTTTAGAAAACGATATTTGTCAAAGATGCTTTAGAATGAAAAATTATGGAGAATATCAAGTAGTAACAAAATCTAATGAGGAGTATCTAAATATATTAAAAACAGTAGGAAAAACAAAAGACTTAGTTTTATATATTACAGATTTATTAAATCTTGAAGAAGACTTTACTCAAATAAGAGAATTGTTACCAAATAAAATGATTTTAGTATTAAATAAAAAAGATGTTCTTCCAAAATCAGTAAAAGAAAAGAAACTAATAAAGTATCTAGAAGATAGAAATATACATGTTGAAGAAATTATCGTTATTAGTTGCAACAAAAATTATAATATAGATTACTTATTAAAAATAATTAAATATTATCAAACAAGTAGAAATGTTTATGTAGTAGGACATACTAATGCTGGCAAATCATCATTAATTAATAAGTTAATAAAAAATTATTCTACTAATACTCAAGAATTAACTATGTCACCACTTCCAAGTACAACACTAAATATGGTAAATATTGAAATAAATGAATACTTAAATTTAATAGATACCCCAGGACTAGTAGATGCAGGATCAATATTAAATCATGTAGATGAAAAATTAGTAAAAAAAATATCTCCAAGAAAAGAAATTAAACCAAGAACATATCAATTAAGAAAAAATCAATCACTAATAATTGAAAATTTAATAAGAATTGATTATGTTGAAGGAAGTAAGAATAGTTTTACTCTTTATATCTCAAATGATTTAAAAGTGAAAAGATTATTAAACATACTTAATAATAATGACCTAAAAGAATTAAATAAAACAACATATAACGTTAAATATGATGAAGATTTAGTAATTTCCGGTTTAGGATTTATTAAAATAGTAAATAAAGGTGTCATTGATATTTATATTGATAAAGATGTTAAAATCTTTACAAGAAAGTCATTAATATAACTTGAAAAATTTGTCAAAATATGATATATAATACATTGTTTATACAGTGGGGTGATGTCTAATGAATAATGATTTAGCAAATCAAATTCGTTCTAAAGTAGATATTGTAGACATCATAGGTGAACGCATTCCCTTAGTAGCTAGAGGAAAGAATCTCTTTGGTGTATGTCCATTTCATGATGATTCTAATCCATCTATGTGTGTATCTAGAGAAAAACAAATATATACTTGTTTCTCTTGTCACGCTACTGGGAATGTTTTTACTTTTCTAATGAATTACGAACATATTGACTTTAAGACAGCACTAAAAGAATTAGGAGATAAAGTAGGAATTAATACTTCTGGTATTCAAATAGCAAAAAAAACGACTAAGTATGATAAATTATACGAAGCATATAATATCGCTGTAAAATACTTTCAAAATAATTTATCATCAAACGTTGGTAAACAAGCTAAAGAATATTTAAAAAATAGAAGTATTGATGAAAAGGTTATTAAAGAATTTGAAATAGGATTAGCTCTTGAATCAAGAGATGATTTAACAACTATTTTGAAAAATAAAAACTATGATTTAGTCACTTTAAATAAAATAGGTTTATCAAGTGATGATCATGATATTTACATAGATAGGATAATGTTTCCTTTATATGATGTATCTGGACAAGTAGTAGGTTTTAGTGGTCGTATTTATAAAGATATTGATTTAAATAAATACTTAAATACTAAAGAAACAGAAATTTTTAAAAAAGGAGAAATGTTATATCACTATCACATTGCAAAAGAAGAATGTCGCGTTAAGAAAAGTGTTATCGTGATGGAAGGCTTTATGGATGTTATTAGAGCAAGTACTATTGGTATTCGCAATACTGTTGCTTTAATGGGAACAGCACTTACTAAGGAGCAAATAGCTTTATTAAAAAGATTGTCTCCAAATATTATTTTATGTTTAGATGGTGATGATCCAGGAGTGCATGCTACTCTAAGTATTGGTGAGGAACTATTAGAGCAAGGAATAGAACCAAAAGTAATCTCTTTACCTAACCCAGAAGATCCCGATAGTTATATTTTAAAAAATGGTGAGGATAAATTTAAAGCATTAATTGAAAATTCTCTACACTTTAGTGATTATAAAATTGCTAAGTTAAAAGAAAAAGTCAACTTTAAAAGTGACGAAGAAACCGCAGAATACATAAATAGTGTTTTGAAAGAAACAAGTAAGATAACTGACCAAATACGTATTGAAGTTATATTGAAAAGACTTGCAAAAGAGTTCGATATCGGTTATAATACACTCGAAATGCGCTTAAAAGATCTTTCACAAGCCAAAAAAATACAACAAACACCTAATATTATCATTCCACATAAAATTAGAAGTAAAGATAAATATATAAAAGCGATGGAACAAGTTATATACTTCATGTTTTACAATGACTTTGTAATTACTCAAGCAGAGCGTGAACATCTCGTTTTTGCAACAGAAGAAATGCGAATTCTATGTAGCGAAATCATTTATTATTATAATAAGTATGGAAAAGTTAATATAGCGGATTTCTATACATATATTCAGGATAAAGAAAGTATTCTAAAACTTTTCAATGAGATAATAGCCGGAGAATATTTAGAAAAAACTACTAAAGAAGATTTACTCTTATACTTTAAAGTAATTAGGGAATATGGTAAAAATCAAGAAATAAAAAGACTTACCAATTTAATGAAGAAAGAAATCAATCCTTTAGAACAAGCTAAGATAGTTGAAAAAATTAGAAAACTTAGAATAGGAGAATAGATATGGTTGGAGAAATTAAAACATTAGAAGAAAGAAAAAATAAACTAATCGAAATAGGAAAAAAACAAGGATTCATTACTTATGAACAGTTAGTTGATGAATTAAAAGGTCTAGAAATGGATAGTGATTCTCTAGATGATTTATATAATTCATTAATGGAAGCTAATATTGAAATAGTAACTGAAGATGGCACTGATGATGCAACTGGTGAGGACATTACAGCAGATAGTGATGTTGAAGAATTAACATTATCAAAGGATGTAAAAATAAACGACCCTGTAAGAATGTACTTAAAAGAGATAGGACGCATTAACCTATTATCTTCAGATGAAGAATTTGAATATGCTAAACTTGCAGCTGATAGTGATGAAGAAGCAAAAAGAATGTTAGCTGAGTCAAACTTACGTTTAGTAGTATCTATTGCAAAACGTTATGTTGGAAGAGGAATGTTGTTCCTAGATTTAATTCAAGAAGGAAATATTGGTTTAATGAAAGCAGTAGATAAATTTGATTTTAGTAAAGGATATAAATTTTCTACATATGCCACTTGGTGGATTAGACAAGCCATCACTCGTGCTATAGCTGATCAAGCTAGAACAATTCGTGTTCCAGTTCATATGGTAGAAACAATTAATAAATTAGCTCGTGTTCAACGTCAATTGACACAAGAATTAAATAGAGAGCCAACAGATGAAGAAATAGCCAAAAGACTAGGAATTACAGTAGAAAAAGTGCGTGAAGTATACAAGGTTTCTCAAGACCCAGTTTCTCTAGAAACACCAATTGGTGAAGAAGACGATTCTCATTTAGGAGATTTTATTAAAGATACCATGACAATGGGACCAGAAGAATATGCTACTGTAGAAATGTTAAAAGAAGAATTAGATGGAGTTTTAGGAACTCTAACTGAAAGAGAAGAAAAAGTACTAAGATTAAGATTTGGCTTAGATGATGGACAGTGTAGAACACTAGAAGAAGTAGGACAAATCTTTGGTGTTACTCGTGAACGTATTCGTCAAATAGAAGCTAAAGCTTTAAGAAAATTAAGACATCCATCTCGTTCTAGAAAATTAAAAGACTTCTTAACAGACTATTGAAAATAAATAATCGTTTAAAAGTTCTAGGAGATTTGGTTCCAGACAATAGTGTTTGCCTTGATATCGGATGTGATCATGCCTTTCTAGATATTTACCTAGAAAAAAGTAATCGTGGTATCAAAACAATTGCCGCAGATATAGCTGAAGGGCCACTAGAACAAGCAAAACAGAATATTAAAAGAGAAAAATTAGAAAGAAAAATAGAAGTAAGACTAGGCAATGGTTTGGATACATATACAGAAGATATTAATACCATAATTATATCTGGTATGGGTGGTAGAAATATAATTGGTATATTTAAAAATAATTTAAAAAAAATAAAAAATGTCACAACATTAATATTGAGTCCAAATAATTATCAAGAAGATGTAAAAAGATATTTTTGTAAAAATGAATTTTATATAGAAGATGAAGTCTTTGTAAAAGATAAGAAATTTATCTATCAGATAATAATATTAAAAAGAGGTAATAAAAAATATACTAAAAAACAATATTTTTTCGGACCTATTCTTTTAATAAAAAAAGGAGATTTATTTAAAGAATATTACGAAAGAGAATATAAAACAAGAGAAATAATGCTAGAGTTTTTACCTAAGCGTTTTCACTTAAAAAGATATCATCTCAAACAAGAATTAAAAGAAATAAAAAAAGAATTAGAAGAAGTCAAATAAGACTTCTTCTTTTTATTCTTTTATCTTCTTAGTATTAATTCCAATCATACTACCTAGAGTAGAAGAAATTAAAATAATAATATTATATAAAATAAGTTTGATACTAATATTTTTTTGCATAATTGACACCAAAGTACAAAAAATAATTAGCATTATCCCTAATTTAATACCATCTAAATATCCATTCTTTAAAGAGCTTCTTCCTAAAACAATACTATTTGCTAACAAGGTAATAATTAAAGTTCCAATTTTAAAAAATTTATAAGTATCAGTAGAAATATAATCAAAATAATATAATGTGGTAAGAATAAGAGTTGCTGCTAATAAAGAAAGAACAATACTTAATAGAGAAACAGAATACCTCTTAATAGTTTTCATAATTCACCTCTAATAAATTTTATGATTAAAAAAATAAAATATAACCATAATAAAATTAGGTGATATAATGAAATATTTTATGGTTTTAGGAAGAAGTTTCTTTTTCTACATTTTAATAGCCGTTACATATCGTTTAATGGGTAAAAGAGAAGTAGCAGAGTTATCCATAATGGATTTAGTAGTTTCTATATTTATTGCACAAATAGCATCAATCAGTATAGAAAATTATGACAAATCAATACTTATGTCAATTATACCAATTTCAGTTTTAGTAGGACTACAAATAATAAGTAGTATTGTAGAATTAAAAAGTCATAAAGCAAAGAAAATTATAGATGGAGAAAGTTCAGTAATAATAAATAAAGGAAAAGTAGATTTTGAAGAAATGTCAAAACAAAGATACAATTTAGAAGACATGCTGGTACAATTAAGAGAACAAGGAATAAAATCAATAGAAGAAGTAGATTACGCTATTCTAGAAACTAATGGAGAGTTATCAATCTTTAAAAAGCAAGATGATTTAACTGGTACTTATCCATTACCTGTAATAATTGATGGTAGAGTTCAAAAAGATACACTAATTCAAATAGGAAAATCGGAAAAATGGTTAGAAACAGAATTGAATGCAGATAATCTAAAAGCAGTAGACGTTTTTTATGCTTTTTATAAAAGTAAAAACCTCTTTATTATTAAAAAAGAAAGTATAAAGTGACAAGATTCGTTTCTAATATAAGATAATATAGACTTGGTGATGATATGAAAAAAATTATAATAGGAGTACTTTTAATACTTGTAATTTTTTCATGTGGTTTTAAAACTACCGAGTCAAAAAAAGAAATAAGAGGAATATTTATAAGTTATATAGATGAAAAAAATTATTTAACACCTGACATATCTGAGTCTAAAAAAAATATTGATAAAATTATTTCTAATGTGAAAAAAGATAAATTTAATTTAATAATTCTTCAAGTAAGAGCTAATGCAGATGCTCTATATAATTCTAAAATATATCCATTCTCTTCAATAATTACTGGAGAAGAAGGAATAGAATACTTTGATGTTTTAAAATACTTTGAAGAAAAATGCTTGGAAAATGGTTTAGAACTATATGCTTGGATTAATCCATATCGTATTAGAACAACAGAGGATATATCATCTATTACTGAAAAAAATCCATCTTATAAGTACTTAAATAGTGACTATATTTATATAAATAATGGAATATACTTTAACCCTAGTAAGCAAGAAGTAGAAGACTTAATAGTTAAAGGAGTAGAAGAAATAGTTACTAATTATAAGGTAAATGGTATTTTATTTGATGATTATTTTTATCCAAGTGATGATATAGATATAATAGATTACGAAAACTATTTAAAAAGCAATCCTTATATTGATTTTCAAACTTATCACCTAAATACTATTAATAAAATGGTTAAAAGAGTATATGACACCTGCCATGAAAATAACGTTTTATTTGGTATTAGCCCGGATGGTAATATAGAAAATAACTATGCCTACTTATATGCAGATATTTATAAATGGGTTAGTGAAACAGGATATATAGATTTTATTATGCCACAAATATATTATGGATTTTTTAATGAAACAATGCCGTTTTATAACGTTATTAGAGAGTGGGATAAAATAATAACCAATAAAAACATTGAATTAATTATTGCTTTAGCTTTATATAAATCTGGCAATATTGATAATTATGCTAAAAGCGGTAGAGAAGAATGGATTAAATATAGCGATATCATAAAAAGGCAAATAATACTATCTAGAAACTTAAAGAATTATTCAGGATTTGCTTTATTTAGATATGATTATATGTATAATGAAGAATTACAAAATGATAATGTCATTCAAGAAATAAAAAAAATACAAGAAATTTTAAACTAAGACTTTCATTTTACATAAACATTATCTATAATTAATGTAAAGGTAGGGTGAAAAAATGAAAGAAAAATTAGATAAAAAAGGTTTTACATTAGTTGAATTACTTGCCACAATAGTACTTTTAGGTCTTTTAACAGCTATTGCTGCTCCTAATATTATTGGTATATTGCAAAGTACTAAATTAGATACTTACATCGAAGATGGTAAAAAATTGGGAACACTAGCAGAATATAAAATTAGAGGTAATAGTAATATAACAAAACCAGGAAATAATCAATGTATTGGAATGACTATGGAATATCTTGGAATGTCAGAATTTAAAAATCCACCATACGATGGTCAATATCAAGGTAGTGAATCTTATGTTATTATCAAAAATGTAGGAGGAACTTATTATTACTATGTTCAACTAATTGAAAAAGATCCAGATGGAAAATATGGTGGTATTACCTTGAGAGCTTTAACTGATCTTTCAGCTGAAGATAGTAGAAAATATGTTACAACTGGTAATGCTACTGCGACTGCTTTAACTGCAACTACTACTTCAATCAATGTACCAGCAGGTGGTTCTTCATGTACATTAGTCGAAACTTACATTAATTAAAAGTAATTTACAACCACATTGTAAATTTTAAAAAAATAGTTGAAAGTAAAAAATTAATATGATATAGTTAAAATGTAATAATTAAGAATAGGAAAGAGAGTGAAAAAAATGGCAAAAAATGCTAAAAAAGCAAGCAAACAAGCTGGATTTACATTAATCGAATTGTTAGCAGTTATTACAATTATGGGTATCTTGATGATGGTAGCTATACCAGCAGTTTCAAGAACAATTGAAAATTCAAGAAGGGATACATTCGCAAACACAGCAGATCAATATATTGCAGGAGTTAAGAATGCAGTATCAGCAGATGAGTTAAAATGTACTACAGCAACTGACACAGCTATGAACACTAAAATAGCAGCAGTTCCAAATGGTACATATTATCTTAATCTTTCAACAACTACAGTAGCCACTGGTACTGGTAATGGAAAAGGTACATTTGATTATCAACAACAAACAACAGACTTAATTGAATCAGGTGGAAAATCAGCTTGGAGTAATGCAGAAGTTAGAGGATATGTTAAAATCGATAAATCTGTAACTGGTACTACAACTACATATGATTATTCAATAGTTTTAGTTGATACTGGAGCTCATGGTATTGGCACTTTAGCTGCAACACCAGTTGAAAGATCTGCAGTATTATCTTCAGTTACAACTCCAACATTCAATGGAATGACTTTCCAAAAAACTGGATCTGGACAATATGAATGTAAATTAGCTTCATAATTAAAAAAACTATAAGACTTCGCAAGAAGTCTTTTTTTTGTTTTTAAAAAATGATATATTAATTATGGTGATATTATGTTATATATTGGTAGTCATGTAGGTTTTAAAAAAGATACACAGTTACTAGGAAGTTTAGAAGAAGCCATTAGTTACGGATCTAATACTTTTATGTTTTATACAGGAGCACCTCAAAATACAATTAGAAGTAATATAGAAGATGGATTAACTTTAAAAGCTTTAATGAAAATGAAAGAGATTAATTTTGATTATTCTAAAGTTGTAGTCCACGCTCCATATATTATTAATTTAGCTAATCCAGATAAAGAAAAATATAATTTTTCAATAAGATTTCTTCAAGAAGAAATTAATCGTTGTGAACAATTAGGCATCAAATACCTAGTATTACACCCAGGTAGTCATGTCGGTGAAGGTATTCAAGCAGGAATAGATAATATTGTTAAGGGACTAAATATAATATTTAGTAATGTTAATACTGATGTTAAAATATTATTAGAAACAATGGCAGGAAAAGGTACAGAAGTTGGTTCTAAACTAGAAGAAATAAAGGCTATAATTGATAATTGTCAATATAAAGATAATTTAGGAGTATGTCTAGATACTTGTCACTTACATGATAGTGGTTATGATATGAAAAACTTTTCTTTTTTTCTAGACCAATTTGATAAATTAATAGGTATCAACAAAATTGGCTGTGTTCATATTAATGATAGTAAAAATGAACAATCAACTCATAAAGATAGACATGAAAACATAGGTTTTGGTAAAATAGGCTTCAATAATTTAATAAATATCATATATAATGAAAAATTAAATGATATTCCTAAAATATTAGAAACTCCCTATGTAGACAAAATATATCCTCCATATAAATATGAAATAGAAATGATTAAAGCTAAAAAATTTGATGAAAATCTACTAGAAAAAATAAAAAATAAGACTAAATAATATTTTTAGCCTTATTTTCTTTATATATTTTTTCTATAGCATAATACAAATCTTTTCTAATATATGGTTTGAGTTTTACTATAGAATTTTCATTTTCCAGTAATTCCCTATAATTTTCTAAAATAAATTTATATAGAATTGATACTTCTTCATCCGAAACATATATGTCACATGCCTTAGCAAATTCCCGAATATGTTCAGGAGCTAATAAATGAATATACTTTAGTATTTGTTCTTTATAAATATAAATCACCTCTAGTTAAATTTATGAAATAGTTTTAAAAATATGTGATAAACTAATAAAGGAGGAAAAAGGCATGCGTAAAAAGAAAAGAGTGTATCAAGAAACAAAAAATGTTAATTATGACTTTGTAGTTCAAAATAGATTTATATTTATTTTATGTTTTATTTTAATAATTTTTTTAATATTATTTATAAAATTATTTAATGTAATGATTATTGAGAAAAAAGTGTATGATGAAAGAATAGAAAATTTAACATCTTCAATAACAATGGGTGAAAGTACTCCAAGAGGAAGAATACTAGATAGAAATTACAATGTTATAGTAGATAATATTGCTGTAAAGACCATAATATATCGAAAAAATAAAGATACTAGCACTAAAGAAATGCTTGCTTTAGCGCATACTGTTGCAAAACATTTAGATATCGATATTTCAATTTTAACAACCAGATCTAAAAAAGAATATTATGAAGCTAGTTATCCTGAAGAATGCAAAAAATTAATTACAGATGCTGAATATGAAAAATTAACTCAAAAGAAATTAACAGTTGATGATATCTATGAACTAAAGATAGAAAGAATCACTCCTGAAATGTTAAGTAAATTGACAGAAAGTGATTTAGAAGTAGCTCAATTATACTATCTAATGAACAGAGGTTATGGTTATTCAGAAAAAACCATCAAATCAAATGTTTCAGATGCTGAATATGCTTATATTAGTGAAAATGTCGCTAATTTAAAAGGATTTAATACAAGTATTAGTTGGGAGAGGTCATACCCTTATGGGGATACTTTAAAATCAATTCTAGGTACAGTATCTAGTGCTAAACAAGGAATACCTGCTGAAGATAAAGAATATTATCTTAGTTTAGGTTATTCTCTAGATGATAGAGTAGGTTTAAGCTATTTAGAAAAAGAATATGAAAGTTATCTAAAAGGTGAAAAATCTCAATATGAAATAGTTAGTTCTACTGAGACAAGATTGATAAAAGAAGGTTCCAGAGGAAATGATATAGTATTAAGTATTGATATCAATCTTCAACAACAAGTAGAGAGAATTATTGAAGAACAATTGCTTAGAGCTAAAACAGAAGCTAATACTGAATATTATGATCACTCAAGTGTCATTTTACAAGATCCAAATACTGGAGAAATTCTTGTAATGGCTTCAAAACGTCTCGTAAATGGTGAAATAATAGACAATGTTCGTAGTATTTTAACATCACCAATCACCCCGGGATCAGTAGTAAAAGGTGCATCAATGTTAGTAGGATATAATACAGGAGCAATAAAGATAGGAGAATACATGGTTGATGAATGTATAAAAGTTGCAGGTGTAGCAGAAAAGTGCTCTTCACAGACGTTAGGAAGAATTAATGACATAGCAGCCTTAGCTAAATCAAGTAATGTTTACCAATTTAAAACAGCTATAAGAGTTAATGGACAAGAATATTATCGAAATATGAAAATGAACTTCAATCAGTCAGCTTTTGACACTTATAGAGATATGTATCATTCTTTTGGATTAGGAGTAAAAACAGGTATTGACTTACCAGTTGAAAGTGCGGGATATGGTGCTAAAAAAGATAAAGCAGCTGGAAATTTACTTGACTTTGTTATGGGTCAATACGAAACCTATACACCATTACAATTATCTCAATATATTTCAACTATAGCTAATAATGGAAAAAGAATGCAAACACATTTATTAAAAGAAGTACATGCATCAACTGATAGTACAGAATTAGGCGAAGTAATCTACTCATACGAGCCAAATGTATTAAATACTATTAAGACAAGAGCAGAGTATATGGCTAGAGTAAAAGAAGGATTTTATGCCGTAATGCATAGTTATGGTGGTTATGGTCGTGGTTATATAGAAGATAAATTAAATGCTGCTGGTAAAACAGGAACGTCGCAAAGTTTTATTGATAAAGATGGTAATGGTGTTATTGATACGGAAACAATTACTTCTTCTTTTGTAGGTTATGCACCAGCTGACAATCCAAAAGTTAGTATTGTAGTAACTTCACCTAACTCATCACATCCAAATTCTAGTATAAATTATGCATCATTGGTAACCTTAAGAATCACTAAAGCTGTTATGAATGCCTATTATGATATGTATGGTATTTAAAGAAAAATATTGAAATTATCGAATATCTGTGCTAGAATATAAAAGTCGTTAGTAAAAGAACTAAAAATCTTTTGCGAGTTTATTAATAGTTTGGTATAATACCAATAGATGTAAGGAGGCAAAAAAATATGGCTAAAGTAGGAAACAGACAAATGAAAACTCTAGTTTGTAGTGAATGTAAAGAAGAAAATTACAGAGAAGAAAGAAATGTAAGAAATACTACAGAACGTCTTGAATTAAATAGATATTGTCCTAGATGTAGAAAACATACAGTACATAAGGAGAAAAAATAAAAAATAAGCTAACCACTTATTTTTTGTATTATGAAGGAGAGTTTATATGATTAGTACAAATGATTTAAAAAATGGAATTACTATCGAATATGAAGGAGCAATTTACGTAGTACTTGAAACTCAACATGTAAAGCCAGGAAAAGGAGCAGCAATTGTTAAAGCTAAACTTAAGAATTTAAGAACAGGAGCAATTTTTGAACAAACATTCAATGCGGGAGTAAAAGTTGCTACTGCTAGAATTGAAAAACAACTAATGCAATATCTATATACGATGAATGATGTATATTATTTCATGAATATGGAAAGTTATGAACAACTTGAACTTCAAGGTTCTCAAATTGGTGATGATGTTAAATTTTTAAAAGAAAATCTAGAAGTATATATCACTTCATATGAAGGAGAAGTCTTAGGAATTGATTTACCAGATAAAGTTGAATTAGTTGTTACACATACTGAACCAGCAGTAAAAGGAAATACAACTAATAACGCTTTAAAAGATGCTGAATGTGAAACAGGATTAGTCGTACGTGTACCTTTATTCATAGAAGAAGGAGAAAAAATTATAATTTCAACTTCAGATGGTAAATACGTTTCAAGAGCATAGTAATATGCTTTTTTTTTGTTTTCTTTTGTAGTATAATGAAAATGTAAATTATATTCGTAAGAATAGGAGTAACAAAATATGGCAAAAAAGAAAAGAAAAAAGAAAGTAGAAAAAAATTTTGAGTTAGACGTTCAAATTTATGGTGTTATTTTTATTTTATTAGCTATTTTAGGATTGGGAAAATATGGGCCAGTAGGAAGAGCAATAACTTCATTTAGTTTATTTATTGTAGGATCATTATATATACCATTTCTTTTGATACTTTTAATTGTAGGTTTCTATTTATTATTTAAAAAAGAGTGGCCTGATTTTTTTTCTCAAAAGTTAATTGGTATTTATTTATTAACTATTGGTTTATTGATTTTAATGCATGAAAAATTTATTTTAGTTAATAATTCCAATATGATGTCTATTATTCAAGATACTATTAATCAGTTAATGTTAGCAATTCATGAAATTATGGAAAATGGAACATTAAACGATTGGTTAGGGGTAGGTGGAGGAATAATTGGTGGAGCCTTTGCAACAATATTTGCTAAATTATTTTCTTATACAGGAATGCAAATCGTTTCATGGGTTTTAATGATAGTTGGAATATGCATATTTACCAGTTTCTCTATAGTGGACTTCATTAAAGAACATCTACCTAGGTTTAAACAAAAAAGTAGTCAAAACGAAGAACAAAAAGACAATAAAAATTCACCGAATAATGAGCAAACTCAAATTTTTGACGATAAAAAGCCAATTATTCATAATAGCAATGAACAAGTAAAAATAACCACAATTGAAGATTTAAAGAAAAGAGCCATTGAAGATAATAATGCTCAAACTGAATCAGCAACAGAACCACGTGAAAAAAATCAAGTAAATGGTTCATATAAATTACCATCTCTAGATTTATTAAACAAACCAAAGAAAGCTGATAATTCTAGTGACAATGCTCAAGTTACTGACAATATATCTGCTTTAGAAAAAGTATTAAGAGATTTTGGAATATCTGCTAAAGTAACAGAAGTACATATAGGACCAACCGTATCTCAATATGAATTAGAAGTTGCCAGTGGTACTCGTGTTAATAGAATAACTTCTATAAATAGAGAAATAGCTTTAGCTTTAGCTAAAAAGGATGTACGTATTGAAGCTCCAATTCCAGGAAAGAAAACAGTTGGAATAGAGTTTGCCAACGAAAAGCCAAATTCTGTATCTTTCTATGAAATTATGGCCAGTCCAGAAATTCAAAAATCAAACAATAAGTTATTAGTTCCATTAGGAAAAACTATTATGGGTGAAATTCAAACGTGCCCAATTAATAAAATGCCACATTTATTAATTGCTGGTACTACTGGTTCAGGTAAGTCAGTCTGTGTTAATGGTATAATTTGTTCAATTTTAATGCGTGCAAGACCAGATGAAGTAAAACTAATTTTAATCGATCCAAAAGTTGTTGAATTTTCTGTTTATAATGGTATTCCACATTTAATGTGTCCAGTAGTAACTGATCCAAAACAAGCTTCAATTGCATTACAAAAAAGTGTTGCTGAAATGGAAAAAAGATATCGCTTGTTTTCTAATACTAGTACTAAAAATATCGAAGGTTATAATGATTATGTAGAAAAATTTAATCAAAACAAAAATGAAGAAGAAAAGTTAGAAAAAATGCCTTACATAGTAATAGTTATCGACGAGTTGTCAGATTTGATGATGGTAGCAGCAAAAGAAGTAGAAGACTCAATCCTTAGAATAACTCAAAAAGCTCGTGCCGCTGGAATTCACTTGATAGTAGCAACTCAAAGACCATCGACTGAAGTAATCACAGGATTAATTAAAGCCAATATCCCATCAAGAATTTCATTTGCTGTAGGTTCAGGAATTGATTCACGTACAATATTAGACCAAACAGGTGCTGAAAAATTATTAGGAAAAGGGGATATGTTATATTTACCGATTGGTCAAAACAATCCAATTCGTACTCAAGGTTCTTTTGTTACTGATGAAGAAATAGAACGTCTTATTAAATTTACCTCAGATCAACAAGAAGGAAATTTATTTGATGAAGAATTCCTACATCTTGATAGTAAAAATGACGAGAATACGCAAAATAATAGTAGTTCAGGTAGTAATCAATCTATCGATCCGACTGCTGACTTATATGACCAAATAGTAGAATTTGTTATTACTAAACAACAAGCTTCCATTTCTTTAATTCAAAGGAAATTTAGAATTGGTTTCAATAGAGCAGCTGATATGATGGATAGGTTAGAAAAAAACGGAATAATTGGTCCACCAACAGGAAATTCGAAACCACGAACAGTATTAGTTTCATTTGCCGATGCATCAGAAGATAATACAAATAATAATCAAGAAGGAGAATAAAATCTCCTTTTTTTATGACAAAAAAAGTAAATTAATAAAGAATATAATTTATAAATTAAAAGTAATCTTGTATAATAATGAAGTAAGATTTACGTCTTATAATTTATTGATAATGAGATATAATAATAGGTAGGAGTGATTTGATGCAATATATTCAAAAAGATTTAGGTTCATATAACCTACACATGATAAAAACAGATAAATATAAAACAATTACAGTAAGAGTCATCTTTCGTAGAAGAATAAAAAAAGAAGAAATAACTATTAGAAATATCTTAACATCATTATTAGTTTACTCAACTAAAAAATATGATAGTAAGAGAAAAATAACTATAGCCGCAGAGGATTTATATTCAGCAGGTATTACTATAGATAATAACAGATTAGGAAATTATCTATGTACTACACTAACTTTAAATGTATTAAATGATAAATATACAGAAAAAGGAAATTTTAATAAATCGCTAGCTTTTTTAAATGAAATTATTTTTGCACCAGATGTAGAGAATCAAAGTTTTAAAGAAAAATATCTTGAAATAATAAAGAATTCCGCAACAACAAAATTAGTTAGTTTAAAAGAAAATTTAAGTGAGTATAGTACAATTAGAGCAATGGAATCTTTTGATAAAGAAAGCCCATCATCTTATCGCATGGTTGGATATCTAGAAGATTTAGATCAAATAGACGGAAAAGCACTATATAGTTATTATAAAGAAATGATAACGAAAGACATAGTAGATATTGTTGTAATAGGAAATATTGATGAAGACAAAATATATCAGGAAATAAAAAAATATTTCAATCTTAGAATTTTAAAGAAAATAAAAGCAGACTATTATTTAGATATTAAAAAACCACGTAGAAGAAGACTATTTGCTAAAGAAACAGTACCGGCTAACCAATCACAAGTGAATGTAATTTGTCGCATTAGTAAATTAACCGATTATGAAAAAAATTATGTTTTGCCAATATATAATATTATTTTAGGCAGTGGTGCTGACTCTAAATTATTTAAAATAGTACGTGAAAAAAATTCATTATGCTATTCCATTTATTCTGTTACTAATAAACTTGATAACTTATTAGTAATAAAGACTGGAATCAATGTTAAAAATTATCAAAAGACTATTATTTTGATTGAAAAAATAATGAAAGATATGCAAAAAGGTAAATTTAATATTGAAGATATCAATACAGCAAAAGAGTTTTATAAAACAACATTAGATGAAATAGAAGAAAGTCCAATATCAGTTATTAATTCATATTTAGCAACAGTTTACTTAGGAACAGATGATATAGAAAATAAAAAAGAAAATATATTACGAGTAACTAAAAATGAAATAGTACGTGTTGCTAAGAAAATACATATGGACACGATATTTACACTTGAGGGGGATAAAGATGAAAAAGCAGGAATTTAAGGGATTAGGAATTACTTATTATCGTGAAACATTAGAAAATGGTTTAGAAGTAGTATTAATTCCTATGGAAGATAAGAAAAATTATTTTATTAGTTATGCTACTAGATTTGGTTCAGAAATTACTACTTTTACACCGACAGATACTAAAGAGAAAATTACGGTACCTAATGGTATTGCCCATTTTCTAGAACATAAAATGTTTGAACAAGAAGATGGTATAGATCCTTTTACATTTTATTCAAAAAGTGGTACCGGTTCAAATGCTTCTACCTCATATGACAATACACAATATATTTGTTATGGAACAAAGAATTTTGAAGAAAATTTAAGATATTTAATTCAATTTGTAAATAAACCATATTTTACAGATGAAAATGTTGAAAAAGAAAAAGGTATTATAGCACAAGAATTACATATGTATGAAGATATGCCAGATTTCCAGCTTGAAATGCGTCTAAGACAAAATATTTATCATGAAATACCACGTAGAATAGATATTGGAGGATCAGTTGAAGAAATAAATAGAATTAACAAAGAAGATCTCTATACTTGTTATAACAATTTTTATAGTCCAAATAACATGTTTATTATTATAGGTGGTAATTTTAATCAAAAAGAAGCTAGCAGAATAATTTATGAAGAATTAGAATTAAAGGAAAATAAACCATATCCAATAGTCGCAAAAATTCATGAAAGAAAAGAAGTTCGCCTAAAAAATGATAAGTTTACTGCTGAAATAGAAATTCCTAAAATAGCTTTAGGATTAAAAATAAAAAAAGAAGACTTAGGTATAACAGATCAATTTACTATAGATGCTTATTTATTAATGTTAACTAGAATATTATTTGGTTCTTGCTCTTTATTTAAAGAACGAGTAATTGAAAAAAAGATAATGACTTCTATGTACACAGATTGGGAAAAGACAGAAGATTTTAAAGTATTTTATATTATGGCTGAGACTGAGAAACCAGAAGAGTTGATTCAAGAAATAAAACAAGAATTTAAAAATTTACCACTAGATGAAGAGACATTTAACAGAACAAAGAAAGTTTGGATTGCTAATGCAGTAAGATCATCAGATAATGTAGAAGCTATGGTTTACAATGCCTTTGATGATATGCTATACAATAAGGAAATAATTGATAATGAAGATACAAGAATCAGAAATTTAGAATTTAAAGTATTGCAAGATATTTGCAAGAAAATAGATTTTGATAATATAGCTTCAGTCATAATGTTACCAAAAAAAGATTGCTAATTATTACGAAGAAATATGAGTAGAAATATTCATATTTTTTTGATATAATCTACATTGACGGAGGGCCCAAATGAAACAACAAAATATTAGAAATTTCTGTATAATAGCACATATAGATCATGGTAAAAGTACCTTAGCCGATCGTATTTTAGAAAAAACTAGGGCATTAGATAAAAGAGAATTAAAAGAACAAACTCTAGACTCTATGGATATCGAAAGAGAAAGAGGAATTACTATAAAATTAAATGCTGTTCAATTAAAATATAATTATCAAGGAGAAGAATACTTTCTTCACTTAATTGATACACCAGGTCATGTTGATTTTTCTTACGAAGTATCACGATCACTTGCCGCATGCGAAGGAGCATTATTAGTAGTAGATGCATCTCAAGGAGTAGAAGCACAAACTTTAGCTAATTTATATTTAGCGCTTGATAATAACTTAAAAGTAATACCAGTAATAAATAAAATAGATCTTCCTAGTGCTAATATTGAAAAAGTATTAGCTGAATTAGAAAATATTGGATTTTCTAGAGAAGAAGTAGTATTAACTTCAGCAAAAACAGGAGTTGGGATTGATGAATTATTAACAAAAATAATTGAAGTTATTCCTTCACCAACAGGCTCAAAGAATAATAAATTACAAGCATTGATATTTGATAGTTTATTTGATTCCTATAAGGGAGTTATCATTTCAATAAGAGTTATGGAGGGCGAAGTAAAAGTTGGTGACTGCATTAAAATGATGGAAACAGGAGCAGTTTATGATGTGGTCGGTTTATCGATTAATACACCTAAAGAAAAGTCTGTAACCTCATTAAAAGCTGGAGAAGTAGGATATTTATCAGCATCTATTAAAAGTATTAGTGATGTACATGTAGGTGATACTATAACTTTAGAAGATAATCCAGCGGAAAATAGACTTCCTGGATATAAACCAATGAAACCAATGGTATATTCTGGAATATATCCAATCGAATCAAATAAATTTGAAGATTTACGAGAAGCTTTAGAAAAACTTAAACTAAATGATGCAGCATTGACTTTTGAACCAGAAACTTCTAAAGCTTTAGGTTTTGGATTTAGATGCGGTTTTTTAGGGCTACTTCATATGGAAATTATTGAAGAGAGAATTGAAAGAGAATTTAATATTGATATAATAGCTACTTCACCATCAGTTGTTTATGAAGTAATATTAACAGATGGTAGTAAAGTAATGATTGATTCTCCATCTAAAATGCCAAAAAGAGAAGTAATTAAAACAACTCTTGAACCATATGTTAAATGTAATATATTTACCCCTAGTGAATATATCGGACCATTAATGGAACTTTGTCAAGATAAAAGAGGAACATTTGTTAATATAGATTATTTAGATACATCTAGAGTAACTATTAATTATGAATTACCATTATCTGAAATAGTTTATGATTTTTTTGATCGACTAAAAAGCTATACTAAAGGATATGCTTCATTTGATTATGAATTAATAGGATATAGAGAAAGTAATTTAGTAAAAATGGATATTTTACTAAATGGTGAAATAATAGATGCTTTAAGTATTATTGTTCACAAAGATTTTGCATATAGTAGAGGTAGAATTGTAGTTGAAAAATTAAAAGATATCATTCCAAGACAGATGTTTGAAGTACCAATTCAAGCTGCTATTGGTACCCATGTTATAGCAAGAGAGACAATCAGAGCACTACGTAAAGATGTCTTAGCAAAATGTTATGGTGGAGATGTTACTCGTAAAAGAAAGTTACTAGAAAAGCAAAAAGCTGGTAAAAAAAGGATGAAACAAATAGGAAGTGTTGAGGTTCCTCAGGAAGCATTTTTATCAATACTTTCTAGCAGTGAAGATAAAAAGTAATATGAGCAAATCAAAAACAATTGGCTGCTATATCCACATTCCTTTTTGCAACAAGATATGTTCTTACTGTGATTTTTGTAAAATATACTACAATAAAAAATTAGTAGATCAATATCTTATTGAATTAGAAAAAGAAATATCAGCTTCATACAATAACGAACTAATTGACACAATCTATATCGGTGGAGGAACACCAAGCAGTTTAACACTCCAACAATTAAAAAAATTATTTGAAATATTAAAAAGAAGATTAAATATTTCTAAAGACATCGAATATACAATAGAATGTAATTTTGACTCTATAAATAACGAAAAGTTAGATTTGATGAAAGAATATGGTATTAATAGAATAAGTTTTGGTTTAGAGTCTATTTCTAAAAATAATTTAAAAATATTAGAAAGAAAAATTAACAAAATCAAAGTAAAAGAGATTATTGATTATTGCCATCAAATTAACTTAAACAACATTAATATTGACTTAATTTATGCAATACCACAAGAAACACTAAAACAAGTAAAAGATGATCTAGATTATGTTCTATCTTTAAACGTAACACATATTTCGACATATTCTTTAATTATTGAGGAACACACAAAATTAAAAATTACAAACACAAAATACATTGATGAGGAATTAGATGCTAAAATGTATGATTTGATATGTAAAAAATTAAATTACTGGGATCATTATGAAATAAGTAATTTTGCTAAAAGTGAAGAATATGAATCAAAACATAATTTAAAATATTGGCATAATCAAGAATATTATGGTTTCGGGCTAAGTGCAGCTGGTTATGAAGGAAATGTTAGATATACTAAAACAAGATCAATAACAAAATATTTAAATAGTGATTATATAAAGGAAGATGGTATCGAATTTTTATCTGCGCATGATAAAATATATTACGAAATAATTATGAACTTACGAACCAAGTTAGGTATTAATCTTCAAGAGTTTATAATTAAATATGGAGAACCACTAAATAATTATTATGACTATGAACCATTAGTAAACGAAAAAATATTGAAGTTAGAAAATAATTATCTATCTATTCCTAAAAATTTATGGTATATTAGTAACAGTGTAATAATTAAACTATTAGAAATGGAAAGGGAAGACTAAAATGAACTATGAAGAAATTTTTACAAATGAATTAAATTTAATAAAAAGTACTAGAATAAGAAGTGCCTGTCTTAAAATGGTCAAATTACTTCCTGATTACTTTTTTACTATTCCAGCAGCCTCAACAGGAAAATATCATCCTGAGTATGCACAAGGGGAAGGTGGATTACTAAGACATTCCAAAGCTGCCATGAGAATAGGATATGAATTATTAAGTGATCCTTGTATTGGAGACAAATATACAAATGATGAAAAAGATTTAATGCTAATGGGCTTACTTATTCATGATGGATTAAAGTTAGGTTATCCTAAAGAACAATATACAAGATTTGATCACCCAATTTTAATTGCTAATTATATTGGTGAGCATTCTAAAGATTTAGAAGAATTAACGGAAGAAGAAATTACTTTTCTAAAAGATGTCGTAAAAACTCATATGGGACCATGGACAACTGACTACAATGGTAATGAAGTATTAGAAAGACCAAGAACTAAGTATCAAAACTTTGTTCACATGTGTGACTTTCTAGCTTCGCGTAAATGTTTATTAGTGCCATTTGATGAAAAAAATAATATTACTGTCTAATAGACAGTTTTTTTGTGATTATGTGTATATAGAACAAACACTTGTAAAATTTTGTAAATATTGATATTATATTATTGAGGACACAATCCTTGAAGTATATATCTTAATGATAGGAGAGATTATATATGGCTGGAAAAATTATTGTAATAGAGGGAACAGACTGTTCAGGAAAGGAAACACAGTCAAAACTACTAGAACAAAAATTAAAGGAAAAGAAAATAAAATGCGTTCGCTTTGGCTTTCCGATGTATGACACTCCAACCGGAAAAATTGTAGGAGGCGCTTACTTAGGAAAACCAGAAATTTGTGAAAGTTATTTTAAAGAAGGAGCAGTAAATGTTGATCCACATGTTGTATGCTTGTACTATGCTGCTGATAGAAAATATAATATGACTAAGATTCAAAAATATTTAGATGAAGATTATTATGTAATATTAGATCGATATACAACATCGAATTTGGCTCATCAAGGAAGTAAAATTCATGATAAAGATGAAAGATTCAATATGTATCAGTGGATTGATAAATTAGAGTATTGGTTACTTCAATTGCCAAAACCAGATAAAACAATATTTCTTCATATGCCTTATGAACAATCCTTAAGTCTAAAAAAGAATCGACAATTTTTAGATGAACACGAGAAGTCACCAGAACATTTAAAGCAAGCTGAAGAATCCTATATAGAATTAAGTCAATTATATAATTGGGATCGTGTAGAATGCGTAAAAGATAATAAAATTCGTGATATTGAAGATATAAATAAAGAAATATTAGAATTAGTTAAAAATATTTAACTAATTTTTTCTTTGACAAAAAAAGACTTTCCTTAGAAAGTCTCTTTATTGTAATTTCAACCGCACCATTTTACTTATATTTTAATTCTATATCATAAGCACATTTATAGTCAAATA
>CALVOV010000011.1 GCA_944350385.1 uncultured Bacilli bacterium
ATTAAGAACTTTAACTTTATCTAAAATAATATCGACATTTTTATTGGATTCTTCGATATTATAATCGATATTCAAATAATCCAAAGGATATCCTTCGCCAACCATATCATCATAAATTTCTTTTATTTCTTTGATTCTTTTAGGAATAGCTTGTCGTGCCATAAATAAAACATCCGGCATTTCCTGAACAACAATTTCCATATGATCAATCATCTCATACAAGGCTTTAGTAATATGAACAACCTCTGGATAATCACTATTTTCCATCACTTTCTCAAAATCCAAAAATCTACGTTCGATATTTTCTAATTGCAATTCAATTGCTTCCTGCATGTCTTCATACAATTCTTTATGATTTTGAAATTCCATATTCAAACTTCTATATTTTGCTTTTAATTTGATAACACTAGAACGATATTTTTCTTCACTTTTACCTAAATCCTTTATTTCATTCAAAAGATGTTGAGCACTTTCTCTCACTTTATATATTTCAATTTCTATCTTAGCAATTCGATAACCACAAGATTTATAATCTCTCTTATCCACATATAAATCTAAATCAATTAACATATCATCAATCTTTGATAACCTGTTTTCTTTTAATTCAGTAAAACGATCTTGCCATCTATTGTATTTTTCTTCCATCCTATCATTTTTAATAATAGGTTCAACCCTTGATAACTCTAATAATACTGGAGTAGAAGCAACCATATTACGTTGCACTTCCAAATCTTTTATTTTATTTCTATAAAACTTAAATCTAAGTTTTCTAACAACCTGAATAATAATTACAAGAGCAATAAAAACAAGAACAATAATAGAAGCATAAATTAAATATTGACCTTGCATATACACACCTCTACATCTTATCAATCATATAACATAATTTTATCACAATAATATGACAATTTTCTACTATTTTAAAAAAATAATAAATATTTTATTTATAAATAAAAACAAATTCTTGACTTATAAATAAATTTATCATATAATTAATACTGCAAATTCCTTGAAACAGCGTGTTTAGAGTGGTTTAATGTGTTTTCAAAATTAAGTAGCAATAGCTGTTTATGTGAAAGAAAAACTCCCTAAGTTACGACTAAACAATTCATGTGTTTTTGTAAAAATATAGAAGGAGGTATATCAATGTCAAGATATACAGGTTCAAGTTACAAACAAGCTCGTCGTGTTGGTTTTTCAATTTCTGAAACTGGTAAAGAATTAGCAAAACGTGAATTTGGTCCAGGACAACACGGAAATGCCCGTAAGGGAAAATTATCTGATTATGGTACACAATTAAAAGAAAAACAAAAAGTACGTTTCATGTATGGAGTTAGTGAAAGACAATTTAGAAAAACTTTCAACGAAGCTGAAAAAATGAAGGGTATCCAAGGTACTAACTTCTTAAGATTGTTAGAATCAAGACTAGATAACTTAGTTTATAGAATTGGATTTGCATCTACTCGTCGTGGTGCAAGACAATTAGTTAATCATGGTCATATAACTGTTAATGGTAATAAAGTAGATATTCCATCTTATAGAGTTAAACCAGGAGATGTTATATCATTAAAAGATAAAGATAAGAGCTTAAAAGTAGTAACTGAAGCATTAGAAAAAGTAACTCGTAGAGTTGATTTCATTACTTACGATGAAAGCAAAATGGAAGGTACTTATGTAAGAATGCCTGAAAGAAATGAATTAAATGCTGATATCAATGAAGCATTAATCGTTGAATTCTATAATAAGTAATAAAAAAAAGCATCAATAAAGATGCTTTTTTTATTCTTGTATTTCAAAAGTTTCACAATACAAATTTGGAATATCTATATCCAATAAATTAGAATTATAATCATGATTTAAAATCAAATGTCTTAATGCTCTAATCAAAGAAGCATGTGAAACAATTAAAATTTTTTTGTTTTCACCTTTATATTTTTCTTTAATATCATTAAGAAAATCTTCCGCTCTTTTAAAAATTTCTTGAACCGGTTCTACACCTCTATCACTAGAGTTCAAATAATAATCCCAAAACTTCTTAGAGTCATAAAATTTTCTTGACATCCCTTCAAATTCACCCAAATTTCTTTCAATCAATCTATCATCAGGAATAGTTAAAACACGATCTCCCACTAAAATAATTGCTGTCTCGACAGTTCTAAGCATTGGAGACATATAACAATAATCAAACTTTTCATTTTTCAATTTTTCTTTTAATTTTAAACATTGCCTTCTTCCAGAATCATTTAAAGAAGAATTTTTTCTTCCCTGACACACTTCTAAAAAATTTTGTTCAGTCATAGCATGTCTAACCAATGTTACTTTCATATTATACCCCCATACTTTTCAAAGAAGTACTGAATAAAAACAACTTAGAGCTGACATTTTCTGAACTAATTTTTGAATTACCAATAATAGCATATTTGTTATCATATACTTTTACATCTTTAAAAGAAAAATTACGATCAGTGGAATATTTAACAATATTTAACTCCCTTAACTCAAAATTATATTTTCCAATAACCCCTTCACTATAAAGCTCATCATTAACATTAGTAAACGAATTACCAATAACAATAACATTACCTAAAGAATCATTAATTATTTTATCAAAAGAAACATTATTATATTTTTGATAATTAATTTCATTTAAATACGTTCCATCTAGATTGTATCGTACAACTAAGCCATTTATATTATTATTATTAATTTTTCCACCACATAGATATAAATAATTATTATAAAAACTTAATGACATAAAACCATTTTCGTCCATATTATTATAATAAACATTATTTATAAGTTGCCCATCAGTATCAAAAATAGATAAAATTCCTATACCATTATCAACACCTACTGCATAAATATAATTATTATAAAAAGCTACATCATTATATACTGCATAAGTATTTCCAGAATATCTTCTCCAAACTTCATTTCCATCTGCAGCATATTTTATTAAAACAGCACCTGATTCATCAGTATTAAGATTAACAGCTTTTCCACAAACTATATAACCATCATTTACCTTAGCAACAGCCTTATAATTTGAATTACTGTTAACTTGAAAATCAGTTTCAAAAATAACATTACCACTAAGATCATACTTGACAATTAATGCCGTTCTAGTACCATTTTTTACATCACTCTTCGTAGCCTCATAATTTCCTACAGCAACGTACCCGTTGCCATCAAATAGCACATCATTATAAACTGAACTATAACCCTTATTATATACCTTCTCTAAAATTTTAGTTCTAGAAGAATCATAAACAGAAATTCTTGCTTTCTCCAAATCACTATTATTATGATTATTACTACCAACAACAACATAATAATTGTCGTTTAAAATATCAAAAGAGTTACTAAAATCTAAATAAACAGGGTCTTTTCTCTCTAACACTTTAGGTTCAGGTTCATTATTAAAAAAATAGATAGAAAAACTAATAACAATCAAAGCAACTACATTAATAAAAATAAATCGCAATATTTTTTGATTTTTTTTCTCCACTATATACACCATTCTTTCAACTTAATTTTATCAAAAAAGAAAAATTAAAAAAAGGTTTTGACAAAAATTCAAACAACCTTTTCTACTCTTTACTATCTAATTGTAAATACCAAGAAAATATTTTTTCTTTCCTCTACGTATGATTAAATATTTATCATGTAAACAAAGTTCTTTTTTTACCAAAAAATTTAAATCTGTAACTTTGTCACCATTAAATGTAATAGAACCATTTTGAATAAATTCTCTAGCTTCTCTCTTACTAGAGCAAGAACCAGATTCAACCAATAAATCGACGATATTTTTATCTTCACTTATTTCAAATGGTTTTAATCCAGAAAAAGCAGATTTAATTTCTTTTTCAGTAAAAGACTTAACATTACCATTAAATAAAGATTCACTTATTTTTAAAGCCTCTTCATAACTTTCCTTACCATGAAGATCAGTAATTATTTCACGAGCCAAAATTTTATGAGCTTCTCTTGCTCCAGGATTTTCAAGATGCCTTTTTTCTATTTCTTTTATTTCTTCAACACTTAAGAAAGTAAAGATTTTTAAATAAGAAATAACCATCTCATCATCAACATTTATTAAGTATTGATATAATTCATAACTAGAAGTTTTATTTTCATCTAACCACAAAGCATTTCCTTCACTCTTACCAAACTTTTTACCATCCTTGTCTGTTACAAGTGGCATGGTAAAAGCATAAACATCTTTACCCAATTTCTTTTTAATTAAATCAATACCTGTAGTAATATTTCCCCATTGATCAGAGCCTGCCACTTGCATAATACAATTCTTATTTTGATATAGCCATAAAAAATCATATCCTTGTATTAATGTATATGCAAATTCAGCAAAAGTTATACCAGATTCCAATCTTCTTTTAATTATATCTTTATTTAATAAATAATTTACAGTTATATACTTACCAACATCCCTTAGAACATCTGTATATTCATAGCCTTTAAACCAATCATAGTTATTAACAACTTCTACATTACCATTCATAATTTTAGTAACTTGTTTCTTTAAAGATTCTAAATTGTGATTTAATTTTTCTTTAGAAATAATCTCACGCTCAGCTGTAGGTCTAGGATCACCAATCAATCCAGTAGCCCCACCGACCAGCAAAATAGGATGATGTCCAGCTTTTGCTAATCGTTTTGCCATAATTAAAGAAGAATAATGTCCTAAATGTAAGCTATCAGCAGTAGGATCGGTTCCCCAATAGAAAGTAACGCACTCATTATTTAATTTATCAGCTAAATCATCTCCAGCTTCATCTTTAATTAGTCCTCTCCATTTTAATTCATCATAAAATTTCATTTTCTTTCCTCCTCCAATAATAAATTATATATTTCACTTAATGTATAACCATAACTTTGATATATTCCTTCAACATCTTTAGTTGTTATATCACTTTTTGAAATTCCCAAATTAGAAATAATGTCATAGATAGCCTTTTCTGAAGGACCTTCTATCTCTAAATATGTCGGAATATGTGGCCAATAATCAATATCTATCTCAACACCATTCAAACTATATTGAATTCTTCTATTTTCTTGATATCCTTTAGCTTCATATCCCAAATCTTTTAAAATTAAATTACACTTTTCAAAATCACTTACTTCAATTTCCAATTCTTGTGTACCATCAATTTCACTAGAAACCAAATTTTTGATAGTTAATGTAGTTTTCAATCCATTAGTCCTTAATCTTATCCATTTTCCATCAACTTTAGGTATAAAATCATAAACATATCTTCTTTGCAAACAATCCCACTCAAATTTTGCTCCTACTTCTTCAAGTTTATTTTTAATAGAATCTACATCTATTTCTAAAATCCTAACTTCATATTCTGTGTGCATAATTCACCTCCCAAAACAAAAGACTCTCATCCTATAAGGACGAGAGTCTCGTGGTACCACCTTAATTCGTAAGTAAAACTTACCTCAATATCTTAACGCGATTAACGTTTTTTCTCAAAATAATGTAATTTCAAAAATTATTTTTCTCAGTTTCCACCAAACCACTAAGTCTCTTAAAATTAAATAATTTTTTACTTATTTATTTCTCATCGAAAACATAGCATTATTATATCACAATTTACGATAAAGTAAAGATTTTATTTATTTTCTTTTTTTTCTAACTTTTTTAATACTTCTTTAGTTACATCAACAGCTTTTAAACGAACTTCTTCTGCTGCATCACGTAAAATTGGAGTTCCTTTATCAATAGATAAATTTACCAATTCCTGAGTTTTATCTTTTAATTGAGCTGATTTTTCTTTAGCAATTTCAAGGACTTTTTCTTTATCTAAATTAGCAATTTCAACTTTCAAATCTTCTACTTTATTTAAAAATTCTGCTTTTACTTCTTGAACATCAATTTGTTTAGCTTGTTCAACTAAATCGTTAATTTTCTCTTTTAATTCTTTTCTTGTTTCACTACCTTTTTTTGGAGCAAACAACAACCCTAAACTAGCACCAATAGCAGCACCAATAACAAACTTTCCTAAACCAGATCCTTTTTCCTTACTCATTATAATCATCCTCCTCATATTTTTTATTTTTATTAATAAATCTTGATAAAACTGTATTAACAGCACCAAAGATTGTATTACCTATTCCTACAATACTATCAGATGTCTTATCTATAATAGAAAAAGCAGTATTTAAAGAATCAACTTTATCCTCTATATTATCTACCAATCTATCAACTTTATCTAATACTCCTATAAATTTTATGCTTAGTACAATTAAAATTATTAATAAAACAATCGCACAAATATATAAAAGCATTGGTAAAAAAATATTCACTAAATCAACCATATATTATCCTCCTATTTTTCAACATACATTGAATCAATTAAGTCAAACAAATTATCATCATTCTCTACATCAACAGAATCTTCTTTCTTATCAGAACTATCGTTAAACTTATCATCAAGTTTATCTTCTTTATCTTTTTTTTCCTCTTCTAAAATTTCTTCTTCATGTCTTTTTTTGTTAATACTATCTTCATTTTTATTTATCTCAAATAATTCAGGTTTTTCATCATAATTATCCTTAACACGTCTACCAGTAGCTTTTTCTTTACTAGCATCAACATAATCAACATTATATTCTAATCCTAAATCTTGAAAATATTCTAAAGCATCACCCATAGTAATTTCTTTGACTGATGGTTTATCACCATCTTTACTTAAGTCAACTAATAAATTGTCATCGTCTTCATCATCATCTTCTTCAAACATTACCTTATTGTTTTCTTCTTCAAGAACTTCTTGTCTCTTTTTTTCAACAATACCATAAGCCTTATTTCTAACATCATCGACAGTAACATTATCTTTATTGTTAGAATAAGTAGAATAAGATTTTAAATGAACTTCTTTTTTTTCTTTTACATCCTCCTTCTTATAATTTTTATCTAAAACTCCATAGATTGGTGAAATTATTGGAGAAGGTTTGAATCCAGTTTTTGTCTCTTTCTTTTCATATGCTTTTCCATATTCTTGTACTAAAGATTTGCTAGATTCATCTATACCATAAGGAGCTTTTTCGTGTACTTCTTGTCTATATATAACTCTTTCTTCAACTTTTGGTGTTGCATTATTGTACGCACTATAGTATTTATCTTGCTCATAAGATTCTGTTTCATACCTACTTTCTTCTCTATTAGTAGGATATTCTTCCTCAACTTTAAAGTCATTATCATTCATTACTTTAAAAGCAGGATGCTTTTCCTCTGCAGAAACAATAGGAGGTTCAATTGAAATATCATCTTGAATTTGAGTTTCAGCTGCTCTACTATCAAAATTCTCTACATTTTTGTCTTCTCTTATTTCCCTTGTTTCTTTATTTCTATCCTTTTTAGGATTTGATAAAATAACTTTTTTAGCAATTGGTTTATCTATACTTTTATCATTTTTATTTTGTTTATCTTTTTCTTTTCCTTCATCATTTTTTACTTCAACATACTCTACTTCAAATAAAGCATTTTTAATTGCATCAACAATTTTCATGAGTCCACCTCTTTTTACTCATTATTTAAATCTATCTGTTCTTCATCAATAGCATTAGAATACTCTTCGCCTTCATATTTACTAACAACATCTAAAAAATCTTCTTTTGTAGAAGTAGTATCAAACAAATTGAAACTTTCTTCTTGATAACTTAAAACATTATCACCAATCAAACTTTCAAGAACTTTGTCATTAAATGTAATTGACCTTAAAATATGGCACATATTATCAATGGCAAAAATTAAATCACGCTTAGAAACATAGCACTCCATTTTGGCATAATTAAACATAAAATTAACAATATAATTTTCATCTTCTTGCTCATCAATTTGAATATAGCCATCTTTATTATTATAATACAACTTTCTGGAATAGTGTGACATATCATTTTCTTCATAAGTGTTTTCAACTTTATGATAATAACTAATAGCATCAACATATAGATAATATTTATTGCCATATCTATCTAAAAAAGTTGCATTATAATCCTCTTTGTTTAAAAAACTTAAACCTTTAGGAACATAATATTTATATCCATCAAAGTAAACATTATATATTTTTGCCTTTTCTGCTAACAAGGTCTTTATATTACTTCCAATATCAACACTACTTAGTACAGTAACACTACAACCAGTCATCAACAAAAGTACAGCAGAGAGTAAAACAACTAATCTTTTCATATTTCACCTACTCTTACTACATTATACCAAATTTTTTATAAATGTAAAATAAATTGCTATTATTTACACTATTTTCTAGCTTCTAAAGAATAAATTGGCATACCCTTAGAAGAAAATTTATCCTCATATTCAGTAGTAATCAATTCCTCTTGACTAGTGTTATGTAAATCAAATGTAATATTAAAAAGTTTATAACCATTCTGTGATAAACTTTCTAAAGAATAAATAAATAATTGTTGATTATCAGTTCTTTGAAATATTTCACAATAATTTTTAAAAATAAAATCATACTTGTTTAAAAATACTTTACTAGTCAATCTTCTCGAATGATGTCTAATCTTTGGCCAAGGATCAGAAAAATTTAAATATATCCTATCAATTTCTTTGCTAAAAACTTTTTCTATATTTAAAGCATCCATTCTTATAATTTTAAGATTTTTTAATCCTTCAGGTATTTTAGGTAAACAACGAGCTAAAACACTATCAAACTTCTCTATGCCAATAAAATTAATATTTGGATATTTAATAGCATTTTCAATAATAAATTTTCCTTTTCCCATTCCTATCTCAATATATATAGGATTATCATTATAAAAAGTATTTTTCCACTGACCAATATATTTTTCAGGATTTCTAACTAAATATTTAGATTGATTTAAAATTTCTTCTTTGTTTTTAACATTTCTTAAACGCATAAATTTCACCTGTAGATATTTTAACACAATTTAAAGATAATTTGCATATAATATCATGAAAGTAAGGAGACTTATATGAATCAAACACCTTTTCCATTTTTGCCACCAATGGTTCAAAATAATTATGATCAAAGATTAGCTAACATAGAAAAAGAATTAAAAGAAATTAATGATAAATTAAACACCTTGATTAAGCAAAAGAAAAAAAATTACATTCAAAATGATGACAATCTATATATGCTATGAGCACAAATGTGTTCATTTTTTGTCTATTATTATCTTTATATGGTATACTAAGCTTATAGGAAAGTGAGGCATATCATGTTAAAACTAAAAAATATCGAAAAAGAAACATTTGATAATTTTGTAGTAAACCACCCAACTAAATCCCATTTTTTACAATCAGCAGAATGGGGAGAACTATGCAAAGTAAAACGACACTTAACTCCCTATTATTTAGGTTTAGTTAATGAAAGTGATCAATTGATAGCCACAACTTTACTACTGCAAAAAAGACTTCCATTTAACTATTGCTATTTCTATGCTCCTCGAGGCTTTATCTTAGATTACAATAAAAAAGAACTATTAAAAATAATGACAAAAAAAATCGTAGAATTCGCTAAAAATAAAAAAGCAATTTTTATAAAAATAGATCCTGATATAATCTATAAAGTATATAACTACTTAAATGAAGAACAGCCACTAAAAAATAACCCCAATGAAATTTTTAAAACACTACAATCTTTAGGGTGGAAGCATAAAGGATTTACTAAAAATTTTGAAACAATGCAACCGAGATATACTTTTAGAATTGATTTAACTCAAGATTTAGAAACAATAGAAAATCACTTTTCTAAAACAACAAAACAAAGAATTGCAAAAGCTAAGAAATTAAATACTAAAGTAGAAATAGGTACAAAGAAAGATATAGAAGAATTTTATAAATTAATGATACTTACCGAAACAAGGAAAAATTTTGTATCATATGATGAAGATTATTACGAAACGCTATATGAAATTTTCAATGGAAGCGAAAATAGTAAAGCTTACTTATTTCTAGGAAAAATATATTTTGAAGAAACTATTGAAGAATTAGAAGAAAATTTAAAAAAAATAAGAAACCAAATTTCCATTATGCCAATTGATAACTTAAGTAAAAGTGCTAAAGAAAAATTAACAGAATTAGAAAAGCAAAAAGAAAATACTAGTAAAAACATAGAAAAATATAAAAAATATAAAGAAAAATATGGAGAAGTTTTAACATTATCAGCATATATGATTATCAGATATGGTGATAAAGCTTGGGTATTATATGCGGCAAATCATAATGATCTAAATGAAACTTACGTAAATTACAATACATATTTTAAACATATAAAATTTTGTAAAGAACAAGGTGTTAAAATGTATGATCAATTTGGTACAATAGGTGACATGTCTGAAAACAATCCACTACTAGGAATTCACGAATTTAAGAAAAAGTTTGGTGGTAACTATATAGAATTTTTAGGAGAATGGGATTATGTCATTAATAAATTTGCTTATATAATATTTACTAAATTAGTACCTATATATAGAAGTATAATCAAAAAAATAAGCAAAAAGGAGATCGAACATGAAGTTAGTAAAATTAAATAAAGAAGAATTTAAAAAATTTGCTGATAAACATGAACAAATTACTTTTCATCAAACGAAGGAATGGGGAAATTTAAAATCTAAAAACAATTGGACTCCATACTATATAGGATTAAAAGAAAAAGATGAAATTAAAGCAGGTGCTCTAATATTGGCAAAGAATATACCAATCATTAATAAAAAAATATTTTATTCACCAAGAGGATTTTTGATAGATTACAATAATAAACAACTCCTTACAGAATTCACAACTGAAATAAAAAAATTATTAAAAAAAGAAAATGGTATTTTATTAAAAATAGATCCTTATATAGAATATCAAGAGCGTGATAATAATGGTCAAATTGTTGAAAATGGTCATAACAATAAAGGAGCTTATCAAAACTTAGTTAAACTAGGATATAAACATTTTGGATTTAATTTAATGCAAGATACATTACAACCGAGATGGATGCATGTTATTGAAATAAATAATCGTACTGAAGATCAAATTCAACAAGATATGGAATCTAAAACAAGACAAATATTAAGAAAAAATGAAAAAGCTGGCATTACAACAAGAGAAATAACTAAAGAAGAACTGCCAATATTTAAAGAAATTATGGAAAAAACTTCAGATCGTCGAGAATTTATTGATAGACCTCTTTCTTATTATGAAAGTATGTGGGATTCTCTTCATGATTCTGGCATCATGAAAATAATGATTGCTGAAATCGATTTCAACAAATTTAAAAAAAATACAAATGAAGAATTAATTACTACTGAAAAAAATCTAAAAGAAAGAATTTATAAACATGATAATAAATTATTAAAAATGAATGAAAAAAAATATCTAAGCAATAATAAGCAAGATGAAGAAACTATCAATCGTTTAAACAAGCAACTAGAAAAAATTGAAGAATATAAAAAGATATATGGTAATAAAAAAACACTAGGAGGTATATTATTCCTAATATACGGAAATGAAGTTTTATCATTGTATGGTGGAACTGATGATAATCTAATGCAATTTCAATCAGCATATACAGTTCACTACGCAGGAATTAAATATGCTATTGATCATAAATATAAAAGATATAATTTCTATGGCATAACTGGAAATTTTAATAAAGATAATCCATTATATGGATTGTATCTATTTAAAAAAAGTTTTGGAGGACATGTTGTAGAATTAATAGGAGAATTTGATTTGATTATTTCTCCATTCTGGTACCATATGTATAATTTAGCCTTTAAAACTTATCACAATATAAAATTAATAAAGAAAAAAATAAGCAAATAAAAATACCAATTTTATTGGTATTTTTATTTTTTTATAATATGTTTTAAAATTTTCTTATATTCAACACCAAAAATAGAATCCAAAACTTTAGTCTTATAGCAATAACCAAAGAACAAAATAACACCCAATATAGCATATAAAAATATAAATAATAAATTTAATAATCTATTAGATGTTGTGATTGGAATAATGAAATCAATTGCAATCAAAATTAAAATCATAAAAATACTAGCACACAATATATCAAATAAATTGGTAATTAATTTTTCAAAATTAATTTTTATTTTAATATTCAAATATATAAAACAAAAAATAATAGATAAAATATAGCCTAATAAAGTAGCAGTAATAACCCCATAATAAGGAGGTAATCCCTCTCTATAAAAAGAACTAATTAATGGTATATTAAATAAAAACTTTGCTAAAACACCAATAAGTAAACTAATAAATAATGCTTTATAATCTTTAAACAATTCCATAATTGTAATCACAACTATGAAAATACTGGAAAATAATCCAGTAAAAACAAAATAACTCAATAAGGTAGTTCCTACATCATTAGCACCATAGAAAACAGTCCATATTGATTTAGATAAAAAAGACATCCCAAAAGTCATTGGTATAACAAAAAACAAACATAAACTAATAGCCTTATTTATCTTACTATTAATATATTCTTTATTACCTTTTATAATTGATTCAGTTAAATTAGGAATCAAGCTAACAACAACACCAGTCGCTATTGATGAAATAATCATATTAAATTTAGTTGCCCAAGTAGAAAGCATACTAACAATTACCTCAGCATCATTAGTAGTAAACTTAGCATAATCAACCAATCCATTTACTACAGTTAAAGTATCAATAAAACTATAAATAGATTTAGATAAATCTATTAAGCACAAAGGAAATGCATAATAAAAAATTTTCTTTAAAATAGTAATATCAGAAACAGGAATTTTTATTTTAGGAACATTATTCTTAAATTTATTTTTATTATTCAATTTTTTATTTAATAAATACATATAAGCAGTAAAAGCTCCAGCAGTAGCTCCAAAAACAGCTACACCAATAGCTGTTGCTAAACTTAATTTAAAAACATCTAAAACTAAAAAACTTCCTAATAATATAATAACTATTCTTACTATTTGTTCTAATATTCGAGAGAAAGAAGATGGTTCCATATATTTAAATCCCTGAAAATATCCTCTATAAATACCCAAAACAGGAACAACTAATATAGCTGTAGAAATAATTCTAATTACCATAGTAACACTCTCTATGCTATTTCCACCAGCTAAATCACCTAGAATAATTTTTGCAAAATTAGGAGCAAAAGTACTTAATAATATAAAAGACCCTAACCCAAAAATAAAAGCAATCTTTTTACCTAGAACAAAAGCTCGATCTCTAGCATCATAATTTCCTAACATATTATACTCAGAAATAATTTTACTAATAGCTAGAGGTATTCCTGCAGATGATAGAGATATAAAAAAAACATAAATATTATACGCATAACTATAAAGAGCTCCACCCTGCTCACCAACTAAAGAATAAAATGGTATAACAAAAAGTACTCCTAAAACCTTAGTAATAATTATACAAGCAGATACTAATAAAGCACCATTAATAAATGTATTTTTCTTCATTAATTTATCTTTTTTCATTACAACACTCCATCATAGTAATTATAACATACTAATAATAGATAATCATTGCTGAAAAACAAAATATTTGCTCTTCACTAAAAATACCAACACTAACTTGATACTTTATGTCAACTAACTCCTTAATTTCAGATAAAAAAGAATTAATAGAATCCTCCAAATCAATTTCATCTTCACAATCAAAAATTTTAACTTTCATAAGATCACCATAATAAATATAAATAAAATATATAAAAAAAATTGTCAAAAAAAATCAGTAAAATAACTGATTATTTTTTTAATGTCTTATTTTTATCATTTGAATTAATTCTTTCATTTATATCTAATTCTATTATTGAATCACATAACTTAAAACGATAAAAAGAATTGATACCTGAGTAGTCCTCATAATCAATTGCTTTTTCCATAGCAGACAAATAACTATTCTTTTCTTCTTTCTTTATATATATAGAAGGTAATCCACCATCTTCCATAAGCTTATTTACAAAACACCTTATAGTACGTCCATTTCCATCAGGAAAAGGATGAATTTTAATTAATTCACACCCTAATTTAACACATTTATCCAAATAAAGTAAAATTAACCTAGAATTATGACAATCCTTTATAGCTGAAGATATTTGCCTAATATCTTTAACAGATTCATCCAAATCTCGCAGTTTAAAATAAATATAAGTCCAATCACATAAATTAGTTTTAGCACCTTCTAAATAAGCAAATTGTCTTCTAAAATCCCCACCAAATTCAGGATGTAAAGTACAAGAAAATAACTTTTTATGCAAATCTTTTATAGAAAATATATCAAAATTAACCTCAATTTTCTCAGAATGCATATACTCATACATTTTTTTCAAACCTTCTACTTCTTCTTTATCATGTAAAATATCTACACCTTCAACAGCACTCTCATTATAAATATATTTTTTAACAAAAGATCTTTTCATATTATTAAACTCAGTCTTTTCAAAAGTTAAATCATAATACATACTAAGTAATAAATCTACATAATCGGAATTTTTTAATATATCTACATGATTACGTTTATAGTAAGTAAACCCATTCAATATGAATTTATCAATATCAATTCCATGATTTAATAAATAATTAATAATTAACTTCTTATCTTCTATATTCACACTATCACCAACATATGGCTTAATATTATATCACAATTTCATAAAAAAAACAAAAAAATAAAGACACCAATGTGTCTTTATTTAACAACGATATTTACTATTTTACCTTTAATAACTATTATTTTAACAATTTCTTTTCCTTCAATATGTCTTTGAACATTTTCTTCTTTCATTGCTTTTTCTTTGATAATATCATCACTATCATCTATATTAACAATAACTGTTCCTCTTAATTTACCATTTACTTGAACAGCAATTTCTAACTCATTTTCTATTAAAATAGATTCATCATATTCAGGATAACTTTGATTATGAATAGAATACTCATTACCAATATGCTCCCATAATTCCTCAGTTAAATGTGGTGCAAAAGGAGCCAAAATTAGTAATAGTTGTTCAATATAATAGCGCGGAATACCTTGAGATTCATACTTTACTAGTATATTAGAATATTCCATAATTTTAGACATTGAAGTATTAAATTGAAATTTTTCAATATCCTCTCGTATAGATTTAATGGAATTATGTAATACCTTATCAATTTCATGAATACGAGTATTATCTTCTCTAATTGCTTCAACTAATCTTTCAACTTTACGATAGAATTTATTAATAGAAACAATACCATCATCTGTCCAAGGGCCGCCATCTACATAATTAAATCCAAACATTAAGTATCCCCTTAAAACATCTGAACCATACTCATCAACAAGTGGATCAGGAGCTACAGTATTACCTTTGGATTTTGACATTTTTTCTCCATCTGGACCTAAAATTAATCCTTGATGTACAAGTGAAGTAAAAGGCTCATCAAAATCTAGATATCCCATATCTCTTAAAGCCTTAGTAAAGAATCTTGCATAAAGTAAATGCATACAAGCATGTTCAACTCCACCAACATATTTATCAACAGGCAACATTTTGTTAACAATTTCTTTAGTAAATGGACTATTAGCGTTATGAGCCTCTGGATATCTCAAATAATACCAACTTGAACATACAAAAGTATCAAGAGTATCAGCTTCTCTGGTTGCTTCACCACCACATTTTGGACAAGTACAATGCATGAATGAATCGCATCTCTTAAGTGGACTTTCACCATCAGGAGTAAACTCAACATCCATAGGAAGTTTTACAGGTAAGTCATCTTCAGGAACTGGAACCATACCACATTTTTGACAATAAATAATAGGAATAGGAGCTCCCCAATATCTTTGGCGAGAAACAAGCCAATCTCTTAATTTATAAGTAATGGTCTTTTCTCCAATACCTTTTTCCTCTAGATATGCGCACATTTTAGCAATTGAATCTTCTTTATTTAATCCATTTAAGAATTCTGAATTAATGTGTAGCCCATCAGCAGTATAAGCTCCTTCTGAAACATTACCACCCTCAAGTACTGGAATAATTTCCAAATTAAATTTCTTAGCAAAAGCATAATCTCTATCATCATGAGCAGGAACAGCCATTATAGCCCCTGTACCATAAGTAGATAAAACATAATCACTAATCCAAATTGGTATTTTTTTACCATTAACTGGATTGATTGCATAACTACCAGTAAATACTCCTGTCTTTTCTTTTGCAGTATTTGTTCTTTCAATTTCACTTTGCTTACTAGCTTCTACTTTATAATCTTCAACAGCTTGCTTTTGATCATCAGTAGTAATTTTATCAACTAATTTATGTTCAGGTGCAAGAACACAATAAGTTGCGCCAAACAAAGTATCACAACGTGTAGTAAATACTCTGAATTTTTCTGAAGAATCAGCAACTTGAAAATCTACATAAGCTCCAACACTCTTGCCAATCCAATTACGTTGTAATGATTTAGTCCTTTCAGGCCAATCCAATTTATCTAAGTCTTGTAATAACTCTTCTGCATAATCAGTAATTTTAAAGAACCATTGACTCATATTTTTACGTACGACAACAGTCCCACATCTCTCACATTCACCAGATATTACTTGCTCATTAGCTAATACAGTTTGACATTTAGGGCAAAAGTTAACAGGTGCCTCTTTCTTATAGGCTAAACCATGTTTATATAATTGTAAAAACATCCATTGAGTCCATTTATAATAATCCTCATTGCAAGTCTTAATTTCATAGTTCCAATCCCAAGACCCACCTATTCTTCTTAATTGTTTCTCCATAGTTTCAATATTTTTATTAGTGCTAATAGATGGATGAACCCCTGTTTTGATAGCATAATTTTCAGCAGGTAAACCAAAAGCATCAAATCCCATAGGATGAAACACATTAAAACCACACATTCTTTTATATCTAGCCCAAGTATCTACAACGCCATAATTATACCAATGACCTAAATGTAATTTGGCACCACTTGGATAACTGAACATCTCTAAACAATATAATTTTTTCTTATCACTATTTACATCAAAATTATATAAGCCATCTTCTTCCCACTTTTTTTGCCACTTTAATTCTGCTTCATTAAAATTAATCATTATTAATCACTCCTCTTTTTTTATAAAATAAATAAACCAAATGATAACTAAAGAAAATAATAAATAAAATTGCTATAAAACCAACTACAATCATTAAAATAAAATTGTTAAATAAATTAATTATAGTTACAGCAAGTGCAATGTCTAAAGATGAAACAATAGAAATACTATGAAGTAATTTATTATAATCAACTTTCTTAATATCTAATTTATAAACATTTTCCAAATATTTAACTTCGATAGGTACTTTTTCTTTAGTTTTTGAACTTTTAGTTTTTGAAATTATAAAAATCTCATAAATTATAAATATAAATATGAATGTTAAAAAAAATAATTTTACCTCTAGCATATCCACCTCCAAAAAAAAACTCATCCTGAATACATAAGGACGAGTTATCGCGGTACCACCTTACTTCATAGATTAACTATGCAGCTTTATAGAGATAAAGGTCTTACCCTAAATATCACTAATTTAGTCAAGTTCACAAATTTCATCTAACCTATTTTCACCAACCATAAGCTCTCTAAATAGATATAAAATGCTACTACTACTAACAATATTTCAAAAACTAATCATATTATATGCAATTATTTTTTATTTTTCAAGTATTTATTTGAATATATTAATATTTTTCGTAGAGGGATTATCAAATCTTTCTAATAAAGACTGATTCTGAATTATCCAATTATCTCTTAAATCATCTCTATTGAGACCTTTTAATATTTTTTCATCGTTCATAACAACATGACTATCTAATCCTAGTTTTTCTTGATATTCAAAAAACATATCAATAACATTTTTTTCAAATTCATCTTCATTCATAAAAAAGCCAGATAATTGCGAAGCAACTTGAATAAAATCACTTCTATTATCTAAATTATAAGATTCACCATTAATTCTGAAATATAATTCTAAAGATAGCAATAATGAATCCGTAATTTTAATTTCTCCATTATCATAAAAATATAAAACACCCTCTGGATATTCTAATAAAATATTTTTTTCATTATCAGTAAAAACATCAAACATAGTATCAGGATCACTGATGTCATTAAAAACTGCAAATAAAATATCATCATTAACAAAATTTCTTCTAATACTTTCTACTGCACTTAAATATCTATCTCTATACTTTGATTTAGCATAATTTTCAAAAAGTTTTAAAGATTTTTCTCCACCAACTATAAACATTTTTATTAAAAAATCAAAATTATCTAATAATTGATAAATAATCAAGTTATAATCTTCAACTGGTATATCACTAACCGAATCAATCCAATATATTGGATTGTCATTATAAAAGCATAAGTTCTGATAATTATGTATAACATTTAAAATATCTTTTTTAGTTTTATTACTCATATTATCAAAAACATAGCTATCAAAATAATCATCTAAGTTTCCGCAAACAAAATGTCTAACTAAATTATCATAAAAATCAAGTTCTTCATCAATATTAATTTCATCCAAATAATTAGAAAGAACAGCATTTTTTAGATTTTCTAATACTTTAAACTTTTTACTTACATCTTCATTATCAACCATTTACTCCTCCTAAACTTCACTAATATATTCAAGCAACTTTAAAAATAAAGCAACATAAGTTTTAGACAATCCACCTTTTTTTAATTTTCTAATTGCAATTCTTTTTTTAGTAATAGTATCATTTCCAAACATAATTAAACTAATTTTTTCTTTCATATATGTATCAATTTTCAAGTCCATCAAAATACTATTTATATCATCATTAATTAAACGTAAAGCATCTATTTCAATATCTTTACCCTTACAATTTATTGATAATTGACCAATAGTAGGACAATTTTTTACCTCAACAATAAAATCGTTACCATCAATATAACTTTCAACATTAATCTGTGTAGAATTGAAATAAACAACTACATCATTTGCCTGTTTTGTATTTCTAAATACTACTTTATAGTTTCTATAATCTGGAACAATACCACTTTTTCCATCAACAGATCTAAAAATTACTGTGTAATTATTTTTTAAATAATTATAGTCTATAGAAGTTTTTAAATAATATCCTTCTTTATATAAAGAAGTTATACCATCATCTTCATATAAAGTATATGTATTAGAAACACCAGGGAAAATTTGAACTTCCAAATCAGTAGGCAAACCTGTATTATTATAATCGCTTCTATTTGACAAAGGAATAATAGAACCAGCATGAGCAAAAACTGGATAATCACTTTCTTTAAAGAAAGATGTATACTTCTTATTTCCTGGAAATTTTTTACCGGTCACAAAATCATACCAAGTTCCTTCTGGTATAAAGAATTTATGAACAGTACGATTCATTGTAGTATCAAGGGGTTCAACAATTGGACAAACTAACAATTGAGATCCAAAGTAATATTGATTCCTATATAAATCATCATCATAAGTCCACATATAATTATAATAAAATGGTTGAATAAGTGGAGTACCTGTTTTTGTATAATTATAAGCTTCAGTATAAAGATAAGGTATCAAACGATGTCGTAATCTTAAATAATCTGCAGCAATATTTTCTGTCTGTATATCCCACAACCATGGTTCTTTTTTATAATATTGACCTCTAGCTCCATGAAATCTAAGAATCGGAGAAAAAACACTCAATTGCAAATAACGAAGGTATAACTCACTATCCTCAATACCACCATGATTACCTGCTACATCATGACTCCACCAACTAACTCCTATATTAGCAGCATTTAAATACTGAAAAGGTAACTTTTTCAAATTATCCCAACTTATTTCACTAGATCCACCATATAAAATTGGATATCTATGAGGAGCGTATATACCATTCCTTGCTAAAATCATTGGTCTTTGATTATTAGAACGCATCTTATCTAAAAACATATAATGATTAATAGCCCATAATTTAGATACATCATTATTAGCTTTAGAATCATTCCAAAAGAAATCAACCCCCAAAGATTCTAAAGGATGTAAAAAAACTTTAAATAATACATCCAATAACTTAGGATTTAAAGGATCAAACAAAATAACTTTAGAATCTAAAACTTCAAGATATTCACTAGCTGGCTTATAATAAGCCTCATGAGGATAAAATCCTTGCATAGGATCTACAACTAAACCAACTTTAATACCCTTGCTATGCAATGATTCTATAGTTTTCTGAGGCTGATTAAATAGAGCCGAATTGAACGTATATCCAGCCTTTAGATTTTTAAATTCACCAACATTACGATAATGCCAATCATGATCTAATAATATAACAGAAAGAGGAATTTTCTTCTTTTCAAATTTTTTAGTTAACTCATTTAAACTTTTATCATCATAGGTAACATTTCTACTCCACCAATTTCCTAAAGCATATCTAGGTATCATAGCAGGAGAACCAGTTATTTTAAAATAATCAAATAATGCTTGCTTAAAATCTCTATCATACATAAATACATAAATATCGATGTGCCCAACGATTGGTTCCAATAGAGTACCATCTTGTGCTATAATTCTACTATTACTATCATCAAAAGAAGCAAAACCATCTAAAGAAAACAAGCCACGTTGTAAACTTTTATCAACCGGAAAATCAACAGATACCATATTACCACCCATATTACGAACTTCTGGGTGACCATAATACCAATCTTTTTGCCTATCTTTATCATGACTTAACAAAGTAATTTTCAAATTTTTTGCAGGATCTAAATGTCCTCCTACAAAAGGTGCACCTTTTACATAAGTCAAAGCAAAATATTTAGTACTAATTTTCAATAGAGAATTATCCTGTTGAACGTTAAAATCAGGAATTCCAATATTTCTTCTTCTAACAAATTGAGTGGCATTGTCGATGAATTGATTATTTTCAGAGTACTCAAGTCTAACACAACGATCAGAAATTATTGAAATACGATAATTATTACCTTCAAAAACGCAATGTGAATCACACCTAGTTTTATCCGAATTAACTTCAAATTGCTTTCCTAATGGATACATATAAACACCCTCTTATTCTTATAAACATAATATCATAATTAAGATTTTATTCCAATAATTAATCATCTAAAAACATCGCATAATATTCTTCAAAAGACATACTATTATTATGCATATAAGTTGATATTTTTACTCCTACATATCGATAATGCCAAGGCTCTTCTCTAAATCCCGTAACACTTGCATACTTTTTTGGAAAACGTAAAATAAATCCATATTTATAAGCATTTTCTTGCATCCAATCATATTCTTTTGATTGAATAAAAATATTAGAAGTAGTACTACCAATATCAAAACTAAGACCAGTTTGATGCTCTGAAAAGCCAGGTTGAGCTACATATCTTGTGACATAAGATTCTCCATATAAATCTTTATATGTATCACATACTTCTTGCTGATCTTGATAACTTCTATATGCTGAATTTATAACTAATCCATATCCATCTTTTAAAGCTGCATCATACATCTTTTTAAAAGCATTAAGAGCAATTTTACTAGATTGAAGACCTTCAGTAGAAGCATAAGGAGTTGGAATATCAACTAAATCAGACGGAACATACTTGTCACTAAGTTTTCTATGCTTATTAACTAACATATCAATAGAAAATTCTGTAACATTTTTATAATCAGTATAATCTTCCTTATCTAAATCCATATTAACTATTAAAACCGTAGTTTCTTCATCTTCACCTGTTTCATTTGAATAAGCTAAGTAACGATCGTAATTTTTTAACTTAGCATATGGTACACTATAAAATTCTTCTAAATATTTAACTTTTTCCCTTTTAGCAAAATCAGTTACTTCTTCATTATTACCATGTTCAAAAATCATATTAATATCATTAACTGAATAGCCCTTATCTAATAATGTATTAATATTTTTAATGAAATTACTTTGATCAAAATATTTGATATCCTGATACTTTTCCAAATACTCCTCTCGGTAATTTTCACTGGAAAAAGCCGCATTTAAAGTATCATTCTTACCAATAGTTAAAATATAATCTTTTAAATCATTAAATAAAATAAAAGTACTAGACTGATTAGTATAATCTAATTTAGTAAAAATACTAATTTGATAAGAATAAAAAAGATATCCAATTAATAAAATCAAAATAATTATGAAAATTTTTTTTAATGCATGTGAAACAGAAGACTTTAATCTCAGTTTCTTAATAGTTGCCATCTATTACCTCACCTACTATATAAAGTATATCATAGAATTATTGATAGAAAAGTTATTTTATGTTATAATTTACTCGATTTTGATAATAAATTGAGGTGTAATATGCGAGCATTAGTATTATCTGGTGGTGGAGCAAAAGGTGCTTATCAAATAGGGGTTTGGAAAGCACTTAAAAAATTAAATATAAAATTCGATATTGTTACAGGAACATCAGTAGGATCAATAAATGGTGCTTTAATAACTCAAAATAGCTACTTTACAGCAATACGAATATGGAAGAAATTAAGTTATGAAAAAATTTTCGATGAAAAATTCAACAATAATGAAGACATAAGAAGTATATACAAGAAATTTGCTAAAAACTTTTTTAATGAAGGAGGAACGGAAGCTAAAGAGCTTAAAAAACTTATTAATCAAAAATTAAATAAAAAAAAATTTTACAATTCAAAAATAAACTATGGATTAATTACTTTTGATATAACGCATAAAAGGCCAATACAACTAGAAAAAAAAGATATACCAAAAGATAAATTAGCAGATTATATTTTAGCATCAGCTTCCTGTTTTCCAGCATTCAAAAAGATGGAAATAAATGGTATTGAATACATTGATGGTGGATATTATGACAATTTACCAATTAATTTAGCTATTAAAATGGGTGCTGATGAAGCTATTGTAGTTGATTTAGGAGCAATCGGCGTAAAACGTATTACTAAGTCAAAAATAAAAAAAATTACTATAAAACCAAATAATGACTTAGATAATTTCTTAAAGTTTGATAAAGATATTGCTAGAAGAAATATAAATTACGGATATAATGATACCATGAAAATATTTAATAAATATGAAGGAAATAAATATACATTTCAATTAAATCAACTAGAAAAAATCGAAAATAAGTATAAACAAAACTTTAAAATTATCTTAAATAAAGCCTTTTCTTCAACAGACCAAATTGAAAAACTAAAAAAAATACTAAATATAAAATCTAGAGAAAACATAAAAAAAGAATTAATAAAAATGATCATCGAAGATATTGGCTACAAATATAAAATAGATGACTCAAAAGTATATACAATAAATAAATTTAATAAAATATTAATAAAAAAAATAAAGAAAAAAATAAAATCAAAAGAAGAAGATTCCATACTAAGTTTTTATAAACACATAAAACAAAATAATTATAGTAGAATAAAAAAAGATGCTGTTATAAGACCATTTGACTTAATTAGATCAATTTATATTTACACCATAATGGAGGAAATCAATGAATAATTTTAAATATAGTAATACAAATAAAAGATATCACACTTTAGATTATTTTTATAAAAACAAATTTGGGTGTAAAATATGTAAAATAAGTTTAAATGCTGGTTTCACTTGTCCAAACATTGATGGTACTGTTGGTTATGGTGGATGTATTTATTGTTCGAAAACAGGCAGTGGAGAATTTGCTGGTAATAAAAAAGACAATATATCTAAGCAGTTTAACGATATTAAAAATATAATGAAAAAGAAATGGCCTGATGCAAAATATATTGCATACTTTCAAGCAAGAACAAATACCTATGCACCAGTCGATAAACTGAAAGAATTATATGAAACAGCTTTAAACCAAGAAAATGTTGTTGGATTAAATATAGCAACTAGACCAGATTCTATTTCAGAAGAATGTTTAGATTATTTAACCGAATTAAATAATAAAACATTTTTAACAATCGAATTAGGTTTACAGACTACAAACGAAAAAACAAGTAAACTCATCAATAGATGTCACACTATTCAATGCTTCGAAAATATGGTTAAAAAACTAAGAGAAAGAAAGATAAATGTGATAGTTCATATAATAAATGGACTACCATACGAAACAAAAGATGATATGTTAAATACTGTAAAGTACTTAAACAAATTAGATATACAAGGTATAAAAATACATATGTTAAGTGTATGTAAAGATACTGCTTTAGAAAGAATGTATGAGAAAGAAAAATTTCATATTCTTACAAAAGACGAATACATAGATATTGTAATAAATCAACTAGAATTACTAAGACCAGAAATAGTAATACATAGAATAACAGGAGATCCAAAAGTAGAAGATTTGATAGAACCAAAATGGTTAATAAAAAAATTTTGCATTTTAAATGATATAGATAAAGTTATGAAAGAAAGAAATTGTTTTCAAGGTAGCAAATTATGATCAACTACTATTACATAATAATAAATATTATAAGTTTTATTTTATTTGGTTTAGACAAATTTCTAGCAATAAAACATAAAAATAGAATTAGTGAAAATACTTTAATATTAATTTCATTTTTGGGAGGAAGTATAGGATCATTGCTAGGGATGAAATTATTCAGACATAAAACAAAAAAGCCAAAGTTTTATATTTTAATTCCATTATTTATAATTATTAACATATTATTGTATAAAAAAATATCACTAAATTAGTGATATTTTTTTATTTCTTATCTTTCATAGTTTCAGATAAAGTAGTACCAATAGTAGCTAAATTTTGCAATTCACTTGGAACAATAATTTTGGTTGATTGTCCATTTGCAACATCTACTAAAGCTTCATAGCTTTTTAATTTTAAAACAGCCTCATCAATTTGAGCCTCTTTTAATAATTTCAAACCTTGGGCATTAGCTTCTTGAATTTTAACAATAGCTTCAGCCTCTCCTTCAGCTTCACGAATCTTGGCTTCTCTCCTAGCATCAGCTCTTAATATAGTACTTTCTTTTTCACCTTCAGCAGTAAGAATGGCAGCCTTTTTTTCACCTTCAGCACGTAAAATTGCTTCACGTCTTTCACGTTCAGCTCTCATTTGCTTTTCCATAGCATCTTGAATATCCCTAGGAGGTAAAATATTTTTTACCTCAACACGATTAACCTTTATTCCCCACGGATCTGTAGCTTCATCAAGAATAGAACGCATTTTTGTATTAATAAGATCCCTACTAGTTAAAGTTTCATCTAATTCAAGTTCACCAATAATATTACGTAAAGTAGTTGCTGTCAAATTTTCAATTGCGCTAATCGGATTATCAACCCCATATGTATATAATTTAGGATCTGTTATTTGAAAATATACAACAGTATCAATTTGCATAGTAACATTATCCTTAGTTATAACAGGCTGTGGAGCAAAATCTTTTACAATTTCTTTTAAACTAACTTGATTAGCAACTCTTTCAAAAAAGGGAATGACATAATTTAAACCAGTTTGCATTGTTCTATGATATGCCCCTAATCTCTCAATAACATAAGCTTTTGATTGAGAAACAATCTTAATACCAGATATACCAATACAAATAATAACAATAAATAAAAATAAACCTAATTCCATACTATTTTTTCTCCTTCTTTACAATAAGTTTAACACCTTCTATTTTTTCTACTATTACTTTATCACCAACCTCCAATTCATCATCACTAATAGCACTCCAAATAGTGTCTAAAACTTTAACTTCGCCTTTTTGATTATAAGAAATTTTTTTTATAACTACACCACTTTTACCGATAAATCTATCTAAATTAGTAGGCTCAAACTTCTTTGCTTTTAATTTACTAGTAATAGGTTTAGTTAACACTAATCCTAATAAACTTGCTAATATAAATACAATTGTTTGAATAATAATAGAATCAAAATATAATGAGACAAACACTGTAATCAAACTTCCAAAAGCAAACCAGATAGTAACTAAGTTAATTGTAATAATTTCAATAAAAATAAAGATTAAAAATAACAATCCCCAAAATAAAGTCATATCTGCACCTCTTAGCTTTAATATAGCATAGTAGAATATTTTTTTCAATAATATATCTTGAATAGACAATCTTTTTATAATATAATTTACATAAGATAGGAGAAAATATTTATATGAAACGAACAAAAAAAATTAAAAAATTACGAATATTTTCCCTAACTTTAATATGTTGGGGAATACTTCTTATTGGTAGTGGAATTGCTATGACAACAAAAGATACGACAATTACAAAATATACTTATTCTATAAATATTTCACAAAATAAAGTAGCTGAATCCAAAATTAATGAAATAAAATTAAAAGAAATGTCGCAAGAAGTAAATACACCAATAAGTTTAGATGTGAAAAATTATTTGGAAAATGTTGAAAAAATTGATGATAGCGTACTTTCAGCACTAAATTTAGACACATCACACGTTAACATTAATGAAGCAGGTACTTATACATATACAATTAGCTACAAGAAGAAAACATTTAATGGCACTTTCATAATTACTGAAAAGCCTCTTCCAAAAGTAAATTTAACTTTAAAAAATTTAACTTTAAAAAAAGATAGTGTATTAGATACAAATTTATCAACATACATAAATGAACCTTTAACAGAAGAAGTATCAAAAAATATTGTTTTAGATTTAAGTTCTGTTAAAACAAATATAGAAGGTACATATCAATATACAGTTACTTACAATAATAAATTATATACCGGAAAAATAGAAATATATACTCCACAAGCAACAACTATAATAACACCAAATAATCAAGTCCAAGAAGAAAATAGTGATTTAGAAGTAGAATAAAAAAATCAGGAAAGCACCTGATTTTTTTATGACAAACCAACAATTTCACCATTTACTACATCAATTTTTTCATAATTAGGGCTTTTAGAAAGACCGGGCATAACCATAATAGCACCTAAGTATACAGTTATAAATTCCGCTCCATTAAATATTTCAACATTCTTTACTGTGATAGTAAAATTCTCAGGAGCACCTAATAATTTAGCATCATCTGAGAAAGAATATTGAGTTTTAGCAATACAAACAGGATAATCAGCATAACCATTTTTTTCAATTTTTTTAATTTTATCTAAAACTAAATCAGAAAATTCAACATTACTAGCATGATATATTTTTTTTGCAACACAATTTATTTTTTCCACAATAGAAAGATTATCATCATACAATAATTTAAATTTGCGTTCTACATTACATTCAGAAACAATTTTTTCAGCTAAGTCTTTAGCACCCTCACCACCATTTGAATAAGCTGTAGATACACTAAATTTTACTAATAACTTTTTACAAAAATCTTCTACTATACTAATTTCACTATCTTTATCAGTTGAAAATTTATTTAAGCAAACAACAACAGGAACACCATATTGCTTTAAATTATTAACATGACGTTCCAAATTTTTTAAACCTAACTTCAAAGCATTATTATTTTCTAAAAATATATCTTCTTTTGAAACTCCACCATGATATTTTAAAGCTTTAATTGTTGCTACTAAAACAATAGCATCAGGAGCCAAATGAGCTTTACGACACTTAATATCTAAAAATTTTTCCGCACCAAGATCAGCACCAAAACCTGCTTCAGTAACAACATAATCAGCCAATGATAAGCCCGTTAAAGTAGCAACGATACTATTGCAACCATGAGCAATATTAGCAAAAGGGCCGCCATGAATAATAGCTGGAGTTTCCTCTAAGGTTTGTACTAAGTTTGGCATAAATGCATCTTTTAAAAGTGCTAAAAGAGAACCTTCTATTTTTAAATCTTTAGCATAAATAAACTCACCATTACTATTAGAACCAATAATTATATTTCCTAGACGCCTCTTTAAGTCATCAAAAGAAGAAGCTAAGCAAAAGATAGCCATAATTTCACTGGCAGCAGTAATAGAAAATTTTTCTTCACGATTTTCTAATTCAACATTACGTAAAGCTCGATCATTAACATCCAAGCATCTATGAAAATAAATTTCTTTTATATCTAATTTATTACCAAAGTATATATGGTTATCAATCGCAGAACATAATAAATTGTTAGCAGAAGTTATTGCATGAAAATCTCCAGTAAAATGTAAATTAATATCTTCCATAGGTACTACTTGGCTATAACCACCACCAGTTGCACCACCTTTAATACCAAATACAGGTCCCATAGATGGCTGTCTTAATACAACAATGGAATTTTTATTTTCTTTTCTTAATGCATCAGCTAAACCAATACTAACTGTAGTTTTTCCTTCCCCTAATGGTGTTGGAGAAATTGCGGTTACTAATATCAACTTACCTTTACTCTTTTTAGAAAAAGATTTTATCTTACATTTATCATTTCCATATAATACAATATCATTCTCTGATAAGCCGATTTTTTTTGCAATTAATCTAATATCTTTTTTATTACATTTTCTTGCTATTTCGATATCTTCCATCTAACCACCTCAAAAAAATTATATCATGAAAAACTATGAATGTTGATAATTCTTTACATATACAACAACAAATTTAAAAAAATAATTTTATATTTTAATATAACCATTCAAAAAAAAAATTAAAAACTAAAAATTAGCAATTTTACAAAGAAAAAATAAAATGATATTCTCTAGCCGTTAAGAAAAAAAGGAGGAGAAATCATGAAAAAGAAAATAATTTTCTTAATAACATTATGTGCCATATTTTTAGGAATCAATAAAAATGTATATGCAGAAGAATCACGTTTCTATGAATCAGAATATGTACCTAATATTTGGATGAATAGAATACTAAGCACTAGACCAAATACTATTTATTATCAAACAGCAAGATTTTTTAGACAAAGTCAAACAGGTAAAGTATCATATTGTATTCAGCCAACAAAACCATTTGATGAAAATGCAATATATACAAAAGTAGATATACCAAATAATCTTTCACAAGAACAAATGAATAGAATAAATGCTCTTGCTTACTATGGATATAATTATAAAAATCATTCTGATAAAAAATGGTATGCTATCACTCAACTGCTTATTTGGAAAACAGCTGATCCACTAGGAGACTATTATTTTACAGATACATTAAGTGGAAATAGAATAGAAAGATTTACATCAGAAATAAATGAACTAAATTCAATGGTACAAAAACAAAATATCAAACCTAATTTTTCACAGAAAAAATTCATAATAAGAGAAGGAGAAACCTTAAAAGTAGTAGATTCAAACAATGCATTATCCAATTATGAAACTTCTTTAGGAAGAATTGAAAATAATAATATAATTTTTGAAAATTTAAAAGAAGGAAATTACCATATAATAATAAAAAATAAAAATTATAATAACTATCAATATCCAGTAACATATTATCAATCAGATACGAGTCAGAACATGCTTATAACTGGAAATATTCCTGATGAAACATACATTGATATAGAAGTTATAAAAACAAAAATTAATATTACAAAAATTGATAAAGATACTAAAGAAAGCACCCCACAAGGTTATGCATCTTTGAAAGATACTACATATAAACTTTATAATGAAAACAATGAAGAAATAAAAACTATAATAATAGATGAAAATGGAAAAGGTAGTGTAGAAAATTTAGACTTTGGAACTTATTATTTAAAAGAAACCAAACCTGGTAAAGGATATAATTTAGATGAAAGTAAATATAAAATAACAATATCTAGTGATAATCCACAAGTAAGTTTAACATTAGAAAATGAAATAATAAAAAAAGAAATAATCATCCACAAAGTTTATGGTAATAATAATGAATTTTATCCAGAAGAAAATGTCATCTTTGAAATCTATGATAAAAATAAAAATTTAATTGATACTATAAAAACAGATAAAAATGGGCATGCTAAAACAACACTTATATATGGTGAATATACAATTAAACAAATAAATACTAAAGAAGGATATGCGAAAATTGAAAATAAAAATATCATTGTAGATAATAATAACAGGGAAATCTATGAACTAACGGACTACAAAATAAATGTTCCAAACACATATATAAATTATTCTCCAATGCATAAAATAATCGATTTCATTCTTGAATATATAAATATGTGTATATGTTAAAAAAAATATTAAAAATATTCTTAATATTATTATTCTTCTTAATTGCATGCTATAAAATTTATAATTCTGAAAATAGTAGAATAGATAATCATTTAAAAAAATTAAAAATTAAAAATTCAGAAGAAATAATTGAAGAAGAAAAATTGATAGAAAAAAGCATTGGAAAAATTATCATAAAAAAGATTAATTTAGAGAAACAATTATATAATATTGAAAGTTCAGAAAATAATGTTAATAAAAATATAACAATATTAAAAGGTAGTATAGAACCATCAGAGCATAATAGCATTATATTTATAGCAGCTCACTCTGGAACAGGAAAACTTGCTTATTTTAAAGATTTAGATAAATTAGAAAAAAATGATCAAATACAATTATTTTATAAAAATAAAAATTATTATTATCAAGTTACCAATAAATGGGAAACAAAAAAAGATGGTGATATTGAAATAACAAAAAGTGAAGGAAAACAATTAATCTTGACAACATGTAGTCCAACTAATAAAGATAAACAATTAATTATTAATTGCATAGAAAAAGAGTCTTAAGACTCTTTATTTAGTTAAATGATTAAATGCTTCTTCCAAGACTTCATCTTCCTCAGTATTAGGATCATTTACTTTTTCAATATCTGGTTTAACTCCAACTTCATTAATAGTATTTCCTTTTGGTGTTAACCATTCATCAGAAGTAAATTTATAACTTGTACCATCAGAAAAAGTTGCTGTTTTCTGTACTGTACCTTTACCATAAGTTGTAGTACCTATTATAGTAGCATTTTTATAATTTTCTCTAAAACATGCTGCAACAACTTCAGAAGCAGAAGCTGTGGAACTATTAGTTAAAATAACTACTGGATATGTTCTCTTATCTTCAGTCCTTGCTTCATATTTGCTTACTCCATTTTTAGATTTTATTTGAAATAAAACTGTTTTTTTAGAAAAAAATAAATCTAAAATTTCTGTAGCCTGTGTTAAATGTCCACCAGTATTATCTCTCAAATCTAAAATAAGTGAATCAATTTTTTGATCTTCTATATTTTTTAAATTTTTTACAAATTGATCATATGTGTTGGAAGCAAAGTTATTAACATAAATATATCCCACTTTTTTTCCGGATCTTTCCTCTACATATGAAGATACTGACTGAATTTCTATCTTTTTTAGAGTAACAAATAATTCTTTTTCTTCCTCTCCTCTTTTTACAACAACGCTAATTTTGTCATCTAATTTATGTTTTTTAATAACATCAGAAATATCAGAGGCGCCATTACTATATACATCTTGATCATCAACTGATAAAAGAACATCGCCTATTTGAATACCTGCATTTTTAGCAGGAGAATTATCAAAGACTTCAATAATGCGATTACCTTCTTGATAGTATTCAATTGTTATACCTATACCAATAAAACTTCCATTTGTTGCAGTATTCAAAGATTCAGTTTCATCTTCATCTAAGTATGCAGAATATTGATCACCCAAAGAACTAATCATAGCAGAAATAGCATTATCTATAAGTGAAGATTTATCAACATCTTTATAATAAACATTACTTATATTACTATAAACATTCAAAATCTTTGAAATATTGCTATCTACACTAGTACCTAAGACGGAATTAGTAAATAAAGTTACTAAACATCCAAATACTACACCAAACATCAAAAATATCCCAGCAACAAAAAACATTTCAAAAGTAGTGAATCTTTTTTTACTAATTTTTATTTTATTACCAAAGCTAACCTGTTCAGTAAAAAATTTCTGTTTTATTCTTGCTTTAATAGATTTATTTTTTTCAGACTTAAATAACATTAAACCACCTCATAGTCTACATTTATAATAGCATAATATATAATTTTTAGAAATAGAAAAAAAAGAAGAGTCACTTCTTTTTTTAACATCATTATTCAGCATCACTAAAGCTATCTATATAAGTTTGAACATCATTAAAGCCATATATATATTCTTCAACAGAACCATTAGAAAACTTAATAATAGTAGGTCCATTTAACAATAAATCTTCAGCATCTATTGGCTTAGTATTTGGCTCATTTGTTGTAACTAGAGGCTTATTAAATGCATTACCTAAATCACAAGTATATATATTAATATCAGGAAATTTATTTCTAAAATTACTAATGGAATTTGTTAACTCAGTTGTTTCATCATTTTCAGAATCACTCATATCATAATATACAACATAATAATTATCACCCATGTCAAAACTACTTCCAGCTAAAATTTCAGTATATTGAAAAGAAACCTCATTTTTTTCATCCTTTTTAAATAAAGAATTACCAGTTGCTTTAACAGAAATTATATAAAAAACACCTAAAACTAGAAGAACAACTACGCAAGTCCATATTGTCTTTTTTATTTCTGAATTTAAAGAAATTTTTGTTTCATCAGCATAACTTTTATGTTTTACTTTCCTTGTAATTTTATTAACATTAGATTTATTAACTTTTTTGTCATTTTTTACTTCTTTTTTAGAATTTTTTCTGCCATTTAAATCGTCTTTTTTATTTTTTTTTGCCATTCATACCACCCTGAAAACATTATAGCATAATGAATTTTTAAGGTAAAGAATTATTTCATTGTAGGCAATGCATAAATAGATTGTGCAATATCAACTAACTCATCGCTTGATAGTACATCACTAACTAGATAATATTCAATACCATTAGTCACCCACGATAATGAATTATCAGTCATTACACCTAATGTATCCATCAACTGATATGGAACACCATTTGTTGGAATAATCGTAAATTCATCTTCTACATTAGCAGTCTCTTCAACTAATAGAAATGGTTTTTCACCTTCAAATGTCATCAATACTCTCTCGCCATTAGTCTTTTTTATTTTCTCTTCACTAGATAAAGTTGTACCTGTTGGAATAACTAAAGGATATATAGTGTCTTCTATTGTCATAGTTTCTTTAACATTTTCGCTAGATTTATTATCTGCAAATGTTTCCATAATAGTATTCAAATCAAAATAATTATCTTCAAAAGCAGGAGAATAATCAATTTCATCTATAATAAATTCCATAGAAGGAACATCATTTTTATCATATACAGTTACTTTTTTTAAATTAAATTTCTTATCTAAAACTATTTTTTGATTTTTAAGATCTTTATTATTGGGATAATTAACAGCAGTATTAAAAGTATAGTATTTTTCACTTTTATTAAATTTCAACTCATTATCATTTTTTAAATCATTAGCCAAAGCTTTCAATAAATAAATTTGTGAATTATTATATGGCCAATCACTTTGAAATTTAAAACTTCTATTAAGTGCTGGCGTCAAAATATAAACCCCATCATTATTTTTTAAAATTATTTGTACTGAATCATTAGCTTTATTAGTTAAAGAAACTTTATAATTAGACTTTTTTTCATAACTAACTTCTACTAAATAATTATAAACTTCATCATTATTTCTTAGTTCTAAGTTTCCTTTCAAAAAATAAGAATCACCACTATCTATCTTTTTCAAAAAACTATTTTTTATATCATCTTCACTTTCTTTAGCACAACCTGTTAATAAAATTAATATAATTAAAAATAAAAATAATTTCTTCATATTCCACCTCAATATCTAGTTAACTATATGAAAAAATTTATTTATTATTACAAAAAAAGATAAGCTATATCAAGCTTATCTTTCTGTTATAACTACTTTAACTTTCTTAGTCTTTGAAGTATATGATAACGTTAAATCATCACC
>CALVOV010000012.1 GCA_944350385.1 uncultured Bacilli bacterium
TTTAGAACAAAAAAATTAACTCAATTATCTTGAATTAATTTCATGTTTTTTTGTTTCACATCATTTACAAATATACATTTTTTTATTTTAAGCCAATTAAATAGCATTTCTTTCTATTTGACTGATATTTTTACCATTTATTTCTACCATAACCATATCTACATCATAATTATCAAAAACAGAATATGATAAACAATAAAGTACTTCTTCTAATACTTCATCATCATTATCGAATAAATAATTATTAAAATTAAGTATGAAAGTATCATTATCCTCACGAGCGCTTAATAATTCAACATTACTATTAACTAAACTAACTAAATTTGTAGAACTACTACTAGTCATCTCATCGACTATAATATTTATTTTTTCACGAGAATCATTTAAATATTTAGTAACAGGAACATAATATGTTTCTTCACTATCTTCCAATAAATAATAAACGACTACTTTAGATATTTCATCTCGGCTAGTTATAAATGTTTCACGATTAATATCTAAACTTTTATCCATAATTTTTGGATAACCTTCTAAATATTCATCATCTACTAATATAGTAACTCCTTTAATATTTCCCAAATCAAAAACACTATAAACAATAGCTGTAACTGCTAAATCCATATTAGGTATATTATAAAAATTACCACTAAAATTAATCGTAACATACTCTTCATCATATAAAACATCTAAAAGAGAACAATTACTAGGAATAAGACCAACTAAACTAGAAGAATATTTAGAATTATTACTAATTTTTAAATAATTTACTACTTTTTTAACTCCATCAAGCATATTTTCAGTTTCAACATATATTTTTTTACGAACTAAATAACCATCTTCATTTAATAAATAAACAGAATGATTAGTTAAACCCGTAACATCAGATAATTCTAAATTTACTTTTAAAGTATTATCATTATGCAAATTGGTAATAGTATAAACTACAAGTATAATAAATAATGAAACTGTAGTAACAAATATTTTTCTTATAGCTTTTCTTCTAATCATGTAATTCACCCAATAAATTATATGAAAAAAACGTACATGTTAGTACGCTTAAATAGAGAATTCATTTAGTTTTATCAATTCAATAACTGCTCCAGATCTACTACTTGCTCCTAATTTCTGAATAACATTAGATATATGATTCCTAACTGTCTTTTCACTTATACCTAATCTTCTAGAAATATCACGAGTTGTATAATCACTTATTAAATATCCAAAAATTTCTTTTTCTCTTTCTGTCAAAATAGAACTAGCCATTTAATCACCTATAATATTCTATGTGAAGTCCAAAAAATGGTACTAATTCTTTTGAAATTTAACAGTAATATATTTTTTAGTATCAAAGTTACTTTGCAATAATCTCATAACTTTATTTGCCAAACTAGCATCATGTTTTGAAGAAATACATACTGCATTAATATTAGTATTATCAATCTTAACAAAACAATCTAATCCCAATTCTTTTTTTATTTGAATTTCATTTTCTTCTTCTATTGATTGAATTTCATTTAAATATTTTAATTTTTCATAAGCATTATTTTTTTCATCACTAGAAGCGTCACTAGTAAGTTGCTTTTGTAAAGATGTCATTTCTTCTTGCCTTTCTTCTTGTAAATTAACTCTTAAAACTACTAATGAAGAAGCCTCTTCTATTGTTTCTACAACCTCATCATCGTTCTTTTTATTGTTAGTAGTTTCAGATGTACTAAGCAAATCATTAGGAATAGTAACATAATAAATACATAAAACAAAAATTATACTAAATAACATTAAATACCACAAATTTTTTCTTTTAATCAAACTTCTTCACCTCTACTAAAATATATGAAATATTTTTGGTAATAGAACAAAAAAGCTAGTAATTTAATAATTAACTAACTTCCCAATGCGCATAATAAGTTGTATTTTTATTTACTGTTGTTGTATTTGTGATGCGTGTTCCTCCATATTTTTCTGTATACCATCCAGCAAAAGTATATCCCTCTCTACTAGTCTCTGGTAATAAATGAATAAGTTCTGCATAAGCAATATCAATATAATCACCCATTTTATAACTGCGAGTATAGAAAATAATAGCGTGATAAGTATAAGAATTTGCTATAAATGTTTTTGTATAATTCTCATATGAATCATTTAAAGTTACAACCTGTGTTCCACCCTGTTCGTGGCCAATTAAAAATTTTCCAAAACCTTTAGCAATTATATTAACAAAATATGGCTCGCCAGTAATTAATTTAGTAAATCCCCAATAATATCCGCCACTACTAGAATCCTGGGTTAATAAAATTCTATAAGCTAGTCCTGTAGGACTAGTAGAATCAACTATAGTACTTAATGTCTTTCCTTCTTTATTATAATAACCATCTGGTGCTGATTTTGATACAAAAGTCGTATAATATTTTCCACCTAAGGTTTCATCATAATTTTTAGTAATTATATTTGGTTGTGCTTCTACGCCTCCATTACTATTAAATTTTATTGTGAATGGAAGTCTTGAACGTTCTTTTGCATTTTCTTCTGACTGAATATAATTAATAGTAACATAAGCTCTAGTATTTCCATCGATATTAGGTAAATCTTCAATCGTAATATCTTCTCTAAACTTAACTTCTATTTGAATTGTATCTTTACTTCCAGCTTTTAGCAAATCATATCGCTTAATTTCAACTCCATCACTATAAGTTAAATTTATATCCAAAAATTCTTCAGATAAACCACTTATAGAAAAAGTATCAATCATTGCATCAATAGTACCATCATTTATAATATCCGTATATAAATAATATATAGATCCAGGAGAATCTAAATGAACGTTAAAATCAATTTTAGTTTTATTAGAATCAATTGTAGCATTGGTATTTACACTACCATATTCAACCATTTCTTCAACATTAGCAAAATAGACACTCCAAGAATTTTTACGAAATATACCACTTCCGTTTAACGATAAATCAGAAGTTAAATAAGCAAATCCAATACTAATCAAACTTAATAAAATTATAATAGAAAGGAACTTATTACCTTTTTTCATTCAATCACCACATAGTCTACAACACTTTATTTATAAATTTTATCAACTGCTTTCATTAAGCCCAATTTTCCATAATTATAAGTAAGTGACCCTTGCATATAAGCAATGTATGGAGCACGAATTGGTCCATCACAAGATAATTCAATAGAAGATCCTTGTGTAAACGCTCCTGCAGCCATAACTACTTTATCAGTATATCCAGGCATATCCCAAGCTTCAACTATTGCATTTGAATCAATAGGAGATGCTTGTTGAATACCTCTAGTAAATTCAATTAATAAATTTGGATCTCTAAAAATAATATTTTGAACAATATCAGCTCTTTCATCATTCCATTTTGGTTCTACATCATAACCTAATTTCTCTAAAACTTTACTAGCAAGAATAGCAGTTTTCAAAGCACTAGCTACAACACTAGGAGCCATAAATAACCCCTGAAGTATTTGCTTATTTATTCCTAAAGAAGGACCTACTTCTCTACCTTCACCTGGAAGAGTAAGTCTTTGAGCACACAATTCTACTAAATCATGTCTACCTGCAATATAGGCCCCATTAGGAGCAATTCCTCCTCCTAAATTCTTAATTAAGGAACCAACCATTATATCAGCACCAATCTCTGGATTAACTGGTTCAACATTAGAGACAAACTCACAATAGCAATTATCAACCATAATAATAATATCCTTATTTATTTCTTTAATAAGTTTAATAACTTTTTTTACTTTATCGATAGTCAAACTTTTCCTAGTGGAATATCCCTTACTTCTTTGAATTTCAATAACCTTTACTCTATTAACTTTCAAATAATTTCTTATAGTTTCATAATCAAAATCATCATTTACCAAATCTATTTGATCATATAAAATTCCAAAGCTTTTAAGAGAAGAATCATTAGGTACAATTCCAATTACTTCATCCAAAGTATCATATGGTTTACCACAAATACTTAGCAATTTATCTCCAGGTCTTAATAAACCAAATAAACACACTGTTAAAGCATGACTACCTGAAATGAATTGACTTCTTACTAATGCATCTTCACATCCAAATATATTTGCAAATATTTTCTCAATAGTATCTCTTCCTAAATCATTATAACCATATCCCGTTGTAGAATTAAAATGTCCTTCACTTACTTCAAATTTATGAAAACTACTTAAAACCCTTAAACTATTATAATCACAAAGTTTATCTATTTCTTCAAACTTATCGTGTAACTCTAGATCACATGAATTTACTAATTCAACAACCTCACTTCTTATTCCTAGTTCATTATACATTTACTTCACCACTTTCTTTTTTGAAATATTTCTATCTAATATTGGTTTATTAGAAAAAATATTAGATAAAAATTCTTCCTTTCCTTCATCCTCTAAATTATAAGTATTAACAATAGAATCATCTATTGATTTAATTTTTAAAATATTATCTTTGAATCTTTTCTTACTAGTAGAATACCAATCTCTTTGTTTATTACTTACCTTTTCACCAATATAAATATTATTTACAAACTTATCAATTAAAACAACTATAAACGATAATCCAGTTAAGTATAAAGATAAATAATCTTGATTGAACTTTTCATAACCAGGAAATCCTAAATCATTTTCTTTAATAAATAAACGTAAAGAAGTAATATGATTTAATGAGTTATCCTTTATTTTAGAAATTTTACCATCAGGAAAAATAACAATAACACCATTACTCATTTAATTTACCTCCGTCAACTCTAATTATCGAATCATTGATATAACTAGCTTTATTGCTAGCTAAAAAAACTACTACTTTAGCAATTTCTTCTGGTTCTGCAAATCTGCCAATTAATATTTTCTTATTATATTCTTTTACCTGTTCTATTGTCAAATCACTATTCATATCAGTTTTAACCCAACCAGGGCATACACAGTTAACTCTAACATATGGTGCAAATTCACGAGCAAAATTGTGAGTTAATGAAATAACACCTGCTTTTGAAGCATCATAATCACAACTTTCCGGATAATAAGTATCCAAAGCATTAGTTGAAGATATGTTAATTATTTGTCCTTTTTTCTTTTCCAACATTATTTTTCCTACATATTTACTAACTAAATATGTGCCTATTAAATTAACACTCAAAATTCTTTTAAAATCTCTTATTACTTTATCCATAAGTAATGAATCTTTACAAACACTAGCATTATTAATTAAAATATCAATTCCACCAAAAGCATCACAAATATCATCAACCATCTTTTCTACTTCTTCTTCTTTGGATATATCACATTGAATAACCATTACTGAAACATTATAATTTTGTGATATTTCTTTTTGTAATTCAATTGCTTCTTTTTCGTGATGACAATAGTTTATAACTACATCAAGTCCGGCCTTAGCAAATTCTCTAATAATACTTTTACCAATACCACGATTGCTACCAGTAACTAAAGCAACCTTTCCCATAATTTCACCTACTTACTACTTAACTTATAATTTTGAATAAATAATTTTAATTCATCCGTTGTATTAATATTAACCAAACTAGAATACAACTTACCATTTGAAATGTACAAAACAGCTGGAGAAATATCTTCTTCCATATTAAATTCATAATCTTCAAATATATTAATAGCATCATTACTATTTTCATCTAACTCTTCATAAATAACATTTTGACTATCTAAAAAGTTTTTTATCTTATCACAATTAGAACAATCATTCTTAGTTATTAAAACAACAAAAGAATCTTCTTTAAGCATTTTTCTAGTAACGATTCCACCAAATACATATTTTCTAAAAATAATTAATAGAATTAAAGTTCCTACAACAATACACCCAAATAACCCCAATAAAAATCTATTCCTAAGTTCAATATATTCTTTATCTTTATTTCCTTTCATTCTACCAATCCTTTCTAGTATATTATAACAAATTTAGAATAAAGAAAAAAGAGAATTTAAATTCTCCTTTTACTATTTATATGTTAGTTATTACTTTTTAATTCTTTCTACTTTAATAATGACTTTTTCATCATTCAACTCATCAACTGGTTCACTATCAATAACAACTAATTCATCGCCTAATACTTCACCCATGACATAATTATAATACTTATCCATCATAGTTTTTACTTTATCAGTACCATTATAGAATACTCTTATATGATCAGTTATATTAAAATCAGCTTCTTTTCTTAGAGATTGAACAGTACGAACAAATTCACGAGCTAATCCTTCAAGTATTAAATCTTCAGTTAAAGTTGTCTCTAAAACAACACAAGTTTTACTATTAGAACTTGAAGCAAATCCTTCTTTCTGTTTTGTTGTAACAATAATATCTTCATTAGTTAAAGTAAAATCTTCACCATCTAAGTTAACAACTAAGCTACCATTATTAATTTCTTCGATTTCTTTTATAGTAAATTTAGAAATAATTTCTTGAAGCATTTTCATCTTAGAACCAAGTTTCTTACCTAAAACTTTAAAATTAGGTTTAACAACATATTCTAAATATTCACTCATATCTTCTTTAAATGTAACATTCTTAACATTTAATTCTTCCATAACTACACTCAATAAATCACCAATAATATCTTTATCAGTAGCTGGTAAAATTAAATTACTAATTGGTTGACGAACTTTAATATTAACTTCCTCTCTAGCAAATCTACCTAAAGAACAAACATCTCTTACTAAATCCATTCTTTCTTCAACTTTTTCATCAATATACTCTTCATGGCAAACAGGATAATCTGCTAAATGAACTGATTCTTTTCCAGTCAATTTTTGATAAATTTCTTCAGTTAAGAATGGAGTGATTGGAGCACATAATCTACATAATGTCTCTAATACTTCATAAGTTGTTAAATAAACAGCTTTTTTACTATCTGTAAGTTCAGAATCCCAGAATCTTCTTCTGTTACTCCTAATATACCAATTAGATAGATCGTCATTTAAAAATGGAACAATATACTTAGTAGCTTTATTTAAATCATATTCTTCTAAGGCTTTAGTAACATTTCTTACTAACTTATTTAATTTAGACAACAACCATTTATCAATAAGTTCTCTCTTTTCAACAGGTATATAATAGTCTCTAGGATCTACATGATCAGCATTAGCATACATTTCAAAGAAAGAATAGGCATTCTTAAATGTTGAAATATATTTTGAATAAACTTCTTTTACACCATTTTCATCAAAACGCAATGGAGTCCAAACTGGTGAAGTGTATAACATATAAAACCTAATAGTATCAGCACCATATTTTGTCATAATCTCTGTTGGATTAATAATATTACCTACTGATTTACTCATTTTTTTACCATAAGCATCAAGCATCATATCATTTACAACAACATTTTTAAAGCTTGCTTTACCACTAATTAAAGTTGAAATAACAAGTAAAACATAGAACCAACCACGAGTTTGGTCAACTCCTTCAGCTATAAAATCAGCTGGAAATTGTGACTCAAATAATTCTTTATTTTCAAATGGATAATGATATTGACCATAAGGCATTGAACCAGAGTCAAACCAAACATCCATAACATCCAAAACTCTATTCATTGTTTTACCACACTTTGAACATTTAATATGAATATCATCTACATATGGCCTATGTAGTTCTAATGTATCAACATCTATTTTCTCGATTGCCCTTTCTTTTAATTCTTTAACAGATCCAATAGTTTCAAAGTTACCACATTCACATGTCCAAATTGGAAGAGGACATCCCCAATATCTATTTCTAGAAATTCCCCAATCAATCATATTTTCAAGCCAATTATTAAATCTTTTTTCGCCAACATAATCTGGATACCAATTAATTTTCTTGTTTTCAGCAATAATTTGTTCTTTAAATGCTGTATTACGAACATACCAAGCTGGTTTAGCATAATAAATAAGTGGTTGTTTACATCTCCAACAATGTGGATAATCATGTTTCATTTTAATTTTTTTAAATAATTTATCTTCACTCTTTAAATATTTAATAATATCTATTTCTAATTCTGAATCAGTAACAGTTCTACCTTTCCATGGTCCTTCTGTATAACAGCCATCTTTTCCTACTGGATTAACAAAAGCAAAACCTGCTTCTGTAACAACTCTATTATCATCAACACCATAAGCAGGAGCAATATGAACAATACCAGTACCATCTGATGCAGTTACATAATTATCAGCTAATATTTCAAATGCTCTTCCTTCAACTTTAACAAATGGCATTAATTGTTCATACTTAAGACCAACTAAATCTGTACCTTTATAATTTTCTAAAACTTTATAGTCATCACCTAAAACTTCATTAGCCAAGTCTTTAGCAACAATAAAGTTATAACCTTTACTTAATACTTTTACATATTCAAGATCAGGATTTACGCATAACGCTACATTAGCCATTAATGTCCATGGTGTGGTAGTCCAAACTAATACATATGTATCTTCATCTACTAATTTAAAAGGAACAATAACAGTATTTACAGAAACCTCTTTATATCCTTGAGATACTTCATGAGAAGCAAGTTCTGTTCCACATCTAGGACAATAAGGTAATACTTTATTTCCATAATAAATTAAACCTTTTTTATTTAATTGATCAACTATCCACCATTCTGATTCGATAAATTCATTACTACAAGTTACATATGGATTGTCGCAATCTATAAATTGTCCCATCATATCAGTGACTTTTTTAACTTCATCAATATTAGTTGCTGTCTCATTTTTACATTCTTGGCAAAAGTTTTTAATACCAAGTTTTTCAATATCAGTTTTACATTTAAAACCTAACTTTTTTTCAACATTTACTTCAATTGGTAAACCATGAGTGTCAAGGCCTATTTTTCTAAGAACTCTATATCCTTGCATTGTTTTAAATTTACAAAAAGAATCTTTAATAGTCTTTGCAAAAACATGATGAATTCCTGGTTTTGCATTAGCATAAATTGGGCCATCGTAAAATACAAAATCTTTACAATTTTTTCTAATATCTATTGATTTTTTTAAGATATCCATATTCTTCCATTTTTTTACATAAGTACTTTCAACCTCGTTAATTTGTCTATTATCTAACTTTTCAAACTTCATGACAACTACCTCCTATTTTAAGCAAAAATTACATAACTATAATAAATAACAAAAAGTGTTAAAAACACAAATCCTTCTTTTTTACTAATCTTATAATCATTATAAGAAAATACAAATAACAACATTGCTGTAATAATCATTACTATTATATCTATATAGCTAAATGCTACATTAGATATACCACCAAATATAGTTATCGGTAAGCCAATGACTATACCAATATTAAAAATATTACTTCCAACAACATTTCCTATTGCTATATCATATTCTCCCTTACGAGTAGCTGTAACACTTGTAACTAATTCAGGTAAACTTGTACCTAATGCTACAATAGTTAAACTAATCATTCTTTCACTAACGCCTAAAGATGTTGCTAAAGCAGAAGATGCATCTACAACAAAGTTACTGCCTAATACAATTCCTACAAGACCAAATACTGTAAATAAAATAGCCTTCTTCATCGGTAAAGCGTAAGAATTTTCTCCATCTTCATCAATTTTCTTTCTAGCCATACTAATTAAATAATAAATAAATACTAAGAAGAATAAAATTAAAACTATTCCATCTTCTCTAGTAAATGAATTAGTACGATTACTATCAAATAGATGATCAGATAATAGTACCGCAAACAATGTAGAAATTAACATTGTAATAGGTAACTCTTTTTTTACAGTATTATTTTTAACATTTAATGAATGAAACATTGCAGAAAGACCTAATATCAATAAAATATTTAAAATATTACTACCTATTACATTTCCTAAAACAATATCTCCACTACCAGCTAATAATGACTTAACTGATACAGCAAATTCAGGAGCACTAGTACCAAACGCCACAATTGTAAGTCCTATTAACATTTTAGAAACTTTAAAATTTGCCGCTACACCACTTGCACCATCAACAAATAAATCAGCTCCTTTAATTAGTATAACAAAGCCAACTATAAGTAAAACAATATCTATTAACATATTTCCTCCCTTTTTTGAATAAGAAAAATAAAAAAGGTGATACCAAAAGGACGAAAGATTCGTGGTACCACCTTTATTTGTAAGTAAAACTTACCTCTATATACTATAACGCGTAACCGTATTTATCTTATCCATAAATAACAACTTGAAAGTGATCTAAATACTTTTTCCTAACTTGTTCACACCAAACCACAAGCTCTCTTATATTCCAAAGTATTCCGTCTTTCGCACTTGTTTTACGAAAAATAATATAACACATATTAAAAAAAAAAACAATCTCAAAATAAAAAAGATGATATTAAAAGAAATCATCTTCATCTTCTTTAACTTCTTTTTTTGATGAATGAGTATTTTTACTTGGTGTAGGATCATCAGAAATAGAACCATCTACCTTAACATTATTTGGTGTACATAAGAAAATTCCCCCACCTAGTTTTTCTAAATTACCATTTATTGCATAAATAGTTCCATACAAGAAATCTACTATTCTTTTTGCTACATCAGGAGTAACTCTTTTTAAATTAACAACAACAGCATTCCTATTCTTTAAATAATCAGCTATCTGTTGGCTTTCAGAATAAGCACGTGGTTCAAGTAACATCATCTTTGAACCAGCCATACCATTTGCCACATGATATTCTTCTTTTGTAGTTGTATAGTATTCTTCATCTGCAGCACTATCTACATCATCAGACTTATTTGTACCAAAGAAGCTTTTAATTCCCTTTATCTTATCTATATCCATAATATCCTCCATACTTTAGCATTACATTACTATTATCTGATACTATTCTAGCACAATTTATTAAATAGTAAAAGAAAAATTTATTTTGCTAACTTTTATTGAAATATTTTTATTCTATAGCATCTATACCTGGAAGAAATCTACCAGTTTGACCAACACCTTGAGAAATTGCTGAATCTATTGCCTCTACTCCTTGCATTAAATCATCTTGAGCCATTTCAGTTACATTCATTCCCTCTTCTCTAATGTAGTTATACCAAACATTAGTTAAATCAACATTATTCGAAAGTGGTCTTGGATTAGGTAAATCAACATACATTCCAATTGGTACTTTAAAAGCACTACCAAAAGCAATACAATTACCTGGTTTTAAATTCTTCAATTGATAAACAATTTCAGAAGAAATATTTGGAACCATTTCTTTAATATATGCTAAATCCTTGGGATGAATTGTTCTTAAAATAATAAAATTCATACATTGAGAAATACATGTATCGGATAATTCAGAAGGTCTTTGTGTAATAAGTGCTAAAAAGATACCATATTTACGTCCTTCCTTAGCAATTCTTTCAAATATATTGTATCCTAATAATTTTTCATCAGAATCATGTTGAACATAACGATGTGCCTCTTCAATAATTATGTGAAATGCACGACAACCACGAGGCTTAGTATTACTAGATTTTATAAATAACATTCTAGATAATATTTTAGTTATAACCTTTGCTAAACGATCATCAATATAATTAATATTAAAATTTACAATTTGACATCTACCACCTGTATTACTATCAGTAGTTAAATAATCTATATATTGATTGCGAGTAACATATCGTGGAAAATTAAAATATTCTCTATTATCACCAGTACATAAAGTATGTAAACGAACACTCAAAATATTAGCATAATCAAAGACTTTTTCACTTTTAAGAATTCCCTCACTAATTAAAGCAAAGTCCATAGCTAACTCTAAGTCATTTAAAGTATAAAATTTATTTAACTCATCTTCCGGAACTACTGTTTCCTCATCAGCTATAAATCCTCTAATAAATTCAACAACTAATTCCATTTCCTGCATTTTACCAGTTTTATCTATAAATAAACATTGCTTTAAAGTTCTAATATATCCAGGTTGAATAATTTGACTTTCCAAATTTAATTCTACAGTATTAAATTTAGTAAGAACAGCAATAACTTGATCTCTTATTTTAGTAGAATCATTTCCACTTAATAAAATATCCTGTACAGCTCTAGCAATAATATCATTTTTCCTTTTCACAGTATTAGGACTGGTGCCAGTAAGAATAGGCACTAATTTTAATGTTTTATCTAATATTGGTAGTTGTGATGGAGAATCAGCATCCAAAAGTAAAGCTAAATCATCAACATCCAATAACCAAATAGGAATTCTCAAAACTTCACACTCTGGTGAAATAACATTTGTTGTGTAAGCTTTGTAATTAACATTCGGATTTTTTTCATGTAATTTAGAAAAAGCATTAGTATATTCACCATAAGCATCAAAGAAAAATAAGCTTGAATAAATTGGAGCTTTATCAGAAGAAAACAACTTTTGCAATATTGATGAAACGGTACAACTTTTTCCTGCACCAGAATTACCTAAAATTGAAAAATGATTACTAAAAAATTCATTTATATTAACATTAATCTTGTAACCACTATATACATTACTAGTACCAAAATTAGTTGTTCCAAAAGTAGGTTCAGGATTTCCTAATAATAATTTTAATTCATCCATTTTTACTATTCTTGGTATTGACTTAAAAGAAGGCTTAGAACTACTTCCTGGAGTAAAATTATTACCAGTAATCTCTCCCACAATATTAACTGTCATTATAGTTTGCGTACAATTAACTATTTGACCTACTATTTTTTTCTTATTCGTCTCATCATCAAATATAACGTGTAAATTAATTAAATTAGGCTGTTTATTAATATCTATCGCTAGTTTAATAGTTATGGTATTATCAAGTATCTCATCAATCTTACCTAACATCTAACCACCTCTATTCTAATAAGTAGTATAACATACTTTTCAAAAAAAAAGATAGATTATTTATTAAATCTATCTTTATATAAAACTAAAATATCTGATCCTATAAGAATCATTCCTGTAATAACCCCTATATAGCTGCAACAATTATAATCATAAAATAACCATAAAGTTTCAACTATAATAGAGCAAATTACTGCAGTTTCTTTTCTTATAGATAGACCATATCCATCAATAATTGATGCACCAATTGGTAACAAAGACATTAAACCATTAAATGTAAAGAATAAAGATACTATATAAACTGGTATCGTACCAATAAATATATATTTATCTACATTTGTTTTATAATAAGCATAATCCCTTATTATTTCAAAAAAGTAGACAAACAATGCTGAATATGCCCCTAAGAAAAAATAATGAAGTACATAGAACATTCCAGATATAACTTGCATTAAAAGTATATCTTTTATATCTTCTCTCCAATAACTTAAAAGTAATAATATGAATCCAATTAGTCCTAGTAGTTGTATAAACAACTCTATTAACATAATACACCTCGAATCCTAATACTATTATATTAGCTTTAAAAAAAATTTTCAACCAAAAAGGATAGTATCCATACTATCCTTCATATAAACCATGTAATTTTTGTAAATCAGTATCAGATAAATCATCAACAACCCACTCATTATCTACTTTTGTTAAATAAAAAGTAATTGTTTCTTTTCTAGTATTAGTAACACCCTTCATATTTTTAATTTTATATTCTATAAAACTAGAAATATTATCAATACCTTCTTCAATATCTTCAGCTATTGTATCAGCATTATCTTCAAACTCATCTAAATGATCTTTATAATATATTCTAGACTCTCCAATATTTGAAGCATAATCTAAAACTTCAATTTCTACTTCAACTTCTGCTTCGTCATCTACAATATTCTCATTTTCAATTTTATAAGATAAGTTACGATATTGATTTAACATTAATTCTTTATAATTTTCTTTTTGTTCATCAGACATTGAAATATCACTTGAAATAACCTTGTCTAATTGAGCGGTAATCTCACCATCCAAATTTTGATATTTACTTAAATATTGTTCTACTGCAGCAGTAGGTGTATTCATACTCATATTACAACCTGTTACAAACACTAAAGATAACAAAAATATTCCTAAAATTTTTTTCATAAATAATCCTCCCATTAATATAATGGAAAGATTAATTTTTTTTATACTAATTTTTTTTAATAAATATGGCTCCACTTGCATTATCCTTGCCATGACATGGTACATAGAAAGGCTCCTTAAATTCTCTTCTCAATTTAAGTGGAACATGTAATTTTTGATCTACATAAACAGCTTCCTGAATGATACAGTCTAATATTTCTCTTTCTTTATTATTAGAAATTACTTCTTCTATTTTTTTATCTGTTAATAAATCAGTAACTCCATCAGTAACCAATAAAATTAATTTATAGTTTTTATTTTCGATAGTAACAACATTAGAAGTACACATATCCTTATTAAGTCCAATGCAAGCACTAATTAAATTACTAGTAGAAAAATATCTTAAATCATCTTTCGCTACTTGACCAGCTTTATAATATAACCAGACTTGTGAATCATCTTCTGTTACTTGTGTTAATTTATTTTCATTATATATATAGCAACGAGAATCACCTATATTCAGTATAACTGTTTCTTCTTTATTAATTAAAGCTAAAGTTAAAGTTGTACCTAACCTATTTTCTCCATACTTTTTAATTAACTTTTCATTAAATTTTTGTACTAATTCTTTTAATTGCAATACTACTTTAATAGAATCATTCAACATATCTAAGCCACATTTAATAAACCAATTGCTTAATTGACTAATAACATAATTAGAAGCTACATCTCCTAAATCTTTACCACCCATTCCATCAGCAATTGCTAATAACTTAATTTCAGAATTTTTAGGATGCGTTAAAGCTAAAGTGCAATCTTCATTTTTTTCACGTATCAGTCCAATATCAGTTCTTTTTTGCAAAATAAAATCTTCTTTCATCATCTTGGCCCCAATCGTAGATAATTATAACATAAAATAAAAAAGAAACAAAAGTTTCTTCTTTTAAAAATCACAATTACCTGGTGTTCTAGGAAAAGGAATAACGTCACGAATATTATCCATTCCAGTTAAATAAATAAGTATACGTTCAAAACCAATACCAAAACCAGAATGAACACATCCACCAAATTTACGTAAATTAATATACCAATCTAATGTTGATTTATCCATACCAAGTTCATCCATGCGGGCAACTAATTTATCATAGTTTTCTTCTCTTTGTGATCCACCCATAATTTCGCCAGCACCTGGAACTTCCAAATCAACAGCAGCAACTGTTTTTCCATCCGGATTTTGTTTCATATAGAATGACTTAATATCTTTAGGCCAATCAGTAATAAAAACAGGTCCATTAAAATATTCTGTAAGATATTTTTCATGTTCTTTAGCAATATCTTCACCTTGTTTTGGCTCAAATTCAAATTTAATAGGAGCTTTTTGTAAAATATCAATTGCCTCTTTATGAGTTACACGATTAAATTTGGAATTAACTAATTTTGTCAACTTATCAATTAATCCTTTTTCAACAAAATTATCCAAAAATTGTAATTCTAATGGACAATGTTCTAATACATATTTAACAACATTTTTAAATGAATCTTCCATAATTTCCATAACACCTTCAAGATCACAAAAAGCAATTTCAGGTTCAATCATCCAAAATTCATTAGCATGTACACGAGTATTAGAATGTTCAGCTCTAAATGAAGGTCCAAAAGTATATGTTTTTCCAAAAGATAAAGCAAAACTTTCAGCTTCTAATTGACCAGAAACTGTAAGACCAGTATGAACGCCAAACATATCTTGCGAAAAATCTATTTGTCCATCTTTCATAGGGATTTTATCTAAATCAAAACTTGTTACGTGAAACATTTCTCCGGCACCTTCACAGTCACTAGCCGTAATTAAAGGAGCATGAACATAGACATAATCTCTTTCTTGAAAATATTTATGTATGGCATAAGCAAGTACACTTCTTACACGAAATACTGCTTGAAATAAATTAGTTCTAGGTCTTAAATATGCTTGCTCCCTTAAAAATTCACGAGAATGTCTTTTTGGTTGAATTGGATAATCTTCAGGACAATCTCCTACTACCTTAATCTTTTCAGCTCTAATCTCAAAATCTTGTTTTGGATTAATTGAATTAACTACTAAACCTTCAACTTCTATCGCACATCCAACAAGTCTTTTTTGTATATCTTCAAAATTTTCTAATTTTTCATCATAAACAATTTGTACATGTTCAAAATAACTACCATCAGAAAAATCAATAAAACCAAATTCTTTTTGTTTACGATGATTTCTAATCCATCCTTGTAGAAAAACTCTACTATTTAATATCTTATCTTTTTGTTCAAATAATTCTTTAACAGTCATAAATCCTCCTATAATATTTGATAAGCTATTTTCCAAGCTAAAATTCTTTTAACAGCTTGATTAATAGTATCAATTTTAATTTGCTTATTTTTAACACTTGCTAATAATTCATTATACATATTTTTAACATCACTAGTAATAATCATATCAGCTCCTGCATTAATAGCTAAAGTAGCTGCATGACCATCTTTAGCGTATGACTTAACAGCCTCCATATCTAAGTCATCAGTTATTACTATACCACTAAATTGCAGTTTTTGTCTTAATTCTTTAGTAATTACCTTATAACTTAAAGAAGATGGATAATCTGGATCAATTGCTTTTATAACATTATGTGATATTAAAATAAAAGGAACCTTAGCTTCTATACCTTTAATAAAAGGTAAATAATCACTATTTGTAAACTCAGTATATTCTCTATCATCTATCGCAATTCCAGTATGAGTATCACTATTATTTCCATAACCTGGAAAATGTTTAAGACAAGAAGAAAAATGATTATTATTAGCATAATTTACCATATTTTCTATCAAATAACTTGTCTCCAAAGCATTATAGCCAAAAGTCCTATTATAAATAAAATCATCTTTATTCGTAGATACATCAGCTACTGGTGCTAAATTCAAATTAACACCAATTGATTTCAATAATTTTGCTTTTTTTTTTTTTTTACTTTCCAATAATTCATATCCGCCAATCTCATAATATTCTTTTGGTGATAAAAACTTACTATCGCGAAAAGCTGGAAATTTACTAACTCTAGTAACAAAACCACCTTCTTCATCAACTGCTATTGCTAGTGGCTCCTTACTTCTTTTTTGAAAACTAGAAATTTTTATACTAATAGAATTTTTACTTTCTTTTTCAAAATCTTTTGCAAATAATATAAAACCACCAACTTTAAAATTATCAATATAATAGTTAACTAAATTATCATCATACCTAACTAAAAATAATTGACCAATCTTTTCTTCTAGTGTCATTTCATTAACAATCTTATCAGCATCAGAATAATAATTACTAAATAAATCGTTACTTCTTTCCTCATTGCTTGATATTGTTAATGGTTTAGTTTCTTTTTTTAAATAATTTATATTAATAAAAAATCCTCCTAAAAAAATAACTACAATTAAAAGCAATATTATTTTTTTCATATTATTTACCTATTAATTTTTTGAATTCACTAGGATTAGAAGTCTCAAATAAAATTTCTTTTTTAATAACAGGATAATACATTTTTAAACGATTAGCATGAAGATAAAGTCTATTAACATCATCTTTTATATTGCTATATTTTTTATCGCCTACTATTGGATTACCTAAACTTTGGAAAGCTACACGTATTTGATTCTTTCTACCTGTTTCAATATTAATAGAAACTAAAGAATATAAATCATTTTCTTTTATCACTTTATAATTAGTAATTGCTTCCTTGGCATCTTCCTTCTTACTAATATAAACCAAATTAGTTTTAGTTTCACTTAACTTCTGAATAATTCGATCTTCCTTCTTTTTCAACTTTCCATGCACAACTGCAACATATTCACGCAAACTAACAAATTCATTCCAATTTTCTTGCAATTGATTCTTTGTTTTTTCGTCCTTTGCTAAAACAACAATTCCACTAGTATCCCTATCTAATCTATGAACTATAAAAACACGAGCATTCTTATCTTTATTTACCAAATATTCACGAACAATGTGATATAAAGTACGATCACGCTCTTTTTGTGTTGCTATAGTCAGTAAACCACTTGGTTTATTAACAACAATAATATGCTCATCCTCATAAATAATCTCAAATGGTAAACTTTTTTTACTTTTACCATCAGTGTCAATATAGATAACCATTCCAGGAACTAATTTATAATCAAATTGTGACGTCCTATTATTATTAACATAAATAGAACCATGAGTTAAATATTGTTTAATTCTTTTTTTTGGCATATCTAAATTATCATATAAATATTCCAGTAATTTTCCTTCATTTTTAACATTTAATTTCATAAGAATTTCTCCTTCAAACAAGGCTATTATAATATAAAATAAAAAAAAAGAAAAGAAGCATTGCTTCTTTTAAAAACATCCTTTAATAACCGTTTCAACAGCCTTATCATAATTAGAAACCGTTGTTTTAGTAGCAGCTTTCTTTAATTTAGCACTAGAATTATCAACTGCAAAAGATAAGCCAACTTTTTTAAAAACAGGAATATTATCATCATCACTACCAACAACAATTGTATCTTTCAAACTAATATGTTTAGCCTTGCAAATCTTTTGAATAGCATCTAAACGACTGCATTCACCCGTAACAATTTCTACATAATATCCTTTATCATTTCTAGCATAAAAAATAATATCCAAATTTAATTCATCTAACATTTCTAAAACTTTACTCTGATCTTTTTTATTACTGCAACGTATTTCTATTTTAAAAATATTATCTTTATGAAAAGCACTGAATACTTTAAAATCACCTATTTTTCTAACATTACATCCATCAACAGGAGTCTTGGTATAATTACACCAATCAAGAGTATAAAAGCATAAATTATAATCATCAAAAACTTTTTTAATCTTTTTAATAATTGAAATAGCAATACTTCGTTTAATTAATGGCTTTTCTTTATTAACATCATAAACATAAGCTCCATCTAAAACAATGATATAATCTACAAAAGGAAAATCCTTATTATAATCAAGTATAGTTTTAAAGCTTCTCTTACTAATTACACCATAAGCAATCTTTTGATTTCTAATTCTATCTAAAGATAACATCGTAGATAAAGGAATTGCATCCTCACTATCAATTAAAGTATTTTCAAAATCACTAATTAATAATTTATACACTCTTATCACCACCACTAAATTTATTATCAAGTAAAATAATAAATATAAGCTCTGCCAATCCTAACATTACTCCACCAAAAATATCAGTAAAATAGTGAACACCTAAATAAATTCTACTTAAACAAATACCAATTATTAATAATAAAATAAAAATCTCTAATATAATTTTAATCTTTTTATTATTAACTTTCCTATTTACAATATAGAATAGATATCCATAAAGAGTTATTGCTATCATAGAATGACCACTAGGAAACGAGAAACCATCAATTTCTATTAATCTTAAAACATCTGGTCTACTTCTTTGAATGATATTTTTTATAATCAAATTGGAAATAGTACTTACACAAGCTAATATGTCACACGTAATAGCATCTTTTCTAGATAATTTTATATTCAAAATAACTAATATTAATAATACCACATCTACATTACCAAATATAGTAATAAATCTAAAAAAATAATCAAAAAAGTCACTATTTAAACTTCTGATACTATTATAAACTGTATAATCAATAATATTAATATTATTAGTTATAACAAAAATGGCATCTAATATAAATAAACCAATTAGTATAAATAATATTTTATATTTCTTGCTCATTACCTTTTCCTTCATGTTTTCTTCCAAATTTTTTCAAAATCTTTCCTCTTTCTAATCTTTTCTTTGGTAATTGTAATTTCTCACTACAATCACTTATTGCCTCACAGCAATTTACTGCCTCAACAGAACGTCCTAAATCTACTACCGGGCCAAATTCTAAATTAGCTTTGCTTAATTGTTTATCTAAATATGAATGTAAATTTTCTCCTTGATATGGAATACTTGTTAATAAAGTTGATAATAAATTTGGCTTTTTCAAAGCACAAATTGTAGCAGGCCTTTCACCCATGACATCAACTAATACTCTTGATACATGATACTCAATCCAATGGGGATTGTAAATTTTTCTAACATTTTCAGAAATTGTACCATCACGATTAGAAATACGAATTGCAATATCTTCTGACAAACCATCTTTTAAAAAATCTGACAATTTTTTTGTACTTCTCTGCTCTATTAAACCTCTTGTCATAAGAAAATAAGCATCCGACGGATCAAGTTTAAAATCCAAATCAAAATTTTCAATATAATCTTTCATCTTTCGATCAACAAATTTTTCACCAATTAAATTACTTATCCCTTTTAAATAATCTTTTCGAACATCTTCTTGAGTATAAATCAAAAAATCACCTCTTCTTTATATTATTATATTTTCACGCACTTCCTTCTTATAAACTTCTACACCAGGTTGGTTAAAAGGGTTAATATTGAATAGGAAGCCGCTAAAAGCAGCACTTAACATAAAGAAATAAATAATCTCTCCTAAATACTTTTCATTTATTTCTGGTAATGTTATTAAAATACTTGATACATCACCACTTTTATGTGCCACTCTAACAGAATCTAAAACAACATTATTAATATGATGCAAATCATAAGATTTAAATTCGATTTTACTAGAATTTTCAATTTTGATAAAAGTTTCAAAAATAATTTTATTACCTTCTTGAATAAATTGACCAAGTGAATGTAAATCTCTAGTAAATACTGTAGACATAGGTAAAATTCCTACACCAGATTTACCTTCAGTTTCCCCAAATAATTGCTTTAACCATTCACTAAAATAATTCAATTTTTCTTCAAAAACTACAAAATTTTCTACTATCTTACCTTGATCAAATAAACTCTTACGACATACAGCATACATAAAAGCTTGATCGATATATTCATTACCTAAATAATAACCTTCTACAAATTTATTTAAATCAATAGAAAAAGCTAAAGGTAATAGATGAGCTGCCGTCATTATAGAATATCTTCCACCTATGTCATCAGGAATTGGAAATGATTTGTAACCATTGGTATTAACTTCTTCCCTTAAAGTACCTTTAACTGGATCAGTAGTTATAACCAATCTTTTCTTTATATCTTCCATATTATATTTTTCTCTCATAAGTTGCATTATTAAGGTATAAGCAATAGTAGTTTCCATAGTAGTACCACTCTTACTAATAACATTAACAGAAAAATCAACAGTCCTTAAATAATCTAATAATTCATTTATGTAATCACTACTTAAAGTAGTACCAGCATAAATGACTTTAAAATCATCATCCTTAAAATAAGGAGCAAGAGCTTTTCTTACTGCAAAACTTCCTAAAAAAGAACCACCAATTCCTATTACAACTAAACACTTAGAATGTTTTTTTATCTCTTTACTTGTTGCAATAATATCTTGTACTAAGTTACTATCAATTTTCTTTGTCCAACCAGTCATATAACTATCTTTAAATTTCTGCAAGACCTCATCTTTTCTAGACATCAAATCATTATCATAATTACACATACTAGTAAAATCAAATTTTATCATAAAAATACTCCTCTTTAAATTCTAATTATTATTATAACATAACAAATATACTATGTAAAAAACATATGTAAAGTTTACAAAAAAGGATAGAAAGTTTTCTATCCTATCTTGTATATACAACTATTTCATGTTCAATTCCATCATTAACCAAATCAATTATATTGCTAACTTGTGAATGTTGATCAACGATTACTTCATCCCTTATATCTTTGATAACCTTAATATGATAATCTGTATCCATATATCTATAAGTTACTTCGAATTTATCCCAAGCAATCGGCATATTTGGAGCAATTTTTAAAGTATTACCATGTTTATGAAGTCCTATTATTTCTTCTGTTCCCACACGATAGAACCAGCCAGCACTTCCTGTATACCATGTCCAACCTCCACGACCTTCACGTCCTTTAGCTGAATATATATCAGCAGCAATTACATAAGGCTCAGTTTTATAATGTTCAACAGCATCACTTGATAAAGTACGATTTACTGGATTAATCATTTGATAGTACCTATAAGCTCTATCACCATAACCCACCTTAATTAAAGCCATTAAATACCAAGCAACAGAGTGCGTATATTGACCACCATTTTCACGAATGCCACGAGGATAATTCATTATATATCCCGGATTATTCAAAGAAGAATGAAATGCTGGAGTAAGAAGTTTAATAATTTTAGCTTTATCATCGACTAATTTATCTTCTACAGAATTAATAGCTGATTGAATACGATCTTTTGGTGCAACTCCACTTAAAATTGAAAAGCTTTGAGAAATTAAATCAATCTTACATTCAGAATTTTCATTGCTTCCTAATTTATCACCATTATCGAAGAAAGCACGTAAATAATGCTCTCCATCCCACGTTTTTTTATTTAAATTTTCTTTAAGTTTTTCATTGAACGTAACATACTCATCAACATTAAAATTACGATAATGACGTTTCATAAATTTAGTAAACTGATCGATAATCATATAAAGGAAGAATCCTAGCCAAACACTTTCGCCTTTTCCTTTAATACCAACTTTATTCATACCATCATTCCAATCACCGCCACCCATAAGTGGAATCTTATGATGACCCATAGAATGCATAGATAATTGTAAAGACTTAATACAATGCACTAATAAACTTTCCGTATAATCAGAATAAGAGAACACCATACCTTTTTCACTTTCATACTCACCTAATGTATCTCCCATAACATAAGGAACTTGTTCATCTAAAATACTTAAGTCTTTAGTAATATCTAAATAATGAAGTGTAGCATAAACAAGCCATAAATAGTCATCTTTATATTTACTACGTAAACCAAAACGATTTTTTTCATGCCACCAATGACAAACATCACCCTCTGGGAATTGATGAGCAGCATTTATCAATATTTGACGTCTAGCTAACTCTGGATTAATCATTGCAATATTCATAGAATCTTGCAATTGATCTCTGTATCCAAATGCTCCACTTACTTGATAAAAACCACTCTTAGCATAGATTCTTGAAGATAATGTTTGATATAAATACCAACCATTTATCATATAATCAAAGCTTTCATTCGGAGTCTTAACTTGAACAGTACTTAAAGTTTTTCTCCATGCTTCTTTAACAAGTTTTAATTCTTTTTTAGCATTAGCTACCTCAGAATATTTATGAATTAAAGCTAAATTTTCTTTATCACTCATACCACAACCTAAAGCATAAACAAGCCATTTTTCTTCATGTGGTTCAAGTTCGACAGAAGTGTTGATAGATTTAACTAACATCTTATTTAATTCTGCTGAATTAATATGAAGCGAAGAAGTCATAAATACATTTACATCACCAAAGTTTATACTATAAACATTACGCATTTTGAGATAATTATCATCACCCATAAATTCTGTAAGAATATGGCGAGAAGTCTTTTCTTCAAAATTACCAAACGTTGGATTAATCCAAAAATCAATATCATAATTAAGCTTTTTACTTTCTTTATTTTTAAGACGCATTAAATATATTTTAACATTATCTTCTCTTGCTACAAACTCAGTAATTTCAGTTTCCTTTTCATCAGTTTCACTAGATAAAATAGAATATCCAAATCCATGAACACACTTCATAGGATCAAATAAACGACCATTAAACTTAAAGCCTTCAGATTTATCATTAGAAACTACATCATTAGTCCAAGAAGTAATCTTAAATTCTCCAGAATTATAAGCATAAGTAAACCCACAACCATTATTAGTAATTATAGTTCCAAATGTCTTATTTGCAATAATGTTACTCCAAGGAGTAGGAGTATCACGATTATATATAACATATTCAGTACCATGATTTCTAAATCCACCATAGCCGTTATCAAAAGTTAACTTTTCATTATTAGGTAATTTTAAATTAACTTCATACTTAGTTCTAACATAATCACTAATGAAATTTGTACTTTGTAATTCCTCAACAGCTTCTTTTAAAGTTTGGTGAGAATGAATTATAAATTTAAGTCGTGGAACAATATGTAACAAAATTTCTTCTTGATCATTAATATTGTCTCCATCAATAACTATAATAGAACCAGGAGTATGATAGAAACTATTCAATGTATACATTCTATACATCTCTTCATCAATTTCTTTTTTGATAATTTTTCTAAATTGACTATTTTCTCTATTAACAATAATAACATCAACAAATATTGAATGATTCTTATAATATTCAAAAGCTTTAAGAATTTCGTTAATGAAGCCCATATCACTAATATCTGATATTTCTACTAAGATAATTGGTCTATCACCACTAATTCCAAACTTCCATAAGCCAGATTGTCCTAAAGCATTACGTCTTAATAGATCCATTCTATTTTCATCAACACTCATGCGAGTAGATTGATACAAATAATTTAACATAATGTTATAAACACGCATTGCTTCACCAGTAATATTCATATTCTTTGTATTAATAATATTCATTAAAGTTGCTACTTTAAAAGCATTTTCAATAGCACTCTCGGAATCATAACTTTTTACTATATCAAGAATCTGTTCACGACTTCTCCCAAAACCTACAATCATATACACAGTAGTACTATCGCCAGGTAAAACATCTATTCTATTTCTTAAACTAATTATTGGTTCAAGATTATCTCCAGCATAATTAGTTAATGGTTTAAATATACCAACAGGATTAGTTGCAGAACAATTACGACCCATGAAACTAGTACGTTCTGTTTCATAAGAATATTCACCCATTGGATTAGGAACATATAAACGATGAACCATGTAACTATTAATATTTGCATCGCCACGTGATTTACGTCTAGCAATTAAAGAATTAGTCTTCTTCTCAAATTCTGTAGAAATAAACATATTATTAAATACTCTATGACTTACATCATCCATATTTTCTGAAAGAATTGGTTCAGTATAACTAGTAAGTTCTAAATGCCTAACTTCACTACCATTATTCTTAAAAGTAATTTTTCTAATTTCAGCATTATGATTCTTACAAACAGTAACTTCAGTCTTAGTAATTATACTACCATCACTTCTAGTATATTTAATTCTATCACTAGCAAATACCACTTCATACTTCTCTGGTTTTTCATTAATAGGAGCATACGTATTACTCCATACTCTATCACTATCAAGATCTCTGATATATAAGAAAATACCATAATCTTGTTCAGTAACTTTACGATAACGATTTAACTGTAATGTTCTATATCTAGAAAAACTATTACCACGATCATTCATTAACAAACAATATTTTTTATTTGATAAAACTGAAACTTCTGGTAAATAAGAAATATAATTAAATGCTCTAATATCATTTTCAATCGTTTCTTTTTCATAATTATATTTTTTGTATCTAGCCATCTTCATATCAATACTAGTCTTAACTTGAACTTTTTCTTTAAGAAGAATTTTAAATGTATCAATATAAACATTATGATGAAAATAATTTTTTATAGCATTAGGTTTTAAGTAATTAACAATTCCCGCTAAAATCATTCCTTCATGATGTGCAAAAAAAGCTTCAACAATACCTTTATTATCATAGTCATAAGATTCATAGAACCCATAACGACCAATCATACCCATTTTCTTGAATTTTTCCATATTCTCATAAACATCTTCTGGAAATAACTCTAAAGCCATAATTGATGCATATGGTGATAATACTATACGATTATCCTTATCTTCCTTAGCTTTTAAATATGGAGTAGCGAATGCCTTATATTTATAGTTTAATGAATTATCTAATTCATTATAAGCAGCTTCACTTATACCCCATGGTAAGTTTCTAGAAACACTTTCAATATAATCTTTTTGACAAAATCTTGCAAATTGATAAGATTCATCTAATAAAGTATTAGGATATTCTTTCATAAATAATAGTGGCATATAATACTCAAAAGAAGTACCAGACCAAGATATTAAACCTTTTCTACCTTTATAAGTAGTTAATGACTTATCTAAGCAGAACCAATGTTTAGAAGGAACATCACCTAAACAAATTGCTAAGTAACTTAAAAGTCTAGCTTCACTAGCAAACTTATTATAATTATAAATGGATAACTTACCTTCATTTTCATCAAAACCGATGCTAAAAACGTGCCTCTTTGTATAAAATTTTTTAAAATTAGTATTATTAATTATTTTGTCACATAATTTAATTAACTTGTCTTCATCAAATTGTGTTAAAAACTCTCTTACAACAATAACACTAGCAACAAAATTTCCTGAATCAACAGAAGAAATAAATCTAGAAGCTAGAACCCTTTTAGTTTTAATATCATACCAATTATATAAATGACCAAACCATTTTTCTAAATCATCAACACTATTTAAAACATTGCTGATTAATTCGATAGCTTTATCTTTATCAATAAATTCAAGTTCATAAGCACCAACAATACTAGTAAGTGAAAAACCAATAGCAGTAGGAGATGTTCTTGTATCTAACTTTTGTTCTCTATTTTCTTGATAATTATCAGGAATTAAATAATTATTTTCTGGAGTTAAATTTTCCTCAAAATATTTCCAAGTTTCTAAAGCAATCTCCTTAATATCATCAACTTTCTTATCTGAAAACTCAATTCTATCATAATCAATGTCTTTACTAACAAAATATAAAACGAAAGGTGCAGTTAAAAAACAAACTGCTAAAACTAAAGATATATAATTATGAGCAATTAAACCATATATAACTAATAAAACAACTGCAATTAAATTTGGTACAAAATTTCTAAAATAACTCTTTAAATCACCGCGAACAGTATTTTCAACCTCTTCAGCAGTAATCCAATTTAATAAATTTTTATGACTAATTAATAAGCGATACATAGTTCTAAAAAATGCATCCATGTATAACTTAGTATAAAAAGGAATAGTACAAAAAACTATATAACATCTAGCAACTAAACTCTTTCCACCAAAGAATAAATTCTTATAGTAAATAGTAGTTTTATCCTTATTCTTAGTATTAATTTTACTCTTTATATAGAAAATAATTGGAACAGCAATTTCTAAAACTACAAAACCGAACCACCAAATAGGAGAAACTACTCCGCATAACAAAGACAAAACTAATATTAATAATAAAGCAGGATATAAAAACATTCGAACAATATTATCAAAAATTTTATATTTTCCTAATAAATTAATTGGATTGTCAATTTTTTTACCAGCTCTATTTCTAACTTTATTAAAAAGCCAACTAATAATTTGTACATCACCTCTAGCCCATCGATGATGCCTAGTTATATCAGTTAAAAATTTAGAAGGAAAATCATCAATTAATTCAATATCAGATACGTAGCCACATCTTAAATAATTTCCCTCTAATAAATCATGAGACAAAATTAAATTATCTGGAAATGTTTCAGCTAAGACCTGATCAAAAATTTTTAAATCATAAATACCTTTGCCAACAAAACTTCCTTCACCAAAACAATCTTGATATACATTAGGAACTACTGCTGAATAAGTATCAAAACCACCTATACCAGCAAAGATTTGACTATACAAACTCTTGTTTGTAGCTTCAATATCAACACTTACTCTAGGTTGCATCAAAGCATATCCACTAATAACTTTAGTTTTATCTTTATTTAAAATAGGTTTATTTAAAGGGTGAGACATACAACCTACTAAATTTAATATTGAATTTAAAACAAAACGTGTGTCAGTATCTAAAGTAATAACATATTTAATATCTAAGTTATGATTATGAAGAGTATTTACATTGAAAAACTTTTCTTCAGTAACTTTATCCATTTGTTTCAATAGAATTTTATTAAACTGAATTAATGCCCCTCTTTTTCTTTCAAAACCTAAATATTGATTTTCCCCTTCATTCCAAATTCTTTTTCTATAAATGAAATAAAAAATATCTTTCTTATATTTTTGATTTAACTTTTCAGCATACTCTCTACCATATTCAGAAATCTCACTATCATAATCACAAATTTCTGTATTAGAAGCTTTAACATCTCCTAATAATGTAAAATATAAATTATTTGTCTTATTAATAATGTAAAAAGATTCAAGAATATCAAACATATTTTTAATCTTTTCTTTACTGGAAATAATTGTAGGAATAACAACCATAGTTGTAGACTCTTTAGGTATACCTTTAGAAAAATCTAACTTAGGTAAAACCTTAGTAGGTACAAATCTTACTAATAAATGATTAAATATTTGTACAAATAATTGACTAACGGGAATAAGTAATATAATAAATCCTAATATTCTCCATTTAATAAAGAAATTTGACAAGAAATAACTTCCTAAAATACTAAACAATAAAATTGTTAAAATATATAATAATACTTTAAAAGAAGAATTTTTTCTCTTAAATAACTGATATCCAATATGATATTCAGTACTATCAGAATTATCAATCATCTCATTTAAACAATCTAATTCAGAAAGATGTCTTTGACGAGCTATTTTTAATAATCTTTTTCTATATAAATCCTTAGATTCCACAGTCATTGAATCATATATAGCATCAGCCATTAATATTTTTTCAGTTTTACTAATTTTTTCAAATAAATCTTCAACAGATATTTCAAAAAATTCTTTTAAATCACCAAAAATATTAGAAATTAAAATATCATTATCTATTTTTCTTTGATATTCTTCATTAATAAGTTGTTTTAAACTAATATTCTTTTTCTCTAAAAATTCATTTAATTGTTTGAATATTTTATTACTTTTACTACCTAATTCTTTCAATTCAAAATTAAGTTCAAATAAATAATTATAATTATCCTCAGCAATAAAATCTTCTCTTATAAAATGATGTAATTCAATATCTTTATCTTGCCTTTCTCTAATAATAGAAAGTATCTTAGCCTTATCAATAAGTTTCTTAGATTCTTCAGAACATATTTGATTTAACTTATCTATATAAATAAATAACAAAACATCTTTAATACTTTCTATTTCTAAATAAGATAAATACTTGTTATTTTCCTTCTGATATTTTTTTAATTCTTCAGATAGAATCTTTAAATTAACATTATAATTATTTCTAACGACAATATCTCTAATTACAAAATAAATATTATCGATCATCTTAATTCTTTTCTTAATACTTTTCTTATCTTGAATAAAATTTGTTTTATGTTCAACAACGATATAAAAATTATCTATCAACCACTCATTAGTTATACCAACATATTCTTTATTCTTTGTCTTCTCAACTAAAAAGCTATAATATTCATTAATATCATTAAAATCATTTATAAACTTTTTTAAATAATTTTTCATTATCTTCAACTCTCCTAAAGAAAGTATAACATAAAAAAAAACACTCTACTAGAATAATTTATAACTTAGTCTTTTCTCTTTATGAAAATTTAGTGCTTCTTAATATATTTATCTACTTTTTTATAATTAATATATTTCTTATATTATACAGCATATTTTTATTTTAATATATCACTTTATTAATAAAAAAAACATTCCATTTCAGAATGTTTATTTCTATTTTTTTCTTTTTATATAGCAACAACCAGTTACATCATCAGAAGTTTTTAAATTCTTATAAGCTTGCATAGTTATCTCTCTTAAAGACTCACTATCTTTGTTAACATCTAAAATTATAGACATAGTTTTATCAGATAAACTATCAGTAACACCATCACTAAAGATATAAAGTTGATCATAATCATTATTAATTATTTTATATACCTCAGGAAAATAATGATAATTTTCTATACTACCAACATAATTTTTTGAAAGTGAACCTCTTTTATAATTTCTTATCTCACTAGCACACATTTCTCTATTTTTAAATAAATTCCAAACTATAGTATTATTTCTTGTTAATGAGAAAAAATTTGAATCTTTAACTACATAAGCACGAGTATCACCATAATTCAAAAAATATGTATTATCTTTAGTTATTAAAGCTAAACCTAAAGTAGAACCTATATTAACATTTTTATTTATAGAAGAAAGCTCTTCATTAATAAAACGATTTATTTCTAAAATTTTATTTCCTAGAGATAAAATTAATTTATTTTCGTTTGATAATTCATTTGCATTCAAATGATTGAACCAACTTTTCATGTCTAAAGTGATATATTTGGTTAGATATTGCTCTACTTTAGAGCCATTAACAAAATCTGTTACACATAAAAGTTTAGTATCCTTATTAGTAGGATGACTAATAGCTAAGTACTCTTCTTTATTATGATTATTAACTCCCTTAATAGATAAACCTGTTATTAACCCTTCCTCAGCATTATCTATAACTGCATATGAATTATTAATAATATGTAAATCTTTATATTTATCCTTTTTATCAATTAAAGTACAATCATAATAATATTGATCCATTAAATCAGCTAAAGCTCTATTATATTCATAAGAATGTAATTTAGGAAATTCATCATGTAAAAATTTAATTATTTTATTTAAAGCCGAAATAGTATTTTCATCAATTTTATTCTTAGATTTAAATGTGTAAAAATAACTAGAAGAAATATCACCATTTTTATCAAAATAATTCTTTTTTATTGTTCCCCTTTCTTTATCAATAAAAGCCTCATAATAAATTTTATTTCCGTTAAAAGTAATATATTTATATTTATTTTTGTTATTTTTATCAAATTCATATAAACCATTAGTACCCAATATAAAATTATTACTTTTTATTTCATAAGTAGAACCATCATCCTGATCAAAAGGATATAAAGAACTTCTCAAAGCTGAATTATTAGAATTCATCTTATCATATAATTTCTTTTCGATTTGAAATAATTTTTTATTACCACAATAAAAACTAATTACCCCATCAATACAATTAGTAGAGATAGGTTTAACTATTTCATTATTCTTAATAATATATTTGGAAAAATATTCTAAACAAGCAGGATGAAAATTTTGT
>CALVOV010000013.1 GCA_944350385.1 uncultured Bacilli bacterium
TATCAAGATAATGATAAAGATGCTTTTAATAAAGGATTTCATAGATAAAAAAAATAACAGATAAATGTTATTTTTTTTCGTTATTTAATGGTTCTAGTTGTTTTGCAAATTGCTTTTGCATGAATTTAGTATTGTATAATTTTAAGCCAACAGGGACATTCATTTGATCTTTTCGTAAACCTAATTCAATCATTGAAGTTGAAGCATAATCACAAACTAATGTTACACCAGAAATAAATCCTGCCATTGAACTATTAAGGAAAATAAGTGGTGCAGCCATTTCTTCTGGAGTAGCTAATCTTTGAATAACGCCAGTGTGTGAAATAAGTTCTTTTTCGCCACCAGCTTCTACTTCGAATTCTTTTTTCATTCCAGTATCAGTACTTCCTGGTAATATTGCATTGACACGAATGCCACGACTACCAAAATCAATAGCAGCTTTATTAGTATAATAATTCATAGCCCTTTTTGATAATGGGTAGGCCATCATACCTAGAGTATCTGGTTTAGCTTGTTTATGTAATACTTCAATTGCTTCTTCCCAAGTATTTGTATTAATGAATTTTAAATATTCTTTCTTGTACTTTTGCCAATTTGAGCCACCCGTTGAAGTAACATAGGCAATACTGCAACCTTTGATCATTCTTTTACTTAAGTATTCTTCTGTTATATATTTGTTAGCGATAAAATTAACCGTAAAAGTAGTATAGTAATTAGTTTTAGCGCCACTAAGTCCTGCTACTCCAAAAAATGAATCCACTTTGTATGGAATTTGATTAAAAGCTTGATCAATAGAATCTTTATTACTTAAATCAGTAATTATTGATGCTTCTATTCCTTCTACTTTTGTTTCATTAACATCTAGAGCATAAACTTTAGCTCCTAATTCAACTAGCATTTTGACAGTTGCAAGACCAATACCTGAAGCACTTCCTGTAACTACACATATTTTATCTTTATAATTTATATCAAACATATGTAAACCTCCTATCATTGATAATTATAGCATTCATAAATTAAAAATAAAATATACTAATTTACAGAAAATTAAAAAAATGTTAGAATTAAATAAGAATAGAGGGATAGTATGAATGTAGTTAATGTTACTTTGACTATTATTGGTGTTACTTTTCTAACATTTTTAATGGCAATTTATTTTTCTAAAAAAAATATGCCAAATCTAGAAAATAAGATATATAGAGTAATTTTATTTTTGAGTCTTTTTATAACAATTTCTGATTTAATATTTTGGTTATCTTGTTATTACCTTAAGGACTATCCACTAATAGTTGAGATAATGCAGAAGGTGTTTTTAACCTTTTTAATATTTTGGTTAGTTTTTTTAACATACTATGTTGTCATTGTTACTAATTCTAATGCTCCACTAGTTGAAAAATATTTAAGAAAAAATAATAAGATAAGTATTCATCCTATTATTGTTGCTGGTGTCTTAAGTTTTATTCAATTTTTCTTACCTTTAGATTTTGAATGGGGAGAAAATGGAGTTATGTTATATGCTATAGGTGACATATATATATTTATTGTTTTTATTGTTGTCGTGATGATTTTCATAGGAATCGCTTCATCAATTATAGGAAGAAAAAATATTTCAGTAAAAAAATCTACACCAATAGTTATTTTTGCAATATATGAATTGGTTATATTTATTATTTATTTAAGTAATAGGACTATTTGTGCTTTTTCTTTGTCAAGTACTTTAACTAGTTATTTAATGTATCATACAATTGAAAATCCTGATATCAAGTTAATTAATGAATTAGAATTAGCTAAAAACGAGGCCGAAAAAGCTAATCGTGCTAAAAGCGACTTTTTGAGTAGTATGTCTCATGAACTTCGTACACCACTTAATGCTATTTTAGGATTATCTGAAGTTATTGAAAATAATAATGATGTAGAGGATATTCATCATGATGTTAAGGATATAATTGTATCTTCTCAAAATTTATTGGAATTAGTAAATACAATTTTGGATATAAATAAAATTGAAGCTGGTAAACTAGATATTACTAATGTTAATTATAATCCACTAAAAATATTTGAAGAATTGACAAGGTTAATTAAATTAAGAGTTGAGGAAAAGTCTTTGGAACTTAAGACAAATTTTTCTTCTGATTTACCATCAATTCTTAATGGAGATAAAGAAAAGATAAAAAGAATAATAACTAATTTACTTACTAATGCAGTAAAGTATACAGATAGAGGATCTATTTACTTTGATGTTTCATGTAGTAATAATAAAGATAAATGTGATTTAATTATTTCAGTAAAAGATACAGGTCGTGGTATATCCGACGAACAAAAATCAGTATTATTTATTAAATTTAATCGTTTAGAGCAAGATAAAGACACTGATATTCAAGGAATTGGTTTAGGACTTTCTATTACTTTATCTTTAGTAGAGTTACTTAATGGTAAAATTTCTGTAGAAAGCGCTTTAGGTCAGGGTTCAACATTTATAGTAACATTACCACAAAAAATCGTAATGAGAGAAGATATAAAAGTCGTTCCTGTTTCTAGCAATTTAACTTCAATAGATAATTCAAGTGCCATTTTATTAGTAGTTGATGATAATAAGATTAATTTGAAAGTCGCTTTTAAAATGCTAAAAGATTTAGGATATTTAGTTGATATGGCAAATAGTGGTAAAGAATGTTTGGAAATGGTTGAAAGAAAGAAATATTCACTAATATTTATGGATATTATGATGCCTGAAATGAATGGAGTAGAGACAATGAAAAGATTAAAGGAAAAAAGTGGTTTTAATACTCCAGTTGTTGCACTTACAGCAGATGCCATGAATGGAGCACGTGAGAAGTATCTTCAGGATGGCTTTGATGAATATGTATCTAAGCCATTCAATAAAGAAACATTGTCTAATAGCATTAATAAATTTATTAAAAAAGATACTTCTGAAGAAGAAATAATTTAAATAGCTGTAAAAGATTAATAAAATAATTAGAAAACTATAAGTTTTCTTTTTTTTATGTGCAAAAGTTTGCTATAATAACAAATGTGGTGATAGAAGTGAAACGTAGTGAAGTAGATAGAACAAAATTAAGTCCCATGATGCAACAATATATGGATATAAAAGATCAATATGAAGACAGCATTGTTTTTTTTAGACTTGGTGATTTTTATGAAATGTTTTTTGATGATGCTATTTTAGTGTCTAGATTATTAGAATTAACTTTAACAGGTAAACAAGCTGGTTTGGATGAGCGTGTTCCAATGTGTGGAATTCCTCATCATGCTTATGCTTCTTATGTGGATGATTTAATTGATAGAGGTTATAAAGTTGCTATTTGTGAACAATTAGAAGATCCTAAAGAAGTAAAAGGAATGGTTAAACGAGATGTAATTCAAGTTGTTACTAAAGGAACTAGAATAGATTCTAATATTGATAGTAAAAATAATAATTTCATTGCTAATATATATTCTTTTTCTTATTGTTTTGGAATTAGTTATATTGATATTTCAACGGGTGAAGTAAATTGTTTACTAATTGAAGGAGAAAAGGATAAGGCTATCAAAGAAATAACAAGACATAATTTTAGAGAAGTAATAGTAAATGATGACACTGATAGAGAAATAGTTGACAATTTAAGAACACAACACGATGTTTTAGTAACTATTACTAAGAATGAGTTAGAAGATAAGAACTATGAATATATTTATAAAAATATAGAAGATGTTAGATTAGTTAAGACTCTAAAACATTTATTATTTTATATAATTGATACTAAAAAAGGAGATATGCATCATCTTCAAAAAGCTAACGTTATAAAAAGTAGTGAATATCTTGAATTTGATGTTAATACTAAAAAAAATCTTGAATTAGTAGAAACTTTGAGAAATAGGGAGAGACAATATAGTTTATTATGGCTATTAGATAAATGTAAAACAGCTATGGGTTCTAGATTTTTAAAACAGAATATTGAAAATCCACTTACAGATAGAAATGCTATTGAAAGAAGATATGACTTAGTTTCTAAACTTTCCACAGAGTTTATTTTACGTGGTGATTTAATTAAAGAATTAAGCAATGTTTATGATTTAGAGAGATTATGTGGTCGTATTACTTATGGTAATTTAAATGCTAAGGATTTATTACAATTAAAAAGCTCTATCAAATCATTACCGAAAATTAAGGAGATACTAGATCAATTAAAATATGATAAAAAAATTGAAACATTTGATGATTTATATGAATTATTAGAAAAGTCTATTTATGAGGATGCTCCTTTTACTTTACATGAAGGTAGATTGATAAAAGCTGGATATAATGAATCACTTGATGAACTAAAGAGTGTTAGTAGTGGTTCTAAAGATTTTATTTTAAATCTTGAAAAAGAAGAAAGAGAACGTACTGGTATTAAAAATTTAAAAGTTGGATTTAATAAAGTTTTTGGATATTTTATTGAAGTTTCTAAAGGACAAATAAATTTGATCAAAGATGAATATGGTTATGAAAGAAAACAAACTTTAGCTAATTGTGAGAGATATATTACTAAAGAATTAAAAGAAAAAGAAAACATTATTTTGGGTGCGGAAGAAAAAATTATTTCGTTGGAATATAAACTATTTATGGACATTCGTGAAGTTGTCAAGAGATATGTTTCTAAGTTACAAAGAGTAGCTAGAATAATTTCTGAGATAGATATGCTTCAGTCTTTTTCAATCGTTTCTGATAATTATAAATTTGTTCGTCCAGAATTAACTAATGAAAGATGTATTAAGATGATTGATTGCCGTCATCCAGTAGTAGAACAAGTTATGAAAGATAAGTATGTAGCCAATGATATAATTATGGATAAAACTACAGATATTCTTTTAATAACTGGTCCTAATATGGCAGGTAAATCAACTTATATGCGTCAATGTGCTATAACTGTTATAATGGCTCAAATTGGTTGCTTTGTTCCATGCAAAAGCTGTACTATGCCAATATTTGATAAGATATTTACACGTATAGGCGCTAGTGATGATTTAGTATCTGGAGAGTCAACTTTTATGGTGGAAATGAAGGAAGCTAATTATGCTATTAGTGAAGCAACAGAGAATTCGTTAATCCTTTTTGATGAGTTAGGTAGAGGAACTGCTACATATGATGGTATGAGTTTGGCTCAAGCTATTCTTGAATATATTCATGATAAGATTAAAGCTAAAACAATGTTTTCTACACATTATCACGAATTAACTGTTTTGGAAAAAGATTTAAAACATCTTAAAAATGTTCATGTATCTGCTATAGAAGAAAATGGACATATTACGTTTTTGCATAAAGTTAAAAATGGAGCAGTAGATAAGAGTTATGGTATTCATGTAGCAAGTCTTGCTCATCTTCCTAAATCTTTAATTGATCGCGCTGATGAGATTTTAAGTGTTTATGAGAAGAAAAGTGTAAAGAAAGAAACATTTACACAAACTTCACTTTTCGAATTAACAGAGGAAGAAGCAGAGCCTAAAATAGATCCATTAATTGAAAAAATAAAGAAATTAAATCCATTAGAAATGACACCTATGGAAGCGTTAAGTTGTTTATATGATTTGAATAAGGAAGCTAAAACTAAAAAATAATAAGAAAAGTATACAAGAAAGAAACTATTATGTTAAAATAAAGTAGGTGATTGAAATGAAAAATAGAAGTGAATTACGTGAAATAGTTATGAAAATAATTTATCAAGTAAACTTACTTAGTGAAGCTAATTTAGATTATAATGTTGATGATTTAATAAAGGAACAATTAGAAATAAAAAACGACTTTGTTGAGGATAGTGTTAAAGGAATAATTGCTAATAAAAAAGAAATTTATGATTTAGCTAATAAGTACTTAACTGATTGGACAATGGATCGTTTAAATAAAGTAGATCAAGCAATCATTTCTTTAGGAATTTATGAATTGATATATACTGATGTACCTAGTATAGTTGCTATTAATGAAGCTATTGAATTATCTAAAAAATATTCGGATGAAGCAGTAACAAAGATGATAAATGGTGTTTTAGATAAGATATATCATGAAGAAGAGAAATAATTACAATAGTATTTATTTCTTTATTTTTAGGGAGGTAATATGCAGGATAAATATATTACAGTATCACAACTTACACGATATATTAAGTATAAAATAGATAATGATGTTAATCTTCAAGAAGTATTTTTAAAAGGTGAAATATCAAATTTTAAAGCACATAGTCGAGGACATTTTTATTTTACTTTAAAAGATGAAACAAGTAGAATAAATGCTATTATGTTTGCATCAGCAACTAAGAATGTCAAATTTATGCCTCAAGATGGTATGAAGGTATTAGTAACAGGTAAAATAAGTGTTTTTGAAGCTAATGGTGGCTATCAAATATATGTAAATGAAATGCTAGAGGATGGTGTTGGAAATTTATATATTGCTTTTGAACAATTAAAAAAGAAGTTAGCTGATGAAGGATTATTTAATCCTATTTATAAAAAGAGTATTCCAAAAATTCCGCAAAGGATTGGAGTTGTAACAGCACCAACAGGGGCTGCTATAAAAGATATAATTTCTACTATTAAAAGGAGATGGCCTCTTTGTGAAATAATTCTCTTCCCATCATTAGTTCAGGGCGACGATGCAAAAGAAGATATTGTTAAACAAATTAAAAGGGCTGAAAATTATAACTTGGATACTCTAATTGTTGGTAGAGGTGGAGGAAGTATTGAAGATTTATGGCCTTTTAATGAAGAAATAGTGGCACGAGCAATATTTGCTTGTTCTATCCCGGTAATTAGTGCAGTAGGTCATGAAATAGATTTTACTATTGCTGACTTTGTAGCTGATTTACGTGCTCCAACACCAACTGGAGCAGCAGAAATGGCTGTACCACAAATAAATGATGTTAATAATTATCTAAATCAATTAAAAATAAGATTAAATAAAGCTATTCAAAATACTATTGGTAAAGATAAGCAGCAATTAGAAAGTATTAAAAATAAATATATCTTTATTAATCCATTGAGTATTTATCAAACTAAAGAGATGCTATTTTCAAGTATTCTTGATCGCTTGAAATTCACTTATACAAATACTATTATGACTTATAAAAATAAGTTAACAGATATTAAGTCTAGTTATATTTTCACTAATCCAGAAAGCTTGTATAAAGATAGAAAAGTACAAATAAATGAATTATTAAATAGACTAGAGTTTAATATGAAAAACACCTTAAATCAAAAAGAAAAGAACTTATTATTAATTAAGAGTTCTTACATTTTACAAAATCCATATCAAATATTAGATAAAAAATCTAATAAGTTATTAAATATTATTTCTAAGTTAGAACCATTGAGTCCTTTAAAAACTATTGAAAGAGGGTTTGGGGTTATTAGAATGAATGAGAAAGTAATTACTAGTATTAGAGAGCTACAAAGAGATGATAAAATAGAAATTGAGTTAAAAGATGGAAAAGTTGAAGCTAAGGTAATATAGAAGGAGGATATGTATGTCAAAAGAACAAAATGTAAGTTTTGAAGAAAATTTAGAAAAATTAGAGAGCATTGTAAAAAAGCTAGAAAGTGGTGAGGTACCACTAGATGATGCTATTGTTCAATTTACTGAAGCAATGAAATTAGCTAATATATGTGATGAGAAATTAAAAAATGCTGAAGAGGCTATCACTAAATTAGTTAATAAGAATGGTGAATTAGAAGAATTTAAAATAGAAGAAGATAAGTAAAACTACTTATCTTTTTTCTTCATCTGATCTAATACATAAGGGTCTACATAATGTGAGATATCTTTTTTTAATGAGTAAACTTCTTTTACTCCACTAGAAGATGTAAATTGGTATTCACGATCTGCAAAAAAGCAGATTGTATTTACTTGATTATTGGAAATTTCCTTATTGAATTGATTAAGTTCTACTTCATAGTTGTAGTCAGAAAGACTTCTAAGACCACGAACAATGAAATAGCAACCATTTTTTAATGCTATGTCACAGGTAGCTCCTTCTCCTGTTATTACTTTAATATTTGGATTATCTTTATATAATTTACGAATTATTTTTACTCTTTCAGAAATAGTAAAAAAAGAACTTTTTTTATTATTGTTTTTCATAACTGCAATAATTACTTCATCAAATAATCTAGAAGCTTGATTGATAATGTTCATATGTCCTTTGGTAATTGGATCAAAACTACCTGGATATAAAACTTTTTTCATATACTTTTAATTATCCTTTCTATAGATTCACTGTTATTGTCAGATAAAATATAATCGAAATCTTCTTTATTATAACTAGGTGCGGCATTATCACGAAGGTTAAAGCGTTTTTTTGTAATATTTTCTCTAAGGAGTACTCTTTTTATTCTTACTTCATATGGAATATCTAACAATATTTTAATACTCGATTTTTTGAAGTACTTAGTCTTTGTTAGTAATAACCAATCTAATATAATAGTACAATTTTTGTTTCTTTCAATAAATTCATCGATAATTTTTTCCATATATTTCCAAGTGCATTTTGTTAAAATATTCATTTTTGCTTCAGAATTAAAAACAATGTTACCTAATTTTTTTCTATCTATTTCATTATTTGTTAGTACGTCACCAAAATTATCAACAATTTCGTTTTTGCATTCTTTGATAGTTAATACTTGATGAGAAATCATATCAACATCTAAATGAATACTGTTAGGTATTTTTTTTACTAAATTTTTAGCTAGTGTTGTTTTACCTGATCCTTGTAATCCACAAATACAAATTAGCATATAATTCATCTCTCTTTACAAATTATTATACAATAAAAAGAAGTAGTTTACACTTTTCTTGATAAAATTAAAGTTTATTTGTTATACTAAAAATGGTGATTAGTATGCAAAAATTTAAAGATGGTCTAATTGGATTAGCTATTGGTGATGCAATGGGATTACCAGTAATTAATATGTCTCGTGATATTCTTTTAACTAATCCTATAACAGAAATGGTTGGCGGAGGAGAGTATAATTGTTTAAAAGGAACATGGAGTATTCCTACAGAATTGACATTAGCTGTTAGAGAGTCATTAGAAAAGCATGGATATTTAGATAAGCAATCAATAATGCATAGACTTATTGATGTAGATAATGATGTTTATGCTATTGAAAAGGATACATTTTCTTTAGGGAATACAACTAAAAAGGCAATAGAAAAAAATAAAAGTGGTAGTGATTTAGATAGTTGTGGTAATATTGATTTAAACGAAAATGGTAGTGGGGCTTTACTGATGATGTATCCAGTTGCTTATTATGCTTATCAAAATAAATTAAAAGAAACCGATGTGTATGAATTAGTAAAGGATATTACGTCAATTACTCATAATCATGAAATTAATATTATAGGTTGTTATATATATACAATGTATTTATTATTTCTTTTAAGAGGAAAAGATAAATATGCCTCATTAAGTATGCTTCAATGTTGTGATTTTTCTTATTTTGAAGAAGAGTATTTGGATTTATATAGTCGAATATTAAAAACTAGCTTAAAAGATATTTCAATAGATAATATTGTAACTAATGGTTATATTGTTTCTTCGTTAGAATCTGCTTTATATGTATTATTAAATAGTGAAAATTATTCTCAAAGTATTTTAGGAGCAATCAACTTAGGTGGTAAAACAAATATCACTTCATCATTAGTGGGGTGTATGGCTGGTATAATTTATACAGAAAATGATATTCCAGATGACTGGTTAAGATCTCTTAGAGGAAAAGATATTTTAGATAAATTTATGTAAAAAAAGACCTTATCATAAGGTCTTTTAGTTTTCTAATTGTCTATTAGTTAGAAGCAAAATAGCTTTTTTAACTTCGTTTTCATCATCTAAAGGAAGCATTATTTCAGGATCGTCACGATTTAATTTACGAATGATATAATCGTTTCCTTCTGAAATATTTGAAAAATATAAGTAAGTATCTAAATTTTTAGTTATTTTATTTAATAAAAAGTACTCTTTATCATCAATTACATAAACAGGAACTTCTCTCATATTATTTGCCACCTCCTAGTTGATTATTATTCTCAGTAACAGGTGTTATTTGAGCATTATATTCTTCTTGCATGGTATTTAATTCATTTTGTTTTTCTGCTATTTCATTGCCTAATAAAATTTGTTCATTTGCAGTTTTAGACCAATCATTAATATCTTTATAATTATGGCTGGCAACAAAATCTTGAATAGTAGTTTTATTGTCTGTATATTGTAAAACTTTATTACTTTGTTCTTCACCTAAATTTCGATAGAGTAGGTAAACATCTTCATCAGTTTTTACGTGATCAGCAATTTTTTCATAATCATACCAATAATTTTGCATATCATTGGTTCGATGAGTATTGTCTACTATGGCTTCTATTTTAAAGTCATTAGTAGCATTAAATAATTCAAAACTATCACCAATTTTTTCAGCCAATAATTTAACACCATTAGCAGCAATTGCTCCAAAAACTACACAAGTACAACATAGAGCAATAATAGATTTCTTTAATTTTTGTTTATTTACTTTAACGTATTTAGAAGGTTTAGCACTTTGCTTTGTTCCATTAACACTATTTCGTAATATTGAGTTATAAAGTGCTTTATCCATTTCATTCATATCACTCATATCATTCACCATCCTATTATAAATATACTTAAATTTAGATATATTGTCAATAAACTTGTAAAGTAGAGTATGTATAATTTTTTAAGTTTGGGAAAAAATACTAGATAGGTGGTAATATGAAAAAATTAAGAGTATATTTGTTATCATTACTAATAATTCTTTGTCCTATCTATGTATACGCTTATGATAGAGTAATACCTGGAGGAGAAACTATTGGAATAGAAGTTCATTCTAATGGTGTACTTGTTGTAGGGTTTTATGAAGTTAATGGAAAGAAAATTGGTAAAGATAGTGGTTTTAAGATTGGTGATACAATCATTAAAGTAAATGATACAAAAGTTTATAATATTTCTTCAATGATGAAGGAAGTTAATGAGACTAGAGGTAATAATATTAAATTCACTTTAATTAGAAAACAAAAAATAAAAGAAATTGAAATGAATTTGGTAAATGACGATAATACTCTAAAAACTGGATTGTATGTAAAGGATCAGATAAATGGTTTAGGCACTTTATCTTTCATAGTTGAAGACCGAAAATTTGGAGGCTTAGGACATGAGATTATGGAATCTACTACTTTACAGAAATTTGAAATAAGTACTGGAGAAATATATAATGCGACCGTTGATGATATTATCAAAAGTTATGATGGTCAAGCTGGTGAAAAAAATGCTACTTATGATAAAAGTGAAATAGTAGGAACAATAACTGAAAATGAGGCAACTGGTGTTTATGGTACTTATAATGGTAGTATAGATGACAAAGAGTTCGTAAGTGTTGCTCAACCAGATGAAATTACTTTAGGTGATGCTTTAATTAGAACAGTAGTTGATGATGATATAGTTGAAGAATTTACTATAGAAATTATTGATATTTTTAAAAATAGTGAAAATAAAAATATTCTATTTGAAATAACAGATCAACGCTTACTGGAAAAAACAGGTGGAGTAGTTCAAGGTATGAGTGGTTCACCGATAATGCAAAATGATAAGATGATTGGTGTAGTAAATTATGTTATAGTAAATGATACCTCCAAAGGATATGGTATATTCTTAACCACTATGTTAGAAGAGATTGAATAATCTCTTTTTTCATTTTTTAAAGACTTGTTTTTTTTTACTATATGAATTAAAATTATAGTGTAAAAGATAGGAGTTGGTAGTGTGTATATAGATGCAGTTATTTTGATTGTATTAATATTAGTTGTAGTTATGTTCTTTAAAAGATTTTCATCTTTTGTATTTTTTATGGCAATTGTTGATTTAACTTTGAGAATTTTAACATTTATTAAAAATAATATTGGATTACCTGATGTTAGTGCTTTAATTGGTAAATATATTCCAACTAGTATTTTCGGAATAATTGATAAGTATACTAATAGTTTACCGAACACTATTTTAAAATGGGCCTTTGTTATCATAATGATAATATTCTTATCATATATAATAAAAATATTTATTCATAAAAAGAAAATATAAACTACAAAACGACAAAATAGTCGTTTTTTTCTTGATAATATATAATTGGTGATGCAATGAAAGTCTATCTTGATCTATATTTTTTAATTAATTATATTCTTGACTTAACTTTGTTAATTGGTACTAGTAAGGTAGTTAGACAGCAAGTAAAAATATCTCGTTTTTTATTAGGTACTTTAATAGGAAATATTTCTATATTAATCTTATTTCTTCAGGTGAATAATTTAGAATTATTTTTATTAAAATTACTTATTAGTATTTTAATGATTTGGACTACTTTTGGTATTAGAAATACTTTTAGAAATACTTTTTATTTCTATATACTTAGTATTATTTTGGGAGGAAGTTTTTATTTACTGGATTTAAGCTTTGATTATACTAATAGAGCATATTACTTAAATTATTTAGTACTTATTATCTTAAGCCCGATAATTATCTATGTATTTATAAAAGATAGTTTAGAAAATAAAAGGTGTAATACTAATAAGTATTTAGTGGAAATAATGTATCATGATAAAATTATTAAGACTTATGGATTAATCGATACTGGTAACTGTCTAAAAGATCCATACAAGAAAAGAGGGGTAATTTTAATTGATTATAAGATAGCTATAGAAAGACCTATTTTAGTTCCATTTAACGCTTTAAATTCGACTGGTATTATCAGATGTTTTATACCTGATAAATTAATAATAAATAATAGAGAATATAATAATTATTTAATTGGAATTAGTAATAATAAATTAAATTTATGTGGATGTCGTTGTATATTACCAAATAATTTAGTGGAGGTTATATGTTAAGAATATTACAATTTATTAAAAATCTATTTCGTAAAAATATTTTCTTTATTGGAAGTAATGATTTATTACCTGAACCATTATCTAAAGAAATGGAAGACTATTATGTGTCTTTAAAGGATGATGGTGATTATACAGCTAAGGATAAATTAATTGAACATAACTTACGATTAGTTGTTTTTCTAGCAAAAAAATACGAAAATACTGGAGTTGATTTAGAAGATTTAGTTAGTATTGGTACAATAGGGTTAATTAAGGGTATTAATACTTTTTCAAGGGATAAAAATATCAAATTAGCAACTTATGCTTCTAGGTGTATAGATAATGAGATATTGATGCATTTAAGAAAAATAAAGAAATTAAAGACTGAGGTTAGCTTTGATGCTTCATTATCTTATGATTCAGAAGGAAATGAACTACATTTGGAAGATGTTTTAGGAACAGAAGCTGATATAGTTACTAAAGGAATAGAGGAAGAAAATAATAGAAAGGTTATGATGAATGAAGTTTTACATTTGAATCCTCGTGATAGGGATATTATGATTTTGAGATATGGGTTAATGGGACAAGAAGAATTAACTCAAAAAGAGGTTGCTGAAAAGTTAGGAATCAGTCAATCTTATATTTCTAGAATAGAAAAAAAAGTAATCAAGAGATTAAAAACTTTAATTAGTTGATTACTTTTTTATTATCCAATCTTCTTTCATAATTTTATATGAATAGTTATTTAGTAAATTTAATTTATTCTTAGATATTGCAATATCATAGGTGATGTTACTACCATAATCTTTATTAATTATTTCGATATTTTTTAATAAATAATCTAGTTCTTTTTGCATAGAATAGTCAGTAGATATACGAACAATATATCCTTCTTCTAAAGTGCATAAATTTGCCATTTTTAGGGCTGTAGTAAGAGAAGTTGTATATGCTCTAACTAAGCCACCTGCTCCTAGTTTTATACCACCAAAATAGCGGACAACAACAGCTAAGATGTTAATAAGATCTTCTTTTATTAAGACATTTAACATTGGAATACCGGCAGTACCACTTGGTTCACCATCATCACTAGATTTTTGAAGATTTATAGTTCTATAACAATAGCAATAATGAGTCGCTTTTGGATATTCTTCTTTTATTTGATTGAGAGTTCTTTTTAAATTAAAATTATTATCTATTTTAATTAAAATAGTAATAAATTTTGAATTTTTTATTTCATATTTAGAAGTTAAATTAGCAGTAATAGTTCGCAAAATAAACACCTCTTAATAATTATACATTAAATGATAGTTTATTTCTATAATTAGTGTTATAATCATGAGTAGAAGGGAGAATTAAAATGTTTAAAAGAAGACAAGAAAAAGAAATTGATGTTAGTAGTTTAAACGATATTTTAAGAACTGGTCGTAAATTAATTAATATTGGTTATTTTATGGCAATAGTGTGTCTTATTTTATTAGCAACTTATCTTATAAAAGAATGGCATATCTTAAAATATGTTGGTGAACTATTAAGTGTAATATCACCAATATTTATAGGCTTTTTTCTAGCTTGGTTATGTGCACCAGTAGTAAATGTTTTACAGAGTAAAAAGATTCCTAGAATATTATCTTGTATTTTGGTTTATGTTGGAGTCATTTTGTTATTAATTTTATTATTTTGGGCATTGATTCCACAATTATTGAATCAGATAACTGATTTTGCTAAAACTATGCCGGATGTTATTGAAGATGTAAAAGTATTTAGTGATAATATTTTTGCTACATTTAATAATTCAGTGCTTAATTCAGCAGAAATAGGAGATAATTTTTATAAAGTTGTTGAAAATTTTGCTATTGATTTTACAACTAATTTACCTGAAAAAATATTTAGTATTGGTAAAGTAATTATTAGTGGAGGATTGAATGTAGTTTTGGGCTTGATGATTGGTTTCTACTTCTTATTTGATTTTGATAAGGTAAATGAAAAGATAAATAGTTTTCTTCCAATGAGTTGGAGAGATAATTATCAAGATTTATGCAGTAGAATAAACGATTCTTTAAGAAGTTATGTTCAAGGATTATTATTAGTTATGACATTAGTTTTTATAACTCAAAGTATCGGGTTAACAATAGCTGGATTAAAAGCTCCATTATTATTTGCTTTGTTCTGTGCCTTGACTGATGTTATACCATATTTTGGACCATATATTGGTGCTATACCTGCTGTTATCGTTGCCTTCACAATGTCACCAATAGTAGGAATCTGTGTAATTATTTCTATTGTTGTTGTCCAATTATTAGAAAATAATTTCTATCAACCTTTAATAATGGGACATACTATGAAATTACATCCAGTTACTATTATGGTTGGATTATTGTTATTTCAACATTTCTTCGGAATACTTGGTATGATAATTGCTACTCCTACAATTGCATGTTTTAAGGTTATATTCATGTTTATAAATGAAAAATTAAATATTACTGAAAAAGTAATAAGTGAAGAATAAATTGGAGAAATCCAATTTTTTCTTTATAATGATTGAAAAAAGTAATTAATAATGTTACTTTAGATATAGTTAAAGATTTGAAGGAGGATGAAAATGGATAATCATATGTTAGTAGATAATACTAAATCTTTAGCTGATACAATTGAAATAGTTAGAGAAGCTCAAGAAAAATTTGCTAAATATTCTCAAGATCAAGTAGATTATATATTTAAAATGGCTGCTATTGCGGCTAATGATGCTAGGATTCCTTTAGCTAAAATGGCTTATGAGGAAACCAAAATGGGTATAATGGAAGATAAAGTTATTAAAAATCATTATGCCTCTGAATATATTTATAATAAATATAGACATAAAAAGACATGTGGAGTAATTGAGGAGGATACTATTTATGGTATTGAAAAAATTGCTGAACCAATTGGTGTTATATCAGCAATAATTCCTACTACTAATCCAACTTCGACAGTTATTTTTAAAACTTTGATAGCTCTTAAAACTAGAAATGGAATTATAATTAGTCCACATCCACGTGCTAAAAATTCAACAATAGCTGCTGCTAAAATAGTTTTAGAAGCAGCAGTTAAAGCCGGTGCTCCAAAAGATATTATTTCTTGGATTGATATGCCATCATTGGAACTTACAAATATGCTAATGAATAGTACTGATTTAATTTTAGCTACTGGTGGACCGGGAATGGTTAACGCTGCTTATTCTAGTGGAAAACCTGCAATAGGAGTTGGAGCAGGAAATACTCCAGCTATTATAGATGAAAGTGCTGATGTAAAGTTGGCAGTAAATTCTATAATTCATTCTAAAACCTTTGATAATGGACTTATTTGTGCTTCAGAGCAAACCGTTGTTGTTGTAGAAAACATTTATGAAGAAGTTGTTAAGGAATTTAAAAATCGTGGTTGCTATTTTTTAAATGATAAAGAAAAAGATAAAGTTCGTGAACTTATGTTTATTAATGGAGCTTTAAATGCTAAGATTGTTGGACAAAAGGCTACTACTATTGCTGAAATGGCCCAAATTAAAGTACCAGAAAATACGAAAATATTAATTGGTGAAGTAGAAAAAATTAAGGATGAAGGGTTTGCTAAGGAAAAACTTTCTCCTGTTCTTGGATTCTTTAAAGTTAAAAATTTTGATGAAGCTGTAAAAATTGCTGATAAGTTGGTTAGAAATGGTGGAATAGGTCATACTTCATCACTATATATAAATGAGAGAAAAGAAACTAAAAAATTAGAAAAATTCTATAATACAATGAAAACGTGTCGAATACTAGTTAATACTCCGTCATCTCAGGGTGGAATAGGTGATTTATATAATTTCAAATTAACTCCATCATTAACATTAGGATGTGGTAGTTGGGGAAACAACTCAGTTTCAGAAAATGTTGGTGTTAAACATTTAATTAATATTAAAACAGTTGCTAAAAGGAGAGAGAATATGCTTTGGTTTAGAGCCCCAGAAAAGGTTTATATTAAAAAAGGATGTCTTCCAGTGGCTTTAGAAGATTTGAAAAATACACTTAATAAACATCGTGCTTTTATAGTTACAGATACTTTTCTTTATGAACATGGGTATACAAAAGAAATTACAAAAAAATTAACGGAAATGAATATTGAATACACTACTTTCTTTAATGTACAACCAGATCCAACTTTAAGTTGTGCTATTGAAGGTACTAAAATGATGAATGATTTTAAACCGGATGTTATTATTGCTGTAGGTGGAGGATCAGCTATGGATGCTGCCAAGATAATGTGGGTAATGTATGAACATCCAGAAGTTGATTTTATGGATATGGCAATGAGATTTATGGATATTAGGAAAAGAATCTATACTTTCCCTAAAATGGGTGAAAAAGCTTATTTTGTTGCAGTGCCAACTTCTGCTGGAACTGGTTCAGAAGTAACACCATTTGCTGTAATTACTGATGATGAATCAGGAAATAAATATCCGTTAGCAGATTATGAATTATTACCAAAAATGGCAATAGTAGATTGTGACATGATGATGGATGCTCCTAAATCGTTAACTGCTGCTAGTGGTTATGATGCAGTGGTTCATGCAATTGAAGCCTATGTTTCAATGATGGCAACTGATTATACTGATGGTTTAGCTATTGAAGCTTTGAAGAATATTTTTAAATATTTACCAAGAGCTTATAGAGATGGTGGAGATGTTGAAGCTAGAGAAAAGATGGCCAATGCAGCAACTATGGCTGGTATGGCTTTTGCTAATGCTTTTTTAGGAATTTGTCATTCTATGGCTCATAAATTAGGCGCTTTTCATCATATTCCTCATGGAATTGCTAATGCTCTGTTATTGGATGAAGTTATTAAATTTAATGCTAGTGAAGTTCCAACTAAGATGGGTACTTTCTCTCAATACGATCATCCTAATACGTTAAGAAGATATGCAGAAATTGCTGAGGCTTTAAATATTTCAGGAAAAGATGATCAAGAAAAATTGACTAACTTAATTAAGAAGTTAGATGAATTAAAAAAGACTATTGAAATTAAAGATACTATCAAAGATTATGGTGTTAAAGAAGAAGATTTTTTAAAAACACTTGATGATATGAGTGAAAAAGCTTTTGATGATCAATGTACTGGAACTAATCCTAGATATCCATTGGTAAGTGAGATAAAAGAAATGTTCAAAAAATGTTATTATGGTGGTGAAAAATAATGAAATATAACTTAGAAAATGTTCTAGTAGAAAGAAAAAATAAACAAGTAATTATTGATGGTGATAAAAAAATAAAATTATTTGTAGAAAATCATCCAAAGTCAGATGTTTTTAATGAGGCTTTAAATCAAGCTAGAATAGAAGAAGGTACCAATTTAAATATTCCTAAATTGTTAGAAGTAACGAAAATTAATAATAGATGGGCGTTAATTTTTGATTTTGAAATGGGAGTTCCATTAGATAAGTTAATGGACGAAAATAAGGATAAGGAAGATGAATATTTAGAGAAGTTTATTGACTTACAAATGAGTGTTCATGAGTGTCGTGTGCCATTATTAACTAGAACAAAAGAAAAGTTTAAACGTAAGCTAGAAGATACTGATTTGATTGAAGAACATATTAAATATGAATTATTACAACGTCTAGAGGGCATGAAGAATCATAATAAGGTTTGTCATGGCGATTTTAATCCTACCAATATCATTGTTACTAAAGATGGAAAATTTTCAATCATTGATTGGGCACATGTTACTCAAGGAAATGCTAGTGCTGATGTTGCTAGAACATTTTTAATTTTTTCAATGGAAGGTAAGAACGATTTGGCCGAAAAATATCTTAATCGTTTTAGCGAGAAGAGTGGTATTGCTAAAGAGTATATTCAAAGATGGATTCCAATTGTTGCTGCAACTCAATTAACTAAGGGTATAGAAGAAGAACAAGAATTCCTTAGAAATTGGATTAATATTATTGATTTTCAATAATTATTAATTAATAAAAATAATCATTGAATAAAATTATATATAATGATAGAATATAAGAGACAGAGATATATTAGATAAGATGTAGATTAAAACTGAGTACTAATATGAAGTATTTTAGAGAGGTTCTGGTTGGTGAAAAGAACTATAATAGTATTAGGAAGCTACTTTATGAGTCTTGCGGGATGACCGTTATCATTAATTAAGACCAAAATAGGATGGTACCGAGCTTATAGTTCTCCTATGATGGTCTTTTCTTTGTTTTAAGGAGGAAAAATGAAAGTATATTTAATTGCTGGAAAAGCAAAATGTGGTAAAACAACATTTGGTAATTACTTAAGAGAAGAATTAAAAGAATTAGGTTATAAACCTTGTGTAATGCAGATAACACAGACATTATATCAATATGCAGCTAATTATTTTGATTGGGATCCGAATAGCGATGATAAACCTCGAGAATTTCTTCAAAAAATGGGAATAGAAATAATTAAAGAAAAATTAGGAAAAAAAACATTTTTACTAGATAGGACAAATGAAGATATTCAAGTACTTGAAGAATTTTTTGATACTTTTATAATTACAGATGTTAGATTTCCAGAAGAAATAAATTATTTCAAAGAAAAATATGCTAATGTTTGTTCAATAAAACTACTTAGAAATGATTATGATGATAATTTAACTGAAGATGAAAGAAAACATATAACAGAAATAGCTATGAACAACTATGAAGATTTTGACTATATCTTAGAAAATAAAAATTTAGAATCTCTAAAGAATACAGCCCATTTTATTGCTAAAAACGAAGAGGAGGCAAAATATTATGAATAAATTAATTGCCGTAGTAGGTATGAGTGGTAGTGGCAAGAGTGTTATTACTGAATACTTAGAAAATAATAATTGGAAAAAATTATATTTTGGTGGCATTACTTATAAGTTGATGAAAGAAGCGGGTATAGAAAGAACACCAGATGGTAAAAGTGAAAAAGAATTTCGCGAAGAATTGCGTCGCAAGCATGGTAGAGAATGCTATGCTAAATTCCTAGAGCCTGATATAAGAGAAGCTTTAAAAACAAGTAATGTCGTTTTAGATGGGTTATATTCATGGTATGAATATACATATTTAATTGAAAGATTTCCGAATTTAAAATTGTTATGTGTAGTAGTTGATAAAGAGTTAAGGTATAAAAGGGTTGCTGAAAGACCAGAAAGGCCTTTTAAAAGGGCTGATATTGAATATCGTGATATTAGTGAAATTGAAAATTTAGCTAAGGGCGGGCCAATAGCTTATGCTGATTATTACATTTTGAATAATGGTCATAAAGAAGATGAATTAAATAGATTAAAAGAAATACTTGAAGTGGAGGATGAATAATATGAAGTATATGAGTCATGATGATATTAGAAATACATGGTTTAAATTTTTTAAGAAGAAAGGTCATAAAATAGTTGATAGTGCACCATTAGTTCCAATCAACGATGATAGTTTATTATGGATAAATGCTGGTGTTACTCCTTTAAAAAAATATTTTGATGGTACTGAAGTTCCTGAGTCTAGAAGGTTATGTAATATTCAAAAATGTATTCGTACTAATGATATTGAAAATGTAGGAATTACTAAGAGACATCAGACTTTCTTTGAAATGATGGGCAATTTTTCAATAGGAGATTATTTTAAAGAGGAAGCAATTACTTATGCTTATGAATTGTTAACTTCTGAAGAATATTTTGGTATTGATAAGGATTTGTTATATGTAACTGTTTATACTGAAGACGAGGATGCTAAGGATAAATGGATTGAATTAGGAATGAGTCCTGATCATATTATTCCGTTAGAAGAAAACTTTTGGGAAATAGGTGAAGGGCCATGCGGACCAGATTCAGAAATTTTCTTTGATAGAGGGGAAAAATATGATCCAGATGGAACAGCTTTGGAAAAGTTTAAAAAAGATGATGAACAAGAGAGATTTGTAGAAATTTGGAACAATGTTTTTAGTCAATTTAATTCAAAACCTGGTGTTCCAAGACATGAATATAAAGAATTACCAAGTAAAAATATCGATACTGGTGCTGGTTTAGAGAGATGGTGTTGTATTTTTCAAAACTGTGATTCTAATTTCGAAACTGATTTATTCCAATCAATAATTAAACATATCGAAGAATTAGCTGATGCTCAATACGTTGGTCAAAAAGAATATAAAATTATTGCTGATCACATTAGAGCAATTACTTTTGCTTTAGCAGATGGAGCTGCTTTTGAAAATGTAGGACGTGGCTATGTTTTACGAAGACTATTACGTCGTAGTGTCCGTTTTGGAAAAGGTATTGGTATGGAAGTCCCATTTATGTATAAATTAGTGTCTGATGTTATTTTTACAATGAAAGATGCTTATCCTTACTTAGTAGAAAAAAGGCCACAAATTGAAACAACAATTCTAGAAGAGGAAAAACTATTCTTAAAAACTCTTGAAGCTGGAGAAAAAAGATTAAAGGAATTAGTGGAAAAGTCAACTGATGGTACAATTAGTGGTGAGGATGCTTTTAAATTATATGATACTTATGGTTTTCCTTTTGAATTAACAGAAGAGTATTTACAAGAAATTAGCTTTACAGTATCTAAAGAAGAATTTGATAAATATATGGAGTCACAAAAAGCAGCTTCTAAGGAAGGTGCTAAAACAAAAACAAGCATGGCTTCTCAAAATGAAGTATTATTAAATTATAAGAATGATTCTCAATTTGTTTATGGACTATATCGCTTAAAAAGTAATGTAGATGCTATTTTCTCAAAAGATGGTATAGTTGATAAATGTGATCATGATACTTATATTGCATTAAAGAGAACTATCTTTTATGTTGAGTCTGGTGGACAAGTAGCTGATACTGGTATGTTAATTGGCAAGAATTTTAAAGCTCGTGTAGTCGATGCATTTAAAGGTCCAAATGGACAAAATATACTTAAAGTTAAATTGTTAGATGGGGTTATTTCCATTGGTGATGAGGTAGAACAAGTATTAGATAAAGATAAAAGAAAACGTATAGAATGTAATCATTCAAGTGTGCATATGCTTCAATATGCGCTACAACAAATAGTTTCTAATACTATTAAACAGGCAGGAAGTTATGTTGATGAAGATAAATTAAGATTTGACTTTACATATTCTGGAAAGATGACTGATGAAAAATTATTAGAAGTTGAAAATTTTGTTAATGGTATGATTGATAAGGAAATAATAGTTTCAACAGAAATTATGCCATTAGATAAGGCAAAAGAAATGGGGGCTATGGCTTTATTTGGTGAAAAGTATGGAAGTGTAGTTCGTGTTGTCAAGATTGGAAAATCTATGGAATTGTGTGGAGGAACTCATGTTGCTAATACTAAAGAAATAGGAAAATTTGCTATATCTATGTGTGAATCTAAGGGAAGTAATACTTATCGTATTGAAGCTGTTACTGGTAAAAAAATTGAAGATACTTTATTAGAAATAATTAAACCATATCACGAAGAAATAATTAAACTTTTAATGAAAGCGCGTAATATTTTAGAAGATGCTCGTAATGAAGGAATAAAATTAGATTTTGATGTTAATATTGATAATAATAAACCTAATTCTTATAAAGATATAATTTTTGTAAAAAATGAACTTCAATATGTTCAACAAGAAGTGAAAGATTTAGAAAAGAAATATTTTGAATTAAGAGAAAAGAAAACTTTAGAGAATTTGGATATCTATCGTGAAAAAACAAAAGATTATAATGGTACAATTGGTATTGTTATGAGTGTTAATAATAAAGATATTAATTTATTAAAGAGTATTGCTGATACATTAATAAATGAAATGGATGAGGGGTTTATTTTCTTTGCTAATATTAAAGAAGATAAAACTGTTAATTATCTAGCTAAATCAAGTTGTAAAGTAAATGCTGGAATGATTGTTAAGAGTGTGTCTAATCAATCAGAAGGTAATGGTGGTGGATCAGCTACATTTGCCCAAGGTGGAGGTAAAGTTTCTAATAATATTGATAAAATAATTCAATATGTAGAGGGTACTTTAAGAGATGCAGAATAATTATATATTAGAAGGAGATTCATTATTTGAGATAGAAAATGAAATAGATAAAATCATCAAAGAAAATAATTTTCAAGAAGCGACGAAAAGTAGCTATGACTTATCAGAAGTAGAACTTGATGCACCTTTAGAAGATTTAGATACTTATAGTTTTTTATCAGATAAAAAAATAGTTTTGATAACTGGTTTTGAAAATCTTAATAGTGATTCAAATAAAAAAAGCTTAGAGCATTTATATAAATATTTACAAAATCCCAATCCAGATAATCTATTATTTATTTGGTCAACTAAATGGAATAATACTTTAAAAATAACTAAAGAATTAAAAAAAAATTGTAAGTTTATTGAAGTACATTTAGATCCTGTTAAGTTTGTTAAAGAAAAATTAAAAGGATATAAAATATCTTCTCAAAATATTGAATATTTAGTTAGTAAATGTTTAAATGATATTGCTAAAATTGAAAATGAAATAATTAAATTAAAAAATTATAAAGTAGAAGAAAAAGAAATATGTAGAGAAGATATTGATCTTTTAGTAGTAGAAAAATTAGGTGATTCAACTGAATTGATGTTTTCATTTAATCGAAGTTTAGCTGAAAAAAATAAGAAAGAAGCATTAACTAAATATTTTGAGTTATTAAATTACAATATAGAACCGCTCTCAGTTATTGGTTTATTAGCTAGTCAAATAAGGATAATTTATCAAGTTAAAATATTAGAAAAAAGAAGCTTAAATGCTGATGAGATTGCTAAAATATTAGGAGAAAAAAATTCCTATCGTGTAAAAAAGACTAAAGAATTAACTAAATATTATACTGAAAAAGAACTTTTAGAATTAATGAAACAATTGGCTAATATGGATTTAAAAATAAAAACAACAGATACTGACCCTAATAATTTAATAGAGCTATTTATACTAAATATATAGAGAGATAAGTAAAATTCTCTCTTTTTTTATAATTATATGATATAATAAGGACTAAATAAGAGGTGATTGTGTATGTATAAAAAAAGGTGCTATGATAGTTACTTTATAATAGCTAATAGAGAAAGATGTAGTGTTAGAGAATTATTGGATATTACTATCATTAAAGAAACTATTTTAGATTATTTTGAGATGTTAGAATTAGATTTTGATTATGAAAGAAAATTTATTTATAAAAATAAATTAAAATATCCTCATTTTGAAGCAAAAAATATTGATAAGAAAGTTAAGTTTGATTATATTAATATTAGTGTTAAAAGTTATATATATTGGTGTAAGACAATATATCAACTATCTAATCAAATAACACATTGTTTTATAAATATGCACAATAACAAGCAAGATAGAATACCTTGGGTTGAAGAAGTTATTTCTCATACAATATCTTTGTATATTTTAAAATACTTTTATAAAAATTGGAAAAAGTGTGAGTTAAATAAATTTAATGCTAATTATGGAACTTATATTATTGAATACTTAGATGATTTATTAGATGAAGAAGGAAATAATAAATTAAGTGAATGTAAAAATATCAAAGAATTAATGGAAATAAATAAATATATATATACTAAAGAAAAAAATTATTTTAATGAATCTACAAAATTATATAATTTAATTAGTGAAAAAGACATTAAAAGTCTAATAAATTACCGAGATTTTGTTAAAAAGGATACAATTTTATTAGATACTAAGAAATATTTAGAAGAATACCCTGATAGTAAAGCTATTAGATATATTTGTGAAATACAAGATAATATTATAGAAAAAGAGAATGTTTAAACATTCTCTATTTATTTTTTATTTTTTCTAATCTTTCATATATTTCTTTAAATTGTTTTTCATAGCCAATATCTTTTGGTACATAATATTTTTTATTTTTCAGTTTGTCTGGTAAATATTGTTGTTTAACATATGCTCCTTTATAATCATGGGGGTATTTATATTCTGGAGAATCTGTTTTGATATGGGGAGGAATAGACCCAACATTTCCATTTTCAATATCTTCTAAAGCAGCATCGAAAGCTGTATGGGCAGTATTACTTTTGGGAGAAAGGGCCATTTCGGCAACAATGGTTCCAATTGGAATTCTAGCTTCTGGTAAGCCAACCCTTTCAGCAGCATTAATAGCTGCATCTAGTCTAGGTCCAATGGCAGGATTTGCTAAACCAATATCTTCATAAGCTATAACGGATAGCCTTCTAAATATTGAATCCAAATCTTCTTCTGCTACTAATCTGGCAGCATAATGTAAAGCAGCATCAATATCACTACCACGAATTGACTTTTGTAAGCCAGATAAAACATCGTAGTGCCCATCTCCATTTTTATCAGAAAAGAAAACTGGCTTACTATTTATTTTTTTTATTTTTTCTTCTGTTATTGTTTTATCATCAGTAGAGTAGTAAGCAATCTCCAATAAATTATAAGCATATCTAAGGTCGTTTCCTGATAGCTTTGCGATTAACTCTAATTCTTTATCGCTAATAATAATTCCTTCTAAATCATGGTGTTTGATGGCTCTTTTAAGACCTATCATAATATCAGTTGTTTCTAATTCTTTAAGTTCAAATAATTGACATCTACTTCTAATAGCAGGATTAATTGAATGATATGGATTAGAAGTAGTCATTCCAATTAAAGTAATTAATCCAGATTCTAATTGCGGTAGTAAAATGTCTTGTTTATCTTTATTTAGACGATGTATTTCATCCATAACTAAAACTATTCCATCATACATTTTCGCTTCTTCTATAACGATATCTAAATCTTTCTTAGTATTGCTGGTTGCATTTAAGAAACGATATCTGACTCCTAAATCATTAACAATGGCATTAGCAATAGATGTTTTTCCAATACCTGGTTTACCATATAAAATCATTGAAAATAATTTTTTATTTTTTATTAAATTACTTAAAATTTGATTATCACCAATTAAATGTCTTTGACCTATAACATCTTTTAGGGAAGTAGGAGCTAATTTTTGCGCTAAAGGTTTATTCATATTTATCACCTGTTACATATTATAACATATAAAAATATTAGTTTAAATTATTTACTCTAAAAATAGATGATGCTATAATTAAAAAGAGCACTAGAGAAAAACTCTCTAGTTTTTTTATTTGTTATTGGAGGTGTATTTATGGCAAAGTATGTATTTGTAACTGGAGGTGTTGTATCTGGATTGGGCAAAGGTATAACAGCTTCTTCAATTGCTCTTTTATTGAAATCTAGAGGATATAAAGTATTTATGCAAAAATTTGACCCTTATATAAATGTTGATCCTGGAACGATGAATCCTATTCAACATGGTGAGGTATTTGTAACTTATGATGGTTGTGAGACTGATTTGGATTTAGGCCATTATGAAAGATTTATTGATGAGGAATTAAATTATACTTCAAATATTACTAGTGGTAAGATATACAAATCAGTAATAGATAAAGAAAGACATGGTGATTATTTAGGTGCTACCGTTCAAATGGTTCCACATATTACTAATGAAATTAAAAATAAAGTTTATGAAGCAGGAAATAGCAGTAATGCAGATATTGTTATTACGGAAATAGGTGGTACTGTTGGAGATATTGAAAGTCAATCTTTTTTGGAATCTCTAAGGCAAATTCAATATGAAAAAGGTAGTGAAAATACTTTTTTTGTACATTGTACATTAATACCATATATTTATGGATCAAATGAATTAAAGACAAAACCAACGCAAAATTCAGTTAGGGATTTAAGAAATATGGGAATAAGGCCTGATGCCTTGGTATGTCGTACCCCTTATGAAACAAGTGTTCATATCAAAGAAAAAATAAGCCTTTTTTGCAACGTACCAATTAAAAATGTCATTGATTCAGTTGATGTTAAAAATATTTATGAAATACCACTTAAATATTATGAACAAAAGATAGATGAAATTATTCTTGAACAATTCAAGTTACCAAAAAGAACTGCTAAATTAGATTATTGGAAAAAATTAATTAATACTATTGATAATTTAAAAGAAACAGTTGAGATCTCTTTAGTTGGAAAGTATGTTGAATTGCATGATGCTTATTTATCAGTGGTAGAATCATTAAGACATGCTGGATATAAATATAATGTTAAAATAAATATTAATTGGGTTGATTCAGAAGAATTGGAATCTATTCAAGATATAGATAGTGTATTAAAAAATACACAAGGTATTATTGTTCCAGGAGGATTCGGAACAAGAGGTACTGAAGGAAAAATTAAAGCCATTAAGTATGCTAGGGAAAACGATATTCCTTTTTTGGGAATATGTTTAGGTATGCAACTTGCAGTAATAGAATTTGCTAGAGATGTTTGTGGTATTGAAAAAGCATCATCTACAGAGTTTGATCCAACAGTTAAAGATCCAGTAATAGATTTGATGGCTGATCAGAAGAGTGTGGTAAATATTGGTGGAACATTGCGACTTGGTAATTATGAATGTACTTTAAAAGAAAATACTTTGGCTTATAAATATTATAAACAAGATAAAATTTTAGAAAGACATCGTCATAGGTATGAATTTAATAATAAATATCGTAAAATACTAGAGGATCATGGTATGGTATTTTCTGGTATTAATGAGAAAGCTAATTTAGTAGAGATAATTGAATTACCACAATTAAAACATTTTATTGCTTGTCAATTTCATCCAGAATTTAAATCACGTCCAACTCGTCCTCATCCATTATTTGCATCTTTTATTAAGGCTAGTAAAGAAAATAAATAATTAGAATGGTGATATTATGTTAATAGAAAATGCTATTAATGAGTTTATAAATTATTGTTTTTTTGAGAAAGGATTGTCTGACAAAACATTAGAATCTTATAAGAATGACTTAAAAGTTTATAAAGAATTTTTAAATAGTTTAAAGATAAAAAATGTGGAAGATATATGTGATTATCATATAAAAGATTTTTTAAAAGATAGAAATGGAGTAGAGGAGGCTACCACTATTGCCCATAATTTAACAGTTATAAAGAATTTTCATTCATATTTGTTTCGCGAAAAAATAGTAAAAAATGATGTTTCTGAATTTATTGAAAGGCCTAAGTTAAGAAAGACTTTACCTAAAACTTTAAGTATTGATGATGTTGATAAATTATTAGATATTCAGCTTAATACGCCATTTGACTATCGTAATAAAGCTATGCTAGAATTGTTGTATGGAACCGGCTTAAGAGTTAGTGAGCTAGTTAATTTAACTTTGGATGATATAGATTACACCAATTGTCTAATTAGGGTTATGGGAAAAGGTAGTAAGGAAAGAGTTGTTCCATTGGGAGAATATTCTATTTATTATTTGCAAGAATATCTTAAAATTAGAAGTCAACTATTAAAGCATGATAAAACTTGCAATATATTATTTTTAAATAATCATGGTAAAGGAATGACTAGACAGGGCTTTTTTAAAAATTTAAAATCTATTTTAAAGGAAAAGGGGTTGAATACTGCTATTTCTCCACATACTTTGAGACATTCTTTTGCCACTCATCTAATAAATCATGGCGCTGATTTACGTAGTATTCAAGAGATGTTAGGTCATGCTGATATTTCTACTACAAAAATATATACTAAAGTTAGTGATGATAAAGTTAGATTAGATTATGAGAAATATCATCCAAGAAGTCATAAAGATTCTTAGTAAAGGAGTTTGATTTTAAGTGAAATTTAAAAGAATTTTTTTAATGGTATTAGATTCTTTAGGTGTTGGTGAAGCAGCTGATGCTGCTAACTATCAAGATGTTGGAGCTAATACATTAGGACATATTATTGAGAATTATGATTTATTCATACCAAATTTAAAAAACATCGGATTTTTAGATACAATTAATATGAGTGAAAATAAATCTACTGATGCTTATTATACTATTGCTAAACCAATCAATGCTGGAAAAGATAGTTTGAATGGACATTATGAAATGCTAGGAATAAAGTGTGACTTACCATTTAAAACATTTAATGAAGGATTTAGTATCGATATTATTACTGAGATAGAAAAAGTAACAGGACGTAGAGTTATTGGAAATAAATGTGCTAATAATTCAGATGCTATTATAAATGAGTTGGGTGATCGCCAAATTAGTTATGGTTCACTTATTGTTTATACTTCGGCCGATTCAGACTTACAAATAGCAGCACATGAGGATTGTATTCCAATTGAAACATTACATGAATATTGTTCAAAAATTACTCAAATATCTATTGAAAAAAATTGGCGTATTGGTCGTATAATTGCTCGTCCTTTTGCTGGTACTTCAGGAAAATATAAATTAATAAATAATGCTCGTAGAGATTTTGCAATGGATCCACCATCTCCTAGCGTTTTAGATAGATTAAGTGCTAATAATTATAACGTTATAGGTATTGGAAAAGTTAATGATATTTTTAATAAAAAAGGAATTAATAAGATAATTAAAGCTAGCAACAATCAAGAGTCTATCAACAAGCTTATTGATATTATGGAAAAGAAATTTACTGGCTTATGTGTAGTTAATTTACCAGATTTTGATAATCAATATGGCCATATGCGTGATTTAGAAGGCTATGCTAATGCGATTGAAGAGTTAGACGTAGAAATACCTATTATTTTAAATAAACTTGAATTAGATGATTTATTAATAATTACTGCAGATCATGGAAATGATCCAACATTTAGTGGTAACAAACATACAAGGGAAAATGTTCCAGTAATAATTTATAGTAGAGATTTTAAAAGCCCAAGACGACTAGAAGCTTTTGATACTTTTGCTAATATTGGAGCAACAATTGCCGATAACTTTGGTGTAGAACTTCCTTCTATAGGAAAGAGTATTTTAGATGAACTTAAATAAATGTTTTTAAACATTTATTTTTTTGATAATTTATTAAAAATATGATATAATA
>CALVOV010000014.1 GCA_944350385.1 uncultured Bacilli bacterium
CGGTATTATTAGTTTCTTCAATAGGCTGCTCAGCAGAACTTTCTTGAGCTTTTGTATTTTCCGTAGCCTGACTCATATCAATATTAGTAGCAGCAGCAACAGCTTCTTGAATTGCTTCAGGAGATGTTATAGCTTCATGAATGGCAGCAGTTAATTCAGATTTATAATCCTCATCATCGTCATTTTCCATTTCAATAACACGATAAACTTCTTCGAAACTTGTCTCGCCATTAATACATTTTATTAAAGCATCTTGAAGCATTGTAATTGTTTTATCGGTATAAACCATTTTTCTTAAATCATCTTTTTTTAAATCTTCAATTGTTAAAGCTGAACGTATTTCATCATCAAGTTCCAAAACTTCTTGGATAGCAATTCGGCCTTTATAACCTTTACGACAATTTGGGCAACCATCAGGATTAGCATCCCAAATAGTTTGAACATCTAATTTTAAAAAGTTTTTAAATATTTTTTGCTCATAAGGAGTAGTTTTTCTTTGAAAACGACATTGAGGACAAATACTTTTTGCTAATCTTTGAGAAATAATTCCAGTTAAAGCAGTAGAAAGCAAGTATCGTTCAACATCCATATCCAATAAACGTTCGATAGTAGATAAAGAGTTATTAGTGTGGATAGTAGATAAAACTAAATGTCCAGTAATAGCGGAACGTACAGCAATTTGTGCAGTTTCAGAATCACGAATCTCACCAATAAGAATAACATTAGGGTCTTGACGTAAGATAGAACGTAGAGCTGCAGCAAATGTCATACCAATTTCTGCATTAACTTGAACTTGGTTAATACCTTGGATATTCATTTCTATTGGGTCTTCAACAGTTATTATATTAGTATTAGGAGTATTTAACTCCTGTAAAATAGAATAAGTAGTGGTTGATTTACCAGAACCGGTAGCACCAGTAACTAGAATGATACCATTAGGTGTCATCATCATTCTTTTTAACTTTTTAAGATTATCCGGATGGAATCCTAAACTATCAATACCTTGCAATGAACGAGTATAATCTAAGATACGAATAACTATTTTTTCACCTTCATTTAAAGGCAAACAAGAAACACGCATATCTAGATATGTATCACCAAATGTACCTTTTATGGCCCCATCTTGTGGTAGACGAGATTCAGTAATATTCATATTAGCAAGTAATTTTAAACGAGTAGTAAGATTTCTTTCATATGCCTTTGGAATGAAAGAATAATCTTGCAAATCACCATCAATACGAAAACGAACCATCATTCCATTCTCACGAGGATCAAAATGAATATCGGACGTATTTAATTTTGATGCTGCAATTATAATATAATCAGCTATTTGTGTAATTGGAGTCTTTGCAAAATCAAAAGACACCTTGAAATTATCTTTATTTTGTTGTTCCATCATTTCAACCCCTTTTGTTTACTTTCTATGGAATTTTACTATAATTTATTATATAATAAAAATATGAGAATAGCAAGGAGGGTATAAAATAAAAAATGAAAAAAATATTTCCAAGGAACAATAAAGGTTTTGTTCTAGCTGAAACATTAATAGTTGCAGTTGCTGTAGTTACAATATTTACCATTATTTTTCAAGAATTTTATCCATTGATGGGTGAATATGAAAGAAGAGAAAATTTCGATGACATTGATTCCAAATATGGAACATATTGGTTTAAAAGAATGATTCAAAGTAATGATTATAATTTAACAGCTGCTAAAATAAGCGAAATTGATAATAAAGGATTCACATTATTCAAATGTGATGATATTACAGATAATTATAAGAAAAACATGTGTAATCAAATGCTTATAAATCTTGAAGTGAGTTGCGATAATCAATCTACTAAAGATAAAATTGAAGATTGTTCATCAGGAAATCAACCACATATATTCATCACAAGATATAGATTAGTAAAAATTGATGCACCAACATATAACTTAAAGACTAAATTCAAAACATCTAAAGAAGAGGCGGCTTATAAAAATATCATAAGTGATGGATTAATAGACTATTTAAGTTATTTACCTATGTATAGCAAAGTAGGCTCATTAAACGGAGCAGAATATAGAATTATAATTGAATATTATCGTCATAGATTTGATACCCAAAGATATAAAGATGCATCAGGAACTGTGGACCAAACAGCATATGAAGTAGATGATGAGAATGATTTTAGAACATATTCTACAATTGAGGTGAAAAAATAATGATCAAATTAACCAAATCTAAATTAAATAATAAAGGAATGACTACAGTAGAAATATTAGTAAGCTTTATCTTAATTGCTTTAATTTCATCATCATTATTTACAACAGTTTCTAATTATAGTATGAAAAGACATTTGGAATCTAGTAAATTAGCTATCAACACTTATAAAAATTTAGTAACAAAAGAAATTCAAGATGATTTTATTAAAATAGGTGTTACATCAGCAAGCGTTCAAACATTCAAAAATGGTAATGCTGACATTTATGTAGCGGATGTTGATTTAGCAAATCATGAAAAAAGACGATTAATAGTTAGTCGTCAATTAACTAATGATTACTTTAAAGAACCAAGTGAACCAATTAGGGATTATGATGACGAATTTCACATATACTATGGAAAACCAAATTCTTCAACATGCGTGATGACAGACTATAATCAATGTAAAAGTGGATTAATAGAATCTTCACCATTTCCTTCTCTAGGATATGGTTATAGACAAAAACAAGCAGGTGAAACAGAAAGGCCAGATCAAAAAATTCAAGATTTACGAATTACAAATGTTAATTTTACAGTAAATAATAACATACTAACAATATTTATTGGTTTTTATCATGTTGACTTATCAACAAAATATGCAATAAACATTGTAACACCAATAAATTATCAAAATTAATTACTTAAAATTATAAATATTCCTAAAGAAAATAAACAACTAACAATCCTTCCTTTAACAAAATTTTTATAACTAATTTTAGTATTATTCAAAATTTGTTTTACTTGTCCATGAATACTTATACTTGCTAGATTTATGAATAAAAGAATAAGAATACCCCTTATTCTTTTATTATTAAGTAAAATAGTAGAAAAAATACCTTTAGTAAGATCTATAGCACCAAAAGTTAAGCAATATAAAATTCCCCTAAAATTAAATGTTTTTATGATTAAAAGTCCAATTATTAAGGAAAATATACAATTACCATAAATTATAATAATAGTTTTAAATGCTTGCATTAAAGCAGTTGTTAAACTGGTCGAAAAATTAGTATTATTATTTCTCTGTATGTTTAAAATTTCACTTTTTACTTTAAATATTCTACTAGTTATAAAATTTCCTATATATATAGAAAGTAAAATATATAATGCTAAATCTTTTGTAATAATTTGAGAAACACTACCTAATATAAATAAAGGGTTAGGAAAATGTGTATAAGTTATTAAATAATTAGCAACATCTGAATTAATATATCCTTTATCCACTAGATCTTTAGTATATTTAGCTCCACTAGGAAATCCACTAAGCATACTCATTATAGTAATAAAAGATTTAGGGTTTAATACTTCTAGTAAGTCATAATCAACTAATAGACTAGCAATAACATACATAATTAATGTATAAAAAGCTAAATTAGTAATAAATAGTTTAGTATAATCAATAATGTTTTTTATTATATAATCAGAATTAAAAAAGATAAGAAGTAGTAAGATAACTAACATTGAAAGAACTAATTTTTTTTTCATAAATCTCCATTTCTTTGTTATAATTAATTAGGGTGAAATAATATGTTAAAAAAAGTATTTAAAAATGCTAAAAAAAGTATTAGAGAACTTATTGTTATTGAATATAAATACTTATTATCTTTATTTCTAATAGTAATGATATGCTATTTCCCAGTAGATTATTATATTATTATTGGCGGTGGCATCAGTGATATTCAATCAAGAGTAAATGTAGAAGATGGTTATCAAGCAAATGGAAGTCTAAATTTAAGCTATGTTACAGAATCTAATGGTACTATATTAACTTATTTTTTAAGTTACATTATGCCAGATTGGGAAAGAGAAAGTATTGAGTATTATAAATATGACGAAGAAGAAACTATCGAAGATATATCATTTAGAGATAATTTATCTTTAATTCAGGCTTCAAACTTTGCTACTAAAGTAGCTTTTGAAGCAGCTAAAAAAGAAATAAAATTAATAAAATCTCAACTATATGTAGTAGGAAAAATGTATGATAATGAAGGCTGTACTTTAAAAGTTGGAGATGAAATTCTTGAAATTGATGGTAAAAATATTAATGAATTTGACTATACTAAATATCTTCAAACAAAAAAAGCAAATGAAAATATTATTATAAAAATAAAGAGAAACTCTAAAGAACAAGAAATAAACACTAAATTATTTGAAGAAGATGGTAAAAATTATATAGGTGTTTATTTATTAAACCTAGACTCTTATGAAACTAATCCTAAAGTAAAACTTAAATTTAAAAAGGGTGAATCTGGTCCTAGTGCCGGACTAATGACAGCTCTTTCTATATATAATCAACTAGTAAAAGAAGATATTACACAAGGTTTAACAATAGCTGGTACTGGAACAATTGATGAAAAAGGTAATGTTGGTGAAATAGGTGGAGTAAAATATAAAATTTTAGGTGCCGTTAAAGGAGGGGCAGATGTATTTATAGTTCCATCAGGAGAAAATTATAAAGAAGTACAGAAGATTGTTAAAGAAAGAAACTTAAAAATAAAAGTAGTAGAAGTATCGACATTTGAAGAAACATTGACAAAGCTTAAAGAACTAGAAAAATAGTTCTTTTCTTTTTTCTTAAAATGTGGTATAATGTGAAAACGAGTGCTTGTGTACTGATGGAGGTAATTAATTATGGAAACAAGAGATAATGATATTACAGCTTTATATTTAAACAATTTAACAAAAACTTTAAGTGATCCAGATGAACAAAGAAAATTACTAATAAGAATAAAAAATAATGATCAAGAGGCTACTGAACAATTTATTGAAGGTAATTTAAAATTAGTTGTTTCTATTGCTATGAAATATCAAGGTAGAGGACTAGATTTATTAGACTTAATTCAAGAAGGAAATATTGGCTTAATGAAAGCAATTGAAAAATATGATTTAACAAGAGAAAATCGCTTTTCAACATATGCCACTTGGTGGATTAAACAATCAATTACCAGAGCCCTTTTAGACCAATCAGACACTATTAGAAAGCCAGTACATTTTAGTGAAACATTGAATAAGATTAAAAGAATTAAAGCTTATTTACTACAAAAAAATGGTATTGAGCCTACTAATAAAGAAATCGCTAAAGCTCTTAATATTTCAGAAAAACAATTAGAAGAAATTTATACCTTAAATCCTAAACAAATAAGTTTAAACATTTCTCCTTTTAATGAAAGAGAAGATTCTAGTTCAAATCAACAAAATGAATTATCTGATTATATAGCAGCAGATGAAGGTAATCCAGAAGAAGAACTTATTAATTCTTCATTAAAAGAAGTCCTAAATGACTTAATGGATAAATGTTTAACAGAAAAAGAAAAAAACATAATAAAACTTCGTTTTGGCTTTTCTGGACAAGAAGTAATGACCTTAGGAGAAGTTGGAAAAAAATATGGTGTAACTAGAGAAAGAATAAGACAAATAGAACATAAAGCCCTTCAGAAACTAAAAAATTGTGGCCAAATTAATGCTTTAACTGATTATGCTCCACAAAAAACTTTAAAACTTCAAAATAAAAAGAAATAAGCTACCTGTATTTCTTTTTTTTTGATATAATATAAATAGATTATAAAATAGGGTGACGAATGTGAGAAATGTATTTATAAAACTAATTTTTTTCTTAATTTTTATTCTATTATTTATAGGATTTAAAAGTTATGAGAAATATCTTTATATTACCAATTACTTAGATATTAATAATCTTCCTGATATTAATATTTTATCAAAAGAAAAAGATTACAATAATGAAATAGAAAATCTATCTTTTTATTTAGATAATACAAAATATGATATTAGCAAAGATCAAAATACTTATACCGAAATATCTGATTCAGCAATAAATAAACAAATAGATTTTCATATAATCCATAATATAATTAAGAACATTTGTTATGAAGATGAATATCTAGATACTTATGATTATTTAGATTTAATGAAATATTCTAAAATAAATGACGAGCTAGATCTTATCAAATATTATATGGATAATAAAGATAAAAAAATCACAATTCTAAATTTCATTTATCAAATAAAAACTGCCTATTTATCCAATAAATTTATTGAAAAATTAGAAATAACTAATTTTAAATATTTGAATGGTTTACCTGGTATAGTTAATATAGATGATTCTAAAATAGATGTAATATTATTTAATAATAATAATATGTATAAAATATCTTTTAATAACTATCAAGAAGAAGAAATAATCAAAATACTTGAAACATTTAAATTTGATTAACACCACAAAGGTGTTTTTTTTTCACATAATTTCCCATAATCTTTTGATAATTTTTCTATATTTAACTAGTATGATGAAAATGAAAGGAGGAGATAAGAATAAGGTAGAAGAAAAAATAAAAGAATAAATGACTAATTTAATAGTTTTATATATAAATAGATTGAAAGAGGAGGGATAACCGAATACTGATTTAATTATAATCAATAATATTCCTATGAATTAAAGGAGGGGGATGCCTATAAGTAGTGAAAAAAAATAAAAGATGATATACTATTGATAGGTGGTAAAAATGTATACAGTATGTTTTGTAGAAGATGAAATTAATCTATCTAATTTAATAAAAACTTATCTAGAAAAGGCCGGATATAATGTTATATGTTTTACTAAAGGTAGTGAAGCTATAAAATATATTGGAAATAAAGTTGATTTATGGATTTTAGATATAATGCTAGAAGATGAAATATCTGGTTATGATGTTATTAAAGAAATTAGAGCTAATGATGAAAATGTACCAGTAATATTTACATCTGCTAGAGATCAAGATTTAGATAAAATATTAGGTTTAGAACTAGGAAGTGACGATTACATTACTAAACCTTATTCCTCAAAAGAATTAGTTCTTCGTGTTAATAAGATTATTAAAAGAGTATATAAAGATGAAAATAATAAAATAATTAACTACGATATATATAAAATAGATTTAGATAAACGCAAAGTTTCTGAAAGAGATAATGATATAAAACTAACTACTCTAGAATTCGATTTATTAGTACTCTTTGTTAAAAATAAAGACAAATGTTTTACACGAGAAGAAATACTTCAGTCAGTTTGGGGAAATGACTATTTTGGCTCTGATAGGGTAGTAGATGATTTAATAAGAAGGCTTAGAAAAAAATTACCTAAAATAAATATTACTGCGATTTATGGTTTTGGATATAGATTATCATGAAAATACTTGGAAAAACGAAATTAAGCTCTCAATTACTATGGCTAATAGGGATAGCCTTTGTACTTCTTTTTACAAGTCTTGGTATAATTCTTCCAAAAATGTTAATACCAGTCGCAGAGTCTAACTTGTATAGTTATTTAAATGAGCCCTTAAAATATGTTGATAGCAATATAGATCAAAAACTTTTAAATACTGAAATTGCATATTTATATGTAATAGAAGATCAAATAGTTTATAGCGATAACCTAGATAGTGTTATTCAAATACGAGATTTAAAAAAATTGATAGATTATACATCAAAAGATAAATATGGAAAATTTACATATAATCATAAAACTTATTACTACTATACCTTAACGAACGAAACTATAAAAAAAATTGCAATATCAAACGATTCCTATATTAATAGAACAAAAACTGCTATACTAAGTGCCATCTTTCCAATAGTTTTCATAACATTCTTAATAATAGGGCTAATGTTAGTATTATGGTCATCATTAATTGTTAGGAAGATAGAAAAATTAAAACAAAAAATAGATAATATCGATAATCCAGATTTCAATCATAACATTTACTTTGAAACGGACGATGAAATGCGAAGCTTATCTTATGCTATAGAAGATATGCGACTTTCTCTAATTCACCAAGAAGAATATCGTAATCAAATGTATCAAAATATTTCACATGATTTTAAAACACCTCTCACTGTAATAAAATCATATATTGAAGCTGTCGATGATAAAGTTGAAAAACCAGAAGATGCTTTGAAGATAATAAAAGAACAAACCTCTAAATTAGAAAAAAAAGTACATTCACTTCTTTACTTAAATAAACTTGATTACTTAAAAGATAGTAAAACAGAACTTGTTCAAGTGGATATGGCTAACATTATAAATACAGAAGTAGAAAAATTCAAATATCATAATAAGAATATTGATTTTATAGTCGAAGTAGATAAAAAGTCAAAATATTATGGAACTGTTGAACATTGGGAAACAATTTTTGATAATCTTTTAAGTAACTTTATGAGATATACAAAAACGAAAATAAAAATAACTGCAAAACAAAACAAATTGATATTATATAATGATGGTGAAAATATAGAAGAATCTTTACTAGAGGGTATATTTATTCCTTTTAGAAAAGGTATCAAAGGAGAATTTGGCTTAGGCCTAGCAATCGTCCAGAAAACGTTAAAATTAATGAAATACGATATATCTATTAAAAATGAAAAGGTAGGTGTGTCATTTATAATAACAAAAGAATCTAAATAAACTAGATTCTTTTATTATTATAATTGCAAAATTAATACATTTACCTTATACTTAATTGTAGTAGGGGAGAAGAGAATATGACAAAAATAAAAAATAGAAAAATAAAAATATTTTTATCCTATATCATGCTTACTTTTGGTTGTCTAATAGCGGCTCTTTCCTTAGAAACCTTTTTAATACCAAATACCATTTTAGATGGAGGCGTTACTGGTATCAGTATTATCCTATCTAAATTATTTAAAATACCACTAAGTATTTTAGTATTAGTATTAAATATTCCATTTGTTTATATTGGATATAAAAATCTAGGAAAGAATTTCTTGGCTAGAACCATATATTCTATGATTTTATTTTCATTATTCTTATCGTTATTTAATGGCTTTAATCCTTTCACAGAAGAAATGCTATTAGCAACTGTTTTTGGTGGAGTTTTGTTAGGTTTAGGAGTAGGAATTGTTATTCACTTTGGTGGATGCGTTGATGGTACTGAAAGTGTAGCTATTGTTATTAGTAAAAAAACATCTTTATCAGTCGGACAAGTAGTTTTAATTTGCAATTTAATAATTTACACAATAGCAGGATTCATTTTTGGTTTTGATCGAGCAATGTACTCTTTGCTTACATATGTTATAACATTTAAAGTAATTGATTTTGTTTCTGAAGGTTTAGAGCAAGCAAAAGCTGCTTTAATTATTACAGAAAGAGGAACATCTTTATCTAAAGAAATATATAAACGATTAGGTAGAACTACCACTACTATTAAAGGAAAAGGATTAATTAGTGGTGAAAAAGAAGTATTATATTGTGTTCTAACTAGAATTGAAATTTATGAGTTAAATAGAATTATTGAAGAAATGGATGAAAGTGCTTTTGTTACTATTATCGATGTCCAAGATATTATTGGAAATCATATAAAATCAAATAAGAAAATAAAAGGTTGAGCAAATAGCTTAACATTTTTTTGTTAAATAAAAATTAAAGAATAGGAGTAGTAATATGGATGATTTAAAAGTAATCGCAATGAACAATTTCAAAGAAGTTGGGGATAAGATAATTGAAAAGTTAGGAAAAAGTGAGGTCAATGTAGATTTTAAAACTCTTAGATTCAGTAATGGTGAAGGAAAAGCAAATGTATCTGGAACTATAAGAGGAAAAGATATTTATATTTTATCAGATGTTGGTAACTATGGTATAACTTATAAAATGCAAGGTATAGATCATAGAATGAGTCCAGATGATCATTTTCAGGATATCAAAAGGATAATAGCTGCTATGAGTGGACAAGCGAGAGAATTAACAGTAGTTATGCCACTATTATATGAATCTCGTCAACATCGTAAAAAAGCTAAAGAAAGTTTAGATTGCGCTTTAGCTCTAAGAGAATTAGAAAATTTAGGAGTAAATAGGATAATAACAGTAGACTGCCATGACCCTAATGTTTGTAATGCTGTTCCAACTCTTCAATTTGAAAACTTTTATCCAACTAACGAGATATTGACAGAAATAATTAGAAATGAAAACACAGATAATTTATTAGTAATTAGCCCAGATCAAGGAGCTATGGATAGGGCTAAACTATTTACTGATATATTAGGTGTTGATGCTGGAGTTTTCTATAAAAGGAGAGATTTATCTAAAGTAGTAGATGGTAAAAATCCAATAGTTGATCATATTTATATGGGCCCAGAAGTATCCGGCAAAAATATTATTGTAGTTGATGATATGATAGCATCAGGTGGATCAGTTTTAGATGTTGGTAGAATGTTAAAGGAAAGAGGTGCAAATGAGGTTATTTTAGTCGCCACATTCTCTTTATTTACTGAAGGAATTGACAAAATAGATAGGGCACAAAAAGCTGGAGTATTCGATAAAGTCTATACTACAAATCTTACATATATCCCTGAAGAATATAAAGAAAAAGAATGGTTAAATGTTGTAGATTTTTCAGATAAATTAACTAATATTATTAAAACTATTCATGAACACAAATCAATAAAACCACTAAAAAGTCAAGAAAAAGTAAAACAATTATTAGAAGAAAAAAATAATAAGCCTAAAGTTAAGAGTTATAAATAACTCTTTTTTTTGATATAATTTTCTTAAGAGAGAGTGATAATATGATAGGAGTATTTGATTCAGGAAAAGGTGGATTAAATGTTTTAAATGAAATAGTTGCATTATTACCAGAATATGACTATATATACTATGGAGATAGTAAAAATAATCCATATGGAGAAAAATCTGATCAAGAATTAATGAAAATAACATCAAAAATTGTAGCTAATCTAAAAAATAGAGGTTGCAAATTAATTGTAATTGCTTGTAACACAGCTACCACTAGATGTATGCGAAGATTAAAAGTTCTCTTTCCAGAGTTAATTTTTGTTGGAACAGTACCAGCTATTAAAGTAGCATGTGATAAGAATTATAAAAATACTTTAGTACTTGCAACACCAGCAACAATTGAAAGTGAACGTACCGAAGAACTAGTTCGTGATAACAAAAAAGAAGATCAAGAAATTTATTTAGTACCATGCTATGGTTTAGCAAATGCAATAGAAACTAATAACAATTCTAAAATTATGAAGATATTAGAAGAAATTTATCAAGAATATCAACATAAAAATATTGATTCAATTGTCTTAGGATGTACACATTATCCTAACATAAAAAAAGAAATAAATACATATTTTAAAGATATCCCTTTATTGGATGGCAGCTGTGGAGTAGCAAGAGAAGTTAAAAGACAATTAGAACTAAATAATATTTCTTCTGAAAAAATACAAGGAAACATTATTATTTTAAATAATTTAGATGACTAGTTTCTTTACTAAAAATCTAAATTAATTTATAATTATTAAAGGTGATATGATGGATACATTATTTTATAAAATTGTTAGACCACTAATTAAAGGTTTATTTTATGTACTATTTCGCCCAACAGTCGAAGGCTTAGAAAATATTCCAAAGAAAGGCCCCGTAGTTTTAGCTGGCAATCACACTAAATGGTTAGATCCAGTAATGTTAGTAGCTGTTAGCAAAAGACAAATTCATTTCTTAGCTAAAATAGAGTTATTTAAGGGAATAACAAAGCCTATTCTTAAGGGAGTAGGAGCGATTCCTGTTAATAGAAAAATACATGATCATAGTGCATTAGAAACTGCAACAGAATCATTAAAAAAGAATTTAGTAATTGGTATTTTTCCAGAAGGAACAATTAATAGAACAAAAGATATTATTATGCCTTTTAAAATAGGTGCTGTAAAAATGAGTTACGATAGCAATGCCCAATTAGTGCCTTTTATAATTACAGGTAAATATAAATTATTAAAAAAGACAATTCATATTAAATTTCTAAAACCACAAAAAGTTTCTGAAAATTTAACAAAAGAAAATGAAAAATTAATGAAGATAGTATCAAAAGAATTGTCAAGAGAGAAGGAAAAAAATGAAAACAAATAAAAAAGAGCAAATGTATGCTTTTAGAATACTAAAGCCTATTTTAGGACTAGCATTTAAGTTATACTATAATCCTAAAGTAATTGGAAAGGAAAATATTCCTAAAGAAGATTCAATTATTGTTGTAGGAAATCATAAACATATTATGGATCAATGTCCCATTATTTTAGCGACCAAAAGACCAATTCATTACATGGCTAAAAGTGAATACTTTGATAAAAATCATAAAGATGGTAAATTTGCTTGGTTCTTTAAGTTAGTTGGCTGTATACCTGTAAATAGAAAAATTCATGATGATGATGCTAAATCAGCTGCTATGCAAGTTTTAAATAATGGTTGGGCTTTAGGATTGTTTCCAGAAGGAACAAGAAATGCTCTAAAAGAAGAAAAAATTAAAGAACTTTTTGAATTAACTGATAAAAAAATATCATTTGAAGATTTTCAAGGAAAAATAAAATGCACAAAAACTTCTCAAATCAATTATTTGGAAGAATTAATAAAACTTAAAAAAATAAATAAGAAAGATGCAATACAAAATATTTATCGTGTTGATGATTATTTGCAAGAATTAGTTACTAACAAAGTTATAACTAAAGAAGATTATAATGAACACTTCTTATTACCATTAAAATATGGAGCAGTATCAATGGCACAAAAAACAGATTCTTATATTGTTCCATTTGGTATTTCTGGAGAATATAAATTTAGAAGTAAAGATTTAGTCATCAGAATAGGAAAGCCTTTTAAAGTTTCACAAAAAGAAGATCTAGAAAAAGTAAATAAGAAATTAGCAAAAGAGATAAGAACATTAATTCAAAAAAATAATGAAAAATAGTGTAAAGTAGAAGAAGTTTCAAAAATAGAAACTTTTTTTTATGTTATTATAATAGTGGTGGTAGTATGATAAATAGCAAAAAAGAAGTTTTCGATACGCAAACAACGTATCGATTATATAGAACAGTTAGAGATATTATTTGTCCTTCAATTTCCAAAGAAAATATTTCTAGTTATAAAATAGTTTTTCAAGATAATTTGTTACCAGTACAAGTGTTTTATCCTAAAAAAGTATCTGATATAAGTGGAATAATAATTTATGTACCAGGAGATAGCGTTTTAACAAAATGTCATGATAAATACGCTAAAATATGCAGTGATTTAGCTGTAGAATTAGATAAATTAATTATTGCGATAGATTATTATGACATTCAAAAAAGTTATCCTAATAGTTTAAATAAAATTCAAGAAATTATCGAATATTTATATAAAGAACTAAAAAGCAGTGGAATTAGTAATAAAAATATTACTTTAATGGGTGACTCTTCTGGAGGAAACTTCATCTCTGCTATAACATTTAGGCTTTTGAAAAATAATAGTAATTGTATAAATAAAGAAATTTTATTATATCCATTGCTTTCAGGAGATTATTATAAAAATAGTAAGTATTCATCTATCAAAACATCTATTGATACTAATAAAGTATTTATTTCTAACTTAAGAAAATATATGAGAAACTATGCTAAAGAAAAAAAGAATTATTTAAGAGAAGATGTTTGTCCAATTTTAAATAGTAATTATAAAAATTATCCGAAAACACTAATTATAACAGGTGATTTAGATCCACTAAGAGATGAAGGAAAAGACTTTTTTAGTAAATTAGAAGATGCCAATTATTTAAATATTAAATATGCGACACATGGCTTTTTAGGAACAAATGATTTTGATATAAAAAGAGAATACTTAAGTAAAATAAAAGAATTTATCTAATAAATTTACTAAATTTTTTTATTTTGCTATAATGAAGATGGTGATGATATATGGAAAGAAAATATTCTAAAAAGCAGTTAGTAAAAATGTTATTAAAAAATGAAAATTTAGGAGAGCAAAACGAAGAAGAATTAATAAATCTACTTGTTGAACAACCTCTATCTATTGATGTTGACAAACAACAAGAAGAAAAAAAGACTTTTGGTGATAGAGTAGCTGACAAGGTTAGTGCAATAGCAGGTAGTTGGACTTTTATTTTTTGTTTTACGTTATTCATAATTTTCTGGATAATTTTGAATACAGTTATTTTAAAAGAAAAGCCAATAGATGAATTTCCTTTTGTTCTATTAAATTTATTATTATCATGTTTAGCTGCTCTTCAAGCTCCAGTAATTATGATGAGTCAAAATAGACAAGCTGAAAAAGATAGTCTACGAAATCAAAATGATTATCGCATTGATTTAAAAAGTGAACTTATTCTAGAACAAATCGATGAAAGAATAGAATTATTAATATCTAATCAAAATAAATTAATAAAGAGGATACAAGAATTGGAGTCAAAGCAAAATGAAGAACAATAAAATTTTTATTCTATTCTTAGCTATTATTTTCTTATTAACTGGTTGTAGTGAAAAGATTGAATCAGGAACTGAAGTTACATCAAAAACTGATACTAAAAATAGTACAGGTTCTCTAATTTGCACCAGAAAAGCTACAGCAACAAATGCTGAAATTAACCTAGATTATGAAGTGGATTATAAATCTGGTTATATCACTAAATTGCACTCTACAGAAAAAATAATATCGTCTGATTCAACAATACTAGATACGTATGAAAAAGCTTATAAAGATATATTTATACCTTATAAAAAATTAAAATATTATGATAATGAAGTAACAAGAACAGATGACTATGTTCTAAGTGATACAATTATTCAATATGATAAAGTAGACATGGATCAATTAAAAGCAATCGAAAATACAGATCAATCTGTAATTAAAAATGGTAAAGTCTTATTAAAAGACTGGTTAGAATTTGCTGAAAATTTTGGTACTGAATGTGTAGAAAAATAAGAGATAATTATATATCTCTATGTTTTTGTAGTTTAAATGGATAAAATACTTTCCTCCGACGAAAGTAATAAGGGTTCGATTCCCTTCAAAAACACCAAAAATGTTTAAAAAAAAAGAAATTGTAAAATAATTTCTTTTTTTAGTATATATTTATAAAACTTCCTAATACTAATATTGGGAGGTAAAAAAATGAATATAAAATATGAAAATGTTCCAGATATGATAAGTGGTAAAGATTTGGACTATTTAACAGATATTTTTAATTGGAATTATGGTTCTTATAAAAGCGCTATAGACCACATGAGTATTGCAAATGCTGAAGATGTCTGCAAAATTTTAGATAAAGCTAGCACTTTATTTAACAATAATATGCAAGACATTCTAGACATTCTAGAAAGAGGTGGCTGCAGTGAGTAAGATAATGAATCCTCAAGTAGAAGTACCAAAAGGTATTGAATTAAATGATAAAGATATTGGTAATTTAATCTTATCAAATTTAAAAAATATGACTAAAAACTATGCAGTTGCTTTAACAGAAGCAAGTAATGATTTATTATATAAAGCATTAAAGAAACAATTTGATGCTATATCTAAATTACAAAGAGAAGCATTCGAAATTACTTTTAGAAATGGTTGGTACGTTCTAGAAGAAGCCGATGGTGCTAAAGTGGGTGAAAAGTACAATCATCTTCAACAATGTTTCCAAGATTTAGATGCAGAACCAGAAGAGAACTAATAAAGAAAAGAATGAGTATTCATTCTTTTTTTGTTTGACAGATATATAATAATGATTTATAATACAACTATCGAAAGGAAGGATTATAGATGAATTTATTAATTACTAGAAAACATCATCATAATAATCTGCACTTGTTAATACGACATTAAAAAAATTGTTGTAGGTACAAGTGCTATTTGTGGTGCTTGTATCTAGTTTATATATAAAGACTAAAACTATACAAGCACATGTATAGTTTTTTTTATTAATTAGAAAAGGAGATTATTATGAAAATAAAAAATGTAAAAGGGTGTTATGACTTTTTACCTAAAGAACAAAAAGTTAGAAATTATATTAATAGAATATTAAAAGAAACATTTGAACAATATGGTTATTTGCCAATTGAAACACCAATATTAAATTACTATGATATGTTAAGTGATAAATATGATGAAGAAAATGATATTTTAAAAGAAATATATCAATTATCTGATCAAGGATTAAGAAAATTAGGTTTACGATATGACTTAACAGTACCATTTGCTAAGTTTATTGCACTAAACAAAAATAATATAAAATTGCCATTCAAAAGATATGAAATAGCTAAAGTATTTAGAGATGGTCCAGTCAAAGTTGGTAGAGATCGTGAATTCACTCAGTGTGATGTAGATGTAGTTGGATTGTCTGGCCAGGAAATAGAAATAGAATTATTAAGTCTTTACATATCTGCATTTAATAAAATGAATATTCCTATTACAATTAAATATAATAGTAGAAATTTAATGCGTGGTATTGTTGAAGAATTAGTAGAAGAAAAAGAAAAAGTTCCAACAATAATTACCATTATAGATAAAATAGAAAAAATAACCAAAGATGAATTTATTAAAGAATTAGAAAAATTAGGAATTTCTCAAGAATCAGCATTAAAACTATTAAAATACTTTAAATTAAACTTAAAAGAAATAACTAAAGAATTGGAAAATTCCACCAATAAATTAATAAAAAAAGGTTTAAAAGAGCTAAACAATCTAGAAAAATTAATAAGCAAACAAAAATTTGATAAATATTGTTCTTATACACCAAGCTTAGCTAGAGGACAAGAATATTATACAGGAAACGTTTTTGAAGTATACGATAAATCTGGTAAATTAACTTCATCAATAGGTGGTGGTGGAAGATATGATAATATGATCACTGAATTTATAAATGATGGAGAAGAATATCCAGCTGTAGGAGTTAGCTTTGGATTAACATCACTATACGAATTATTAAAAGATCGTGAAGAATTTAATAACATCAGCAACATAGATATTTATATCATACCAATTGAGACATTTAGTTTTAGTTTTTCAATCGCTAATCAATTGAGACAACTAAATTTAAAAGTTTTATTAGAATTGAAAGAAAAAAAATTAAAAAAATGTCTAGATTTTGCTAACAAAGAAAAAATAAAATATACAATTATCATAGGTGAGGATGAAGTTAAAAATAATGAAATTGTTATAAAAAACATGTTTTCTAAAGAAAAATATAATTTAAAATTAGAAGAGTTAAATAAAATAAAAGAAGTTATAAATATCTAGCTTCTTTTTATTTTTTTTAGTATAATTGATTTATGCCGATTTAGCTCAGTTGGTAGAGCAACTCATTCGTAATGAGTAGGTCAAAGGTTCAAGTCCCTTAATCGGCACCATGCCGTTTTAGTTAAATGGTATAACAAATCCATGGTAAGGATTAGTTACAAGTTCGATTCTTGTAAATGGCACCATTTTAAATATTAACAATATTATAATTTTTATATAAATTAAAAATAATTATTGATTTTTTATCATTAATATATTATTCTTAATGAAGAGGTCATAGGCAATGAAAAGATTTAGAGAAAAGACAACTTCACAAAAGTATTCAAAGGTAAAATTATCTTTCTCTTTTGTTTTCATTTCTATTTTTAATTTAATTGTTATATTTTAAGAAGAGTATCTATTACTCTTCTTTTTTTGTAGCAAATTTAGCCTATATGCCTTAAAGAGAGGAGTTTTAAAATGAAAGAACAAAAGTTGACTTATGATGTCAATGAAATGCCACCATTTGGCAAATCACTAATACTTGCTATTCAACATGTATTTGCAATGTTTGGAGCAACAATACTAGTTCCAATATTAGTTAATTCTGCTGTGGGAGAAACAGTTTTAACTATACCTGTAGCTTTAGTAACATCAGGAATTGGTACTTTAATTTATATCTTATGTACCAAGGGAAAATCTCCAGTATATTTAGGCAGTTCATTTGCTTTTATAACACCAATTGCTGCTGCTTATTTGAAGGGTGGAATATCAGGAGCTATGACCGGAATAATGGCAGTTGGACTTATTTATGTCATTATTGCTTTAATTATTAAATTTGCTGGAAAAGATTGGTTAGAAAAAATACTTCCACCCGTGGTTATAGGACCAATGATCATGATAATCGGTCTAGGTCTTGCTCCATCAGCAATCTCCCAAATAGGATTATCAACAGAAACTAATTTTGATGTTAAAGTTTTAATAGTATCTTTAGTATCTTTCTTAGTAACAGCTATTGTTATGACAAGAGCTAAAGGATTCTTAAAGGTTATTCCCTTCCTAGTAGGAATTATATCAGGCTATATAGTAGCAGTTTGTTTAGGAATGATTGATTTTTCACCAGTAGGAGAAGCCAGCTTCTTTAGTATACCAAAATTTATTATTCCATTTAAGGATTATGATTTAAACTTAGCTGCTTTAATTACTATCGCACCAGTAGCCCTAGTAACACTATGTGAGCATATTGGAGATCATACATCTTTAGGAAATATCATTGGTAAAGATTTAATAAAAGATCCAGGTCTAGAAAGAACACTTATGGGTGACGGAATTGCAACATTTGTAGCTGGATTCTTAGGAGGACCTGCTAATACTACATATGGTGAAAATACTTCGGTAGTTGGTATGACTAAAGTAGCATCTGTTAAAGTAATAGGATTAGCAGCAATAATCGCTATAGTAATTGGTTTCTTAGGAAAATTTACAGCGCTAGTATCAACAATACCTAATGCTGTGTTAGGAGGAGTGTCACTTTTATTATATGGATTTATCGCAGTAAATGGTTTAAAGGTTCTAATCAAAAATCAAGTAAATTTTGAAGAACCAAAAAATGTTATAGTAGCATCTTCAATGCTAGTTTTAGGATTAGGAGGAGCTATAATATCTATTACTAGTGGTGATTTATCATTAACGATTTCTGGAATGAGTCTAGCATCAATTATAGGAATTATTTTAAACTTAGCATTAAAAACAGAAAAAAAAGAAGAAACAATTGCAACACTTCTTCCAAAAGACAACAATTCTAAATATTTAAATAAAGATATTAAAAAATTAAAACATGACATTAAAGAAGAATTAACAATGGAATTAAAAGAAGACATCTTAAACGCAATAAAAGAAGAAATGAATAAACCAGTTTCAAAATCAAAGAAAAAGAATAGGAAATAGGAGGAAAAAATGAAAAACGTAGTTGAATTGAATCATCCGCTAATAGAACATAAATTAGCTATTTTAAGAGATAAAAAAACTGGTACTAAAGAATTTAGAGAATTAATCAAAGAAATAGGTATGTTTTTATGTTATGAAGCCATGAAAGATGCTAAACTCGAAAAAGCAACTATTACAACACCACTTGAAAAGTATAAAACAGGTAAACTAGATGAAGATAAATATGCTTTCATTCCAATATTACGTGCTGGAATGGGTATGCTAGATGGTGTAATTAGTGTTATTCCAAATGCTAAAATTGGTCATATTGGAATGTATCGTGATGAAAAGACATTTAAACCAGTCAATTATTTCTTTAAAGTACCAAAAGGTATTGAAAATAAAGAAGTAATTTTACTAGATCCAATGTTAGCAACTGGAGGTAGTGCCAATGATGCCATCGAATTATTAAAAAATAAAGGGGTCAAAAAAATAAAATTTTTATGTATCATTGCTGCTCCTGAAGGATTAGATGCGGTAGCAAAATTAAATCCTGATGTTACAGTATATTGTGCTCATATAGATGATTATCTTAATGAAAATAAATATATCGTACCAGGCCTAGGCGATGCTGGAGATAGAATATTTGGAACTAAATAATAACTAAGTACACTGTTGTGTACTTTTTATTTTATATGTCTTTAATTCAAATATATAGTTTGCTATAATACTATCATAGTAGGTGAAATGATGAAAGATAGTTATAAGCTAAGTAAAGAAGAATTGTATAATAAATTAAAAAGTAGTGAAGCAGGATTAAATATCAAAGAGATAGAAAGAAGACAAGAAAAATATGGATTAAACCAAATTCCAAGAAAGAAAAAAGATTCCATTTTTAAATTAGCAATTGATGAAATTAAGCAACCAATAACATTATTATTAATTGTTGCTATTATAGCTTCTTTATTAGTTAATGAAATAGTAGATGCTATAGCAATTCTTTTAATTGTCCTAGTAGATCTAATTATTGGTGTAATAGAAGAAAATAAAGCTAATACTACAGCAGAATCTTTATCCAAATTAGTAAAAGTATATTCTAAAGTAATCAGAGATAATCAAGAAGAGATAGTTGAATCAGTTGATTTAGTTCCAGGAGATATAGTGTTATTAGAATCAGGTGACAAAGTACCAGCAGATATCAGAATTTTAGAATATTATAATTTGACAGTTGATGAATCAACATTGACAGGAGAATCATTGTCCGTTGTTAAAAACAATCACAAAATTAATAAAGAAGTTTCTATTCATGACCAAAAAAATATGCTATTTGCATCTACTAATGTAGTTACTGGTAGATGTCTTGGAATGGTAGTTGCAACAGCATTAAACACAGAAATAGGTAAAATAGCTAATAGAATTCATAACACAAAAGAAGAAAAATCTCCTCTTACTATTCGTGTAGAAAAATTTTCTAAGCAAATAAGTATGCTTGTTATTATTATCGCAATCATAATTACTATCTTACTAATATCTAAAGGATTACCTTATCATGAAATATTTCTATCAGTTATTGCTTTATCAGTATCAGCTATGCCTGAGGGATTACCTCTAGCATTAACAATGGCTTTAACAATTGCTTCTAATAAAATGAGCAAAAAAGGTGTAATAACTAGAAAACTATATTCCATAGAATCATTAGGGAGTTGTACAGTAATTGCCTCTGATAAAACCGGAACTCTTACAGTTAATGAACAAACAGCTAAAAAGATTGTTTTACCAAACGATAATGAATATCTTATTTCAGGTGTTGGCTACGACAAAAAAGGAATAGTAACTGGTCAAAATATTAATTTAGCTAAAAACATTGCTAAATTAGGAGTATTAAATAATGAATCTAAAATAATTGATGGAAAATATTATGGAGACTCTATTGACATAGCTTTTAAAGTACTGGGTGAAAAATTAAAAGTAAAAATCCAAGATACTAAAATTATCTTTAATATTCCTTATGAATCTCAAAATAAATATTCAGCTGTTTTTTATGAAGAAAAAGGTCATGCTTATTGCACAATAAAAGGTTCAATAGAAAAAGTATTATCTTTTTGTAATAAAAGTAGTACTTCAAAAGTACTTAATGCTGAAAAAATACTTAGACAAAACGAAAATTTAGCTAGTGAAGGATATCGTGTCATAGCTTTAGCGGTAGGTGAAATAGAAAAGAAAGATTTCTATACTGAAGAAGATATCAAGAATCTTTCATTTGAAGGATTAGTATCATTTATTGATCCAATACGTAAAGAGGTAATCAAATCAATTAAAGAGTGTAACACTGCAGGCATTAAAGTTTTAATGATTACCGGAGATCATCCTCTAACAGCTTGTGCCATTGCAAAAGAATTAAAATTAGTTCAGGATATTAAAGAAGTCACTACTGGTGATCAAGTAAATAAATATTTAGAGTTAGGAGAAGAATCTTTTGATCAGTTTGTAAAATCCAAAACAGTTTTCAGTAGAGTAACTCCAATTCAAAAATTAGAAATAGTTAATTCGCTAAAAAGGCAAGGAGAATTTGTTGCTGTTACAGGCGATGGAGTAAACGATGCTCCAGCTCTGAGAAGTGCAAATATTGGTGTAGCTATGGGAAGTGGTACTGATGTTGCTAAAGAAACAGCTAAAATGATTGTTATTGATGACAACTTTACTTCTATCGTTAATAGTATTAAAGAAGGTAGAGTAGCCTACGCTAATATTAGAAAAATCACTTACTTTTTAGTATCATGTGGTTTAGCCGAAATATTATTCTTTATTTTAGCTATAATATTAAATATGCCAACTCCATTGGTAGCAATCCAATTATTGTGGTTAAATGTTGTAACAGATGGAATTCAAGACTTATCGCTATCTTTTGAAGTCGATGAAAAAGATATTATGAAAGATAAACCAAGAAGTCCAAAAGAATCATTGTTTGATAAAAAATTAATGAAAGAAATTGTTGTTTCTGGTACATTTATAGGACTATTAGTTTTTGCCTTATTTTATTATCTTATTAACATTCAAGAAGTAGCTTTAAACGTAGCTAGAGGCTATGTAATGGCCTTAATGGTATTCATTCAAAATACTCATGTTTTTAATTGTCGAAGTGAAAAACATTCTGTTTTTTCAAAAAAAGTAAAATTCAACAAAATAGTTATTATTGGAGTAGTTGTATCTGTTCTGTTACAAATAATTGTTATGGAGTCATCAACACTTTCATTAGTATTAAAAACTACCTCAATTCCATTATTACACTTACTTTACTTAATGTTAATGGCTATCACAGTAATAATAGTAATGGAGATGTATAAAAAAATAAATTATAAAAGCAAGTATTAATATGGTATAATACCAAATAGGGAGTGATTAATCTTGATAACACAAAGAAAAGATGAAACAGAAATAAATCAAACAAAGATTGTAGATCAAATAAGATGTTTAGGTATTGATATGATAGATGAAGCAAAATCAGGGCATCCAGGAATTGTTTTAGGAGCTGCACCTATTATATATACATTATATGCTCATCATTTAAATATAGATCCGCAAAACCCTAATTTTTTTGGCAGGGATCGTTTTGTAATGAGTGCCGGACATGGGTCAGCCTTACTTTATGCTACTCTTTATTTTTCTGGTTATGATCTTACTCTAGAAGATTTAAAATCATTTAGAAAAATAGGCTCTAAGACTCCAGGACATCCAGAATATAAAGTAACTCCAGGAGTTGATATGAGTACTGGTCCATTAGGACAAGGAATAGCAACAGCAGTTGGAATGGCTTTAGCTGAAGCTAAACAAGAAGAAATTTTTAATACTGAAAATAATAAGCTAATTGATTATTATACTTACGTATTAGTAGGTGATGGCGATTTAATGGAAGGTGTTTCTTATGAAGCATGTTCACTTGCTGGTACACTTAAATTAAATAAATTGATTGTTTTATATGATTCAAATTCTGTTTGTTTAGATGGAAAAACAGATAAGACATTTAGAGAAAATATTTCTATGCGTTTTATTTCTCAAGGATGGAATGTTATTACAGTAAATGATGGCGAGAGCATTGAAAATATATCTTTAGCAATAGAAGAAGCTAAAAAAAGTATTGATAAGCCAACTCTTATTGAAGTAAAAACAACTATTGGAAAATATTCGGTATTAGAAGGAACAAATTTGGTTCATGGTTCTCCACTTGCTAAAGAAGATATCTCAAAAATAAAAGAACAATTAAAATTGCGAGATATCCCTTTTACTATTTCTCAAGATGCCTGTGATGATATGCGTTACTTAATCAATGAAAGATGTTCTAAATTAGTAAGCGATTTCGATAAGAAAATTGCTGAATTATCAGATGATAAAAAGAAATTATTAGAATATTTTATTAGTGATAATAAAGAAATAAAATTAAATGACTTAATATATGAGCCATCTGCTGATGGAAAAGAGTCAACTAGAATTACTTCATCTAAGATATTAAATTCTATTGTACCTAATCATTTAGAAATGTTTGGAGGAAGTGCTGATTTATTTACTGCTAATAAAACATATATTGCTGATGTTGGTGATTTTTGTGCAGAAAGTCGTGTTGGCAGAAATATTTTCTTTGGTGTTAGAGAACACGCTATGGGAGCAATCATGAATGGGCTTGCCTTATGTGGTTTTAGAGCATATGGTTCAACATTCTTAAGCTTTTCAGATTATTTGAAACCAGCTATTAGAATGTCTGCAATGATGAATTTGCCTGTTATCTATATTTTTAGCCATGATTCTATTAGTGTTGGAGAAGATGGACCAACACATCAACCAGTAGAACAATTATCCAATCTTAGGTCAATACCTAATTTGGATGTATACAGGCCGGCTGATGCTAATGAGGTTATAGGGGCTTACAAAACAGCTCTTTCAAAAAATAATCCAAGTGCCATTATCTTGTCAAGAAATTCTACACCAATATTAGAAAATGCAAAAGTGAATGAAGTAGAAAAAGGTGGCTATATTATTTATGAACCTATGAAAAAGCCAGATGGAATCTTAATATCTTCAGGAGAAGAAGTACATCTTGCTTTAGAAGTAGCAAAAAATTTAGCTGTTAAAGGCATGCAATTAAGAGTAGTTTCAATGCCAAACTTAATGACTTTTTTAAAACAAGATGATGAATATATTGAAAGTGTTATTCCAGTAGAAATTAGAAAAATAGTTATTGAGGCGGGAACACCATATATTTGGTCACGTATTGTCTTTAATAGTAAATATATTATTGCTTTAGACAAATTTGGTCTTAGTGGCTCTAAAAATGATGTTTATAAAGAATTTGGTTTTGACGTTCCAAGTTTAGAAGAAAAAATTGAAAATTTATTAAAATAATTCGACAAAAATAGACTCTTGTATCATATATCCTAAAATTAGGTGATAGTATGAGAGTTTATTTTATTTTTTCAGTAAAAGACGAATTCAAAAATATGTATAAAGGAAGAGAAAATACTCTATTTAATATTTTAAAAAGTATCTATAACTTATCATTTGATGAAATTGATTATGGATATTCATTGCTAAGACAAATAACTAATCCCATAAAAAAAGAAGATTTAGATAGAGACATTTATGTAAAACTTCATAGGGACTATCCTTATTCTAAAAGAGGAGAAGTACATTATTATAATCTACTATATAAAGATGAAATAAGTAGACTAATAATAAAAAAAACCTATATTAGATTAGAAACAGAACAAAAAAACTCTTCTTTTTTTAATATTTTGAAAAAGTATTCAGAAAACTATTTTGTATGTGATTTTAATAAAATAAATTATTTCTATATCAACTAAGTATTGTAAATAATAATTAAATCATATAAAATATACTTGAAGAGGAGATGAAACAATGTTACAAGACATATTAGTTCTAATTGTTGGCATAATTATAGGCATAGCAATTGGTTTTTTTGCTGCTAGATACTTTATGAAAAAATACATCAAAGATAATCCTCCAATTAATGAAGAGATGATTAAGACATTAATGGCTCAAATGGGTAGAACACCAAATCAAAAGCAAATTAACCAAATGATGAAAGCAATGAGTAAATATCAATAAGGATATTTATTTTTTTGGATAAAATAAAAAAAGAGGTGTATTTATATGGATGATAAATTTCGAAAAATATATGTAGATATGTTAATTGAGAGATATCGCATGATTATTATTTTAATTGGACTAACTATTTTAGTTATTTTAAGTGGAAATATAAATTTTAAAATCTAATAATAGCTTATATTTATGTTATAATAACTTCAGATGGTGATGAGATGAAAGACTTTAGAGAAAAATTAGCTCTAGTTCCTACTAAACCAGGAAGTTATCAAATGAAAAATAAAGATGGTGTAATTATCTATGTAGGAAAAGCTAAGAATTTACAGAGAAGATTAAGAAGTTATTTTACCAGGACAGTTACTGGTAAAACAAAAATGCTAGTAGAGGATATAGATGATTTTGAATATATTGTTACTTCAACAGAATTAGAGTCATTGATTCTAGAAATAACCTTAATAAAAAAATATGATCCAAAATATAATATTCTTTTAAGAGATGATAAAACTTATCCATATATTGAATTAACAAATGAAAAATATCCAATAGTTAAGATGGTTAGAAATACTCATCGTCGTAAAATAAAAAGTCATTTATATGGTCCTTATCCAAATGCTACAGCAGCAAGAAAGACAGTTGATATCATTAATAGATTATACCCTCTAAGAAAATGTGAAAGATTAGGTAAAGAGTTATGTTTATATTACCATATTAATGAGTGCTTAGGTTATTGTAAGAAAGAAGTGCCTCAAGATACTATTGAAAACATGAAAAAAGAAATTATTTCTTTTCTAAAAGGAAATGCTGATATAGTAACTCAAAAGATTACCAAAGAAATGGAAAAAGCTAGTCTTTCCATGAACTATGAAAGAGCTATTGAATTACGAGAAATGTTAAATGATGTAGAAACAACTTTAAAGAAACAAAAGATAGATTTAAATAATAATGAAAGTTTTGATTTAATTAATTATTATGCTGATAAAAATTATTTATCAATAGAAATCTTTTTTATTAGAGATGGTCTTTTGTTTGGACGTCATAATGAAATTATTCAAACTATGGATAATATAAATGATGAAGTCATCGAGTATTTAATAAAATTTTATGACAAAGGAACTATTATCCCTAAAATGATATATATTCCTCAAGAAATAGATGATCAACTACTAGCCAATTATTATAAAATAAAAGTATTTAAGCCTCAAAAAGGTAAAATGAAAGATTTACTAAATTTAGCTTATGAAAATGCTAAAGAGCAAATGGAGTTACAAGAAGAGACTTTAAAGAAAGATGATGAAGAACGAAAAAAAGCACTAAGAGAATTAAAAGAATTATTACACATAGATAAAGTATCTAGAATGGAAGCATTTGATAACTCTCATTTATTTGGAACTTTCTATGTTGGAGGAATGATTGTCTTTGATGATTTTCTACCATTAAAAGATGAATATCGTAAATACAAAATTAGTACTGAAGTAAAAGATGATTTAAGTGCCATGAGAGAAGTTATATATCGTAGATATTATAAAGTATTAATGGAAAATTTAGTTAAACCAGACTTAATTGTTATGGATGGAGGAGCAACTCAAATAACAGTTTGTAAAGAAGTTATTTCATCATTAGGTCTACATATTCCAATTATTGGTTTAGTAAAGGATGATAAACATCGTACAAGTCATATTATGAATGAAAATTTAGAATTATTAGATGTTCCAAAAAATTCTAACTTATTCTTATTTTTAACTAGAATTCAAGATGAAGTCCATAGATATGCTATTACTTATCACAGAAATATTAAATCTAAAGGTTCTCTTGCTAGTATCTTAGATTTAGTACCAGGTATTGGAGAGGTTAGACGAAAAGAATTATTAAAAAAATTTGGTTCATTAAAAAAATTAAAAGAAGCAAGCATTGAAGAGTTAAAACAAATAATTCCCGAAGAAGTAGCTGAAAGTTTATTTTCTTATTTAAAAGAAATATAGTATAATAAAAGAGTAGGATGGTGTGTTTATGAAGAAACTAAATGAAAAAGGATTCACAATGATTGAATTACTAGCTGTTGTTGCGTTATTAGCAATTTTAACTGGAATTGCAGTACCGGCAGTTTATAGATATTTGACAAAATCTAGAACTGTTTCAACTGAAGTAATGACAAAAAGTGCTTATGAAGCAGCAGCAGATTATCTAATGCATGAAAATATATTACTATCACCAGGAGGAAGAACTGAAGTAAGCATTAAAGATTTGGTAGAATATCAGTATTTAGAGCCAATAATTGATCCAATATCTAAAGAAGATAATTGTGCTGATTCAGAAAATAGCAAGGTAGAAATAACTAGAACGGATACTGGAGTTACAGGCATTCCTGTTTATAAATATATTGTAAGTATTGATTGCCCTAGCTTTGAACATCCAGCAACTGGAACTTTTCCAGAGGAATAATGTGCTAAATGCACATTTTATTTTGCTTTTATTTAAAAAAGTTAATATAATAAAAGTGCATTAATTGAGGTGAAGTAAAATGAGTAAAATTCAAGTGATGAACGAAATTTTAGCAAATAAGATTGCAGCCGGCGAAGTAGTAGAAAAAACAATGAATGTAGTAAAAGAATTAGTAGAAAATTCTATTGATGCTAAAGCTACTGAAATTACTATTAAATTGATTGATTCAGGGGTTAAAGAAGTAGAAGTAGCAGATAATGGTACCGGCATGGATGAAGAAGATGCTAAAATGGCCTTTCTTCGTCACGCTACCTCAAAATTAAAAAATTTAGATGATTTATTTTATATTGAATCACTAGGATTTCGTGGTGAAGCGTTACCATCTATTGCTAGCGTTTCTAATGTAGTTTTAAAAACTAGTGATGGTAAAGTTGGTACGCTAGTTAAAATAAGTGGTGGCAAAGATATGACAGTTGAACGTTGTGATCTTCAAGAAGGAACTACCATAAAAGTACAAGATTTATTTTATAATACACCGGTACGTCTAAAATATTTAAAAAATTTATATATTGAATTAGCAAATATAGTAGAATACGTAAATAAGATGGCTTTATCATATCCGAATATTAAATTTAAATTAATTAATAATGACAAAGAATTACTATCAACAGATGGTAATGGTGACTTATTAAAAGTAATTTATCAAATTTATGGAATTCAAGTTGCTAAAAAAATGATTCCTGTTGAAGGAGAGAATGATGATTATTATATTAGTGGGTATGTCTCATTTCCAGAAATAACTAAAAGCAACCGTAACTCAATTACTACTTTAGTAAATGGACGTGTTATTAAAAATAATGAACTAAATAAGACGATTATTGATTGTTATCATACATATATTCATAAAGATCGTTATCCTATTATTGTATTAAATATTGATGTTGATCCTATTTTAGTCGATATAAACATTCATCCAACTAAAATGGATATTAAGTTTTCTAAAATGGATACTTTAAAGGAATTAATTATTAATATAATAACTAAGCGATTAGAGGAAGCTACTTTAATTCCTGACGCAGCTACCAGAGATTTACATGCTATTAACGAAGTAAGGCATCAAATAATTGAAAAAGAAACAGAAATAAACAAAACACCAGAAGCAGAAAACCAGGCCTATGAAGAAATGCAATTAGATTTTGAAATAGCAGAAGAACAAAAAAAATACGCTATAAAAGAAACAAAATCTGATGAAGTTAAAGAAGAAATAGTTGACGCTAAGCATGATGACTATAATCGTATTAAAAAAATGTATCCTAAGGCAGTTATTTTTATGACTTATATCGTAGCAGAAAATGACGATGGTATGTATTTAATCGATCAACACGCTGCCGCTGAAAGAATAAACTATGAAAAAATTCTTAAAGCAATGAAAGAAAAACCAATCATCGTTGACTTATTAGTACCGGTAAAAATAGAGTTACGCAATGATGAATTTATAATTGCAAAAACCCATTTTGATTTACTAGAACAATATGGTTTTAAAGTAGAAGATTTTGGATTCAATACTATTTTAGTAAGGACGCATCCAAATTGGATTCCAGAAGAAAAAGCTGAAGAATTAATTAGAAAAGTTGTTGATATCATCTGCGAGAAAGGTTCATTTGATTTTGACCAGTTCATTTGGCGTATAGCTGCTACGACAGCTTGCCGCATGAGTGTAATGGCTGGAGACTATATTTCTTTAGAAGAACAGCAATGGATTTTAGATAACGTTCGTAAGTGTGAAAATCCATTTACCTGTCCTCATGGTAGACCGACAATTATAACTTACACAAGATATGAATTAGAAAGATTATTTAAGAGACAACTTGATTAGTCTCTTTTTCTTTTTTGACAAACTTCTCTTTTTATGGTATAATATGCTAACAATTGGGGGTGGATTCGTGTCTGATATTATTGTAATAGTTGGCCCAACGGG
>CALVOV010000015.1 GCA_944350385.1 uncultured Bacilli bacterium
AATACATTAGCATCATATTCACTTATTTTATATTTTTCTGCATATTTTAAAAATCTATCTAATTTTAAAGCTGGTAATTCTTCTTTTAATTCATATAATAAATCATCGCTAATTGAGATTGCTGGAATATTTGGTTCTACAAAATACTTATAATCTACTGAATCTACTTTTTCACGCATAGAATAAGTTTTTCCATCTTCACCTATTCTTCTAGTTTCTTGAACAACTTTTTCACCTTTTAACAAAATTTCACTTTGTCTTTTTATCTCATATTCAATGGCAGCACGAATGTTGCCTATAGCATTAATATTTTTCATTTCTACTTTTGTTCCTAAAGTAGTAGCTCCTTCTTCCATAAGAGAAATATTTACATCACAACGCATTTGTCCATAGTTAGATTTTGCTTCACTTACTCCTAGATATAGGAAAACATCTCTTAAATCTTCAAAAAACTGGACAGCTTCATCGGCTGATGATAAACATGGTTCTGTGACTATTTCAATTAACGGAACACCACTTCTATTGTAATTTATCAAAGAATATTTAGGAAAATGTTCTAAAGATGCAGTATCTTCTTCTAGATGTAAGTCATGAATATATATTCTTTTAACTATACCATTTGTTCTAATATCTAAATATCCATTAACTCCCATAGGCTTTTTATTTTGAGTTATTTGATAACCTTTTGGTAAGTCGGCATAGAAATAGTTTTTTCTATCAAAAATTATTTCATCTGGAGTTTCACAATGAAGAGCCATAGCAGTTAGTAATGCTTTACGGCAAGCTTCTTTATTAGCAACTGGAAGAATTCCTGGTAACCCCAAATCAACTGTTGAAACATATTCATTTGGATATTCAGAAAATTTGTTTGGAGCTCCAGAAAAGTTTTTCGTTTTTGTGGTCAATTCACAATGTACTTCAAGACCTATTACTACTTTAAACATCTATATCACCTACTTTACTGAAAATATTTTTACAACCTGTTATTGTTTCTATCTTATTAGCCATATTTAATACTAAATCGTCTTCTCTTATTCTACCTGTTATATTTACACCAATTGGCATATCATCAACAAAACCATATGGTATTGTGATTGATGGAAATCCTCCAAAGTTACCAATTGCTAAATGGTTTTCTAAAAGCAAATATCTATCTGATAATTTTTCACTACTGTCATTAAATTTTGGGGCAATCCCTCCTGATGCTGGAAGTATCATACCATCATATGTTTTGAATAAATCAGTTATTTTATCAACTATCATTCTTCTAACACGACAAGCATTTAAAAATAATTTTTCTTGGTTTTCTTTTTGTAATATGTAGCTTCCTAAAACAAATCTTCTTTTAATTAATTCGGAGAATCCTTTAGTTCTAGAAGAGAACATAATTTCTTCAATAGTATCTCCTTCTCCTCGTGGACCAAACTGAATTCCCGTTAAGTTTGCATTATTAGATGTAGCTTCGGCACAACTTATACACATATAAGTAGGATAAATAGCTTCTAATAATTTCTTATCAATTGATATTTCTTCTACTATAAAACCTAATGCTTTACATTTTTCTATTAAATCATTAAACTTATCTAAAACTTCTATAAGTTCTTTATCGTTACTATTTTTATATAACTCTTTATCACATATTTCTTTTATATAAAATAGTTTTTTACCTTTTATATCATCGTCAATTGATTCTACATATTTTTTTTCATCATCTTTTAAAGTTACCATATCAGCAGGATCATATCCTTTAAGGACATCAGTAACGATTGCAGCATCTTTAACATTACGAGTGAACATAGCAACATGATCTAGGCTTGAGGCGAAAGCAAATAAACCATAACGAGAAATTCTACCATATGTTGGTTTAAAACCAACTATTCCACCAAAGGCAGCCGGTTTTCTAACAGAGTCTCCAGTATCTGATCCTATTGCAAATGGAACTATTCCTAACGCTACGCTTGCTGCTGAACCAGCACTAGAACCACCTATCATTCTTTCTTTATTCCATGGATTTCTAACTATACCGGTATGGCCTGTTGTACCAGTTCCACCCATTGCTAATTCGTCTAAGACTGTTTTTCCTACTAATGTTGCACCTGCACTTTTTAACTTTTTATAAACAGTTGCATCATATACTGGAATATAATCCTTTAAGATATTAGATGATGCAGTTGTTAGAATTCCACTAGTAGAAAAGTTATCTTTTAATGCATAGGGAATACCTGATATACTGGAATTTTTTTCTTTAAACTTTGGTCTGTCAATTATTGTCACAAATGAATTATAATCTTCTTGAAAATAATGAGCTAAACGGTTAGCTTTGTCAAACAATTCTTCTTTAGTTGTTAGTCCTTGTTCAAGATCTTGTTTTAATTCGGTAATTGTTTTTTCTCTATACATATTATTCACCTTCCTCTACTACTCTTGGTACTTTAACTTGATCATTTATCTGGTGTTTGGTATTACTTAAAACTTCTCCTACTGTTAAATAATCTCCCACTTCATCTTCACGTAATTTTACATCTGTATTTTTAAATGGAAAGGTCATTGGTTCTACTTCTGATATTCCTTCTATTTGACCTATTAAATCCATTTGTTTTAATATTGTTTCGAATTCATCTTGAAGTGTAGAATATTCTTCTTCTTTCATTTCAAACATTAACAATTGAGCATATTTTTTTAACTTTTCTTTTTCTATCATTTTATCTCCTCCTTTTTTATTAACAAAAAAACACTAGTTCTTCATCCACAAAGGGACGAAAACTAGTGTTCCGCGGTACCACCCTAATTATTATAGTAATCTATAATCACTTTTGGTTCTAACAAACCATAGTACTTTTAACGGTGTACTCTCCGACTTATTCTACTTAATTCTTTAAGCACTCAGAAGTGTTATTCAAAATAAGTCTTTATTAAGCTTCCACCAATACTTAAATCTCTATAAAAGTTGCTTATTTTTACTTGTCTTCTTCATCGATTTCTTTTTTATTGTACAAAATATATTAATTGTTGTCAATATCTCATTCCATGTGCCACATTATATCATAATAAATTAATTTTGTCAATTTTATATAATTATGTTAAAATAGCTTCAGAAGTTGATATTTGATATATATTATATAAAATGCTATGGGAGTGAATATTATGAAGAAAACAATACTTACAGGACTTCGCCCTACAGGTAACTTACATTTAGGTCATTATTTTGGGGCTGGTCAAAACTATTTAAATTTACAAGATGAATTTGACTTTTATCTAGAGATTGCTGATGTGCAAGCTTTAACAGATAATTTTAATAATCCAGAAAAGGTAAGAAAAAATGTTTATGAAATTACTAAAGATTTATTAGCTATTGGTGTTAATCCAGATAAAGTTCATTTTTTTATCCAATCTAAAATTCCAGAAATTGCTGAATTAACTGTTTTTTATTCTAATTTAGTTACTGTTGCTAGACTAGAAAGAAATCCTACTGTTAAAACTGAGATTGCTCAAAAAAAGGAACTATTTGGTAATGATGGTGAAAGTATTACTTATGGTTTTTTAGGTTACCCTGTTAGTCAGGCTGCTGATATTACAGCTTTTGATGGAGAAGTTATTCCTGTTGGTGATGATCAATTACCTCTTTTGGAGCAATGTCGTGAAATAGTTCGTAAGTTTAATTCTATTTACGGTGATACTTTAAAAGAACCTGAGCAATATTTAAGTAATGTTAGTCGTGTAAAAGGACTAGATGGCAATGATAAAATGGGTAAGTCTTTGGGAAATGCTATATATTTAGTTGATGATAATGAAACGATTAAAAGAAAAGTTATGGGGGCAGTTACTGATCCGAATAAAATTAAGAAAGATGATCCAGCTAATCCAGATATTTGTATGGTTTATTATTATCATAAATTAGTTAATAAGGATAAAGAAAATCTAAATACTATTTGCTCTGAATGTAAAAAAGGCAATCGAGGTTGTGTCCAATGTAAAAAAGAATTAATTGAAAAGATGAATGAATTTTTAAAGCCAATTCAAGAAAGAAGAAGATATTATGATGAACATCCTAGAAAAGTTCAAGAAATATTGGATAAAGGAACAACTGAAGCTAGAAATAAGGCAAAAGAACAAATGAAAAAGGTTAAGAAGGCAATGAAAATAGACTATTAAGTCTATTTTTTTTATTAGAGAAATTTATATTAACTCTTCTGTTTCTGTATTATTACTAGTTACATTTGATATTTTACTGATCTTTTGGGGTAGCATAACTTTAAAAGTAGAACCCACACCATAAGTACTTTGAACTTCTATTTTACCATTTAATAAGTCAATTAAAGATTTAGTAATTGCTAAACCCAAACCTGTTCCTTCTATATCAGTATCTTTATCTTCTTCTAGGCGATTAAATTTAGTAAATAATTTAGGTAGCTGTTCTTCTTTAATTCCTCGTCCTGTATCTGTGACAGAAAATAGCAAATTACATTTATTTTTTTCGTAAAGACAGTCAACATTTAAATCAATATAACCTTTTTCAGTATATTTAACTGCATTAGTTAATAAGTTAGTTAAAATTTGTTTTAATTTAGTGCTATCTCCATATAAATTTTCTGGCAAATTATTAGAAAAATTGGTTCTTAATTCTATAGGCTTTTCTCCTATTCTTATTTTGATCATTTTTATTACATTATCAAATTCTTTTCTCAAGTTATAATCAACATCAACTACTTCTATTTTATTAGCCTCTAACTTATTAATATCTAAAATTCCATTTACAATTTCCAGTAGATTTTGTGAAGCTATTAAAATATCTTTTGAATCAGAACGCATCTGCTTCATATCATCACCTTCCGCAATCATTTGGGAAAGACCTACAATTGCATTAAGAGGTGTCCTTATTTCATGTGACATACTACTTAAGAAATCACTTTTAGCATTATTAGATTTTTCTGCTTGTTCTTTTGCTAATTTTAATTCGTTTATTAATTTTAAATCTGGATTTTCGATGGTATGGTACATGAAATATGTTATTAATGAAAAAAATAAATATATTCCGGGATTAGCACCCATAACGTATTCAAATACTAACATTAAAAGTGCAAAGCCAAATATTGCTAAAAATGGAGAAAGTTTCTTTTTATTTAATGTCTTTCTATTTTTAATTATAGAATATAAACTAATAGACATTCCCAATATAAAATTTCCATACATGAAATATGTATTTGGTCCAATGATTGCTAATACTTCGTTATTTTCTCCATAAATTATACTTGAAGGAAGGATAAGTTGAATAATAATTATTATAACTAAATATATTACTACTGAAATTTCAATTTTATTTTTGTTTTTATTGAAAAAATCCTTAATCTTTTGATTTTTTTCGTTAGATACAACTAATATGTAAAATGCAAAATTATAAAACCATATCAATATTATGGATAAAGGAATATTGCAATAAGGTAAATAATATTTTGGATTTAACTCATATACAAACTTTGTTCCTATTTATAATATCAAAAATAATAAATTTGTTATTAACATTATTCGATAAATCTTATTTTCTATATTTAATGCATTTTTCTTCGTAAAGTATACTATTGTCAAAAAAGATAGAAATAAAAGCGAACATGTATTAACTAAAAATTCTATTTCCATAAATTACTGCCTTATTTGTTATATAATATCTATATTTTCATTATTATCTAATATTACATTACTATTACTATTTTCTAATTGCGGTACTTCACTTTTTATGCTATTCTCAACATTATATTCTATTATTTTTTGTTTTAAAACAACTTGAAATGTTGATCCTTGTCCATATATACTTTCAGCAGTAATTTTACCATCAAATAGTTCTACTAATGATTTAGTAATTGCCAATCCTAAACCTGTTCCTTCTATATTTGAATCTTTATCTTCTTCTAGTCTATTGAATTTAGTAAATAATTTGGCCATTTGTTCTTCTTTCATTCCTCGTCCTGTATCTTTAACTGTAATAGTTAGTTCACATTTATCTTTGATATTTTGGCAAGAAACATTAAAATCAACAAAGCCCTTTTCAGTATACTTTATAGCATTGGTTAATAAATTAGTGATAATTTGTTTTACTTTTTCTTTATCACCATATAATGTTTTTGGTATATCATTAGAGAAATTAGTTCTTAATTCTAAAGGTTTTTCCCCTATCCTTATATACATTAATTTAACTAAACTTTCAAATACCTCTCTTGGATTGTAATTTTCTTCATTTATTTCCATTTCATTTGCTTCTAATTTATTTATATCTAATATTCCATTAACAATTTCTAGTAAGTTTTGAGAAGCAAATATTATATCGTTGGTATCTTCATGAATTCTACTTATATCATTACTTTCTTTAATCATCTGTGATAATCCAACAATCGCGTTAAGTGGCGTTCTTATTTCATGTGACATACTACTTAAGAAATCTGTTTTAGCTTTATTAGATTTCTCAGCTTGATTTTTAGCAAATTCCAGTTGAGCAATCATTTTTATATCTGGATTTTCAATTGTATGATACATAAAATATGTTATTAAAGAAAAAAGTAAATATATACCTGGATTAACCTCAACTGTAGAGATAAAAATCAACATTATAAAAATAAAAGCAAAAATAGCTAAAAAAGGAGCAAGTTTTTTCTTATTTAAATTTTTTCTATTTTTAATTATTGAATATGCTGCAGATAATATTGAAATTGCCAAACTTCCATACATGAAGTAAGTATTTGGACCAATTATTCCTATTACTTCATGATTTTCATTATAAATTATACTTGAGGGCAAAAACAAAACTATAAAAGCCATTATAATCATAAACATAGCTACTAATCTGTTGATGTTTTTTTGATTTCTAGTAAAGTAATCCATAAATTTTTTATTTTTCTCATTAGAAACTATGATTAGATAATATCCAAATAGAAGAATCCAAACTACAATTATGGCAATTGGAATATTAGAAAATGGTAAATAATAATCTTCATTCCATTCATAAACAAATTTTGTTAAAATTTGGAATATTAAAAATAATATGTTCGCTATTAACATAATTCTATAAATTTTATTTTCAATATTAAGAGCATTTTTCTTAGTAAAATACACTATTGCTAAAAATAATAGAAACGATAATGCAGATATATTAACTAAGAATTCTACTTCCATTTTATCACTTCCTAATTTGGATATATCAATATTATAAAAACACTTCAAATTTTTAATAATTTATTTTTTATAGTATTTCTTCTTCTTCATTTTCTTTTTTATCAATAATTTTTATATTTTCTAAATCTACGTATTTATTAAGAGTTGACTCTAAAATTTTTTTAATAATAGGCTTAGAAACATATTCATCAAAACCTGCTGCTAAGTATTTTTCACGTGAACCTTCCATAGAGTCAGCAGTAAGCGCAATTACTGGAGTATTGAAATTTGATAATGACTTAATCTTTTGCATTGTTTCTACTCCATCCATACCAGGCATCATAATATCCATAAAAATAATGTCATACTTATTTGGATTATCCTGAAGTTTTTGTAAACATTCAAAACCACTATGAGCTTGATCTACATTAAAGCTAAATTCTTTAAGCATTTTAGAAGCAACTTTTAAATTAATATTATTATCATCAACAACAAGCAATACATCTGCCTTATTACCTACAATTGGGGAAGTATTATTTTCATGAGAAACACTGGTTTGTATAACATCTTCATTTTTAAAACTTTGATTACTTAAATTATTTGTATTATCTATATTTGGTACTGATTCTGTAGACAAATGAATTTCTTCATTATTTTGCTTAGTGTCATTAGGTAATTCAGTCGCAGGAAAATCTTCTGTTTTGATCTCTTCTTTTACAGGTTCTTCTACACTTTCTTCTGATAATGATCCTTTTTCAACTATAGTTTGCTTTAAAATAACTGTAAATTTTGATCCTTGACCATATATACTTTCAGCAGTAATTTTACCATCAAATAGTTCTACTAATGATTTAGTAATTGCCAATCCTAAACCTGTTCCTTCTATATTTGAATCTTTATCTTCTTCTAGTCTATTGAATTTAGTAAATAATTTGGCCATTTGTTCTTCTTTCATTCCTCGTCCTGTATCTTTAACTGTAATAGTTAGTTCACATTTATCTTTGATATTTTGGCAAGAAACATTAAAATCAACAAAGCCCTTTTCAGTATACTTTATAGCATTAGTTAGTAAATTAGTAATAATTTGTTTTAATTTTTCTTTATCTCCATACAAAGTTTTTGGTAGTGTATCAGGGAAGATTGTTCTTAATTCCAAAGGCTTTTCCCCTATTCTTATTTTCATTAGTTTAACTAAGTTGTCAAATTCTTGTTTTGGATTATAATTAACTTCATTTATTTCCATTTCATTTGCTTCTAATTTATTAATATCTAAAATACCATCAACTATTTCTTGTAAATTTTGAGAAGCTACTATTATATCGTTAGAATCTTCATGAATTCTATTTATGTCATCACTTTCTTTAATCATTTGAGAAAGTCCAACTATTGCGTTAAGTGGTGTTCTTATTTCATGTGACATACTACTTAAGAAATCAGTTTTAGCTTTGTTAGATTTTTCTGCTTGATTTTTTGCATATTCTAATTGATTAATCAATTTCAAATCTGGATTTTCAATTGTATGGTACATTAAATGATTTATTAGAGTACCAACTATATATACAAAAACTACTCTAACACCTAAAAATCCGAATATCGCTGCGACAACAAATATTGGAATAATAAGATAAATTGGTAATATTTTCTTTTTAGAAAGTTTCTTACCATAACGTATAATCAAGATAATACAAGATAATATAACTACATATAGATAGGCATTCATGATTAATAAAAGTTCTTTTTCTACAGCAGTTTCTAATACTACTACTGATTTTTCAAGTGAGCTTATTATACCTATGATAACAAACCAAATATAAAGATATCGCAAATATTTATGCAAATTGTTTGTAACATTATTTATAAATTTTTCGTTTTGTTCATTAATAACAATTATTAAATAAACTAATAAGAACGTAGCCCATACCATTACAGTAAATGGAGCTATCTTAGAAAAGATATATACAATTGGATATAATATATCTTGGTGATTTGAATTATAGGTAATAATATCAATTGTATAAAAGCAAGTATAAATTATAGTACAAGAAAAATTAGCAATAAGCATCCTTCTATAAATAACATTTTCTAAATTATCCATATTTTTTTTTGAAAAATAAGCTATAAATAAAAACAATGTAAAACCTACACAGCATACTGCTGATGTTAAATTAACGTATATATATGGACTTAATCCCATGATAAACACCTCTCTACAATATTACTACTATAAGTATAACATACTTTTTATATCTACATATACAAAAAAGAAGATTATTCATCTTCTAATTTTTCTAATTGATTTATATCAGCTTTATTGATAGATTCAAAGTGTTTTGTTATCTTGTCTGTTGTTATGTTTACATTTTCTACATCTTTATTTACAGTTTGAATACTTCTTGCTAATTTATCCCATCTTTCACGATATCTAGCAAATTCTAAACCTAATTTATTTAATTCTTCTTGAATTATGCTAGCATATTTGTCTCGTTCAATATTTTTAATAATCATTTCAATTACTGTTAATGTAGAAATTAAAGTTGTTGGAGATGTAATCCAGACTTTTTTTCTGTAAGCATAATTTATTATATCTTGATGATAAGCGTTTATTTCAGCAAAAATTGCTTCAGCTGGTAAAAATAAAATTGCTTGATCTGATGTTTCACCAGGAATAATATATTTACTACTTATAGTATCAATGTGTTTTTTCATATCTAATTTAAATAACTTCTCATATTGCTCTCTAAGTTCTGGAGAGTTTTTCTTGTCTACCATCATTTGATAATGCTCTAAAGGAAATTTTGAATCTATTGCAATAGTACCTAAAGGTTCTGGAGCAAATAAAACACTATCAGCTATTACACCTGTAGACATGGTGTATTGCATACGATAAATATTATCGTTTCTTTCACCAAAAACACTTGATAAAATATGCTTTAAGTTCACTTCTCCAAATATACCTCTTGTTTTTTTATCTGTTAATATGCTTTGTAGACTAACAATATCTGTAGATAATGTTTCTATTTTCTTTTGAGCTTCATCTATTTTAGATAATCTTTCTAAAACATTTATAAATGTTTTATTAGTTTTTTCAAAATTTTGATCTAAGCGTTCGCTAACCTTCTCGTTAATAGCAATTAATCTTCTTTCTACTTGTTCATTTAATTTTGTAAAATCTTGATTAATACTTCTACTTAAATCATTTTTAAAATCTCCAATATCTTTAGTTAAAGATACTTCTAATTTACCTATTCGTTCTGTAATATTACTTTCATTTATTCTTCGTGATAAAAGAATTGTTGATAAAATCAAGTTGATGATTAATAAAATTATTATTATATACTCCATAACTACCTCTTTATTCTATATGCATTTTTTTATTAACAATTTTACTTAATATATAGGCAAAAAGTAAAGCTACAACAATAAATATTATTGCTTTAATATCTGTCATACTTTCAATGAAACTTTTTCCTATTATTCCCCAAAAACTTATTGTGGAAATTTTTCCAATTAATAATGCTGTTATAAATTTTCTTTTAGGAAGATTTGAAACTCCCGCCATAATATTTATTAGAAAAGCTGGGGTAAAAGGTAATGCTATCAAAAGAACTAAACTACTTAAAGAAATTTTTGTAAATTTCATTGCTCCTCGTTGAACTCTTATCTTATTTTTCTCTTTTAAATGTTTATAAATTATTTTATTAGATAATTTATTAAATAGTGTATAAGAAAATATACAACCTATTATTGTAGCAACCCATGACATTACTATTCCAATGAATAATCCAAAAGCGTTACAATTAAGGGCAACAAAAATTCCTAATGGTAGTGGTGGTATAAAGGATTCTAGTACTATTAATATAAATCCAAATACTGGACCTAAGTTTACTAAAAAATAAGTACTGATTTCAGCTATTTTAGTTATTATTTCCAATATACCACCTTCTTGCTTAATTATATTACAAATCTATTTCCATAACAAGTAATTATTATATCCACCAACTATGTTACATGTATGATATCCCTGAGAATTTAAAATATTAACTACTTTATCAGATGTTTTACCACTTTGACAATAAATATAATATATTTCTTTTTGATTTAAATATTTTTCTGGATTTCTTATTAACATATTTGCTGGAATATTTTTAGAATTTATAATGTGACCTTTTAAATAAGAAATTTCATCTCTGATATCTATTATATTTATTGAATTATATCGATTTTTCTTATTTAATTCGTTTATATTAATTTGCATTTTCCTCACCTCGTGGTATTTTATGCAAAAAAAAGAATCTATCTTATTATAGATTCCCTATTATTTAACAATGTATGGATTATCCTTTGTTCCATCTCCACCTTCAATCAAAGTATTGGAAGATAATGTTACTACTGGTCTTAATTTATATAATTCATAAGTCATATGTGACTTAACTGATCCACCACTTATTGTATAAGCTGAATAAGTATCTTGGTTATTTGGTGTTACTAACCAGAAAGATCCATCAGTTCCTAAATAGTTATAATTTTGACAACTATAACTTGTAACAGTATTGCAAGATGTATCAGTACTAGCATTCATATAGTCACTGACTGTTAATAAACCAATATAGCCAGAAACAGTCTGTGAACACTCTATTGAATTATCATGAATAGTTTCATTTTCTCCAATTTTTCCTACACAAATATCGTAGTTTACTAAATGAGCTTTATCATTTTCACTTAATATATAGTTTTCCTCATCATCTTCATCTATCGTATTATACATTTTTTCTAGTTGTTCTCTGATTCTACTTGTTTGGAAATTATTTATACCATATTCAAAATCAGCTTCCTGATTATATCTATCATCATAGGCATAAGTATATGATACAGGTTTTGCTAATGTTAAAGTGATTGTTTTATCTGAATTTACTTTGACTACTCGCCATAATTTTGCTTCCAATTGAACATAATTATTGACTTCTTCTCCTCTAAATACGTAATTATCATTTAGAAGATATAATCCATAACCACTTCCTACTAAATTAGCTTCATTTGCTATTTTATCTACTAAAAATTTTGTTGAATATTTGTCTCCACAAGTTAAATATGGTGTATATAAATAGTTATCTCCTGATTTTTTTACTTGTACTTTTCCCGTACAACCATTATTTTCCCCAAAATATTCTTCTAAACTTTTCATTTTTTCTGCTGATACTAATGTTGCTACTTCAATTTCTACTGTTTGAGTTTCATCTTTTGGTAAATTATCAGTATGATCATTGAAATATTCTTTAGCAGCATTTTCCATAATATTCTCTACTTCTGCATAATCATAAGATTTATTACTAATTTTAGAAATTATGAAGAGAAGTAGTAGAAGAATTAGCATTCCTCCACCTATCAAAATCATAAGTTTAATTAATTTCTTTTTTAATTCGTTTTTATCATTGGAATTATTATTTTCTTCAGAAGATTGATTATCAGATTCATAATTTAACTCATCATTATAATCATCATATTCTTCTTCATTTGTATCAGCAATATCTGTTTTTATAGCATTTACTTTACCATTTACATCATAGTTCATAAGAAAGCTCCTTTCTAATTATCAAAGAAATCATCAAAAAAGTCATCGTCATCAATATCATCGTTTAAATTTAATTGAGTACTCATTTCAGGAATTGGTTCTACTTTTTCTTGCTTTTCTGTTATTCCTGAAGTTTTGGAACTTAGACTAGCTTGTTCAGCTTCTTTCTTTTTCTTTTCTGCTTCTTCTTTTTCTTTTCTTTCTTCTTCTTCCAATTCAGCAATTTTTGCATCAATTTTTTTAACTAATTCATCAACATCAAAACCTAAGTCATCATCATCATCACTTTGATTGTCTATCTGTTCAACAACAGGTTTTGGCTGACTTTGAACAGAACTAATATTTTCTTCTTTCTCCATAGACATAGGTGTGAAGGATGAATCTTCATTATTTTTATAATTATTATTTGATACATATCCTTTATGAGATAGAAAATCTCTAAAATTTTCATCATGAATTTTATCAAAAGGCATTATTTTAGGTCCTGGAATATTAGATAATTCATCTTCTCTTGCACCGCTAGTAGATGTTTCTTCAGCATCAGCTGCTTGCATCATATCTAATAGTTTTTTCTTTTTTTGTGCTTTAACAAATTCTTTAATATCAAAAGTATGAACAGGTCTTTTTGCTCTCAATGGATATTTTGCAGTTGGATATTTCTTACCCCAATCTAATTTATAGTACGGAGTAAATTTAGTTTTAAATGGTTGTTTTCTAAGTCTTAAAATAATTACTTCAAATTGTTTCATTCTTTGTAAATCTGAAACTGTTACTAATGGGGTTGATGCTGTTTTATCTTCTTTTTTAGACTTTACTTCTCCGCACATCTTAGATATTTCTTCTAGAGCTTTTAATTCTGTTGTAATTAAGTAAATAATATTACCACAGTTACCTCTTATTGTTTCTGCTTCTTCTTTACCATAAACTGCATCAAGTTGAGCAAAATTTTGAATAATCATAGTAAATCTGATTTTTCTTGAACGAGCTGCTGTTATCATAGTAGTAACATCTTTTAATGGCGGCATGTTGGCAAATTCATCAAGTAAGAAGTTTGTTCTAACTGGTAATTTTCCACCATGTCTTTGTGCTGTTGCTATTAATGTTTCATAAACTTGTTTCAAGAAAATAGTTACTAATGAGTGATATGTTTTCTTTTCATCTTGAATAACTATAAAGACAGCGGTTGGTTTTTCACCTATTGTTTCTAAATTAATATCACTATGAGAAAGCATTTCACTTAAGTTATCACGTGAAGAAAAAATTTTTACTTTTTGTTTAAATACAGAAAGTATACTTCCTTTTGTCTCACTTGGAGCCATAATAGTACTTGATGCATTTATTGAAGCAGCACTAGCTGGATCTTTAGCAGCAAAATACTCTTTTATGTATGTGGAACCTCCAAATTTTTCTTCTCCAACAGTTGTCATTAATGAAATACTATTGATATTTATTTCATCTTCTTTAGCATCTTCAAAAAGTCCTAAAGCTACACCTGAAAAGTAATCTGCTGATGTCTTTTCCCAAAATGGGTCTTGATTTTTATTTGAATCATCATATAGTATGTTTAAAGCTAAATCATCCAATAATTCAATTGCTTTATCTTGATTTCCACTTTTATACATTTGATATGGTAATGTCATAGGGTTCCATGAATTTCCATTTTGTGGGTCACGGAAGTTTAATAGCAAAATTTCATATCCTCTTGATCTAAGCATGTTAGATGTTTTTTCATAAATTTCACCTTTTGGGTCGGTAATAATCATTGATTCATGAGCTTTTGCTAAAGAATGTACTTGTGGCAAAATTACAGTTTGAGTTTTACCTGAACCGGTAGCTCCTATTACTAATGAATGATATTCACTATTATCTACCCACATTTCTTTTTCATTTAAAATTAATGGTACTCCAGCAGCTTTAGCTCTTGGCTGAGTTATAGATACCATTTCTAATTCTTCTTTTATTTCTTTTTCTTTTGCCCATCTAGAATATCCTTTATCTTTTTTTTCTGTCGTTATACCAAAACCTTTTTCTCTTTCAAAAAAGTAAGATCCAACGCTTATAAATAATCCTCCTAGACAAAGAACATAAAGAATCAAGGTGTCAATTAGATAGTCTGAACCAAAAGCTGGTAATGGATTAAATCCTGATAATCTACCATATTGAGCAAATGTTGATAAATTTACTATTCCTATTGCAACGATGTAAAGTAGAAAAATGGCAAATATAATAAATATTGTCAAATCATCTTTATCTACGCGAAATTTAAATTTCATTTTACTACTTCCTTTCTGTCATTATTATAACTTAAGTTTCTTAAACTGTCATTATACTTTTTTAAATTAGCTTTTCAAATTTATTATTAGTAAATTTATATAAGTAGTTTTCTGGTTCCTCTATACTATACCCCGCACAAGATAAGATTATCTCGTACATACCATCATTATCTACATCAATTATTGAATTAATGTATGGTTTAACTCCATTATCAACAGAATTTTGTTCTTCAAAGTTAAATATCTCATATATTTGATTATTTTTTTTCATGAAGACATAAGCAAATATTTCATTTGGTGTTGAATCTATTGGAAAGACATTACTAATTATATAAATTTCTTCCAAACTACCATCATTATCAATATCTACTTGTGTTTCTGTTTTTACCGTTAATTCTGAATATGCTGAAATGTTTTTGCTTGATAGATAATCACTTATTTTACTTAAATCAGTTATTTCTGATGATACGAATTTCTTAACGTTGATATCAAAGTTAGCTTTTAGTGCTAGAAAATTAGAAGTATAGTTAATGGCTTCTTTATTATCATCAAAAATATACCACTTATCACTATGCCAAATATAAAGTTCATCTTCATATTGACCATCTAGAAATATTTGGAATTTTTCCCAATTATATTGTTCTAAATCATTACTAATAACATTCCAATTTTTATATTTATATTGCCAGATCGTATTTTCTCCTAATAGTAGTGTTACTTCTTCATTTTCCTTTTCTATTTCTTTTTTTCCTACTAAAAAATAAATTAGAAAAAAGAAGACTATTAGAAAGATTATTAAAATGACATACACTTTATTATTCTTTTTCATATAGCCTCCTCTTATCCTGCTTTGAAATAAGCATACGTACTTGTATTAGCCCAATTATATTGACTCCACATATCTGTTGATGAACTTCCTGGATCCATCATAACAATTCTTCCATTATTTATTGAAGCTACGGCAACCCAGTGTTGTCCTGTATTTCCTTTAACTTCAGCTACTACATAGTATCCTCTATTAATTAAGTTAGCGAGAGTACTTAATTTCTGATCTTTTGAGTATTGAGATACACTAACTTTACCAACATATTTAAAGCTTGGTGCTGCTGTTGAAACGCTTCCCCAAACTAAATTACCACCTGCAACAAATCCACCATGAGAATTTAGATATTCAACAAATGTTCCTGGATTGAATTCTCCATTAATATTTGTAGGTACTCCACTTCTAGCTATTTGCATAGAAATTGATGTTGCTAAACATCCAATTTGTTTAATTGTTTTACCACTAGTACCCATTCTAACTGAAACCCATGGTCCCTGATATTGTTTCCATGAAGCAAAGTCTCCAGTTACTCCATTAGCACAAGTTTCGTCTGAGTTATTACAAACCATACTTAGAACATCACTTGCTCCATATGATCTATTTCCACTATTATAAACTTCTAAAAGAATCTGTTTATAATTAAGTCCTTCATTAGCAAGCTTAGACATTTGTAATTGTTCTGTTTGCAAATATCCGGAATAAATTATATATCCCTGAGAATTTACCAATACTTGTCCTGCTGTTTCTTTAGCTAATGTTCGTAATCTAGAATTTTGTGCTAGTGGAGGTTTACTATATCCTGTATTATAACCTAACCCACTATGAATCATACCCCATTGTCCACTATTTGAAGAACATCCTTGATCTGGATCACAATATACTTGGTCCTGTGTACTATTGGCAACTTGAATTACCCAATAATCACCTTCTTTTTTAATACTTCGCCAACCACCCATATCTGTTGATCTAGCTAATATATAACTTCTAGCAGCAATCATTTGGGCTTTTATAGCTTCTTCTGGAGCGCCTGCACCTATTTCAGCATAAGCAACTCCTAAAATATATTTTTCGAAGTCTACTAGTTCTTCACCTTCTAGAGGTTGACCAAAAGTTCCTCCATAATTATGACCATTAGCCGTTCCAGATTGCATTAATCTAACTTTTATATTGGAATAATTCACATTTTTAGTAATATTACCTTTACCATAAATGTAAAATCCTTTAATATCATACGAACATGTTCCAATAGCAGAACAAGTTGTTGTTTGATCATACCCTATCATTTCATAGTATTGATCTATATATTGAAATACTTGTTCAACATATTTTTCTCTAGTCTCATCATTAACTTTAGGAAAATATGATTTAAAAATGTCATTTTTTAAATTTTCTTTAAATGTATCTTCAGAATAAAATGACGAATTTTCTTCAAACATTGCATCAGCAATATCTCTTATTCTACTTTTTGTCATATAATTATAGTCATAATCTTTATCGTGAAAGTTAGCAACATGATAAACTGATACCAGTAACAATGGATCTACATCTTTATTTTTATTAGCATATTCCTCTTGTATTTCTTGTACCCTTTTATAATATTTTTGAGCATCTTCACTTAAGTCTTGTGTTGTATAATCTCCATTTGGTAATCCTAGCAATTGACTAATTCCAACGGCATCTGTAAAATCAGCAAATCCACCTACTACAATATTTACAATTAACATTATAATAATAATGATAAAAAAGAAAGGTAACAATATTATCATGCCCATTTTTACAGCTATAGGTATTTGTATTTGCCCTTCTAGAGTAGAGTCTGCATCGTTTTGACTCTCTGCTTCTTCATCATTCTTATTTTTATTTTTTTTTCCAAATGGGTTTAGAAAATCTAATCCATTATTACCGAAAAAAGAGGAATCTCCTCCTAAATTTGAAGTACTTCCTCCTGCATCTTTGGCGCCACTTGCAGCTTTTGATGCATCTATTGATTTTCCTGCTTGAGCACTTGCTTGATTTCCAACCGCTTTTCCTCCGGCACTTCCGGCTGCTCCTGCACCTCCGCTACCAGCAGTTCCAGCTAAGTCTAAACCTTTATCAACAGCATCAACAACACCAGAATCATCAAGCTTTTTGGCAGCTTTTCCCATTCCTGGTATTTTATTAAGAGCTTCTCCCCCTTTGTTTAAAATTTTGTCTCCGACTTTTGTTTGAGAAGCTAATTCAACAGCTTGACCACCTGCACCTCCACCAAAATAAGTTGCTGCTCCTTTAGCAGCAGCTTTAGCAACTTTTTTTGATGATTCTTGTTCTTGTTCTTTTTTTTCTTTTTGAGCTGAAGCAAATGATTGAGTATGACCTAGTTCTTCTTGAGAGTTTTCATTTTGATTTCTATTACTTTGATAACTTGCCACTTTAATCACCTACTTCTTTCTTTATTAGAATCCGCCACCAGAACCAAAAGAATCTAATTCTTCTTTTGTAACGGCAATATTTATTCGCATTCTTCTATTTCCACAAACAAATAAGGCTTCCCCTTGAGAATAGCGTTTTATACTTTCTTTTTCACTTTCATTCAAATCAATTAACAAAGCTAAATCTTCTGTTGCTTGTTTTCTTAATCCCATTACTAAATAGTATGAAGCATTATCAAAAATAGCTTTTCCTTGAGTAATAACTTTTGGATTGGAAAAATCACTTGGTTGTTGAGTAATAATTATGGTACCAGTATTATATTTTCTAGCACGTCTTTGAACTTGAGCTAAGAAGTCTGCCCCTTGAACATTACTATCTCCTAGTAATACATGTGCTTCATCTACCATTAATATAGTATCAACACTTGAATCTAGACATAATCCCCAAGCATACTTCAAGACATTAAAGAATAACGCGTTTCGAACAGTCGAATCACTATTCATTAATTCTTTAATATTAAATACCATGAAATCACTGTCTTTTCTTAGTGTGGTATGACCATCAAAATAAAATTTTAATTCTCTTGTAAGAGGTCTGACTTTTAATTCTAGTTTTTCTAAAATTTCTCTTTCCTGAGTTTGATCAGTTAAAGACATTAATCTTCCACGAATAGTAGCATATACGTCACTAAATGTTGGATAATCATTAGATGTATAGTGAGTAAAGTTTGAAGCATAATCTATTCCAAATCTCTTATAAGTATCTTGTACTACTTCACTAAACATATTTAAAACACTCTCTTCAATTGATGGATCATAATACTTCATAAATCCTCTTAAGAATTGGAGAGTTCTTGTTATTACTGAATGTCCTAAACCTTGAGCAATTTCTTCTTCATCGGCATCTATTACAATTTCTAATGGATTTATAAGTCCAAATTCTCCACCTTTTCCAATATCTACAGTGTCACCACCAAAAGTATTAGTTATTTCTCTAAATTCATCTTCTGGATCAATTATAACTATTTGGCAGCCATTTCTAATATGAGTTCTTAACATTAATTTGGCTGCTGTTGATTTACCAGAACCAGATGTACCTAATATAATCATGTTAGCATTATTTCTGTTATTTTCTTTTCTAATTTTATATAAGAATTGATTGAATAGGATTACTCCTCCTGAAAAATCTACACCTAGTAAAGTTGATAATCCAGGATCTTTTATGCTATCAAAAATAAAAGGGTACATAGCAGCAATAGTAACTGATGGAATTGGAGTACCAATTCTTTGTTCAATATCTTGAGGTGGGAATATTGGAAGAATGGATTTTAATACCTTTTCTTGCTCAAATCGTAAGGAAACTGCTCTAAGTTCCATTGCATCTAAATAATTTTTTACATTTACTTTTTTTAATTCTAATTCTTCTTTAGTATCAGCGGTAATCATGATGTGCATTTGAAAATCAAAAATTCTAGCTTGTGAACCTGCTAACATAGAAGTAAAGTACTCTAAGCTTTCAGCATCTTGTCTTATTCTTTCACGAACAGTTTGATCACGTTCACTACGATATTTTTCTTTTAAGTCAGCCACTTGTTTATTTAACATTTTTGACATTTCAGAAAATGGTACTGGAATATGCTTAACAACAACTTTTATACCTGACATATTAGTTAGTGATGATAAATATCCTGGCATAATATATTTAGGATATGATACTACTGTCAAAATAGTAGCGTATTTATCACTTATGAAGAAATCACTTGGCGAAAAACTTAATCCCTTTGGAGCTAATTGGCTTCTAATTCCTATACTCATTATGACATCACCGTCCCAAATTCAGTTGACATTCCGCCATTTAAGAAATTTTCTAAGATTACTCTTAAGTCATTATTGGTAACTTGTGAAGCGTTTAGACCGCATTGAGCTAATCCATTTATCATCAATCTAACTCTTTTTTGTAGCAAATCAACATCTTTTGATTTACATAAGAAGAAATATTCTGTATCTACTATGTTATTGTTAATAAAACTCTGTCCTTTATTAATATCTTGCATGATTAATTTTCTAATCGCAGGAGTTGGACTTTCGTTATATAATAATTGCAATTGAGACATGTAAACAGAAATATCTACAGGTCTATCTGCAACTACTAGCCAAAATTCAAAATCCAACATATTATAAAAATTTTTCAGACTTATTAATATGTTATCTTGTAAACTTGGATCTAGGATAAAGATGTTTCTAGGAGTAATTTTTACTCCAGTAACTTTTTCATTTGAAGTGGTTATTATCATTCCATTTTGGATTCCTTTTAGTGGTAACCAATCTTCTGTAAATCCACTATTTGCTTTTTTTGCCAACTTTATAGCACCATCCTCTCCAACGATAAGTTTGCCTATTCGTTATAAATTCATATAATTCGATGATAATTGTTAACATATTATGATAATATGGAACCGGCAATACTAAGAATGCACATATTATTGCCGGACTTAATATTAATATAGTTACAAAAGTTGAAGATAATGGCATTATTGCCAATAATATCATAGAAATTAATACACCAGTACAAAACAAAATTAAATCAAATGGACTAAATATACCAAGAATTAATTTACCATTTTTTGTATTGGCTGGTATTAAATAATTATTCATCTATTTCACACTCCCTTTTTATTTTATATTCTAGTGATGATGAGGAGGTCCGCCATGACTACCAGGTGATCCTGTGCCCTCTGAACCTGAAAATACACTATCATCTAATGTACCTGAGAATGACTTAGTATCTTTACCAAATTCATATTTAATTTCAGTTTGAACATTTCCATCAGAACCTTTAACTGGCTGACCATTTTTATCTAATACATCTTCTCTAGTTGCCTTTGTAACCTTATATGGAGTACGATAATTTTCTCTTCTTGTAGCTTCGATAGTTGGTCCAAGACCCATTTGACCGCGAGCTTTGTCCATTTTTTCGTATGCGCTTGTAGCTTTTCCATATCTTGCCTTAGCATCTTCGTTGGCTTCATAAGCTCGTTGATATTCTGTATAAGCATTATTGTAAGCATCTTTTTCTGCTTGAGTAGCATTTTCACTAGGTTTACTCATAGTACTAAGCCTTTGTTTAGCATAATCAAGAGCTTTTTGAGTTCTAGCTGCTTCTGCTTCCCACTGATCTTGTTCATACTTAGCTATAGCTACATCTTTAGCACTCATTCCTAGTCTAGCTGCGTTATTTTCACGTGTACCGTAATTAAATCTATCTTGTAATTTACCCATTAATCCACCTTGAGCATCTTTATCTCCAGTTCTGATTTTTGTCATTAAATCTCTATTGGAATTCCATGCAGCAAAAGTTGGTAATTGTTTTCCTTGAGCTGCAGCATCCATTTCAGCTTTAGCTCCATTTATTGCTCCATAACCAAGTCCTGCTAAACCACCACCATATACAGCAGCTGCAGTTCCACCTAACAATGAAGCAAGACCGATATTTTGCATTCCACCTTTTACACCTAAGACATCTTTAATAAATTTAGGTGCTTGCTTAGCAAAGAAGAATAATCCTAATAGTACAACAACAGTAATTAATGCTTCTGAAAGTCCTGTTGCATTAGTATTGAAGTCAAGTCCATTTTGGAAAATATCTGCGGCTAAGAATAATACGAAGTAAATAATAGCTAATCTAATAAATAAATCTAAATATGTTGAAATTAATACTTTTACCCAATTAGCAAATGCTCCTTTTTGAGCTTGATTTGGATCCATATAACTAATAACTGGTATTGGTGCTATTAATCTAAGAACAGCTATTTTTATTGCACGAACAGCAATATCAATTGAAAATCCTACTAAAACAAAGATAAATACTGCAGCAACTACTGTTCCAATTAATGGATAATAGTTATATGTATAATTTTTATCATTATTACATGTTGTATTTATATTGTCACTCAATTCTTGGAAACCCATGCTATTATATTTATTTATAATTTCTGATTTATCTGAGCAATCATCATTTATAATGATAAAACATTTGGCGATAGTTCCGACAAATTCATCACCTATTGATTTTAAATTTTCTGCTTGCTCTGCACTAGTATTACCACTAGTTATAGTTGTTCCGGTAGGACCAGTGCCAAGTATTAATTTACCTAAAGTATTATTATTTAAAATTCTATCCTGTAATGAATATAAACTTCCAAATAAGATACCATTACTACTAATTTGTTTATCAAATTCTGTTACTGGTGCAGGTATATTAAGAGGAATTAATAAAGTTAACATTATTAAACAAGTTACTACTCTACTAATAATTTCTACAAAAACATTACCATGACTTTTATCATACATTTTGTCTGGGTTAACTATAAATTGTAAAATAGATACTGTTAATTTGAATACCATGAACACACCAAGAATTAATTGTACTCTGCCAAAAAAAGCAATTATAGTTTCACTGGAAAATATCTTAACTGAACTAATATTTATAAATATTTCATACACCCAACCTAAGGCAGAATAAAATACCCAATCTATCGCACTAAATATACTTCTTATTGCATCCATTATGAAGCCAGGTTCTCCATTCATGCTTCATCACCTCTTTATTTATTTATATCTAACTTTATTGCAATCCACAAATAGGGTCACCCATAATACCAAATATTTCTAATAATAATTCTACTAACATTGGCACAAAGAATAATACAATAGCTAAAACTAATCTTGTAATTAATTTTTTATAACTCTTTTGCAATGTTTCTTCATCACTTGCTAATATTGCTTTAATAAAATCAATGCCACTCATGACTAAAATAATTATTGGTCCCAATATTCTTAAGTAATCTAAAATTTTTTGCAATAGCCAAGCTACAGAGTCTTCTTCTTCTGGTGATCCAAGAATTGTATTTTGACACTCTCCAGCACCTTTTGAACCATTATAAGATAGTGATCCTAGTCCTTGATTATCTACTTTACTCAAATCATCTTCACAAATACTTTCATCTTTTCCTAACTTATAAATTATTTTATTACCCTTTTGTGAAACACATCTGTATATTTTATCTAAATTATCATCATTAGTAAATATTTTTTTTTCGAAATCACTATCGATAGAAATAATATTATTTTTATCTAAATTTATAATTTTATTTATTGGATAAAATTCTTTATTATTAATAGACCATTCTTTGCTACCATCACTTAATAATCTAAATACAGGAATAAAATAAGCATCGCTTTTATATATACCAATAGCATTACCTGTTTTTAATTCAGTTACAGATAACTGATTAGCTGTATTATAAACTTTTGTACATTGTCCATTACAATTATCATCTGCTTTATGATTAACAAAAATCGTAATGAATAAATCATTTTCTTCTATTAATAATGAAGGACAAACTTGCATGTTATTACTAGATTTGATAAAACTATCAGAAAAATCTGCACTACTATAGATTTGTTTATTAGCAAAATTATCTCCATCTTTAAATGGTATTTTGACTTTATTATTAGTTATTGAATAAGTTAATTCATTATTATTATAATTATATACACAATCTAACTCTTTAGCAGATGTATCTATTGGATTAGCCAAAACTGATATAGATAATAATAAAAAGCTGATTAATAAGATGTTTTTTTTCATAAAATTCACTCCAGATACATTATAACATATTAAGTATATCAAAATAAAAAGAAAATATCAATCTGGGTTAAATACTTTCTTTTATTTATAAATAAAAAAAATAGCATAATGCTATTTTTAATCTTTTGCTGCTTTTTCCCAACAAGTGCTCCAACTATTTGTATTACCTTCTGTATCGTCACCAAGACCCTTTGCAACTATATCCATAACTAGTGATACAAAAGTTACTACAAAGAAAATTGCTGCTGCATAGATACATCTTTTTATTAATCTGCTTTGAGCTGCTTTGATTTCTTTTTCATCACTTGCAATAACTGCTTTACCTAAATCGATTACTCCATAAATTATTAAAACAATTGGAATAAGAATTTGTACAATTGGATAAACTCCTTGTCTAATTAATCTAACAACAGGAAGTAATCCACCGCAACCATCTTCAATATTACCGATTTGTATTAGCTTAGTCATAAACATCTCTCCTTTGTTAAATTTATCATAACGTATATACTAACTTTTGTCAATTAATTACTTTCTAAATAGTCCAAATATTCTACCTGCACCATTATTATTTGATTCTTTTTCTAATAAATTAATTTTTCTTAAGAAATCAGCAATTATTTCATTTCTTTTTCTATCATTTAGTGGTGGGATATTATATAAAATACTTAATCCTGATTCGTATTCAAATTCAGCTATTTCTTTTTGGGTTAATAAACTTTTATTTAATATTACTTTTTTATCTTTTAATGTACCTATTACTGATCTATTTCGTCGAATTAAACTATTTAATTTTATGGTACTAGGTTCAATAAGATATATTGTACTTGTACATAAATCAGTTATTAAGGTATTATTTAAATCTATTAAAATTATAGATGCAGAAGTTAACTTCTGCAAGATATTTTTAATTTCATTAGATGTTGTAGAAATCATCATTTTATCACCAAAAGATAAAAAATCTGTCTTATCTAATTCTATTGCAACTATTTTAGGACCATACACATGTACTAATTCTTTTTTTAACATATATATTAATGAAGTTGCTCCAGCATTAGTAGTAACATTTTTAAAGCCTATTATTATTGGTTGTCTACCTATGTTCACTCCCTGATAGCCTTGTATATTATTCTTTTGATTATTATTTGGATTTTTTTCTTCTAGTGTTGTAGTATCATTTTGCTGTCTAGATGTTTCGGCCATTTTGACAATATTTTCGACATCTTTATAGGTATTAGATCTATTAACTAAATATTTTACACCATCTAAGTTGGTCGTAAAGTTATAAATTCCATAATTTATTATACGAGACAAAAATCCAGATGTACATAAGTCACTTCCTTCTGGTAAATAGAAGATGACTTTGTCTGGATTTAAACCGTTTGCTATTATCTTGTAAGTATTTGGATCATCATAATCTTTTAGAGCGGTTACGTCTAAAATCATCTTATTATAAAAGAAGTCTTTAAACATCTCAACGATTTCACTTGCCTCAAATTTACCAGTTACACTTTTAATTACATCAATATCAACAGTTTGTAACTGATTTTGCTGTTCGTTTAAAACAAGTACGTTCACTCTATCAGCCCCTTATGCTATCTTACTCTTACTGTTATTGCTTTTGTATCTCCTGTTACTTGAAATGTGTTCAATCCAGCCATAACTTTATTTATGATAGGTATATCTATGGTGATTTGAGTTACTATCTTAAAGTTAGTTTTTCTGTTTTCTTGAACACTGGAACTATCAACATTTTCAATTTCTTTTTCTCCTACACAGAAACCATAGCCAGTTCGGCATGTCCAATCGTAATTTGGATAAGTTCTATTAAGTTGTGATTCACTTGGTAGATTTCTTTGATTATAACCTAATTTTTTCATATATTCGGTTATTTCAGTCATACATTGTGAAGAATTAGATTCACAATTTCCTTCATATTGTTCATATACCGTAATAATTTTGTTTTTAACTCGAAAAGCTTTAGTATAATTAACATTGAATGCTAAATATCCTGAAACAATTACCATAAATACAACAATTATTACTATATTTACTAATCCACCCATAGCATCACGCATTTAAAAACCACCTAATTTCTTTATCTTATTATGTAATTGGTTATTGTAGTACCATGATCATCATTACTGATGTTTTTCCATTGATCTGTGATAGAATTTTGTATTCTTGGCCACAAAATCCAAAAGAAACCGATAATTGCTGCTATTGCAATCATAGTAATAACTGTTAATTGCAATTCTCCTGTAGCTGCTTTCATTCACTATTCACATCCTTCCTATAGTCTAAAATCATTATAGCAAAACTATTTTTATTTTACAATATTTTTTAAATGCTAAACATCATCATCATTGAGATTAAAATAATCAACATTACCCCAATACCTGTCACAACCAACATGATCATTGTTTGTTGTTCCATATAGTTTAATCTCTCTTTATATTTTGTTTCTCTAGCTTTATTTTGTAGTGATGAAACTGTTCTAGAAAACATCATTAAACGATCTTGTTTTTTTTCTTGAGAACCTATACCTAAACGATATAATAAACGCATCATACGCATTGAATCTCTTACTGGATAAGTATTAGCAAATTCCATATAAGGATCTACGGATGAATCACCAGCATTTATTCTATCAATCATTTTTCTAAGTCCTGGCTTAAAAATATCAGGTGCATCCTCAATGGACTTACCTATTGCAACTGGTACAGTATAATGCTGAATTAAAATTTCTAAACTTTTTAAGTAATAAGGTAACATAATATCTATTTCATGAAGATGAGCTTTATAATAATTTTTCAATTGAAAATAATTAATTTTAAAAGATATAAATGCTACTACTGCTGATAATACTAAGTTTAGAAAGAATTGAGAATTGACAAAATCTAGAGAACTTCCTCCACTCATTGAAAAGGCTAAAACAATGAAAAACATTACTATAGCAAATGTTATTCTTTGCATATATAATTGATCAGCATCCGCATCTTCACCATATCTGGCATATACTAAAAAAGTATAATCTTCTTCTCTAATGGCCTCTAAATACTTTTGATTATCTGCAAAAAATTTATTTTTATCTATTGTATTATTATAAATCATAATAAACATTAAGATTGCGCCTACTATAAGAATTTCCATTATTCAGCACCTACATTCTCATTATAATATTTTTCCCCTTTTATTAGGAAATATGTATTGATTATTATTACGGCATGCAGTAATAATTGTATGAAAAAACGATCCAGTAATAACAGATATGTTTCTCTACCTAGCAAATATTGAACTAACATGACCATTAAATACAACATTATACCAAATTGTAAAAAGTTTTTGTGGAAGTTTTGTCTTTCAATTCTATCTCTATAAACACTTTCGATAAGCATATCAATATCTGTTTGCATATTGTCTAAAGAATCTGCAGTATTTTGTGCTCCTTCTTTAGTTATTTGCAAAAATAGTTGATGCATATTTTTAACTATATAAAATGGATATAACTTTGACATATATTCTAGTGATTCATCAATTGTTCCATTTTTGTATGCTAAGTCTATCATATGATTTACATCACTTAATACTGGATCTTCAAGTACTCCAGAAGAACGAACACCTTCAAGAGCTTTTACAAAGCTTTGAGTAGTAGCGAATTCCATAATAGTATTAGAAGTATAAACTTGAATTTGCTCAAAAATAAATTCTGAATATACTTTGTTGCATCTTAAATAAGCTAAATATGGAACAAACATTATGGCTATTATCATATATATAATACTTATAATTAAATTATAAAAATATAGATATGTTACTATTCCAGCAAAACCAGCAATTAAGACTACTTGAATAGTATATTGTCTAGCTGTATATTCTTGGCCTAGCTCTTTAGTTTTTTCACGGACAACTTTAAATGAATAAGGAGCAAATCTATCATACATGTCTTGAATTTGATTAGTTACATATTTTCCTACATTTTCTCCACGATAGTTTCTATATAAATAAATAGCTATCACAAAAACGCTGATTATAAATAACTCTTCTAAGTACATCATATCACCCCCTTATGCATTTGGTTTGTTACTTACAACTTGTTGTTGAGTAGGTTGTTGTAGATGTGGCTGTTGTACCGGTTGTTGCACTGATTGTTGTA
>CALVOV010000016.1 GCA_944350385.1 uncultured Bacilli bacterium
TTCAGTAATATCAATGGAGCTTTGAAATATGGCTTACAAAGCTCGGATGGAAAAATATGGTATCAAGATGAAGAAGGAAAATTGATAACAGGATGGCAAGACTTAAATGGAAATCTTTATTATTATGATGAAGAAGGCTATCAAGTTCGAGGCTTTAGAGAAATAGATGGCTCAAAATATTTTTTCAGTAATAGTAACGGAGCTTTAAAATATGGATGGCAAGGCTTAAATGGAGAATATTGGTATCAAAATGAAGCAGGAGCTTTGATAAAAGGACTTCAAACTATAGATGGTCGTCAGTATAAATTTAATGAAACTACTGGTATTTTGGAAGGCTTTAGAAGGGAAAATGGTAAATTATATTATAATAATCCAGATGGTACTCCAGCAAAAGGTGTTGAGTACATGATAGGGAGTTTTTGGAAATTTAATGAATTAACAGCTGAGTTTGAAAAATATGTTAGACAAATTAGAGTAATTGATATTTCTTATCACAACGGAAATATAGATTGGGAGACTGTAAAAAAATCAGGATTAGTTGATGCAGTTATATTAAGATTAGGCTATAGTGTTGGGTTTATAGATCAGAAATTCATAAGTAACAAAAATGAATTAGAAAGATTAGGAATACCTTATTCAGTATATTTATTTAGTTATGCAGAAAATGCTAACGAAGCGTTAATGGAATCTAATTTTCTTATAAATACTATCAGAGAAAATAATGTAAAAATTGCTTCTAATATTTTTGGAATATATTATGACCTAGAATCTTGGTATATACAATCAACTGGTGAGTCAAGTAAAAATATCAGTAACCAAGCATATTCTGACATAATTACTACATTCATAAACAATACAGAAAAAAATTTATCCATAAAGACAAGAATATATACAAATAAAAATTATATTTTTGAACATTTTGAATCACATGTTCGTGATTATGTAACTTGGGTAGCAGAGTGGAACGATACCCTTGATTATGATGGTCCATATGAAGGATGGCAGTATACAAGTTCTGGGACAGTACCAGGAATAAATGGAAATGTAGACATGAATATATTCTATTATTAAAGGAGTAAATATGGTAGAAAAATTAAAACAAAATAAATTATTTATTCAAATAATGAAATTTTTAGTAGTAGGTGGAACAGCTACATTAATAGACTTTGTAGTATTATTCATATTAAAAGAATTTGCTTCCTTTAATGAAATAATTGCGAATACAATTTCTTTCACAATTTCTGTTATTTATAACTATATTGCTAGTGTTAAATGGGTTTTTGATGTTAACAAAGAAAAAGATGCCAAACAGCAATTTATAATATTTATAGTATTTAGCATTATAGGATTACTAATAAATAACATAATATTATGGATTTGTGTTGATAAATTTGCTATTTATTATTTAATAGGCAAAGTAATAGCAACTATAATAGTAATGGTATTTAATTTTGTAACAAGAAAAATGTTTTTAGAATAGTGCATTATGCACTATTTTATATTGTTATGATATAATATAGTCATATTGACAAGGAGGACTATTTATTGAAAAAATGTGTTTTGATTATGAATCCTGAAAGTGGAAAAGTCAAAAATAAACAAAATTTAAAAAATGTTTATGATATACTGAGAAAATATGATTATGATGGAGAAATACGTTATACAAAAAGAAAAAATGATGCAACAGAAATAGTTAAAAATTTAGACAACGATGTAGATTTAGTTATTAGTTGTGGTGGTGATGGTACCTTGAATGAAGTGGTAACAGGAAATATGCAAAGAAAAAGAAGAATAACTTTAGCAAATCTTCCTTTAGGAACTACTAATGATGTTGGAAATATGTATGGTTTGCATGGTACCATGACAGACAATTTAGAATTGCTATTAAAAGGAAAGCCTAAAAAAATAGATATTATTAAAATTAATGACGATCCTTTTGTTTATGTTGCTTGTTTAGGAGATTATATAGATATGGCTTATAATACTCCACGAGAATTAAAAAAGAAATATGGTAAGATTGCCTACATTATTTATGGAATAAAGCAATTAAGAAATAAAATAAATAAGTATCACATAAAATATAAAATAGATAATAAAGAATATGAAGGAATATATTCATTTATATTTATTACTAATGCTTCACGTATAGCTGGAGTAGATGATATTTATTATGATATTAAGTTAAATGATAATAAATTTGAAGTAGCATTTGCTTCAATAGAAAATAAAAAAGACATGATTAAGATGTTAGTAATGACGCAAACTAGAGATATTAAAAAAATACCAGGTGTTACTTATTATCAAACAGATAATTTAGAAATAGAATTTTTAAATCCTCCTAAAACTTCTTGGTGTATTGATGGAGAAGAACTACAAAGTTCTAAAATTAATTTTAAATTTGAAGTAGATAGTAAAACTACAATGTTAATACCAAAAGAGAATTTATCAAGATTATTTGAAAGTGATATATAATATGAATAAAATAGTAAGTAAAAATAATAATAAAAAAATTCATAAATTACCAACAATAAACGTTATAGTATTTATTACATTACGTTTCTTGGTAATTTTAAGTATGGTTGCCCAAAGCATTCACGGAAACTGGAATAATGTTTTTCTATGTATTCTAACTTTAATTTTATTCACTTTTCCAGTTTTAATAAAAAATAAACTAAATATTGAATTACCAAAGACTTTAGAAATCATAATTTACCTTTTTATTTTTGCATCAGAAATATTAGGAGAAATTCAAAATTTCTATGGTATTTTTAAACATTGGGATACATTATTGCATACCTTAAATGGTTTTTTGTGTGCAGCAGTAGGTTTTTCATTAGTTGATATTTTAAATAGAAGAGAAAATAATCACATTAGTATGACGCCTATTTTTATAGTTATAGTTTCAATATCCTTTTCTATGACCATTGGAGTATTATGGGAATTTGTTGAATTTGGTGCTGATAGATACTTAAATAAAGATATGCAAAAAGATAGGTTTATCACAACTATTAATTCTAAAGCATTAGGAAATGTTGATAATAATGAATTAATTAAAATAGACAATATAGATAAGACAATAATCGTCTATGACAATAACACTAAACAATATGTTATTAATGGTTATCTTGATATAGGTCTAATAGATACAATGAAAGATTTATTTGTAAATTTTGTAGGAGCACTAGTATTCTCTTTACTTGGATTCCTATACATAAAAGATCGAGATGAATACAACTTTGTAGAAAGATTTTTACCTTTTATGAAAAATTTAAAAGAAGAGTAATTTCAAATGTGTTATTATTAAAAGTAGAATAGAGAGGTAAATATGAGTAGAAAAGTAAAAAAAGTACGTGTTAAGCAAAATGTTCGCAGATTAACTATAAAATTTTTATTAAGTACTATTTATCTACTAATAATAACAATTTTACTAGTTGGATCATACCAACTATATAGTCAAAAAAATACGATAGTTCCAATGGACAAAGTATTATCAGTAGATGAATATAGTTACATAGAAATAAGTAAAATGTCTGAAAAGTTTGCTTATTATGAAAATGAAAATATTGGACTACATTTTGTAATAGAAGAAGAAGATACAGGAGAATGGCATACATATGTTATTGCTATTGATGAAGATGAATATGATAAGTACAAAGAAATAGTTGATTATTCATATAATAAAACAACAACCATACCTAATAAAATAGTTGTTTATGGATATCCTACAGTAATGAACTCTGATCTTAAAGAGATGATTATAAATAATATTAACAATTTCATTTCATCAGATAGTGGCGTAGAAATAACTAATGAAAATTTAGAACAATATTTAACAAACTGTTATTTAGATACTACAAAAGAGAAAAAAGATGAATTTAACATACTATTATTCATATCATTATTACTCATGTTTGTTATGATAGTATTATTCATATTTACAATTTTTGATAAGGATAAAATTGTTGATAATATTAACGAAAAAGTTGATGAATTACAAAATAAAAAATTATTTAGAAAAAAATAGGAGGTATTTTATGAAATTTACCGAGATAACAGAGAAAGAATATACTAAATTTTGGGAAAATCATCCTAATAAATCATTTTTATCATCTCCAAAAATATCTAAATTAAGAGAAAAAAATGGTTGGAAAACATTTTATGTTGCACTAAAAGAAAAAGAAAAAATAATAGCATCAGCAATGTTATTTGCTCATAAAAGACATTTTAATGTCTATGAATTTTATGCTCCTAGAGGTTTTCTTATAGATTTTAATAATCTAGACTATATAGAAAAATTTACTGAAGAATTAAAAAAATTTATTAAAGAAAAAGATGGATACGTTTTAAGAATAGATCCTTATCTTATTAATAAAGAAAGAGATTTAGATGGAAACATTGTAGAGAATGGAATTGATAATACTAAAGTAAAAGAAAAGCTAAAATCATTAGGGTATATTGAAGTGCCTAAAGAACTAAAAGAACAAGTAGGATGGATGTTTTCACTTAATTTAAAGGGTAAAACAGAAGAACAAATTTTAAAAGAAATGAAACCTGGTACTAGAAATACGATTCGTAAAGCTGAAAAAATAGGAATAGATGTTAGAGAAATATCTTATGAAGAATTGGGTGAATTTCAAAATATAATGGAAGAAACTTCAAAAAGAAAAGGTTTTGCAAATCGTCAATTATCATATTATCAAACAATGTATAAATTATTTCATGATACAAATGAAATTAAATACTTTATTACTACTCTTAATCTAAAAGAATATATCAAAAGGTTATCAAAAGAAAGAAAAGAAAAAGAAGATAAAATAGAAGAATTGAGTGATGCTAGACATAATGAAGGAGTAAAAAAAGGTCTTCAAAATGAAATATCATCTATTGATAAAAGAATAAGAGAAGCACAGGAAATAATTCAAAAAACAAACAAAGAAAGTATAAATTTATCAGGATCAATGTTTATATTAATAAAACCAGAAATAATATATTTATCTAGCGGAAATTATGAAGAGTATTTAAAATTTAATTCACAATATTTAATTCAATGGGAGCTAATTAAATATGGAATTAAAAATGGTTTTTCAAAGCATAACTTTTATGGAATACCAGAAGATATTAATACTCATCCAAAAGACTATGGTATTTACGAATTTAAGAGAGGATTCAATGGTTATGTTGAAGAATTAATTGGAGAATATGAATTGCCAATTAAACCGCACTATTATTTATTAAAATTAATACATAAACTAAAAAATAGGAGACAAAAATGAAAAATGTAGAAGATTTTTTTAATGAAGTAAAAAATATAAAATATGGTTGGCACGATAAAGATGGAAAAATTCATGAAAACTTAAAAGATTATAAAGATTTATTTATTCAACAAGATTTAGATACTGTTATAAAAGACAATCATGCAGTTTGTTGGGAAATGTGTGAATTACAAAGAGACTTTTTTAACAAAAATAATATTAAAAATAAAACTATTTTTGCTTATTTGAAAAATAGTAGAAATAATGCTTGTCATACATTTTCAATATTTTATAAAAATAATAAATGTTATTGGTTTGAAGCATCATGGCAAACAAAAAAGGGAATTCATGAATTTCCAAATGAAGAAGAAATATTTGAATTCTATCGTAATAATTTTGAAGATTTTGCTAGAGGAGAATACCTAAAAGAAAATATGGAATTTTATGAATATGAAGATATAACTCCAGGTATGAATGCTGAAGAATTCGTTTTACATTGTTTAAAAAGTAAAAAAGTTGCTTAAAGTTCTATTGAGCTTTTTTTATTTAATATTTGAGTATAAATAATAAACTAAAGTACATAATATTACATATAATGTAAACTTGTAAATAAAAAACAAAAAATGTTATACTGAATAAGAGGTTAGATGCTTATATGAAAAGAAAAAAAATAATTATTATTTCAGTAGTGACAATTTTAGCAGGCTTTTTAATTTTTATTGGATACTATTATTATAGAGTATTAACAGCAGAAATTGTTGTAATTGTAAAACCAAATACTACCATTGAAGTTAATAAAAAAATTCATGTAAGTGATTTGATTACAAGTATAAATGGAAAATTACTAAAAGATGAGTTGGTAGATACATCAAAAATAGGAAAAAAAGAAGTTAATTTTACTTTTATAAATGATGATAATATAAAAGTAGATTATCGTTTCTACATAATGATAGAGGATACAACTCCACCAATTATTGGTGTACCAAATTCATATACAGTTACCAAAGGTTATGATGACGATTTATCAAAAAAATTTTTTTGTGGAGATAATTATGATGATACTCCAAGTTGCAAAATAGAGGGAGAATATGATACTAATACAGTTGGTAGTTATCAATTAACTTATGTTGCTAAAGATAAAAGTAATAATGAAATTACTAAAAACTTTACTTTATATGTTCAAGATCCACCTAAAAATTATTCAAATAATAATAATTATGAAATTGAAACAATTGATTTTAATAAAATAAAGAAAGAGCATAAAGATGAAAATACTAAGGTGGGAATCGATGTTTCTAGATGGCAGGGAGACATAAATTTCTCTGAAGTAAAAAAATCAGGTGTAGAATTTGTGATGATAAGATTAGGAAGCGAAGATAGTGAAGGGGAATTTTTTATAGATCCAAAATTTGAGCAAAATATAAAAGGTTTTAACGAAGTACAAATACCTGTTGGCATTTATTATTATTCTTATGCTGATAGTATAAAAAAGGCTAAAAAAGAAGCTAAATGGGTAGTAGATCAATTAAAAAAGTATAAAATAGATTTACCAGTAGTTTATGATTGGGAAAATTGGTCCTCATATCAAGATTATAAATTAAGTTTTCATTCTTTATCAGAAGTAGCTAATACTTTTTTAAATATTATTAAAAAAGCTGGATATGAACCAATGTTATATAGTAGTAAGTATTACCTAGAAAATATTTGGGAAAAGTCGAATTATAAAGTATGGTTGGCACATTATACAACTAATACGAATTATACAGGTAACTACTATATGTGGCAGTTATGTAATAATGGTAAAGTATCAGGAATAGAAGATAATGTAGTCGATATAAATATTCTTTATGAAAAAAAGTAGATTTAATTAAATCTACTTTTTTATAAATACTTATATACACTAACTATAAAATTATTATTTTTAGTACTTTTAATGACCCCATTATACTTAAATTTTCCAATTTTACGAATACTAAAAGTATCATTTAGTTTTAATTTTATTGATACATCTTTTAAAATTTCTTGGTTATACATGATTTCTTTATTTTTAAATTTATCAAAAATTTGCGAACGTGAAATATTTAAAACTCTACATATTATAGTATCAATTCTTTCACTGGATACAATAAGTTTTAATTCTTGATATTTACGATGATAATTAGAAAAATAATCATTATCTAGAATTTCTAATTCAATAGAGCAATTACGAACATGAGTAAAATTTGCCTCAAAATAATTTTGGAATAATTTAAGAATAAAAATGTAATAATGATTATTATCAATAATAATATCTCCAAACATTTCATTAGTAATTTGTAATGAAAACATAGTTCCTAAAATATCTTGGTGTCTTAGAGGAATAGTTGATTTAATTTCATATAAAATAATCTCAGGTGGATAATTATAATATAAAATAATTTTTTCACTATCAGGATAAGGATAATATATTTTATATTGTTCTTTTCTTAATTTATATTTAATTTTTTGTAATTCAGAAAAATCTAAAAAATAAGTTGGTTAGCCATTTAATAACCTAGTTATATTCTTTTCAATATTATACATAAGTCCTCCAAAACATAAGTATTATAACATAACTCATGCTATAATAAATATGAAAGGATGATTATCATGAAAACTTTAACCATTAAACAACCTTTTGCTACGCTAATTGCTGAAGGATATAAAATATATGAATTTAGAACTTGGAAAACAAAATATCGTGGAGAAATTTTAATTCATGCCGGTAAAACTATCGATAAAGAAGCTTTAAAAAGATTTTCTTATTTAAACTTAACATATCCACTAGGTAAAATAATAGCTAAAGCAAAAATAACCGATTGTGTTGAAATAGATGATGATATGAAAGAAAAATTAAAAAAACTAGATTCTATCATATATAAAGGTGCAATTAATAAATCAAAATCTGCAAAAAAGGACTATGGCTTTAAATTAGAGAACATTGAAAAAATAGAGCCAATAGAAACAAAAGGGGCTTTATCATTTTGGGAATATCCATACGAAAAAACTTTCAAATAAAGAAATAAAATGATATAATTTAGTTAAAATAAGAGGTGGTTGTATGTTATTATTTGCATATATTTGCGTTATAGTTGGAACGATATTTATAATTTTAGGATTTTCTAATAAAACAAAGCATCATAAAAGGGGAGAAAAAACAGCAACAGGTAAAGTTGAAGAATTTTCTTTAATAGATTTTAATGGATTAGTTGGAAAAAAATATAAAGCAATAATTAAAGCAGGATTAAAAAAGTATACGATAGAGTCTTATTCAATGCCATGGCTAAAAGAAGATGAAGAAGTTTTGATTCAAATAACAGGAAAACAAAAAATATTAGGAAATGAAAGATTAAATAACAGAGCTAAAATAGAATTATTTTTAGGAGCATTATTAATTGTTTTTCCATTTGTTCTATTTTTTGCTAAATAAAAGCTAAAAATTATTTAATTTTTAGCTTTTGTTTTATAAATATTTTTTCATTTCTTCAACGTATTTCTCTTGAATATCAACATATTCATTTAAAAGATTAGTTACTTTGCTATCTACTTTTTCAGAATTTAATAATTTTCTACCATCAATAATTCCCATATTTAATCCCTGCATAGTAAGTTCACTTAACTTAGAAGTACTATTATCAGTAATTGTACGTATTTGTACTCCATACCAAGTAAGAATCTTAGACATTGTTGAAGTCTCTTTTACTTCATCATCAGTTTTACTATCATATAGTTTTTTTATTTTGTTAGATAATTTATCATATTTATTTAATAAGTCAAAAATTAGTTGCTTAAATTCTTTATCCTCAGCTTTATCTAGTATTACTGATAAAGCATCAATACCCATAGAACAACCTTTATTTAATTCATCTAAAACTAATAAACTTTTCTCATCCATAAAATCCCTCCAATATTATTATGTAAAAAAAGTAAAAGAGTATACAAAAATTCTTATATTTAAGTTATAATTATGATAATAGGAGACTAATATGAAGAAGATTAAAATTAAAAAATTATATATAATTATTGCTACTATTGTACTATTAGCAATCATCTTAGGAATTATTTATTTCTCAACAAATAAAAAAGTTTATTCAACAGAGGAATATCAAAAAGTATTAGAAAAAAATGAATATAGTGTTGTCAATCAAAGTACAGCTTATTCCAATAATGATAATATTCAAGAATATATTCAGTCACAAAATAAAGAACATACTTACCAAGTAGATTTTTATACTATGAAGGATTCGCAATCTGCTACTGACTATTTTAACGATGTAAAAAATAAGCTAATTAATGAAAGCAACGGAAAAGAAGGAAAGCTAGAATCGAACAATTTTGGATATAGTAAATTTACGATTCAAGCTAGTAATAATTATTGTGTAATGATAAAATCTGATAATACAATAATTTATGTTAATACTAATATTAGAAATAAAGAAAATGTGGATAATTTGTTAAAAGATTTAAATTATTAAAAAAAACGATAAATTATCGTTTTTTTTTAATAATGAAAAAAACTAAAAAATTTGTTATAATCTATAATAGAATAAGATAGGAGACGATAAAAAATGATAAGATCAGAGCAAAAAATGAGAAACGCTTTATTTTTTACTTTTTTCTCCTTATTATTTATTGGAGTCGGATATGCTGTTATAACTAGCAATCTTAACATCAATGGAATTTTATCAGTTGATAAAATATCATGGGATGTTCATTTTGAAAATTATACAGAAGATATAAATAATAATATAGAAGCCACTTATGAATTTATAAATGATAATACAGCTTTGCAATATAATTTAACTTTAGTAAAACCGGGTGATAAATACTCGGCAACTTTTGATATTGTAAATGATGGAACAATTGATGCAATGGTCTCATCAGTTTCTATGACTGGATTACTTGATGATCAAAAAAATTATATTGATTATTCAATTACTTATCTTGATGGAACTGAAATAAAAGAAAAAGATTCTCTACCTGCTAAAGAAATAGAAACTATCTTGATAAATATCGAATATATTTATGACATAAATAATGATAATCTGAATTCCACAACTCAAGAATTATCTTTAACACTAGAAATTAATTATGGTCAAGATGATGGAACGTCAAATCTTAGAAATAAATCTTTATATAAATTTATTGCCGAAAATGCCAAATTAGATAATACCTTAAGTACTTATGTTACTTCTACCACAGGAATAGACTTTTCAAAGAGTTCTTCAAATACTAATGGTAAGGGAGTATATATTTTTAGTGATACTAGAAATGCTAAATATCCAATATATTATTATCGTGGCGATATCAATAATAATAATGTCATATTTGCCGATAAGTGTTGGCAGATTGTTAGAACGACAGAAACAGGGGGAATTAAATTAATTTACAACGGAGTTCCAAATGAAAATAATAGTTGTTCTAACACTATTAATAATATTGGTACCTCACCATTTAATACACCAGATACATCTTTGGCTTATGTAGGATATATGTATGGCGATGTTTACCAAAATAAAAAATATTCTTTAAATTCTTTAACTAATCAAATAACGTTTGGAAATAGTGTAATTTATAATGATAATACTTCTAGTTATACCTTGCAAGGTACTACCAGTTGGACTGGAAATATTACTGATGTTTCTAAATCAAGATATACTTGCCTTACTAGTGAAAATACCTGTGATGAAGTAAATTATTTTTATCACTTTAACGATAACACAACAGGTTTTTATATTACATTAAAGAATGGTGAAGAAATTAATGATGCTTTAAATAAGATGACTATTAATTCTTCAAATAAAAATAGTTCTAGAATAAAAACTATTATAGATAATTGGTATGAAGAAAATATTATAGATTATACCAATAAACTAGAAGACACTATATGGTGTAATGATAGAAGTATATATTATATTGGCCCTTGGGATTCAACAAATTCTGATAGTTCGAGCGAAATCCTAGGTTTTTCTTCTAGAAAGAAATTGTTAGAAGGAACTCCAAATTTGATTTGTAAAAATAAAGCAGATCAATTTACTGTTAATGAATCAAATGGTAATGGTAATCTAACTTATCCAATAGCTTTATTAACTAGTGATGAAGTCATTATATCAGGATTATCTGGTAGAACATCTAGTAATTCATATTTAAATAGTAGATTTTGGACTATGTCACCATCTGCTGATTCTAATGGATATGTAAATATGTCACCTAGCTTAATAGTTGTAGGAGAAAATACACAAGAGTTTGCATATATGCCAAATAATTCAAAAATTGTTAGACCAGCAATTTCTTTAAAAAGAAGTATTAAAGTAAGTGCAGGAGATGGAACGATCGACAATCCATATATTGTCAATTAATTATAAATTTTTTAAAATGGCTAATTAAAAAAGATAGAGAGGTGACAATAATTGAATAATAAACATAAAAAAATAATTAGTATTCTGTTATTGTTAGTAATCTATTTATTTATTACTAAGATATATATTTATCCAAATTATATAAAATATTTAGAATACATTACTTCAGCATTTTTAATAATAATTGTTTTTATAGCCATTAATATTTTTGGATTTCAAAAAGATAAAAAAACCGAATTAAAAAAGAATGTTTTAATTCTTGAAATAACAATATTATTTGCTTTTTTTGCAATTTATTATGGATTAGGATTGTTCTTAGGATTTCTTAAGTCGTCTTATGCCCATAATTTGTCAGGAATCATTAATAATATTTTACCACTAGCAATACAACTAATTAGTATTGAAATACTAAGGTATGTTATCATCAATTATGATAGAGAAAGTAAGTTTAATATTAGAATAACTACTATAATTTTATGTATTTTTGAAATAACAATAATGTCACTAAGTAAAGATTTAGCTACACTTACAGATCTATTTAAAGTAATAGCTCAGATAGCTTTACCATTGGCAGCAACAAATTATACTATGACTTATTTAACTCAAAATATAGGATATAGAGCAACAATACTTTATAGACTAATTATTGGAATATATCCATACATTATGCCAATAATACCAGATCTAGGTGATTATTTACGTGCTGTAAGTAAAATTGGTTTACCTATGTTTTTATTTATTCAAAGCTATCGCATCATTGAAGATTATAAAATAGGAATAGAGTATAACTTTAAAAAAATTAACTTTAAAAAGAGTGATATTCCAATAATTGTTTTTCTTGTTATAGTAATTTTTTTAATAAGTGGAAACTTCAGATTTCAGTTATTAAGTATTGGATCAAATTCCATGTCTCCGGCAATAGAAAAAGGAGATGCTGTTTTATTAGATAAAAAGAAAATTACTAAAGATCTGCAAAAAAATGACATAATTGCTTATTTAAAAAATAATCAAATTATCGTTCATAGAATAATAGAGATTGATAAAGATGGAACACAAACAATTTATAAAATAAAAGGTGATGCAAATAATTCAATTGATAATATTATTTTGACTAATGATGATATAATAGGGGTAGTTAAACTAAAGATTAAATATATAGGATATCCAAGTGTATTTATTTCTGAAAAATTTAAAAAATAAGGAGAGGCATAATGGTTAGTGAATTTAAAATAGACAAAAAAATAATCTATATATTAAGTTTTTTCATATTAGTTATAAGTGTAAGTGTTGCTTATAGCTATATTAATAGTGATTTGAATTATTCTTCCAATGTATCAATGAATTCACATAAAACAAGCACTAATAATCTCTATGATATGATATCATATTACGCAACACCAGATAATATGCCAAGTAAACATTTGACTAGTAACTCTATTAATTTTTATAATTCATCATCAGAAACAAATGGTAAAGGAATATATACTATAGCAAGTACTTTAGGTAACACTTATCCTATACATTATTATAGAGGAAATGTTGATAATAATAATGTAAAGTTTGCTGGATATTGTTGGCAGATAGTTAGAACAAGTGATACTGGTGGAATAAAAATAATTTATAATGGAACATATAGTGATGATACAAAATGCAATAATACTGGAGAAAATAGTGTATTGACAATAGCTAAATATAATTCCAGTCATTCGCCAAATTATGTTGGATATATGTCTGGAAAACTTTATAAAACTAATACTATTTCAAAAGAAAACTTAAATAAAAAATATTTATTTTCTAATGATGTTACTTGGAATGGTACAAAATATACTTTAGTTGATACAATAGAGACAACTGGAGATTGGACTATTGATTATACTTCTGTAAATAATGCTCATCATTATACTTGTCTACTTGATTCAACAGCTCTCTCTTGTTCTACAGTTTATTATTTTCAATATTCAGATTCTGAAAATGGTTATTATACTATTTTAGAAGAAGGAGAAAAAATAGAAGATGCTTGGGCTAAAGCCATGGAAAATGAAACAGATTCTTCTATAAAACAATATGTAGAAAATTGGTATGCCGAATCTTTGTTAGATTATCAATCGTATATAGAAGATACAATTTATTGTAATAATCGTAAAACTACATCATCATGGAATAAAGATAAAAATTTAAATGAGAGTGACAAAATTATTCATTTTGATTCTAGCAGAAGGAATCTTTTAAAAGAAAATATTAATATTGATTTAACATGTGATCAAAAAGATTCTTTTACAGTAAGCGATACTATTGGTAATGGTAAGAATAAATATCCAATTGGTTTAATTACATTTGATGAAGCAATTTTAAGTGGAGTAGGCGATAATACTACAAGCTCTTATATATTTACAGGAACACCATTTTTTACCATGTCGCCACATCATTACAATAATACAGGTTTTTCTCATGTCTTTTATATAACAGGTTTAGGACATGATGAAATGAATGTTGGTATAGCACAAGGATATCGTCCAGTAATATCTTTAAAAAATACAACAACTTTCCAGTCAGGAAATGGAACTGCAAGTGATCCATATATAATAAATTAATAAAAAATAAAAAGGAGTAAGATTATGTTAAAGAAAAGAAGAAATAGAAATATAAAAACACCTAAATATTTTTATGTACTTATACTTTTTCTTAACCTATTTCTTGGGGTGGGTTACTCAATTCTTAATTCTAATTTAAGACTGGAAGGAAGAGTAATTGCTACTGGAAATAATTGGAATATTATTTTTGAAAATATTACATATAACACAGATAATTTTACTCAAAATAAAGTTGTAAATATAACGAATGGAACAAGTTTAAATTTCTCATTAAACTTAATAAACCCTGGAGATAAATATGAGTTTACATTTGATATAAAAAATAAAGGTACACTAGATGCATTAATAAAATCTTTAAATATTGATCAGTTAACTGAAGAACAAAAAGTTTATCTTGAATATAAAGTTACCTATTTAGATGGTTCAGAAATAGAAGTAAATGATTTATTAAAAAAAGGTGAGAGCAAAAAAGTAAAAGTAACATTAAGATATAAAAATTTAAGAGCAACAGATCTTCTGCCAACAGAAGATGTAAACTTAAATTTAAATATTGGTATAAATTATTATCAGCCTCAAGAAGAAAAGTATAATGTTACTTTAATTCATAATTCTGAAACTAAAAATTATACCATTAAAAATATTTCTCAAGAATTAAGTTTGAATGATATTAATATAAAAGAAAATGATAAAGTGATAGCATGTAATAATGGAGCAGTTCCGACAACAGATGATAATGGATTAATAACTATAAAACATATAAAACAAGATACTATTTGCCGAATAGAAAGATCTCTAAAACAAGGTATTGAAAATTCAGATACTACAAAAAATAATCTTACACTATTAAATGACGAAATAAACATCGAACCTATAAGTATAATAGTAGAAGAAAATAAAAATATTGCTATTAACTTAAATGGTAAAACTAATAAATTTAATAGTAATACAGATGTTAGTTATATCAAAAATAACGGACATTTATATATTTTTGATACTACAAGTATCGGTAAGTTACAGACTGATTATCGATTAATTGCTAATAATGAAAAAGGAATATTGATAATTGATGGTGGAAACTATATTAGAAGCTTAGAATCTAACAATAGCAAAGATGGTGGAGTAATAGCATCTTCAGGATATACTATTGTAAAAAATGCAACTATTCAAACAGATAACGCATATGCAGTATATTCTAGTGGAGGAATTGTTCAAATAGATAATTGTACTATTAATAGAACAGGAACAGAGTCAAATGGAGTAATAGTATTATATAGTAATCAAAGCAATATTAATATATATAATTCCAATATAACTTCTGTTAGTTCATATCCTATTAAGGCTTATTCACAAGAATCAAGTTCAATATATATCTGTAATTCTAAAATAAGAGCAAACGATAGTACCGACATTCAAATAGAAAACAATAAAAATAGTATATTTTATTCAAATAATACAATTTTTAGTAATGGAACAAATAATCCAGTAGCAATAGGGCATCCAATCAGAAATGAAATTGCTTGTAAAGAGTAATAAAAGATTAAATATTTTTATTTAATCTTTTTATATGCTAAAATATTTAAGAGGTGTAGTTAATGAAGTTAAATGATCTAAATATTGAATATGATAAATTACAAAAAAAATATGGTGAACCAACCTTAAACTCTATCTATAATGGAGGTTGTTCTAAAAATCCAGATTATTGTTTCGTTTTTATGAATCCAACAGGTAGAAATATAGCTTCATTACCTAATTGGCATGGTCCAAGATCACCATGGTTAGGAACAAAAAATATTTGGGATTTATTTTTTGCAATTAACTTATTTGATGAAGAATTATACAAAAAGATAAAAAGTATGAAACCAGATGAATGGACTGAATCATTTGCTAAAGAAGTTTACAAACATATAAAATCAAAGAAAATTTTTATAACAAATCTCGCTAAATGTACACAAATAGATGCAAGAGTATTAAGCAATGCTATATTTAGAGAATATTTAAGTTTATTTGAGGAAGAAATAAAATTAGTTAATCCCAAAACTATTATTTTATTCGGAAATCAGGTAAGTTCTATATTTTTAAATGAAAAAATCTCTGTATCACAATCAAGAAAAAAACTTTATAAAAAGAAAATAGGTAACAAAGAATTTGATTGTTATGTAGTGTTTTATCCAATAGGTAATGGAAGATTTAATATAGATAAATCAATAGAAGATATTAAATGGATTATGAATCAAAAGGAGAAGATATGATTATATTAGGTAAATATGCTGGTTTTTGCGGTGGAGTTAGTAATTCAGTAAATCAAACAATTGAATCATTAAAAAAGTATAAAGAATTATATTGTTTGGGAGAATTAGTTCACAATAGTCAAGTAATCAAAAGTCTAGAAGAAAAAGGTTTAAAAATAATAAATGATTTAGATGAAGTTAAAGATAATTCTAATGTTATTATTAGAGCTCATGGAGTTACTAAAGAAATATATGAAAAAGCTCACAAGAAAAATATAAATCTTATTGATTTAACATGTCCTAAAGTATTAAAAATACACAATAATGTAGAAAACTATAAAAATAACAATTATTTTATACTATTAGTAGGTAATAAAAATCATCCAGAGGTATTAGGAACTATAAGTTTTTGTGGAGAGAAGAGTATAGTTTTAGAAGATATAAGTGAGTTAGAAAAAGTATTTCATTTGATTGAACAAAACAATTATCAACATATAGTAGTATTCGCTCAAACAACATATAAAGAATCTTTATTTAATGAGATAACCACAAAATTAAAAGAAAGATATCCAAATAGAAATATTCTTATTGAAAATACAATATGTAATGCAACACACTTAAGGCAAGAAGAATGTCGTGAAATTTCTAAAGATTGTGATTGCATGATTATTATAGGTGGAAAAAATTCATCTAATACTAGAAAACTTTATGAAATTAGCTGTGAGTATTGCAGTAATACTTACCTAATTGAAACATTCAAAGAACTTAATACAACAAGCATTAAAAATTATAATAAAATTGGTATTATGGCAGGAGCATCTACTCCTAAGGAAAGTATTCAAGAAGTTATCGATAAAATATCATAAAAAAAAGCTCTAAGAGCTTTTTTTAGTTTCATCTAAAGAATTATCGTTTTCCTCATTATTTTTATTATCATCAATAGTTAAATCTTCTTCGGGTAATTCATCTTGTTCAATGTTTTCATTATCTTCTAGTGAATCATCATTAATTTGATCATCTTCTGATGTTTCACCATCTGTAGGCTTTTCTCCATCACTTCCTAGTTCACCATCACCATCAGGAGCTACTTCTGTCGGTTTATCATTAGTTGCATCATTTGTATTTTCTTCTACAATAGTATTGTTATCATTACTATTATTATTACTATTATTTGGTGGATAATACGGAGGTTTATAAGGAGTTTCAATAACAGTAGAAGAATGTGAAGAGTCAGCTAAATCGGCATCATCAACTTCAATATTAGGAGTCTCACCATTTAGTATATCTTTTATATAAACTTCAGCATAATTAATACTTTCTGTATTAGGAATCATTACATATAATGGCATAGAACCTCCTGAATAAGTAGTTCTACTAGCATCACTTCCGTCTAAAGCGTAATTATATATATTAAATTTACCATTATTGTTTAATATATATTTAATTATACTTACAATACTATCATTTGATATATTAGTTAAAAAAGTACCATTTAAAGCTTTCAATATATCATTATATTTAATTAATACTTGTGGTGTAGCAACTTTATTAATAACAGCTTTTAGCATTCTAGTTTGATTAATACCTCTTTGTCTATCACCCTCACTAAAATTTTTTCTAGCTCTTACAAATTGCAAGGCCATTTCACCACTAGTAATATGGTTATAACCTTTACTAAATGTATAAGAAGTTCCAATTGTTTGATCATAAACACCTGTTGTAAATGAATAATCGCTATAAACATCCAAAGGCAATAAATATTCGATAGCTTTCATAAAAGTAGTAAAATTGAATTTAACAAAATAATCAACATTTACATTTAAAATATTACCAATACTATTAGCAGCAACTTCACTACCATAAATAGATATATGAGTTAATTTATCATATGCACCAATACCATCAATTGTAATATAATAATCTCTTGGAATAGATAATAAAAGTATTTGCTTTGTATTTAAATTAACTACTACTAACATATTAACATCACTTCTAGATGCTTCACTAACAGAACTAGCATAAGAATCTTGACCACTTACGTAAATAGCAAAAGCACCTTTTTCTAAGTCTATATCTTTAGTATTTTTAGAATTATCTACTTTTATTTTAAATTTATAAATAGTTTTGGTTTTCTCTTTGAAACTATCAACTATATTAGTTTCATCTAATTCATCATTATTATCAATAATATCTAAATAAGAATCTAAAATCATTATAGAATCAATTTGACCATCTATTAATGAATCTTTTAAATCTTCAATAGTAGAATAGCCAATATATTCCGCATCAATTTTTGTACTTAATTTTTTTTGAGCTTCCTCATGGTATTTATCACTTTGATAATATCCGATTAATTTTTTATCAAGATCATCTATTTTATTGTACTCACTTTCTTTAGTGACCATAACAGAATACTCTACATAAGAATCAGTTGAAAACATATTTTGTACGGAAGAAAATAAATTCAATAAAATTATTGATAAAATTATGAATATAATTCCCAATAGTGTACTTATAACGCTAAATACAATTTTAACTTTTTTCTTTCCTTTTCTTATCACAAAAAAATTTAAAATAATTAGTAATAACAAAAAAATAGCTATAGGTATTATATATTTTAAAGATAAAATATTAATATTTACTAATACAATAAATAAATATAAGCAAGTGATTATAAAGAATATAAACAAATCTAAATATATGTTCTTAAATTTTATAAAAAAGCTTTTAAAATTTTTCATAGTTCAACTCCTTTACTCATAAATTTAATTATACTATAAAAAAAGAATATTTTCTTTATTAATAAAGAAGTTTCACACGTTTTTTGTCTATTTGAATAAATCCTTCTGTTTTTAAATACTTAAGTTCTCTGGTCATAGCAGATCTATCTACACTTAAATAATTAGCTAGTTCAATAAAAGAATATGGTAAATTAAAAATTTTTGAACCTTTCTTTTGAGATATAATTCTAAAATATTCTAGTAATTTATCCCGTGTAGAGCGCTTTGTTAGTATTTCAATGTGTTCATTTTTAGCATTTAATTGACTAGCCATTAATTTTATTAAATTTTGCATAAAAGTTATATATGAGTCAGATTTTGTAATTTCACTTTCTGTTATATTATCATAATCAATATAAGTTATTACTGACTTTTCTTTAGTAACACAAGTACATTCTTCACTATTAATGGAAGAAATTAAATTTCCAAATATATCATTTTCCTTTAATTCATCAATAATAGTACTATTTCCATTATAGTCATTAAAAATTATCTGTAAACTTCCAATGTCAACAATTCCTATAAAATTATCCTTATTTACATTTGACAAAATATTTACACCCTTACCATATGGTACAGTTTGAGCTTTAAGTAATTTCAACAATTTTTCTTTATTTCGCTCTGAAATATTTTCAAATAAATTTTGCATAAAAATATCACCTCTAAAATAACTTTAACAAAAAATGTAAAATGTTGCAAATGCAACATAAAAAAATAAATAAAAAATGTATAATGGTCTTGTCATTAGAAAAAGAGGTGTAGTTTATGAAGGTAATAAAAAGAGACGGACATATGGTAGACTATTGTCCTGAAAAGATAGAAGAAGCAATTGAAAAAGCTAACTTAGAAGTAGAGGAAGAAGATCGTGCTTCTAGTATTCAAATAAAGAATATAATTAAATATATTGAACGTTTAGGTAAAAAGAGAATTTTAGTTGAAGACATTCAAGATATCATCGAAATGAAACTTATGTCTATTGGTAAATATAATTTAGCTAAACATTATATAACTTATCGCTATACTAGAGAATTAGTAAGACGTAGTAATACTACCGATTTAGCTATTAAAGAATTAATTGATGGAGAAAGTGAATATTGGAATACTGAAAATTCAAATAAGAATGCTAAAGTTGTTACAACCCAAAGAGATTATTTAGCAGGAATTACAAGTACTGATATTACAAGAAGATTCTTACTACCAGAAGATATTGTTCAAGCTCATGATCAAGGAATTATTCACTTCCATGACGCTGATTATTTTGCTCAAAATGCTCTACATAATTGTGATTTAATTAATTTGGAAGATATGCTTCAAAATGGTACTAATATTAATGGTGTAATGATTGAAAAGCCACATAGATTTTTAACAGCAATGACAATAGCTACTCAACTAATTACAGCTGTTAACTCTAGTCAATATGGTGGATGTACAATTACTCTTACTCATTTAGCACCATTCATTAGATCAAGTTATGAATTTTATATCAAAAAATACAAAGCTAGAAAATTAACTAAATCTCAAGTTGAAAAATTTGCAAAAGAAGATTTAGCAAAAGAAATTACAGATGGTGTCCAAACATTCCAATATCAGATTAATTCAATGACTACTACAAATGGACAAGCACCATTCCTAAGTGTATGTATGTATTTAGGAGAAACAGAAGAATATAAAGAAGAATTAGCAATGCTAATTGAAGAAGTATTAAAACAAAGAATTCAAGGAATGAAAAATGAAAATGGAGTTTATATTACTCCAGCATTTCCAAAACTTTTATATGTTCTAGAAGAAGATAATATAAATGAAAATGGAAAATATTACTACTTAACTAAATTAGCAGCAGAGTGTACTGCTAAGAGAATGGTACCTGATTATATTTCTGAGAAAATAATGAAACAAACAAAGATAGATGCTAATGGTAACGGACAATGTTATCCTTGTATGGGATGTCGCTCTTTCCTAACACCATATGTAGATGAAAATGGTAAACCAAAATATTATGGTAGATTTAATCAAGGTGTTGTGACTCTTAATTTAGTTGATGTAGCCTTAACAAGTGATAAAGATATGGATATTTTCTGGAAAGTTTTGGATGAACGTTTAGAGTTATGTCATAGGGCTTTAAAAATAAGACATAAGAGATTAAGTAAAGTTACCGGTGATGTTGCTCCAATATTATGGCAACATGGAGCTTTAGCTAGATTAAAGAAAGGTGAAAGTATTCACGAATTATTGCATCATGGATATTCAACAATTTCATTAGGATATGCGGGCCTTTATGAATGTGTTAAATTTATGACTGGACATTCTCATACTGATAATGGAGTAGGAAAAGAATTTGGCCTAAAAGTAATGCAAAAATTAAACGATGCATGTAAAAAATGGAAAGAAGAAGAGGATATTGATTATTCTGTATATGGATCACCAATTGAATCAACAACTTACAAATTTGCCAAATGTTTAAAGGAAAGATTTGGAGTTATTAAAGGTATTACTGACAGAAACTATATTACAAACTCTTATCATGTTCCCGTATTTGAAGAAATAGATGCTTTTACTAAACTTAAATTGGAAAGTGAATTTCAAAGATTATCACCAGGTGGAGCAATTTCATACGTTGAAACAGCAAATCTTACAAATAATCTTGATGCTGTTCTTGAAGTTATTAAATTCATTTATGATAATATAATGTATGCAGAATTAAATACTAAATCAGATTATTGCCAAGAATGCGGATATACTGGTGAAATTTTATTAGATGATAACTTAGAATGGTATTGTCCAAATTGTGGAAATAGAGATCATGATAAATTAAATGTTGCTCGTCGTACTTGTGGTTATATCGGAACTAACTTTTGGAATAAAGGAAGAACACAAGAAATTAAAGAACGAGTTGTGCATATAGACAATAAAGATGCTGAGGTATAATATGCGATATAATAAAATAAGAAAAATGGATATAGCAAATGGTCCTGGTATAAGAGTATCTATATTCATGCAAGGATGTGCTTTTCATTGTAAGAATTGTTTTAATCCAGAAACATGGAGCTTTAAAGCAGGTAAGGAATTTAATGATGAAATAATTGATAAGATTCTTAAACTTTGTGATAATGAATTCATTGAAGGTTTATCAATTCTTGGTGGAGAGCCAATGCATCCAAATAATATCGAAGGTACTACTAGATTATCAAAAAGATTCAAAGAAAAATTTCCTAATAAAACTATTTGGGTATGGTCAGGTTTCTTATTTGATGAATATATAAAAGATAAAGAAGTTGCTAAGTATATAGATGTTATTGTTGATGGACAATTTGTCGATGAGTTAAAAAATCCAAATCTACAATGGAAAGGCTCTGCTAATCAACGAGTAATTGATGTGAAAGAATCATTAAAAACAGATCAAGTAGTTTTATGGGAGGAAAAATAATTATGAAAAAAAGAGGTTTTGAAATAGCAAAAGGATATGAAGATAAAGATATTCATATTCCTGTTAGAAAAACAAAAAATTCAGCTGGTTATGATGTAGAAGCGGCAGAAGATATAATTATTCCAAAATTCACTCCTGGGATTAAACCTACTTTAATTCCAACTGGATTAAAAGCATATTGTCAAGAAGATGAGTGCTACCTACTTTTGAATAGAAGTAGTGGACCTAAAAAAGGATTTTTAATGGCAAATAGTGTAGGATTAATTGATTCAGACTATTATGGAAATAAAGAAAATGATGGTCATTTCTACTTTGCATATTTTAACTGCAGTGATCATGATATCCAAGTAAAAAAAGGTGATGTAATAGGTCAAGTAGTTTTTCAAAAGTTTCTTATAACGGACGATGACAGAGCTGATGGCGAACGAACAGGAGGATTTGGCTCTACAGATAAATAGTATTAGATTAATTTCTAATACTTTTTCTTTGCATATCAACAAAATGTTGATATAATAGAGAGTATTAATGCAGTTATTGGAGGTGTTAGCATCAAAAAGGTAGGATTGGTATTAGAAGGTGGTGGACTTCGTGGTTTATATACTGCCGGAGTGCTAGATGTTCTAATGGAAAATAATATAAAAATAGATGGAATAATAGGGGTATCAGCTGGGGCACTTTTTGGAGTTAATTACTTTTCTAATCAAAAAGGAAGAGTAATCAGATACAATAAGCAATACTGTAAAGATAAGCGCTATATGAGTTTTAGATCACTACTTTTAACAGGAAATTATATAAATAAAAATTTTGCCTTTTATAGAATGTCTAATGAACTCGATCAATTTGATAATTTAAAATTTATTAATAGTAAAAAGAAATTTTATGCAGTAGCGACTAATGTGGAAGATGGAACTGCTGAATACTTTAATATTGATAATCCACTTGATCAGTTAGAACAACTAAGAGCTTCCAGTGCAATTCCTATTATTTCAAGAATTGTTAAGATTGATAATAAAGGATATTTAGATGGAGGAATAGCTGATAGTATTCCTATAGATAAATGTATATCTTTAGGCTATGAAAAACGTATAGTAATTGAGACCCAACCTCTAAATTATAGAAAAAAGCCATTTAAAACAGGTAAAGCTCGAATGATTAAATTGAGATATTTTAGGCATCCTAAGTTAGTCAATGCTATATTAAATAGATTTACTAATTATAATATTTCTAAAGAAAAAGTTATTGAATTAGAAAAAAAAGGTGAAGCATTTGCTATCAGACCAATAAAACAATTAGATATTAATATTAAAAGCAAAGACCCAAAATTGTATCAAGAAATTTATGACAAAGGTGTTACAGATGCTACAAATATTTTAAGTTCACTAATAGAATACCTAGAAGCAGGAGAAAAAAAATCAACAAAGAAAAAAATTACCAAGAAAAAAGTAGCTAAGAAAACAACAAGTAAGAAAACAACAAGTAAGAAAACAAAAAATGTAGAAAAAGAAGAAAAAAAAGTAAATAAGAAAGCCACAACAAAAAAGAAATCTGTGGCAACAAAAAAAACAGCAACAAAAACAGCAACTAAAAAAAGTACAACAAAAAAAACAAGAAAAAGCACTAAAAAGGAAGAGCAATAAAAAATCTTCCTTTTTTGATATAATTTTAGTAGGAGGAACTATGATATTAAGTGTCAGCATGCGGACAGATATTCCAGCATTTTATTCAGAATGGTTTATCAATCGTTACCATGAAGGATTTGTTGATGTTAGAAATCCATTTAATAAAAATTTAGTAAGTAGAATTTTTTTTAAGGACGTTGATTTAATTCTTTTTTGCAGTAAAAATCCATTACCTATCCTTCCTTATTTAAAAGAAATAACTCAACCAATATTGTTTCATATTACTATAACAGGTTATAAAGAAGATATAGAGTCAAACATTCATAATAAAAAAGAAATTATTGATTCTGTAAAAGAAATATCTAAAATAATAGGAAAGCAAAATACGATAGTTAGATATGATCCAATCTTTATAAGTAATCAATATAGCATTGAATATCACATCAAAGCATTCAAAAAATTATGCGAATTATTGACTGGATATATTGATAAAATAATAATTTCCTTTATTGATAATTACAAAAATGTAAGAAAAAATAAAAATAAACTGCAAATAAAAGAATTTACAGAAGAAGATTATAAAATTATAGGTACTGAATTTTCGAAAATTGCTCATTCCAATGGAATAAAAGTTCATACATGTTTTGAAGATACAAATCTAGTAGAATATGGATTAGACAAAGGAGAATGTCTATCACATGATTTAGCTTTTAAACTGACAGGCAAAACTAATTTTAAAAATTGGACAGCTAGAAAAGAAAAAAAGTGCAATTGCGTTCAAATGGTAGATATAGGCGAATATAATACGTGTTCAAATTTTTGCTTTTATTGTTATGCTAATTATGATGAAGAAAAAGTTTTAAAAAATAAAGAAAAACATGATCCTAAAAGTAGTTTACTTATTGGATATTTATCAAATAGTGATATAATTAAAATAAGAGAAAAATAATGGGAGATTAATATGAAAATTATTATTAATAACATAGCTAATAAAAGAGACTTTATTGATGAATCTTATGGAGTAATAACTCTATATTCTGATTTAGTTAAAAAGAAAAAGACAAAAATTATGAAATTAACTAGTATTTGTTATCAAAGAATTTTTTTACTTTTAATATTTTTACTTTTTACTATTATTCTTTTAAATAAAGAAGAAAACTTATTATATACCTGCTTAGGAATTATAATTATTGGTATTTTAATAATTACTACAAATCTATTTAAAATAAAGAAAATGATTAAAGGTTATTCAAATAGGCAAGCAGAGAGTGTTTTGACAATAACAGAAAAAGAAATAACACTAGATAATAAATTAGATCAAATAATCTACACAGAAAATTGGCAAAATATAATTCAAATTCAAATAAGCAAAAATTGTATTAGTTTTATTCCAAAACCTGATAAAAATACCCAAAAGAAAATCATAATTATTCCCATAGAATACTTAGATGAATTAAAAAAAATTATTACAGAATTACAAAAAGATTATCTAATTATTTGTAATAATAGGAAATAAAGTGCAAAAAATATATCAATTATTAAAAGATTATAATAATAAACCTTTAGATAAAAGATTTATCACAATGGCACATCAAATATATTTGGAAGAAGATAATACTTTAAAACAATTTGCCAATAATTTAAAAATACAAGAGAGTAGTGAAGATAAAACAACTTTAGGAAATTATCGTATTCAAGATCATTTAATTACTATTTATATTGAAAATATTTTAAATAAAAAATTACCAACTAAAAATGTCAATAATAAAAATATTTTGGCATTAGAAATATTAAAACATGAATTAATTCACGCAGAAAATATAAAGAAAATATGCATTGGTAAAAATAATATCGAAAATAGTATTTTAAAAATATCGTTATTAGACTATTGTTATCAAAAGGGACTTTACTATCCACTAAAAGAAACAGATATGAAATATATAGTTTTTTTAATAAAAGAAAATTATGAATTAGATCCAGGAGAAAGATTGACAGAAATAAGAGCTTGGAAACATATAGTTAATCTACTAAAAAATCAAAGAAAAACAGAAGAGTTGCTTTTTGCTAAAACAAATCTTTATTATTCTTATACTAGAGGATATACAGATAATGGTATATATTTAAATTGTCCAACTTATGAGTTTCTCTTAGAACTGCGATTAATGCGCGAATATAAATTAATAAAAAAGAGAGTAGAAGAGAAAAATTATAATTTTGATACTAGATTAGAATATGGATTACCTCTTTCTTATAATGAATATAACAATAAAATATTAAAAAAATTGAAATTAAAAAGAAATAATTAGGATGATTTTCTGTATATTTGTAAATGATGTGAAACAAAAAAACATGAAATTAATTCAAGATAATTGAGTTAATTTTTTTGTTCTAA
>CALVOV010000017.1 GCA_944350385.1 uncultured Bacilli bacterium
CATCAAAAAACTCTTTTTTAGGAATAGTCTCTAATTTATTATCAACTAAATTATAAAATTTATCTTTTTCACTTATTACTTTTCCCTCTTGATTAATTGGGCTAAATTCAAATTGTACTTTATTTTTTGTATCAGTTACATATAATTTATTTTTCCATACGCCATTTACATACATTTCATTAGACAACGAATTTTTTAATAAAATAGGTATCCTTCCAAAATCTTCTAAATTAATATAATTAATATCTATAGTTGTATCATTATCACCAAAGTAGAAAATAAAATAATATTTACCTACAATAACTGAATTACTATTATCATACTGATCTATAGAATAATATTTTTTTTCTTCTATCCTATTCTTACTAATTAAAAATAATCCACTATAATTCCATATAGCAAAAGTATAATTATCTTCTAAATTATCTTCATAAACACTAAATACTGATGAATTAGACATAGTATATTTCTTAATATTAGAAATACTTTTATTTTCATTATCAAAAATATAGCCATTTTTCTTCATTTTATTAACCATTTTTTTAGTATTAACATTATTAGTCTCTAAATAACTATAATCAACTTGAGAGCCCTTATAAATACAACTTACTTCTCCTACTACGTCTTTTTTATAGATAGGCAAAATACAACTAATATTATCATCTTTATAAGAAACTATATTTTTTATAATTTGTTTTTGCTTATTATAATCTAAATTACTAGATAATATAAAAGTATTATTATCTTCATCTCTAATTTTAAAATAGTAATTATCAATATTATCCTTATAATATTTTTCATGAATTAAAAAAGAATTATCAGTAGTCTTTATCGAATAATCAAAATCATGATTAGTTATAAAAAAGTTAATAATTATCTGATAAGCAAAGAAAAATATTAAAAGTGCTATAAGCATAAATACCATTTTTCTCATTTATACCACCTACTATTATATAAAAATTATACCAAAAAAAGGCCTGAATCAAAGGCTTATTTTTCATTATCGCGAGTAGGATATAATTTTTTAGCTTCCATCATATAAGAAGAAATATTGCTCTCTATATCAGCTAAAGCATCGTGTGATATATTTGATAAAGTAATATATTCTTTTATTGTATCAATATGAATTTTGCCCCAAATAATTCCACTCTTTACTTTTAAATCATTAAACATATCTGGAGTAATAGAATCTAAGAAATATCCAATAACTACTCTTTTTCTACCAATTAAAATACGTTTATTTGTTAAACATACTACTGCTGTTGAAAATATATCAAAAAAATTATCGTTTTTTTGAGCAACAAAAGTATACACCGGTTCCTCATCAGGATTAAGATGTCTTTCTACTACTTCAGAATTTTGTTTTAATCTCCAAGCAACAGTCAATGGAAATCTTTTTTTAAATTTTAATGCTTGTTCATATACTTTTCCCATACTATTCTCCTATTTAATTAATTATATTATTATCCTTAAAAAATTTGATATAATCTTCTGTATGCATTAAGCTATCTACTTCATCTTTTATTTCCCCATTAGAAACAATTAATAGTAATGGAGTTGAAAATGATTTTAATCTCTCATTTGAATTCATAAATTTACTTTCCGTTTCTTCAGTAAAATCATTTGTTAAAAGATAATTAACTTCGATATTATTATCATACATAATTCCCTGAATAATAGGTTCTGCTACATCACAATATTGACAACCATCTTGACCAACTAAAACAACAGCATCTTTTGAACCATTATAAAGTTCTAAATACTGATCAACATTTATTTTATTGAAATCTTTTTTATTTTTTACCTCTTTACTTTCTTGTAATACAGCATTAAAAAAATCTGTCTCAATATCTGATTTTTCCTTTTTGTTTTCTTTATTATAATAATAGTAAGAAGAAATAGTTATAATAACCAAAACAAATATAGAAACAATAATAAAAATAATATCTGATTTATTTTTCATAACACACCACCTATTACAATTATAACATAATAGTAAAAAAGATTGCTAAAAAACAATCTATTTTAAATTTATATAATCTTCATATGGAATACTTCTATCAACAATAGAGCCATCATCTTTTATTTCAATAATTCTATTAGCAACAGTACTATTTAATTCATAATCTCTTGAAGTAAATAATATTTCTCCTTGAAAATTACATAATCCTTTATTCAATGAAGTAATACTTTCCAAATCTAAATGATTAGTAGGTTCATCTAATATCAAAAAATTAGGTTGCTCTAACATAACTTTTGACAACATACAACGAGCTTTTTCCCCTCCAGATAAAACATCTACATGTTTAAATACATCTTCACCGGAAAATAACATTCTTCCTAAAAAGCCACGTAATATTGTCTCATCTTTAATATCATAAAATTGTCCAATCCACTCCATTATATTCTTATCAGTATTAAAATACTCTGTATTATCTTGTGGAATATAGCCAAAATTAATTGTCTTACCCCATTCGATAGTACCTTTATCATATTTTTCTTTACCAACTAAAATATTAAATAAAGTAGTTTTAACCATATCATCTTGAGCTAAGAAACATATCTTATCACCCTTCAAAATAGTAAATGATACTTTATTAAGTATTTTTTTACCATCTACAATTTTAGTTAAATTTTCTACTTTTAATATTTCCTTACCGGCAGGTTTCTCAATCTTAAAATCAATATATGGATATTTTCTAGAAGAAGGAATTATCTCATCAAGTTGAATTTTCTCTAGCATCTTCTTTCTAGAAGTAGCTTGTTTAGACTTAGAAGCATTAGCTGAAAATCTAGCAATAAAAGATTGCAACTCTTTTATTTTTTCTTCTTTTTTCTTATTGGATTCTTTCATTTGTTTTTGTAGCAACTCACTAGATTCATACCAGAAATCATAATTACCGACATATAACTTAATTTTTCCATAATCAATATCAGCTATATGTGTGCAAACATTATTTAAAAAATGTCGATCATGAGATACTATTATAACTGTATTATTAAAATTAATTAAAAATTCTTCTAACCATCTTATTGCTTCAATATCTAAACTATTTGTAGGTTCATCTAACAAAAGAATATCTGGATTTCCAAATAATGCCTGTGCTAGTAATACTTTAACACGTGATTTTACGGGTAATTCTTTCATAGTAAGATAATGTTGTTCAGTTGGAATACCAAGATTATTTAATAATTGTGCAGCATCAGGTTCAGCGTTCCAACCATCTAAATCCATAAATTCAGCTTCTAAATTAGCTAGTTTCATTCCATCTTCTTCACTAAACTCTGTTTGTTGATACATCTTTTCTTTTTCTTCCATTATTTCGTAAAGGCGATCATTTCCCATAATAACAACATCTAAAACTCTATTATCTTCATATTGATAATGATCTTGTCTTAAAAAAGATAATCTTTCACCTTTGCTAATAACTATCTCACCTGTTGTAGTTTCTATTTCCCCAGATAATAACTTCAAGAAAGTAGACTTTCCAGCACCATTAGCACCAATTAATCCATAACAATTACCATTAGTAAATTTAATATTTACATCTTCAAATAAAGTTCTCTTTCCAAACTTTAAGCTAACATTATTTACTTGTATCATTTAATCACCTCGAAACGTTTTAATTTTACTATATATAATAAAAAAAGACAAGTAAAAAAAAAGAATAGAAAAATCTATCCTTTATAAACATTGGAAACTACTTTTGCAAATTCATACAAAATTATATCACTCTTATTAATTGCAAAACTCTTACCAATAGCTTTTCCACCTATAGTAAGAGAAGCAATAATAGCTGATACTATAAGAGATACAACAACTACATTATAACCTGATAAATTAGATATTAAAACAGCTATAGTTGAACCTGCTGCACCTGATACAATACCACATATATCACCAATAACATCACAGCAAAAGCTGGATACTTTATCCGCATTTTTCTTAAACTTAACTGCAACATTAGCTCCCTTTACTTTTCTTGAATTCATTGAATGAAAAACAGCTTCATCTGAACTAGTAACTGATACTCCGATAATATCAAATAAAATACCAATTCCTATAAAAAGAAGTGTAATTAGTATTCCGAAGAAAAGTGAGAGGTTAGGAATAGTAGATTGAGCCACAAAACTCATAGCAAATGAAATTGTAAATGACATAATCACTATTGTTCTAATCCAAGACCAATTTACAGTTTCTTTTTTTATTTTTTCTTTTCTTCTATTTTGAATTAATAAATTTTTAAACTCCGACGAGTGTTCGTCTCCTTTTATTTTCATAAATATTCCCCTTTTGCTAATAAAAAAATAGTATTAAAAAATACTATTAATTATTAAATGTTTATAATTATGGCATTAATATAGTAAACTTTAGACCTTAGGTCAAGTAGGATTTCCCTAATTCTTACAATTTCGTTACCAAAATTGCGGTTCCCCTTTAAAAGAATCAATATGATGTCACCAACACATACGACTTGATTACCACTTAGTGCCCACTGCAATCCTATATTAATAGTACATCCTAGGAGATTTCCTCACCAATACTTTATTTCTAGTTCTTTTTTGCAAAAATAATTTCAAAACGCAATGCTTATTTAAAGTGGCCGCTTTAAAATAAGAAAGATCATTTATCCCAACATTTTCACTCAAGACAGGCTACACTGTACATAACTTTCGCCACATACAGGTTCACATCCAATCACGTATTTGGTCATCAACAATAGTGTATAGCCAAAACACATAAATAGGTCTCCACAAACATTGGGTCGATGATCGTATGCCGTTACGGTCGCCCAATGTTCAACATCTTCAGCATTCACCCTAAACTGGGCGTAAAAAGCAAACACCAAAGGTTTCACAGATATGCCCTTTAACGATTTTTTACTCTCGTCTTCCAAATAAAGTAACTGACTAGAATAATGCGCCATCAATTACTCTTTAATTATATCATATTCATTAAAACATGTCAAATTACTACTTTTTTAATAAAATTTTATTTCTTTCATAAAATGGTTGAAAGTTTATTTCTGGATACTTTTCTATTAAGTCTGTAGAAAAATAAGCTTTTTCCAAAATACCATAATAATAAATATAATCACGATAAAATTCTGCTGGATCTTCTTCAAAAACACTAGCACTTAACTCATGAAAATAATTAAATTCTCTTTTATTAATACTATTATTAGAATTATTTTTATAAATATCATTTAAACAATCATAAGCCTTCCATCTATCATTTGTTGTATATAATGAATTCTTTTTATTTTCATAAGTGTTAAAAGCATCTTCATAAATATTCAAAATTTCATAACTAGAAAGTTCTGTATTATTATATTCATCTATTTTTTTTAAAATAAGGCTAAAATCACCTGTAGTGAAAGTTTCTAAGACAACATCTTTACCAACTAATTCACATAACATCTTGACATAACTAACTTCATAAGGATAATTTGTATCTTCTAAAAATGGATCATTAGAAAAAAATTCATTAGCTAATAGTTCCGTCATTCCTTCTGTAAAAAATTCTGGTAAAGAAGAAGCCCCATCACTATGAAATAAACAATGAATTCCCTCATGAATTAAAACTTTATTTTCTGGATTTTCATACATATATATAGTATTACTAATGTGATTATAATACCCTAATATTGAAGAAGAAGTAGATTTATCTCTAACAGCACGATTTACTTTTACATCGTAAAGCGCATAATATGCTCTATCACGATCAATACTTTGTATGTCTGACACTAATGAATAAAATCCATAAAAAACTTTTTTATCACTTTCGTCAAGATTTTTATTATCATAAATAGCATTCATCAATAATAATTCATCTTCTTGATCATCAGTACATGAAATAGATAATTCTTTTTCCAATTTTTCAATAATATTATCCATTTGGCTTTCATTATTCAAAATAGCATTATAACTAATTTCAGAATTAATCATTTTCTTATCTTTTATATTAGAACTATTATTAAAAGATGAAGTAATAAAATACAACATTAAAAATAATATTAAACCAGAAAAGAAAGGATAATGTTCCTCTTTTCTTAATCTACTCACAATATACTCCCCCTTAAAAAGCATTAAAAGCCATTTATATAATGGCTCTTAACTATTTCTTATTTTTTCTACATACCAATGAATCTTTGATGCCCACGTTGGACTTTCTGCATACTTAGGCGCTATAGTATCGATAGTAACTAATCCAACTCCATAATAATTTTTATATAAATTATTAATAAAACCAATTATACCTTCATCTAAAGTTGGAAAAGCTTTATAAGATCCCCCATTACATCCAGGAGAGCCTTTTTGTCCCCCCACGTTATTACAAGCAATTACTAATCTAGAACAAGAATTAGTTCCACCACAACCTGTTTCATGTAAAATGATAGCTAAAGCAACATAAGGATCTACTCCTTTAGTTAGAGAATAAGAACTAATTAAATAACCTTTTCCTTGTAAATAACTAGTTCCTAATAATCTATCAAACTTAGCAGAAAGCTCTTCTATAGTTAAACCATCATAAACCTCTATCCTTGGTGGTTCTACAACAGCAGTAGGAACAAAATCCATTGAAATATCAACTAAAGGAAAATTTTCTTGCTCTTCTAAAGTATCAGTATCAGCAGTTTCATTCTTACTGATTAACATATTAGCAGAATCTGCAACTTTCTTCATATCTATTTCTTCAAATTTAATATCATTACCTAAAGATAATGAATTTTTACTTTCAATAATTAAAGCTATAGAAATCATCATCATTCCAACAATGGATAAAATTCCACTGATTATCTTCGCTTTTTTCATTATAAATTTCACCTCAAATGAAATATTAATAAATAAAGTTTATCATTTTTATAATAATCTGTCAAATTAAGACAACTTTCATCAATTCAACTTAAAAGTTCTAGGAGCAAAATTTTCTATCAACTTTATAGAAATAAATATATATAAAATACAAAATAACAACCCAATAATACTAAATGTAACACTAGATATTTCTATAAAAAACATCTCATAAGATAAAAAATAAGTAATTAAACTAATAACAGAATATGAAATTTTTTTAATACGCATATTATTATCATAAGGCTGAATCAAATAATACATAACTAAATAATGTATTGAAAAGAAAACACTTAAAATTATAATAAATAAAAAAGTACTTAACATATTTAAAATATTCATATTACCAACTAATAATAACAAAATAACATTGCCTATACCAATAACTAAACTAGATATCATATTAACTTTAATAATAGTTATTAATCTTTTCTTAAATAATCCAACTATTACCTTTGGTTCTCTGTAGAAATTATACTTTAGCATTGCATGATCACAATTATAAAACATTGCTTGCGTAACAATACTACCTCTATTTATAAAATACATAATAAAGACAAATATTCCCATTTTATATTCTAATGTATAACTAATTAAATCAAAAAATTGTTTGTTTGTTAATAAAAAATATATTGATACAGAATAAATAATAAATAAAATTATTGAATAATTACGGCTGCTTCTTAATAAAATATTTTTATGTCTTTCAAAAAATATCGTATTAAAATAGTCATAACCACTTTTATTTTCAATTAATCTATTGTTTATTTCAATATCTCTATCTTTTACTGCCACTATTTCTAATCTATTATTACTCTCATTCATCTTGTTATTAGAAGCATAAAGTATTTTCATAATAGGTTTATAATCATCAAAATGATCAAAATAAATATAACCAATTATTCCACCTATGATACTAATAATTAATCCTATAAAGATAATATCCTTATCAATCATTATTCCAAAATAAGGACTAATAGCAAATAGAAGCAAAATACCTAATATGGAAAAATACAAAATTGTATTATTATACCAAAAATTATTATATTTTCTAAAATACCAAATGTTAAATCCTTCACCAATCATTCTTAAACCTAATTGATAAACAACTAACATTAAACTATAAGATAATGGCATCTTAAAAATAATAAAACAAATTAAATTAAAAATAAAATTAGTTAAAAATATCCAAAATAAATTATATTTTAAATATTTCTTTGTATCCATTTTAAAAATCATAATACTCAAATATTTCTTAATACCAGTACTAAGAAACTGATTATGAATAAACATACCAATTATACTAAAGAAAAAATAAATATGAAAAAAAGTAAAAGTACTTTTATTAATAAAATTTGCAAGTAAATAAATAATTAAAAAATAAATAAATTTATTTAAAAACATATTACCAAGAGATAATATAATTCCCACTATAGCACCAATATATTTGAGTATATTAGCTTTGTAACTATCTCCATCAATTATTTTTTTTAAGATAGGTAATTTTCTTAAGTAATAAAAGAATGAGTTTATTGCATAATATGTATCTATTTTCAAAGAATAATATAATACTCTAAACATTTTTATCTTCCTTTAATAAATTAATTATTTTTTCTTTATATTTTTTGGTATTTAAATTATCCTTTTCTACAGGAATTATTTTTTTATTATTTAATAAAACGATTTCATCACATAAATCCACTGCAAGTTCTAGAATATGTGTTGACAATATAATAATGTGATCTTTCTTTAATTTTTTAAAAAGATTCTTCATTTCTTCTTGTACTACTATATCTAGACTAGTTAGTGGCTCATCTAGTAAAATAACCCTTGGATTTGAAATAACATTTATTAGTATTTGCATTTTATTTTTCATACCATGAGAATAATCTCTTAATAATTTATCTTGATCATTTCTAGATATTTGCACTAAATCAAAGTATTCATCTATACTTTTATGATTTTCATCTTTATTAATATCTAAATAGAATTTCAAGAATTCCCTACCTGTTAAAAACTCAGGAACAATTGGCGTACTCACTACATAACCAATATCATTTATATTAATTAAATTTTTTCCATATTCTGTTTCTAAATAGACCTTTCCACTATCAACTAAAACATCCTCATTTATACAATTAAATAAAGTAGTTTTTCCTGCACCATTTCTACCTAAAAGTGCATATATTTTTCCAGAAGTAAAAGTATAATCTACTGAATCTAAAACTTTTTTATCACCATAACTTTTACTTAAATTATTTAAATATAACTTCATTAAACTCCTCCATCAGTAAAAGATTATAACAAAAAAAGTAGTTTATTCAAACTACTTATTTTTCTGTTTTAATATAAAATTATAAGAATCCTTACACATTTCTTCTATTCCTAAAGTAGCTTTCCAACCTAATTCTTCATAAGCTTTAGTAGGATCAGCATAACAAGCTGCTATATCACCTGGACGTCTGCCTACAATTTTATATGGTACATCAACATTATTAACTCTCTTAAAGGTTTCTACTAAATCCAAAACACTATAGCCATGACCAGTTCCTAAATTATAGAATCTAGTACCTTTAGTATTTGCTGCCTTTTCTAATGCCTTTATATGTCCTTTAGCTAAATCAACAACATGAATATAATCTCTTACTCCTGTACCATCAGGTGTATCATAATCATTACCAAATACAGACAATTCTTTTAATTCACCATCTGCTACTCTAACAATATAAGGCATTAAATTATTAGGAATACCCGTTGGATTTTCTCCAATAAGTCCACTACTATGTGCACCAATAGGATTAAAATATCTCAAAATAATAACTGAAAAATTATCATTAGCGACACATACATCTTCTAATATTTTTTCATTCATTAACTTAGTAGTTCCATATGGATTAGTTGTTGAAAGTAGAAAGTCTTCCTTGATTGGTAAAGTCTTAGGGCTACCATAAACAGTAGCGCTAGAAGAAAATACAAATTTAAAAACACCATGTTTTAGCATTACTTTACATAAGGTAATTGTTGTCAATAAATTATTCTCATAATACATCAATGGCTTAGCAACACTCTCACCAACAGCCTTATATGCAGCAAAATGAATCACTGAATCAATATTTTCTTTAGAAAACACCTCATCTAATTTTTCTTCATTACAAACATCAAATTGATAAAAAACGAAATCCTTTCCAGTAATTTCCTTTATTTTATCAACTACATCAATACTAGAATTAGATAAATCATCAATAACTACAACTTCGTAATTAGCATCTAATAATTCACAAACTGTGTGACTTCCAATGAAGCCTAAACCACCAGTTACTAAAACTTTCATATCTTACCTCCATAAACATTATTAAATTCTTGAGAAACCAATAACATCTCTCTTCCTATACAAGGATTTATTCTATCATCTTTCAAAGCATTATTCAAGAAAGAATCTAGTGTATCAATAGGAATCTTTAAAATATTAAAATCAGTCTCTTTTTCTATAGTATCCAAACTTAAATTATTAATATCTGGCTCAATATCAGTTTTGACTAAATAATAATATATTCTACTACATACCTTAGAACCAGTATCAAAATAATTTGAATCATAAGTAACAATCATCATAAAAGGGCCATTTTTTATTTCTAATTTTATTCCCAGTTCTTCTTTTATTTCTCTTGAAAGAGTATCCTCAAGAGATTCATCTTTACGATTATGCCCACCTGGTAATTGGTAAGTATTATTATTTTCAACAATAATCAATTCGCCAGAACTATTAATAACTAATCCTTTTACTCTAATAACATCATAATCAATATCTTTTGCATTTAAATTATTATCATTAATAAAAACTCTTTTCATACTCCTCCTAATTGTAAACAAAACGCTCCCAGTACTCAGTTGTATTAGGTGTAACGGTATTAAAATAATAATCTATTGTCTCACACATCACTTTAGCTTTTAACCAAATGTTTTTCCCATAATTTAATGGTGAAATTTTACTATCAGCCATCATATACTCAAAAGTACTTGCCCTATCTTCATACTCATATGTTTGTGCATAAGTATTTACAAAATAACTATCCTCTAAATAACCATTTTCTGTAAAAACATATTTATAGTTATAAACGCCATATGAAAAACCAGTAGGATTGTAGTTATTCCAATTAGTATAACTACCACCTTTTTGAGTAATAACATGCTCTATATAATGGTAATTTTCATGATGGAAAGTATCTGAGAAAGGAAAATCAAGTGAAATGGAAATAATAACACCATTAGGTCCTTTTTCAGTAATTCCAGTAACATTAGCAGTAGAATATCTTTGAATTAAATATATAGAAAGGGGTAACCCAGTAGATCGTAACTCTTTAAAAAAATTAGTTGGATACAAAGATAAATCATTTTTTAAATTTATTAATGCGTTATTTATAACATTTTGATCAATACAAGAAACTGTATCCAATCCACCAACCATATATCCAGAAGTTTCTGTTCCATATTTAACAGTTATCCCATATGTATTTTCAATTTCTTTTCTTAAAGACAAATTAGTTTTATCAATAGGGTTTTGTGTCTCTGGAATTACTGGTTGCGGAGTAACTATAGTAGCTGGTGGAGTAATAGGATTATTAGTATTACCATTGCTATTAACAACACCATTATCATTACTATTATTATCACCATTATTTACTATTGGATTAGAAGTATTAGGAATACTAGTGATAGTACCATTACCACTATTAGTACCTTGATTATTATCAGTAATAGGCTTAGTAGTATCATTCGAATCATCTATAACTATCGGATTATTTTGAGACTCACCATCTGTTGGTATATTAGAAACAAGAACATCTTGTTTAGAATTTATTTGAAAGGAAAAACCAAAAGCCAATATCACAAATGAAAAGGCAATCAAAACTTTACCAATTCTGATTTTAAAACTATGCATATTAAAAGCTCCTCTCTACTATACATTATAGCAAAGAGAAGCTTAAAAATCTACATCAAATATAAGATAACGACCAATACTACTATGGCTATTAAAATTAATGTTATAACCAGCAAATTGTTAACCGAACCTTTTTCATTTAACTCTTTCTTATCTTTTATATCAATATTCAATTTTTGAACTAGATCCCTAACATAGGAGGTATCCTCAAAAGTTAATTTATCTATAGTTAATAGATCATTGTTCTCAGTTAATAACCTAAATGTAACGTAATTATCTGCATCAATATCAACAAAATCTGTAAAAAGAATTTTATTATTTTCACTAAAACTCTTTATCAAAGGAGTTAAAAAGTAATAAAACTTATTTTTTATCTCGATATTTTGTTCAAACAAAATCTTGCTATTTCCTAATTGATCAACTATTGAAACATTGCATTGAATATTATTATCATTAACTGAAATATTATATAAAATAGAATTTTCTTTAGTTGATGTTTTAGAAATTTCTATTATCTTTTCTATTACTTCTCTATACTGATCTTGTAAATTAGTATTATCCATGATTTTTATCTCCTAATTAAGCTGTTTTTGTTAATTTAGGTGAAGCTTCTTGACTTTGCTGATTGATATTTCTTATTTCATCATATAAAACCTGAGCTTCTTCTGCTTTACCTGCTTTATATAATTCATTAGCCTTTTCTAACATTTTTTCAATATCTTCTGGGCTTGATTGATTATTTACAACATTTTCAACAACTTGGTTTATTGATTGATTAATTTGATTATTACTATAAAGTTTTTCATTCTGTTCATTTAAAGAAGCCTTTAATCTACTAAATTGTGCATCATTAACAATAATTGCTTTGCTTGGTAAATCATCACTCTTAAAAACTTTAATCTTATTTATAGAAGAAGTATTATTAATAGCATTTTCTGCAGTTGAAATTGGTTCTTCAGGAACAGACTCTAATGGAGTAGCTTGTACAGGAACTGCATCCTGCTCTTGAACATCTTGAACTGGAACGTCTGAAACAGATGTTGCTTCTTCAGTACTACCATCAGAAATTACTGGTGGTACTGGCATATAGCCAATGTTATCATCATTAAAAGGTAAAGGATTATCTTCTACTACAGGCTCTGTTGTTTGAACTGGAGAAATACCTACGTTAGCAGTTTGAGCATTTTCTACCTCTTTAGATATTGGAGGTAATACATAATTTTCCAAATCTGCTTCTGTTATTGGTTCAAAAGCGGCTGTATCATCATTAGGACTGATGTCAAAATCTGCACTATTATTTTCTATTTTTTGAACTTGAACATCATCTGCTAATTTTGGATTTTTATCTACTATTTTAGGCTCATCCATAATAGCATTTTCATGATATACTTGATTATCATTTTCAGGTTCAGTTGCTAATGCTGAAACTTCTTCATCAGTAGATAAAGAAGCTAGTTGTGCATTATCTTCTGGTACAGGAGAAATTTCCCCTTTTGCTTCAACAACTGATTCTACTCCTAGAGGACTTACATTATCTAGACCAATTGTTACTTCGTCCTGTGGAGTCTCAACTTCATTAACTGGAACAGCACTCAATGGTTGAACAGTAGAATCTTCAACTTTTGGAATTTCTTCTGAAACTTCATTTTCTAGACTAGTAGTTACTTCTTCCTGTGGAGTTTCAACTTCATTAACTGGAATAGCACTTAATGGTTGAACAGTAGAATCTTCAACTTTTGGAATTTCTTCTGAAACTTCATTTTCTGGACCAGTAGTTACTTCTTCCTGTGGAGTTTCAACTTCATTAATTGGAGCAGCACTCAATGGTTGAACAATAGAATCTTCAACTTTTGGAATTTCTTCTTTTTTTTCTTCTAAAGCAACTTGTTCACTATTATTATTCTCCTTTGTATTATCTTCAGTTGGAATAATATCTTTAGAACTATAAATTATATTAAACTCATCTACAAAAGAATCAACAACTTTGACTGTATTAGCTAATTCTCTAAATATAGCTATACTTCTATCTAATCCATCATTTTGCTTAGTCCATAAATCTAATAATTTATTTTTTAGATTTTCATCTTTCTCTGCTGCTATCTTATTTTCCAAATTATTTAATAAAATTTCTTCTCTTTCAACAACATCATAAAATGAAGCTTTTAAATTTTTAACTGCATTTTCATAAAACTTATCTCTAAATTGATAATTATTTTCTGTATTCATAAAAGTCACCATCCTATTTATTTGGCTACATTTGCTATTCTGCGCAATAATCTCTGTACCTCAACCCATTCAGTATCATCACTTATTTCAGATATAGATAACGTATTATCATCATTTAACAATTTTGATACATAAATGATTCTATCATCTGAATCACCATAAGTTTCATTTTCAGAATAAACTACATAATGTCTTTTACCATCATCACTAATTAAATAAGTAATTAAATTAACTCTCTTAACTGTCCCATTTGGCATTGAAATCTCTATCATATAAGTATCTTCCATAGCAAAACTCCTCTATTCTATCTACAATTATACAAGAAAAAATAAGTAAAGTAAACTATTAAAAAGAAAAAGATACCAATGTATCTTTAAAAACCAAAAGTTAGTAATTCATATTTAAAGATTAATAATAAACCAATTACTAGCATAATTATTCCTCCAACTAGATGAGAATATTTGTTATATTTAGTTGAAATACCAGTAATATTCATTGTAATCATCGCTATCGCAAATACAACTATGTCATCTAATAAGAAAAAGATAACATATAAACTAGTATAAAATAATCCACTAATTCCCGAAATATTATTAACTGCTAAAACCTGTGTGAAAACAAAAGGAAGTCCTGCTGAACAAGCTAATTCAACTATATTTACAGAAACAGCAAGTAACATTATACCACCTAAAGCCAAAACCAAACTTTTCTCTTGTGTGAACTTTCTTATTTTATGAAAAATCTTTTTGCGTTTCTTATCATTAACAATACTACATCCAGAATTCTGAGTCTTATAAAAACTTCTTAAATTAATAACTCCTCCAAAAATAGCAATTAATCCAATCAGATAACGAATAATTACTGATGATGAAATATTAATTACAATATTAAGCCAAGAAAACATAATTAACATATATACTAAAGCACTAGTTACTAAGAAAGTTAAACCTAATATCCACATTCTTTTTTTATCTTTGATCCCCAGTAACATACTTATTAAAAACAATAATACCCACATAGCACAAGGATTAAAACCATCAATCAAACCTATTAACACTGCCGCTGAAGAAATGGATATTTCTTTCAAATCAACTTTTCCAATTAATGGTATATCAATAATTAACTTTTTATTATTTTCTTCTTCTAATTTATTAAATTCATCAATTATTTCATTTTCTAGTTTACCTTCAGCAATTAAACTAACTTGGTCAATTGATCCTTTATCAATATAATAATCAATAGCTCTTTCAATTTTATGTTGAATGGAATCACTAAAACCTAAAAAATAACTATTACCAATAATAGTCAAAGGAACACCATTTTTATCTATATTATAAGCTTCCTTCACTTTTTCTAATAAAAATTGATTTTCACTATCATACCAGACTTCTTTTTTTATAATAGTAACATCGTCTTTATATTCATTTAAAAACTTTAATTCTACTTTACAATGCGGGCAACCATTTCCATAAAATAAATATAAAACTGGTTTATTTTCTGTTGCATTAACTGGAATAATTAATAAAAAAAATAGAAAAGTTAATATCAATAATCTAATTATTTTTTTCATTTAAGATTTTCTCCACTTGTTGTGAAAATTCTTTTTCACTGATTTCCCCAACTATTCTTTTAATTTCTACTTCATCATCAAGAAATATAAAAACTGGTAAAATATCACCTGGTGAATATTTTTGTACTTCATCATAATCTATATCATAGTCTAAAGATAAAGTTTCAATATTATAAATCTTTAAAATATTATTCCATACTTTATTCATAATTAGGCATGCACTACACCAAGTAGCACCAATTTTAATTACTCTCATTAACTTCTCCCCTTATATCTAATTCTCTAACTAATCTTTGAAAAATTTTTATAAAAGTCATTACTTCTTCTTTCGTAGTCTTATAAGACAAACTTATTCTAATACTATGACTAGCTTTATCTTTATCTCTAGTAACAGCATACACAGCTTTAGAGTAATCTCCAAATGAACAAGCTGTTTGAGTAGAAACAAAAATATCATATTGTTCTAAAGCATGTTGCATTGTTTCCGGTTTAATATTTTTTAAACTGATATTTACAATATTTGGGATACAATATTTGTTACTATTAATTGAAACCTTCATTTTTTGTAATTCATTTACAAGATAGTCATGTAATCCTTTAATATATGCACATCTATTATCAAAGTCTTCATAAACCAATCTTAAAGCTTTTGCTGTGCTAACAATTAATGGTGTAGCTGGAGTACCACTTCGATAAATAGTCGTTGACTTTCCTCCATGAATCAATGGTTCAATAACAATAGATTCTTTTTTTATTAAAGCTCCGACACCTTTCATACCAAAAAATTTTTGAGCTGAAAAACTAGCTAAATCAACTAAACTAAAATCAAACTTTTGCTTTCCAATACTTTGTGTCACATCACAATGAAAATAACATTTTGGATATTTACGAATAATTTTAGATATCTTATTTATTGGCTGAACAACTCCTACCTCACTATTTACTGATGAAATACTTACTAATATAGTATCATCACGTATTAGTCTTTCAAAATCATCCAAATCAACTAAACCATTTTCATCTAATTTAACAAAATCTATTTCAAAACCAATTTTAGATAAATAAGAAAGAGGAGCAATGACTGAAGAATGTTCTAATTCTGTAGTTATAATATGTTTTCCCCTATTTTGATAGCGAAGACAAATACCTTTAATAGCTAAATTATTAGCTTCACTTGCTCCACTAGTATATATTATTTCACTTGGTTTTATTCCCAAAATACCTGCAATCTGTTTAGAAGATGCTTCTATTAATTTGTTAGCTTCTACCCCTAATCGATGTAAAGAATTTGGATTTCCGATATATTCTTTACAAACTCTAGCATATGTTTCAATAACTCTATTATCAACAGGTGTAGTAGCACTATAATCTAAATAAATCATAACCTCAACTCACTTCAAAAAAATTATAACAAAAATATCTCTATATAAAAAGATATAAAAAGAATGTTCACAATTATTTCATAAAAAAAATAGATATAAAAAGAATGTTCACAATTATTTCATAAAAAAAATAGATATAATCTATTTTTCTGTATTAATATAATAATCTCTTTCAGAAATAGTATCTGCAATCTCTACTAAATCATCTGGATAATCGTACTCATCTAGTTTATCACCAATTATATAAATAAGTTCTTTCAAATTATTACAATTTTCATATATAACATCATAATTATTTAATACATTTATTTCTTTATTTGTTAACAACAAACCATTACCAATATCAATAAATGAATTAGCTTTATAATCTATATTATCACCTATATCTTTTATATAATCTTCAAAATTCATATTACTCACACTGATATCCTTTGTTTTTCATGCGAGTAATTAATTCGCCTTGTGTATAATCATCATTAATCTTTAATGTTACAACGTCACTACTCTTAGTATTAGAATTAATAAGTATACTTAAATCATCTTCATCCCTAAATTGTATATTGTTTAAAATTAAAGTTTCATCATCACTAACATCTATATTTACAATAACTCTATCTACTAATTTATTTATCTCTACTTTATCACTACCGATATAATCATAAGATTTTTCAATAGCATAAGCAATATAATCAATATACTTATCATTTTTAGTATATTTTTCTGGTAAAACAATTGTCTTACTAAGATTCAATCGATCAATGTTTCTACCATCTAAAGTAGTTTCTAAATTTTCTATTATTGTAATGCCTAGATCATCAGTGGTCTTTCTACTACAACTAATAGATGTTTGCTCTAAATTAGCAAACAAATAAATAACAATAACTATTATAATAATTGTAATTAAAAAAGGAAAAATTTTGCTTTTATTATGAGTCATAATTAGCCACCTCTTTATAAATTTTATTATAACATAAAGTATAAAAAAAAAGAATTGTAATTAAACAATTCTCTTTTCTTATTATTTAATTTCAATAATAGTTTTATTTTCAACTTCTTCTTTCTTAGGTACTACAATTTTTAAAATACCATTTTCGAAAGAAGCCTTAATATTTTCTTGATCTAAGTCTCCTAGAGAGAATGATCTTTCATAACTACCACAAACTCTTTCACGTCTGATATAGTTTCTTTCTTCATCATTTTCTTCGCTTTCATCAGATTTAGAAGCTTTAATAGTTAAATATCCATCCTTTGCTTCTACTGAAATATCTTCTTTTTTAAATCCAGGTAAATCCATTTCTATATGATATTTACCCTCTTTTTCATAAACATCACATTTCATATTGTTATCCATTCTAGTTGGCATAAAATCATCAAACATATTATCTAAATATCTTCTTGGAAATAATTCCATAGTTTTCATCTACCTTTCTTTGTGTACCATATCTCATGTACAATTATGTTATACCACTATTTTTAGCACTTGTCAACATAAAGTGCTAAAAATATTATATGAAATTTTCTAAAAAGTATACAAAAAAAGTTAAAGTTTTACAAAATCTTTAACTTTTTTAATAAATTTTTATAATCTATAAAACTTTTATTAATATATATCAAATATTTTTCATCGTTAATTTTTAATCTAACAGCATTATCTTTAAAACATTCAATATCTTTAATCTGAACAATATTATATTTAGAAAAATCATTTGAGTCTTCAATTTTCAATGCAACATTTTTATTTATCCTTGAAATAATTAAATTATTAATAAATAAACCAATAACTATAAGATAATACAAAAACATAAAAATATAATAATTCTGTAAAATGATCATTAAGAATCCAATAAATAATATTATTAAAGTAAAAACACCATATAGATAAGTACCAAATAAATTATTTTTCATGAAATACATTTTCTTATTCTTTTCGATAAATAAATCACTAGTATATAATCCATCAGATAAAATTACTACAAATATTAAAGCAATCAAAGCTATAGCTAATCTATCAAAAAATAAAGAAATAAAACCAACTATAGTAAATACTAAAGCTAGATAACTTTTTTTACTCATCATTTGATAATATACACTATTCATTGTAGCCACGCCATTTCCAATTTTTAATATATGGTAAGTCATCACCAACTTCAGTAATATAAGCTTTATGTTGCTTTAACATATCATTACACCAAGTTATTAATGGTAAAGCAACTTTCTTATATCTAGGTATTTCCTCTAACACTGCTTCTACTAAATGAAAGCGATCTATTTCATTTTGAACTCGAATATCAAAAGGAGTAGTAATAGTTCCCTCTTCTTTATAGCCATGAACATGTAAATTTCTATTAGTACGTTTATACATAAGTTGATGTATTAAAGAAGGATAACCATGAAAATTAAATATTATTGGTTTATTAGTAGTAAATATTTTATCAAATTCTTCTTCACTAATTCCATGTGGATGTGTTTCAGGAGATTGTAATTTCATTAAGTCAACAATATTTACAACTCTTATTTTTATTCCTTTAACACTTTGTCTTAAAATATCTACAGCAGCCAAAGTCTCTAAAGTTGGAGTCTCTCCACAGCAAGCCATTATAACATCAGGGTTACCATTATCATTAGAAGCAAAATTCCAAATACCTAAACCAGCAGTACAATGTTTTTTAGCTTGTGTCATTGTCAACCATTGTGGTCTCGGATGCTTAGAAGCAATAATGACATTTACATAATTTTTAGTTTTAATACAATGATCAAAACATGATAATAAACAATTAGTATCTGGTGGCAAATACATTCTTATAACATCAGCTTTTTTAGTAACTAAGTGATTTAAAAATCCAGGATCTTGATGAGTATACCCATTATGATCTTGTTGAAAAACGTGAGATACTAACAAAATATTTAAAGAAGCAATTGGTGCCCTCCATGAAATTTGATTACAAACCTTTAACCATTTAGCATGTTGACTAGCCATAGAGTCGACAATACGAATAAAAGCTTCATAACTATGGATAAATCCATAACGCCCTGTTAATAAATATCCTTCTAACATTCCTTCACAAAGATGTTCTGATAAATAAGAATCCATTACTCTTCCTTCTGGAGATAAAAACTCATCATTTTTTAATAATTTATAATTCCACGTTCTTTTTTCAAATTCAAAAACATGATTAAATCTATTAGATAAAGCTTCATCTGGACCAAACATTCTAAAGTTCTTATTATCTTTGTTTAAAATAAATAGATCACGAATATAATTACCAAGTTCCATAGTATCCTGGGCAATTACTTCACCAGGCATTTTAATCTTTAAACAATAATCTTCCCATTTAGGGGTAATAATTTCTTTTAATAATAAACCACCATTAGCATAACTACTCATTCCCATACACTTAGAAATAGGTGGATTCATATCACGCAATTCTTTATTTAATCTTCCTCTACTATCAAATAATTCTTCAGGATGATAACTACGTAACCATTTTTCAATAAGCTGTAAATTTTTAGTATCATCCCTAGAAAAAGCCATAGGTACTTGATGAGCTCTAAACGTTCCTTCTATTTTTTTGTCATCAAGGTCCTTAGGGCCAGTCCAACCTTTAGGAGTAGTTAAAATTAACATCGGATAAGTTCCAGTGCCCTTACTTTTGATATTTTTTATATCTCTAAAAATAGCATCCATAGTTTTAGCCATTTCTTCATTTACCTTATCAATATCATGACCACTTACAAAATATGGTTTCCATCCACAACCATAGAAAAAATCTTCTAATTCATCATTACTCATTCTTCCAAAAATAGTTGGATTAGAAATCTTATAACCATTTCTATGAAGTATTGGTAACACTACTCCATCATTTTTCTTATTTAAAAATTTATTAATATGCCAAGAAGTAGCTAAAGGTCCAGTTTCTGCCTCACCATCACCAATTACACATGCAACAACTAAATCTTTATTATCTAAGGCAGCGCCGGCAGCATGAGCTAAACTATAGCCTAATTCTCCTCCTTCATGAATAGAACCAGGTGTTTCAGGAGCAACATGAGAAGAAATTCCACCAGGAAAACTAAATTGTTTGCAAAGTTTTTTCAAACCTTCCTCATCTTCAGTAATTTCAGGATAAAATTTACTATAAACTCCCTCCAAATAATTATTAGCAACCATTGCTTGCCCACCATGACCAGGACCAGAAATATAAATCATTTTTACATTGTTCTTCTTAATAATTCTATTTAAATGCATATATATTAAATTTTGTCCTGGAGTAGTACCCCAATGGCCTACAACATTAGGCTTAATATCCGTTACCTCCAAAGGTCTTCTAAGAAGGGGATTATCAAGCAAATACAATTGTGCAACAGATAAATAATTTAATGCTCTAAAATAAGCATTCATACTTTTTAATTCTTTTTTAGATAGTGCCATACATATCCTCCTATCATCTAAATTATAGAATAAAACCAAAAAAAAAGAAAGACGAAAGTCTTCCTATAAATAATATTTTTATTGTAAATTACTAATAACACCTTCATCAAAAATAATTGAAAGATCACTAGTATTATAATCACTTAAAAATTGAAAGTTTTTATTATAGTACTTAAAATAGTATATATCATAATTATTATCAATTTCACTACTTAATTTATCATTATTTATAATTATAGCAATGTACTGTGTATTCTCATCAAAAATAGCAACACTACTATTATCTTGAAGTTTAGAAGTAAATTGTTCAATACTATCATTTAACCTTTTAATAAACATTTGACTACTATTATTATTAGAATCAATATAATAGACACTTATTTTATCTTGTAAAAAGTCACCTATGAAATTTTCAAATTCACCATCAACTGCAAATAAAAAATCTGCATCTAATGAACTAACCTGAAAAGATTTATCAATTTCTATTGAATAATTACGATTAATTTCTTTTTTCATCCAATTAGTAGAACTAATTCGATATTTAATTAATCCTGCTTGTGCAAATTCTTCTTGATAACTATTGAAATCAACTTCAGTACATTCTTTCTTATTTACTTTGTAAACATAATTTTCACTACTTGCTAAAACATCAAATTTATATTTAGATTTAGAAAAAATTAATCTTCCATATTGTATTGAATTTTCTTCTTTATTTAAAATAATGCCAATTTTATTAATATAATCTAAATCTTTAATAGGAATATTATAACCATAGATAATATTATTTTCTATGTGCAAAACTAAATAATAACCATAATATGAATCAGTAATCGCAATTAATTCATTTCTTTCATCACCATCTAAATCTACAAAAGTATAACGATTTAATTTAACCAATGAATCTTCAATCGTTAATGATGAAATTAAAATTTCTTTTCCAGATGCATCAATGAATTCTTTTTCTCCATTAACAACCTGCATTAGAATATCCTCAATAGCTTGACTTTGTACTTGAGGATTATCAACCTTTTCAACTTTAATAGTCTTAAAAGAAGCAATAACAAAAAGAACAACAACAAATAAACAAATAAGAATACAAATTCTTTTTTTCACAGAAATACACCTCATAGAAGAATTATAACATAAAATCAAAAAAAAAGCTTTTTTTAGCCTTTTTACTTTTATTTAGAAATAACTTCACAAATTAAATTAGAAATCTCTGTAGGATTTTCAATAGGTAAACCAGCAATCATTCTAGCTTCACTATATAAAATCTTAGTATATTTAGAAAATTCTTTTTTATTATTTTTATATAGATCTTTTAGTTTATCAGCAATAGCGTGCTTTTCATTAATCTCAAGAACAGTTTCTGCTTTTATACCTAAATCATTTGGCATAGCATCAAAAACTTTTTGCATTTCAATAGAAACGTCACCTTTAGTAGTCAAACAAACAGGATGTTTCTTTAATTTATTAGTAAATTTAACTTCACTCACTTCTTTTAATTCAGTAGCCATTTCTTTTAACATCTCAGAATTAGACTCATTAGCTTTTTTAGTTTCTTCTTTTTCTTCTTCAGTCTCTAAGTCCAAATCACCATTTTCAACATTAGCAAACTTCTTACCTTCATATTCTTGAATAGCCGTAATAGCAAATTCATCTACATAATCAGTTAAATATAATAAATCATAATCCTTATCCTTAACTTGTTCTACTTGAGGAAGTGAATCTATCTTTGCAACTGAAGATCCAGCAGCATAATAAATTTTCTCTTGTCCTTCTTTCATTTCATCAACATATTCTTTTAATGAAACTAATCTTTCGTGTTTAGCTGAATAGAACATTATTAAATCTTTTAATTTATCCTTATCTACTCCATAGTTATTATAAATACCATATTTTAATTGAACACCAAAAGTCTTAAAGAAACTATTATAAGTCTCTCTATCATCCTTCATCATTGTCTCTAATTCTTTCTTTATCTTACTTTCAATATTCTTAGCAATTAACTTTAAACTATGTGACTCTTGCAATAATTCACGAGAAATATTTAATGATAAATCCTCAGTATCAACAACACCTTTAACAAAGCTAAAGTAATCAGGTAATAAATCGGCACATTTATCCATAATCATTACACCATTTGAATAAAGAGCTAAACCTTTTTCATATTCTTTTGAATAATAATCAGCAGGAGCATGACTAGGAATAAATAAAATTGCTTTATAAGAAGTTAATCCTTCAACACTAGAAGTAATTACCTTCAATGGTTTGTCATAATCATTGAATTTATCCATGTAGAAGTTTTCATATTCAGAATCTTCAACATCTTTCTTATCTCTTTTCCAAATAGGAACCATACTATTTATTGTTTCTATTTCCTTATGATCTTCATATTCATGTTTTTCTTCATCTTTTAATTCATGGTGAGTAACTTCCATCTTTATAGGAAAACTGATATAATCAGAATACTTTTTAATTAAACTTTTCAATTCATATTCATTTAAATATTTAGAATAATCTTCTGTATCAGTATCTTCCTTAATGTGCAAAACTATTTCTGTACCAATTTCATCTTTCTTAGCAGGAGTAATTATATAACCATCAGCACCCTCACTCTCCCAAGAATATGCCTCATCGCTATCTACACTACGACTAGTAACTACAATCTTATCACTAACCATGAAAGCTGAATAAAAGCCAACACCAAATTGACCAATAATATCAACTTTTTCTTCTTTACTCATACCCTCTTTAAATTGTAATGAACCACTCTTAGCAATAGTACCCAAGTTTGCTTCTAATTCATCCTTTGTCATACCACAACCAGTATCCGTAATGGTAATTGTACGATTAGCTTCATCAAAAGCAACATTTATCTCTAATTTATCCTTATCTACCTTAACTTTTTTATCAGTTAAACTACGATAATATAACTTATCAAGTGCATCACTTGCATTAGAAATTAATTCTCTTAAAAATATGTCTTTATTTGTATATATTGAGTTAATCATTAAGTCCAATAATCTTTTAGACTCTGATTTAAATTCTTTTTTTCTCATTTATAATCATCTCCTAAAACTCTCAACAAATTATTTATAACACTATTTTTAGCACATGTCAATATTGAGTGCTAAATATTTTACTTATAAATAAAATATGCTATAATGATATTGGTTAATATTTAAGAGGAAAGGAAAAATTAATGAAAAAAATCACTATTCCTAAATATACTTTAGGAGAAGAAATAACAAACGCAATTTCACATGGCTTAGGAGTAATTTTAGGCATCGTAGCTTTAGTAACAACTATTGTTTTCTCAGCTTCACATAATAATGTAATGGGAATAATTTCATCATGTATATATGGTACAAGTATGATATTTATGTACTTGATGAGTTGTCTTTATCATTCACTAAGTCCAAATCTAACTGCAAAAAAAGTATTTAGAATTATCGATCATTGTGACATTTATATTTTTATTGCTGGATGTTATACACCATACTGCTTAAGTTTAATTGGAGGAACTGAAGGTTGGATAATATTTACCATTATATGGATATGTGCCATAATTGGAGTATTATTAAATGCTATAAATTTAGAAAAATTCAAAATTCCTTCTTTAATAATGTATTTAATAATGGGATGGATGATAATTTTTTCTTATGATACGTTGAAATCCGTACTACAGTTACCTGGAGTAGTTTTATTAATATCTGGTGGAATATTATATACAATAGGAGCTATTATCTATGCAATAGGTGCAAAGAAAAAATATTTTCATTCAATATTTCACTTTTTTGTCCTAGGAGCTTCTATCCTTCAGTACCTAAGCATTTTGATATATGCAATTTAAAATAAAAAATATGAGATTTCTCATATTTTTTTATTCTAATTCATAAGGCCAATTATCCAAACCAGCTATGTACTTTACATCCTTATAACCATAACTTATCAATTCATTAGCTGCCTGTTTAGACATAGCAGCAGTAGAATCATATACTACTACTTCACGATCTGTAGAGATTATTATTTCATCTAAACTCTCATAAGGAATATTAATAGAACCAGTAATATGTCCTTCTTCATATTCTTCCTCACTTCTTATATCTATAACATCAACATTCATATAGACATCAGGATCATTTATTATTTCATTTAACTTTTCATAAGATATTTTTTCTGCTTCTATTACCTTTTGCTTATGTTCCTCTACTACTTTTCCATTTACTCCAAAACAACCAGTCATAAATAAACAAATAAATAACAAAATAATTATCTTTTTCATATTACCCTCCAACAATATTATACTAAAAAACAAATAAAATTTAAATTAAAAGTTAAAATTAAAAATATGTTAAATACCCTTTCAATTAATAGTAAAATGCATAATTTAAAATGAAAGGAGATAAAATATGAATTTCAATGATTTTGATGAACATTGTAGAAGAAGACCAAAAGAAAATATCTTTATTTTCATAGGTCCTACTGGTCCTACTGGTCCTAGTGGTGGTCCTACTGGTCCTAGAGGATCTACTGGTCCTCAAGGGATAACTGGCCCTACTGGTCCAATTGGTCCTAGAGGTGCTACTGGTCCTACTGGACCTACTGGTATTCAAGGTGTTACTGGTCCTACTGGCCCTACTGGTATTCAAGGTGTTACTGGTCCTACTGGCCCTACTGGACCTACTGGTCCTCAAGGTACTGCTGGTACTGAAGGTGCTACTGGCCCTACTGGTCCTACTGGTCCTCAAGGTACTGCTGGTACTGAAGGTGCTACTGGCCCTACTGGTCCTACTGGTCCTCAAGGTGCTACTGGTGCTACCGGTCCTAC
>CALVOV010000018.1 GCA_944350385.1 uncultured Bacilli bacterium
TTGCCGGGATATGGCTCCTTTTATTGTATCAAAAAGCCGCACCAGGTGGTGCGGTTGAAATTTCAATTTAGGGAAAAAGTAATCGAAAGATTACTTTTTTTAATTAACTATTTCAACATATATAGAGTCGCAATAATTTTTCCAAGTACCATCCATACCAGCTAAATTACAAATACTACCAGGAGTAGTGTCACCATTAGAACAAGAATTAACAGTCTTAAAACTAAATTTATGATTAGGATTTAGCTGCTTCAATATAGCAATTGTTTGATTAGCATTATCACCAGCTTGAACATTTATAGGTCCACCATCACAAGCATCAGGAGTATCTTCAGGGTTAGATGTAGAGGTATTATTACTTCCTGATGAATTAGAACTAGTGTTAGAACTAGAATTATTAGAACTAGAACTAGAGTTGGAGCTGACTTTACCAGAACTTATAGTTATTGTAATAGTAGTACCACTAGATACTTGAGAACCGCTACTAATAGATTGACTAATAGCTTTACCTTCGCTAACACTATTACTAGACTTATAAACAAAATTATAATTTAAATTTAAATCTTTTAATTTTTTAATAATTTGATTCTTTGTTAAATTTTTTAAATTAGGAACTTCTATCTTTTTACCATCTGAAATCTTTATAATAATTACATCATTGTTTTTAATAATGTCACCATTTTTATAAGAGAACTCAATTACTTCACCAACAGGAACTGAATTACTAAACTTATGCTGTTCCTCATACTTAATATTATATTTATCAGCCCATTCTTTAAATTCATCTATATTATCAAAACTTTTCATTTTTAAAGTTCCTTTTGATAAAACAACCTCAATAGTAGTACCTTGAGAAACAACATCACCTTTTTTATAATTTGCTTTTATGACACTATTTTTTTTAATACTATCATCATATTCTTCAGAAATTTTTATCTTTAATTTATTTTGTATAATCCAATCAATAAGTTTTGTATCAGACATTTTACTAATATCAGGTACTATAATTTTTGGACCCTTAGATAAAGTAATTGTAATTTCTTCATCATTTATTTTAACCATCTCTCCAGGCTTTTTACTTTGAGTTTTTACTAAGTCTTTCTTAATTTTTTCATCATAATCATCATTAAACTTATATTTTAAATGATTTTGTTTCATATAAAACATTGCTTCAAATTTTGTTTTATTTTTCAAATCAATAAGTTTTACCTCATCAAAACCAATTTCTTCACCATAAGAGAAGGTTAAATTTATTTCCTCATCTCTTTTAACATTCCCGATCTTATCCTGTTCAATAACTGTATTTTCTTTTTCACTACTTTCAACAAATTCAACATTAACATTGGTTAAATAATTTTCATTTACAAAAGAAATAACTCTTTCACTATCCCAAGTAACCATATTAGGAATGACAATTTCTTTAGAAGGATTAGGGCCCTCACTTATAGAAATTGTAATATTTTTAACATCTTTAAGAGATGTACCATTTTTGATATTTTGACTAATAACATGATATTCTTCAACCATATCACTAAACTCATATTCTTGTTCTAATTCGACATTATGATCTTGAGCCCATTCTAATGCATCACCTAATTCCATATTTGTAAAGTCCGTTACCTTAGTTGCAACTGGAATAATTTGAAAATTATTGTTTAAATTTATGCAATAAAACAATGTTAAAAACAAGCCACCAATTAAAAATAATTTTTTTCTTTTATTTAAGTTTATTCCTATTACACAAAAAATTATTGTGAATAATATAAGTGATAATAAACTAAGAATATCAGTTAAATCATTTTTCTTACTAGTTAAATTTATAAAAAAATAGACTAGCCCAACAATCAAAATTAATATCAAAATAATAGTAGAAAAAATATTATTTTTATAGCTCACACGTCTTTCATTCTTATCCATAATCAACCTCTCTATCATAATAATTATATAATATTTTTAGTTAATAATAAATAAAACAATTCTTTTTAATGTCAAAACCTGTATATAACATGTTATAATCAAAGTATATAGGTGATTTTATGAAACGATTTATCAAAAATAATATAAATATTTTAATAAGTATTTTTATACTATTACAGCCAATCTTGGATCTGGTAACCGGAATTAGTATTCATGTATTAGAAAATAGTATTACTTTAGGAATAGTATTAAAAGTATTGTTTATTTTTTTCCTAATGTATACATCTTTATTTATTTATCAAAAGAAAAAACTATTAATTTATTACTTGATCATTATTATTTATGGTGTAGGATATACTTTAGGAATGCTAATTTATAAAGATAGCAGTTTGTTTTTAGAAATGCAAAACTTGGTAAAGACCTTTTATTTTCCAGTATTATTAATTACAATATATTATATAAAAGATGAAATAAAAATAAGCAATATGGTACTTTTTTCAACACTATTTATTTATCTTATTTGCATATTTGTGCCTACCATATTTCAAGTTGGTTATAAAACTTATGAAATAACTAAAGCGGGTACCTTGGGATTCTTTAATTCAGCTAATGAAATAAGCGGAATAATTTCTATATTAACACCAATAATTTTCATCATATTTAAAGATGAAAAGAATATCATAAAAAAAACAACATTATCATTAATCTATTTAATAGTAATTTTGATGATGGGAACTAAATCACCTTTATTAGCATTATTGATAACTATCTTCTTTAATGTAGTTTATTTGTTAGTAAAAAGTATTAAGAAAAGACAATATAAACCAATAATATTTACATTTTTAGCCTTAATAATATTGTTGACATCATTAATATTTGTTATACCAAAAACAAACTTTTATAAAAATATTGAAACACATTTAAATTACTTAGAAGTAGATAATATTTTAGATATATTTAAAGATGAAAAATTAGTTGATCATTTTATTTTTAGTCAGAGATTAACTTTTCTGGAACAAAAAGCAAAAATATATAGTAAAGCAAATATTTATGAAAAGTTATTTGGAATAGGTTACATAAATAATAACAAAAATACTAAGTTAATAGAAATGGATTATTTTGATATTTTTTATTCACATGGAATCATTGGTTTCTTATTATTTTTTGAAATTTATTTAATGATCATTTACTTAATACTAATTGAAAAACAAAAGCTCACTTACGAAAGATATATGTTATTAGTAAGCTTTATATTAATACTATTCTTAAGTTTTTTTACAGGACATATTATAACAGCTCCTTCAGTATCATTAATAAGTGCAATTATTATTTATAAATTAGCTAAACGTCCTAAAAAAGATTTATTATTTACCTCTGTTTCTATGGATATAGGAGGTATTGAAAAAGCTTTATTAAATCTAGTAAATAGGATAGATTATGATAAATATAATGTTACTATTATCTTAGAAAACAAAAAAGGAATATTTTTAAATCAAATAATTAAAAAAGCTTTAGTAAAAGAATTAAAAGTCTCAGATAATAATAATAAAATAATTAGAAAAATTACTAACTTCAAAAGAAAATATATATATAAAATTTTAAATTATAAAAATTATGATTTTAGTTGTTGCTACGCAACATACAGCTATAGTAGTTCAAAGCTTGTATTACTTTCTTCTAATAATACAGCATTTTACGTTCATAATGATTATCGAACAATTTATCCAAAAGAAAAAGATTTTAGATACTTCTTTGATTCTAGAAACATAAGTCAATATAGAAATATAATATTTGTTTCTAATGAAAATAAAAAAGGATTTGTAGAAATATACAATAATTTAAAAGATAAATGCAAGGTATATAATAATTTTATTAATATAAATGAAATAAAAAAACTAAGTGAAGAAAAATTACTTCCTATTAAAAAAAATAATTCAATTTTATTTGTGTATGTTGGTAGATTAGATGATGCTGCAAAAAAAATATCTCGTCAAATTAATCTTGTTAAAGAAATAAAAGAAATAGAGTTATGGATTGTTGGAGATGGACCAGACAGAGAAAAATACGAATCAGAAGTAAAAAAATATAATCTTGAAAATAGGGTTATTTTCTTTGGAAAACAAAAAAATCCATACAACTATATGAAGGCAGCAAATTATATAATTTTAACCTCTGATTATGAAGGATTTCCTGTAATTTATCTAGAAGCTATTGCCTTAAATAAGAAAATAATAACGACATATCCAACTAGTGATGATAAGATAAATCTAAATGATTATAGTTATGTTATTCCAAAAGATGAAAAAGCAATGATTAAAAAGGTAAAAGAGATATTAAAAAATAAGGATGAAGTAACCAGTATTGATTTAGAAGATTGTCAAAATAAAAGAATGCAACAATTAGAAAATATTTTTGATGAGGTGGTATAATGCCAAAGTTTAGCATAATTATTCCAGTATATAATGTAGAAAAGTACATTAAAAGATGTTTAGATAGTGTAATAAATCAAAGTTATAACAATTATGAAATTATCGTAGTTGATGATGGTTGTACTGATAATAGTATTAAAATTGCTAAGAATTATCCGGCTAAAATAATTAGTAACAAACACGTTAGTGTTAGTGAAGCGAGAAATATCGGTGTTAAACATGCAAAAGGAGAATACTTGCTATTTCTAGATAGTGATGATTATTGGGATAAAAGATTATTAGAAAATATAATAAATAGTATGAATAATGATCCAGATTTAATAAGATTTCAGGTAAGGACAGTTACTGATCAAAATGAAACAACTAACTATAATGAAATATCTTTTCAAAATAAAAACGGACCAGAAGCATTTAAATTAATAAGTAATTTTCATTTTGTAGAAAGTGTTTGGTGCTATGCTATTAAAAGAAATTATTATTTTAGAGAAAAATTTGAATTTAAAAAAGGAATGGTTCATGAAGATTTTGGATTGACACCTTTACTAATTATTAAAGCTAAAAAAGTTAATTCAATAGGATATATTGGTTATAATTACTTTCGTAGAAAAGGAAGTATTATGAATAATCCAGATTATGAATGGATTAAAATAAAAGTAAGAGATTTTTATAATCATTATAAATATTTGATAGAAGAAATAGATAAAACTAATATTGATTCTAAATTATTTAAAAGCTTTATCGCTAATAGTTTAATATTAAAAATATGTGAATTAAATAAAAAAGAATATAAACAATATAAAAATAAGTTAAAAAAAGATAAAGTATATGAAAATTTATTAACTGATACTTTACCTAGAAAAATAAAAAAAATAATAATAAAGATAAGTCCTAAAATGTTTTATATGTTTTTTAAGAGATAGAGGTGGGATTATGAAAAAAGAAAAAATATCTATCATTGTCCCTTGCTATAACGAAGAAGAGTCCTTACCAATCGTTTATAAAGAACTCAATAAAGTATCAAAAGAAATGTCTTATATAAATTTTGAATACCTATTTATTGATGATGGTAGTAAAGATAAAACATTGAATATTTTAAGAAAATTAGCAAAAAAAGATAAAAGGGTAAGATATATTTCTTTTTCTAGAAATTTTGGAAAAGAAAGTGGAATGTATGCTGGGCTAGAAAATGTAACAGGAGATTATGTTGCAATAATGGATGCAGATAACCAAGATCCTCCAAATATGTTAAAAATAATGTATTTTAGTATCAAAGAGGAAGGTTATGATTGTGCAGCACTTTGTAGCCCAAATTATTTTGGATATAATAAAATAAGAAAGTTTTTTACAAAAGTTTGGTATAATATATTCGGTAAAATATCATCAACTTATCAAGTACCAGGAGCTAGAGACTTTCGTTTGATGAAAAGAAAAATGGTCAACTCAATTATTAAAATGCAAGAATACAATAGATACTCCAAAGGAATATTTTCTTTTGTAGGATTTAAGACAAAATGGATAGATTATAATATTCCTAATCGAATAGCTGGAACATCAAAATTCAACTTTTGGAAACTATTTAAATATGGTATAGAAGGTATTATTGCTTTCTCAACAGCACCATTAGTAATGTCAGCTATTGTAGGTCTAATATTTTGCTTAATCGCATTTGCTGCTATAATATTAATTATAACTAAAACACTAATATATGGAGATCCAGTAAATGGTTGGCCCTCTCTTGTATGTATAATTATCTTCGTTAGTGGAGTACAATTATTCTTTTTAGGAGTAATAGGAATGTATATATCTAGATTATATTTAGAAGTAAAACAAAGACCTAAATATATAATTTCAGAAACAGAAAAGGATGATCGAAATGACTAAAATAGATATAAGTATCATAGTACCAATTTATAATGCTGAAAAGTATTTAAATAAGTGTATTGATTCATTAATCAATCAGACAAAAAAAGAAATTGAATTAATATTAATAAATGATGGTTCAACAGATAAATCAGAAGAAATAGTTAAATTATATAACGACGATAGAATAAAATATTTTAAAAATAATAACCAGGGTATAGGTAAAACAAGAAACTTTGGTATTAAAAAGGCTGTTGGAAAATATATTATGTTTTTAGATAGTGACGATTTTTTAGAATTAAATGCATGTGAAATGATGTATAATAAAGTTGAAAAAAACAATTTAGATATTGCTATGTGTGACTTTTATAAACTATATGATAATGGAAATATAGAAAAAGTAAAGCAAGTAGATTTTAAAGATTCTTCTTTAAAAGATAATCCTAAAATACTAAATGAGAATTTATCTCCATGGGCTAAAATATACAAAAGAGATTTAATAATTAAAAATAATATAAAATTTGTAGAAAATTTAAAATATGAAGATGCTCCATTTGTAGCAGAAGCTTTAGATAAAGCTAATAAAATAGGAAAAGTAAATAAATACTTAAATTATTATGTAATTCATGGTAATAGTGAAACTACTATAATGAATGAAAAAGTATTCGATATTTTGAAAATCATTGATAAAATAAGAACATACTTTAAAAATAAAGATTATATAAAAGAAGATTTAAATAAATTAACTGTTCGCATAATTACTAATTATACAATTCAACAAAGAAATCAAAAGGATAAACAAATAGCTATGAAATTTATAGATGAAGCCTTTAACTATTTAGAAAAAGAAATACCTGACTATAAGGATAATAAATACTATGAGAATAGAGGTTTTTTAAGAAAAACTATAGAAAAAAATAAATTATTAACAAAAATTTATTGTAAAAATTATAAAAATAACAATTGAAAGTAGGAGATCAGATGAAAAAGAAAAAACAAAAAGAAGTGATAAAAGAAAAATCAATATTGGAAAATCAATCTATGGGATTGTTTTATTTACTATCAGGTTATATGTTATTTGTATTAATCTTATATACAGCTTTTCAATTTATAAAATTTAATAATTGTTTAGGTGTAGTTCAAATATTAAGTATAATAATACCAATTTTGATATATCTATATAAAAAACAATTTACTAAAAATAATATTATAATAGTTTCAATATTTTTATTTATAACTATCATCTTTCCATTTATTTATAGTAATACATATGATTTAACAGTTGATGGTAATACGTATCATAAAACAGCAATTGCTTATATAAAGAATGGATGGAATCCTTTATATGAATCAACCCTTGAATTTCAAGAAAAAAATAGTAATGTTATTGCAATAGATAAAGACTCTAATGTAGATTTGTGGGTAGAGCATTATCCAAAAGGAACATGGATTATGGCAGCAAACATCTATAATATGACAAATAATATTGAAAGTGGTAAATCTATAATCATTATGTTAATAGTAATGATGTTTATATTAACTTATAATATTTTAAGAAAAGTTTTAGATACAAAATGGTCATTAATAATTTGTGCTTTAATAAGCTTAAATCCAATAATTTTACCACAAATATTCTCCTACTATGTTGATGGAATAATGGGAATATCCTTTATTATTGAATTATTATTATTATTTTTAATTGACCCTAAAGAAAAGACAAATAAACTTATTTGGATTTCTTTAGCAGCAACATGTATATTTTTTACTAATATTAAATTTACAGGATTGCTTTGTTCAGGAGTAATAGCAGCAACATTCTATTTTTATTGGTTAATAAAATATCGTAAAGATAAAGAATTTATTAATATATTTAAAAGAGTAACTATTAACTTTAGTATTATATTTATTTTAGCTATTTTCTTTGTAGGTGCTAATTCATATGTTAAAAATACGATTGAACATTTAAATCCACTTTATCCATTATTTGGAGAAGATAAAGTAGATATAATTACGACAATGCAACCAAAATCATTTGGTGATAAAAATATATTTGAAAAGTTTGCTATTTCATTATTTTCCAAAACTCAAAACGCAACATATGAAATTGAGCCAACATTAAAATTACCTTTTATAGTTTATAAGTCAGAGATAAATGAGCTATTTGCACCAGATGTAAGAATGGCAGGCTTTGGACCATTATTTGCTTTAGCTGTAATTTTAAGTTTAATAGTGATGGCAGTAAATATAGCAATTTTTATAAAAAATGAAAGAAATAATATAAAATATATTATTCTTCCAGTAATAGCTATTATAGTTAGTATGCTATTGTTAGGAGAAAGTTGGTGGGCAAGATATGTTCCACAATTTTACTTGCTACCAATAGGAGCTATTATATTATCAATATACAATAAAAAATATTATAAAAATAGAATCGTTAGTAAAGTATTTAGCTATGCATTAACGGCTATACTTATTGTAAATACAAGCTTCTTCCTATTTATTAATTATAAAGAAATACTTTCTTTTATCGAAATAAAATCTGATTTAAAAGAAATGCGTCAAACGGAAAACCTAGAACTTAAAGTAACTAATCCAGAATATTATGGATATTACTATAATTTAAACGATAATCACATAAAGTACACAATAGATAATGATATAACTGAAGAAAATGGTATATATAAATATTCATGGCGAATGGTGGTGAAACAAAAATGAAAGAATATATAAAATTAATTAGAGTAAAACACTGGTTGAAAAATGGTTTAGTATTTTTACCAATTTTCTTCAGTATTAATTTATTAAATTTGAATTATTTTCTTACATGCTTATTAGCATTCTTTATATTTTCATTAACATCAAGTATAGTTTATGTAATAAATGACTTAAATGATATTGAAAAAGATAGACTACATCCAGAAAAGAAAAAGAGGCCTTTAGCCTCTGGAAAAATATCTAAACAACAAGCTAAAATAACTATTCTATTTTTAGCAATATTAGATGTTATATTAATGTGGTTCATTTATAAAAATACAAGTAATATTTTTATAATGTTAATACCAATCATATATTTAATTTTAAATATTTTATATAGTAAATGGTTAAAACATATTCCTATTATTGATGTAGTTATTCTAGTATCTGGATTTGTTTTAAGAGTAATGTATGGTGGTTTAGTAGTTGATATAGAAGTATCTAAATATCTATATTTGATGATTATGTTTGGAGCATTCTATATGGGATTTGGTAAAAGAAGAAATGAAATTATCAAAAATGGGCAAAAAAGTCGTAAAGTATTAGCACTCTATAACAAAGAATTTTTAGATAAAAATATGTATGTATCAATTGCCTTAGCTGTTGTTTGTTATACATTATGGTGTGTAGATCCTGCTACTATTGCTAGAGTTGGTAGTGATTATTTATTTTGGACAATTCCAATCTTAATTGTAATTCTTCAATTATATAGCTTAAATATAGAAGGAAATTCTCATGGCGATCCAATAGAAGTAATATTATCTGATAAAACATTAGTTGGTACAATATTATTTTATATAGTAGTAATGGGAGGTTTGTTGTATATATTATGATAAATGCGTATGATTTTGATAAAACTATATATGATGGTGATTCATCAGTAGATTTTTACCTATATTGTTTAAAAAGAAATAAAAAAGTTTTATTATCTTTGCCAATACAAATATATGGCTTAATTCTATATATTTTGGGTATCATCGAAAAAACAGAATTTAAAGAATATGTTTTTTCATACCTAAAAAGAATTGATGATATTGATAAATACATCAAAGACTTTTGGAAAATAAATTATAAAAAGATAAAAAAGTGGTATTTAGATCAAAAAGAAAAAAGTGATGTTATCATATCAGCTTCTCCAGAGTTTTTATTAAAGTCCTTAGAAAAAAAATTAAATGTAAAAGTAATTGCCTCTAAGGTGAATAAAAAAACAGGAAAGTTCGAATCCAAAAATTGCCATGATTATGAAAAAAAAGCTAGATTCTATGATGAATTAGAAGGAAAAAATATAAATAAATTTTATTCTGATTCCATGTCAGATAAACCAATGATGGATATTTCAAAAAATCCTTATCTAGTTAACAAAAATACAATTTATGATTTAAATGAAGATAGAGAAGGTAATATCAAAAAACAAATAAAATGGGATAAATTTTTAATTTTTATTGGTATTATGTATTTAGTTATTCCTATTTCTATTCAATTGTTCTTTTGGTACAATCGACTAATATCTATACCGTGCATAATATTATTATTTATTGCTACTTATATAGTTTTAAAGAAAATCAAGCCACTAACACAATCAGAATATAAAAAAATTTTCAACAAGAAAAAAATCTTATTTTTCCTTTTATTTATAATTATTTTAAATATTTTATCCGGAGCCGGTGGCATATTTTATCAAAATTGGGATTATCATGGTAGAAATGCTATTTTTAGAGATTTAATTAATCATTCTTGGCCAGTAAAATACGATTATACCAATTTAAGTTATGAAAATTCTATTTTTGGAAATGGTGGAATATTAAATTACTATTTTGCATTTTGGTTACCTGGGGCTTTAGTAGGAAAAATATTAGGATTTAGAATAGCTTCCTTATTTATGTTATTATGGCAAACGCTAGGAGTTATCTTATTCTTTTATTATTTAATAAGATTTATGAAAAATATAAAATATCGTTATTTTATTATTTTCTTAGCTTTTGGTGGCTTAAATGTAATAGGTCATATTATAATGAATGCCTATGATGGTTTACCAATTACCCCTATAGGAAGCACACATATAGATACTAGCTTGGGTGTGTTTTGTATGTCAACATTTATTACTCAATTATTTTGGGTGTTTAATCAAAGTATTCCAGCATGGGTAGCTGTTATGTTATTTTTAAATTCAAAAAATTATAAGACTTGTGGATTCTATTTTGCTCTATTAGTTCCATTTGGTCCCTTCCCAATGCTAGGATTCCTTTATTTAATTTTCTGTTATATTATTTTTGGTAAAAATTTAGATAAATTAATCAATTTTAATCGAATAAAAGAACTGCTAACTATTCCTAATTTTTTTGCTTGTATATCTGTATTGCCAATAGTTTTCATGTATACTTTAAATGAATCTCACAAAGGAATGTTTTTTATTGATTCATTAAGAAGAGGTACCTTTGAAAGAACATTATTAAGTTATTTCTTATTTGTTTTACTTGAATACTTTATCTACATTATTATTATAAATAAAAAGAATTATAAGCATATTATCGTTTGTTTCTTATTCTTCACGATAGCACCATTATTTTATATAGGTGGTTCTGATTTAGGAAACAGAAGTACTATACCATTATTGATTCTAATGTATATTTTAGTATTAAAATTTATGGATGAAATAAATACTACCAATAAAAAGATTTTTATGAGACAAAAAATATTAACAGTTATTTTATTAATATCCTTTATAACTAATTATAATGAAATATATAGATCAATAAATTACACATATATAGATTATAAAAATGGTTTTAGTAACTTTTCTGATTCATATCAGACATTTGATACATTTGAAGGTAAAGAATGTGCTAAATTCATTACAAATTTTGTTGTAACTGATAATGAAAAAAATAAAATACTACAATTTATATTACGTAAATAATTTTTCTTTATGAAAAGCATTATAACTATAAAAGGAGGTTAGTTCATATTATGATAAATGCATATGATTTTGATAAAACTATATATGATGGTGATTCATCAGTAGATTTTTACCTATATTGTTTAAAAAGAAATAAAAAAGTTTTATTATCTTTGCCAATACAAATATATGGCTTAATTCTATATATTTTGGGTATCATCGAAAAAACAGAATTTAAAGAATATGTTTTTTCATACCTAAAAAGAATTGATGATATTGATAAATACATCAAAGACTTTTGGAAAATAAATTATAAAAAGATAAAAAAGTGGTATTTAGATCAAAAAGAAAAAAGTGATGTTATCATATCAGCTTCTCCAGAGTTTTTATTAAAGCCATTAGAAAAAAAATTAAATGTAAAGGTAATTGCCTCTAAGGTGAATAAAAAAACAGGAAAGTTCGAATCCAAAAATTGCCATGATTATGAAAAAATTCAACGTTATCAAAATGAAACAAAAAACGAATATAATATTAAAAAGTTTTATTCAGACTCAATAAAATCAGATTATCCTATGTTAGAATATGCAAAAGAAGCCTATCATGTTAATAAAAATGAAGTTAAAAAAATAGATATAAAACAATACACTTTAAAAAAAAATAAAAAAAATTTAAAAAAAATTATTGCCATATTATCAATAATTGCTTTAATGTCAAGTTTAGTTCCAATTCTAATTGCATCTTTTTATAATCATCCAGCTGCAGATGATTTAACTTATACAACTTATACCATGAATGCAGTAAAAGATGGCAATATCATTAGTTTAATAAAAGCTATCGGAGATACTATATATTTATTTTATACAACTTGGCAAGGAACATATTCAGCGATAGTTTTAATGTCTTTACAACCAGCTATTTGGGGAGAAGAAATGTATTTTCTAGGAACTTTTATTTTAATCTTTACTTTTTTAATAGCCAATTACAAATTACTAAAAGAAATAGTTATAGAAAAATTAAAATCTGATAAATATGAATTCATAATTATATTTTCAGCATTAACATTCATTTGTATTCAGAGATTACCAAATTTAACTCAAGGATTCTTTTGGTGGAATGGATCATGTTACTATACTTTATTATTTTCATTTTTCTTAATAGAATTAAGTTTAATATTAAAATATTATCGAAAACCTAAAAAAATAAATTATTTTGCCATCTGTTTTCTAAGTTTAATAGTAGCTGGAGGAAATTTTGTAACAGCTTTACAACAAATTATTATTTTAACTTTAATCAATTTATATTTGTTATTTAATAAAAGAAGCAAAAAACTTTTACCAGTTCTTTTTATATCTATTGTTGGCTTGATGATAAGTGGATTAGCTCCAGGAAATGATAATAGAGCAGTTTTATTGCAAGGATATGGAGCTATAGATGCTATTATTAAATCGTTTATATATGCCTATAATTATATTCAAACATTTTCTACTAATATAAATATATTATTTATTGTTATAATTAGTTTACTTTTATATCCTAGTTTAAAAACATGTAGGTTTAAATTTAAATTGCCTTTATTGTATAGTTTACTTACGATTTGTATTTTTGCTGCACAATTCACGCCTAGCTTATATGCTCAAGGTAGTGAAGGTGACGGAAGACTAATTAATATAATTTACTATAGTTATTTTTGGCTTATGATATCAAATTTTTATTATTATTTAGGATGGTTTAGAAATAAGTTAAAAGAAAACGAAATTTTAACTACAAATTCTTTTGAAAAATTTAATTATATGATAAAGCATTATATGCCAACAATAATCATTTTATTAACTATTATATTAGGATGCAACATTGTAAGTGAAAAAGAAAAATTTTCAATTTATCAAACTTATGCAATTTTAAAAGATGGTTCAGCAAAACAATATGATATAGAAAATAAGGAAAGATTAAAAATCTATAATTCCAAAGAAAAAGATATATTGATTAAAGAATTTTCTGTAAAACCACAACCTCTTTTCATTTCAGATCTAAGCACAGATAAAGACAATTGGATTAATAATGCAGTAGAACAAGTATACAATAAAGATAGTGTTACTTTAATAAAAAATAAGGAGTAAATTTATGAAAAAAGATTCAATTTTATATATTGTAATTCCATGTTACAATGAGGAAGAAGTATTAGAAGAAACAACAAAACAGTTAAAGAAAAAATTAGAAGGTTTAATAAAAGCAAAGAAGCTTTCTGCAAAAAGTAAAGTCATGTATGTTAACGATGGCTCAAAAGATAGAACTTGGGAAATTATTAAAGATATTCATAGTAGAGAGCCATTATTTACTGGAATTTCTCTATCACGAAATAGAGGACATCAGAATGCATTATTAGGAGGTTTAATGACCGCCAAAAATTATGCAGATGTAGTAATTTCTATGGATGCTGATTTACAAGATGATATTAATGCTATTGATAAAATGATAGAAAAATATAATAATGGTTGTGATATAGTTTATGGTGTAAGAAGTGCTAGAAAAAAAGATACTTTCTTTAAAAGAGTAACAGCAGAAGGATTTTATAAGTTCATGAAATCATTAGGTGTTGATTGTGTTTATAATCATGCTGATTATCGATTAACATCTAAAAGAGTCTTAGAAGAATTTTCTAATTACAAAGAAGTTAATTTATTTTTGCGAGGAATGTTTCCATTAGTTGGCTTCAAGTCCGATGTTGTCTATTATGAAAGAAAGGAAAGATTTGCAGGAGAATCAAAATATCCATTAAAAAAGATGTTAAGTTTTGCTTGGAATGGTATAACTTCTTTTAGTGTTAAACCACTAACTTTAATTTGTACTTTAGGAATTATTATTTTATTAATAAGTATCGCTATTATGATTTATTCATTAATCAGGAAAATCATGGGAGCAACAATAGATGGTTGGACATTTTTGGTAATTTCAATTTGGTTTATTGGTGGACTTCAAATGATTAGTATTGGAATAATAGGTGAGTATATTGGTAAAATTTATAGTGAAACTAAAGCTCGTCCTAGATACATAATTTCAGAAAATTTAGAAGATTAAATTAAAATGAAATGGGGAAAAATATAATGAAAAAAGAAAGAAACTATAATATAGATTTTCTACGAGGAATAGCTACTTTATATATAGTTTTAATTCATACCGCATGGTGGTCAGGAAATTCTTATTTACCAGAATGGTTTAGAAATACTATTTTAATTATCGATGTACCAGTTTTTATATTTATATCAGGTATATCCTTTAACTTTGTAAATTCTATCATGAAAAATATTAAAGGAATTATTATTCAGTGGAAGAAATGGTTATTTTTTTTAGTATTTTACTTATTATTACTTTTTGTTTTTTTTAGAGAACAAATTGTAGTAAAAGATATTCTAAGTTGGATAGTTTATGTTTTTCCTAATTCAAACAATATACCTGTAGTTGATGGTTCAATGTGGTTTATGAAAATGTATATAAAAGTAAGTCTTATTTCTTCAATAATAATTTGTGCTGTTAAATATTATGCTAAGAATAAAACACTTGAATACCTAAAATTGATATTTGTCATATTTTTATTCATTTATATTTATACAATTAATGATGGAAATTTTTTATTCTTCGATGGAATTACTTCATTTTATATACTTATTTATTTATTAGGATACCTTTTGTTTAATTATAAAATTAAAGATTTAAAACAATTATTTATTATAGAAATAATCTTACTAATCATTAATACTTTATTATTTATAGTTAGTGATATAGGAATAAATGATATACAAAATATTAAATTCATACCATCACTACCATATTTATTCTTTGCTTTAATTTCTATTACTTTATTTTGGTATTTAAAGGATAACTTAAAAATAAAAAAGAAAAATAAAATAAACTATATAGGTCAAAATGCTATAATGTTTTATTTTGCTCAAGGAGTTTCTTCATCATTTATTTACTATGTTTACAAAATCATTACATTTACTAACCCAATATTAATATTTATTATTTTATTGTCAGTTAATATAATTTGTTCTATAATAGGGGGAGTATTTTTAACTGAAACATATAAATTTATAAGTAACAAAATGTCAAATAAAAAGTTAAAAAGTATAATTTACCCTATAAAAATAAAATAAAAAGGAGTATAATAAACTAGTAAAAAAGAAGTTAGGAGTTACAAGAATGATTTACTTAGCAATAAAGGATAACGTAGAAAGAAAATGTGTAAATAAAATTATCAAAGAACTAGGTTTAGAAAATGATACATATGATTCCAACAAAAAAGAAGATATACATAAATTAAAAAAATCTAAGATAGTGATTTGTGATTTTAACACAAAAAAAATACAAGAATATTTATTATTAAAAAAGATTGTAGTAGTTTATCAAAAAAATAAAATTAAAGATAAAGATAATATTTTATTTGAAAAAAATGTTTACACTTATAATTCTAATAATGATTTAAGAGAAATTTTAAATTATCAAATCAGAAAAGAAAAGATTAAACAAGCAACTATTTTAGGAATATTTATTCTAGTAATTATTTTGTTATTAGTTATATTTAATATTATCATGACAAGTAATTATATTACTAAAAAAGATAAAATAGACGAAAGTATTAATATTCAAAAAAAAGAAATTATTGCTGCTAAAAATACAGTAAATTATAAAAGAGAAAATATTGTTTTATTAGGAGACTCCATAACTGATTTTTATGAAACAGATCGTTACTTTAAAGATTTACCAGTTATCAATAGTGGTACAAGTGGATTTCAAACAAAAGATATTTTAAATTTATTAAAAGAAAGAGTATATATTTATAATCCAACAAAGGTATTTCTTTTAATTGGTACTAATGATATCGCTTTTACAGATCTTACAAATGAAGAATTAGTAGCTAATATAGAAGAAATTGTAATTAGGATTAAGAAAAATAGGCCTAATACAAAAATATATGTAGAATCAATATATCCAGTAAATGGTAATACAGAAGATAATGATATTGTAGTAGGATATATGGTTGGAAAAAGAGAAAATGACAGAATTAAAAAAGTTAATAACTTAATAGCTGAAATTTGTAAAAAACAAAAAGTTACTTATATTGACATGTATAGTTTATTGATAGATGAAGAAGGAAATCTAGACCTAGATTATACAGTTGATGGGTTACATATTAGTGATAAAGGATATGAGATAATTACGGATAAATTGATGTCTTATATTGATCCATCAACAATAGAAAATATTGAAAAAAAATAATAGATAAATTATAATCAATATAAGAATAATGGAGGTATAATAGTGGAAAAAGATATAGCCATAAAAGTAAGCCATGTATCCAAAGATTTCAAATTATATTATGATAAAGCACATACTCTAAAAGAAAAAATTTTGTTTTTTTCTAAAAAAAGTAGAGCCAAAAATGATATTCTTCATGTATTGAAGAATATAAACTTAGAAATAAAAAAAGGTGAAAGCGTGGCATTAATAGGTACAAATGGTAGTGGAAAATCAACATTACTTAAATTAATGACAAAAATTATTTATCCTAATAAAGGTAAAATAACTACTAATGGAAAATTAACATCATTACTAGAATTGGGAGCTGGCTTTCATGAAGATTTTACCGGAAGAGAAAACATTTATTTTAATGCATCAATATTTGGCTTAACAAAACAAGAAATAGATACCAAAATTGATGAAATAATAGAGTTTTCAGAATTAGGAGAATTCATCGATAATCCAGTAAGAACTTATTCATCAGGTATGTATATGAGACTTGCTTTTTCTGTTGCAATCAATGTTCAAGCAGAAATACTTTTAATTGATGAAATACTAGCAGTTGGAGATCAACATTTTCAAGATAAATGTTTCAATAAATTAATGGACCTAAAAAATTCTGGAAAAACAATCGTCATCGTAACTCATAATATGAATCAAGTAAAACAATTTTGTGACAGGGCAATCTGGCTTTATAAAGGTGAAATTAGATTAGATGGAAAAGTTGCAGATGTACTTAGTGAATACTTAAAAGTTTGTGGGTGATTAGTTTGAACGTATTTAAAGAATTATATAATTATAGAGAATTATTAAAAACAAATATTAAAAAAGAAATAAGAGGAAAATATAAAGGGTCGTGGTTAGGTATATTATGGACATTCTTAAATCCATTATTGATGTTAGCCGTCTATGCTTTTGTTTTTCCATATATTTTGAGAGTTGAAGTTGAAAATTATACAATATTTATGATTGTTGCCTTGATACCATGGAATTTCTTTACAACAGCAGTTCAAATGGGTACAGGATGTGTAGTTGCTAATGGTAATATTTTAAAAAAAGTATATTTTCCAAGAGAAATTATTCCAATTTCTGTAACTACATCTCAATTAATAAATTTTTTAATTACTTGTTTAATAATGTTTGTATTTATAATATTTAGTGGAGTTGGTTTTTCAAAACATATTTTATTATTGCCACTAATAATATTTGTCCAATATATTTTAATATTAGCAATTAACTTTATTTTATCAGCAGTTACGGTTTATGTTCACGACGTTGATCATTTTGTAAGTGTAGCATTAACATTAGGATTTTATGGAACACCAATTGTTTATTTATCAAGTATGTTACCAGATAAGTTTCAATGGGTAATGCAAGCAAATCCAATGGCAGTATTAGTTGAAGCATATCGTTCAATTCTTTATTATCATACAATGCCAGATATGATACTATTTGGAATTTGGACGTTGTTAAGTTTTGTATTATTAATAGTAGGATATTTAATATTTAAAAAGTGTGAAAAGAGTTTTGTAGAAGAGTTATAAAAGATTCTAAAGCATCTTTTTTGTTTTAATAAATAATATGTTATAATAGTTCTAGAACATGAAAGTGAGGCGTGATTATGGATTATAAGAAGTATCCTGCAAAAGAATTAAAAAAACATAGAAATTTGATAAACGAAAGTGAGCCAATAATAAGTATTATTACCCCATATTATAATGCTAAAGAATATATTGATACTACTTTTATATCCGTAATGAATCAAACATATCCTTTCTATGAATGGATTATTGTTGATGATGGATCTAAAGATAAAGAATCAGTTGATAAATTAAAAGAAATAGCTAAAAAAGATAAAAGAATAAAAATATATCATATAGAAAACTCTGGACCATCACAAGCTAGAGATTACGGAATATCTAAATGTTCAAAATCAACTAAATATGTTTTTTTCTTAGATAGTGATGACATGTTAGATTCAACTATTTTAGAGTGTTTATATTGGACTTTAGAAACTAACAAAGATGCGAGTTTTGCATATACAAAAGAAATCAACTTTGGAGAGCAAGAATTTATTTGGGAAAATTATTTTACAGTAGAAAGACAAAAATATGATAATCTATTACCTATTTCTACAATGGTTAGAAAAGAAGATTTAATAGAAGTAGGCTGTTTTGGTATAAAAGAAAAAGCTATGTATGAAGATTGGAATTTATGGTTAAAATTGCTAAGAGCTGGTAAGAAGCCAATTTGTGTTAGTTCACCACTTTTTTGGTATAGAAAATCAACATCTGGCGAATTCGGTAGAGCCAAGAAAAATCATGAAATGGCTATGAAATACGTTAAAGAAACAGCAAAACAAATTCCTGATGATATAGTTGAGCCGATACAATATCCAAGATATGGTGATAAATATGCCATGAGTCAAGATTTTAATATGGTGCTTCCAGATTATGAAAAAGATGATAAAATTACGGTACTTTACATCTTTCCATGGATGGTTGTTGGAGGGGCAGACTTCTTCAATTTAGATTTGATAAAAAGACTAGATAAAAATAAATATCGTTCAATTATTATAACAACAACACCAAGCAATAATCCAATAAGACAAGATTTTGAAGACTATGCTGAAGTATATGATATGTCATCATTTATAGACAGAATAAATTATCTTAACTTTGCAGATTATATTATTTCTTCTAGAAAAGTAGATTTAGTATTTGTAAGTAATTCAGAATATGGTTATTACATGATTCCATATTTAAAAGGAAAGTATCCAACAATACCATTTATAGATTACATTCATTGTATTGATATATACGATCCAAGAAAAGGTTTTGCAAGATGTAGTAGAGATGTAAAAGAATATATTTATGGAACATATAGTTGTAATAATGCAACATTAAGAGAGTTAAAAGAAGACTTTCAAATAGAAAAGGCCGAAACTATTTATATTGGAACTAATGAAAAAAAGTTTGATCCAGCTAAATTTGATAAAGAAGCATTAAAAGAAAAATATAAAATTCCAAAAGATAAAATAATCATTTCATTTATATGTAGACTAAGTGAACAAAAAAGACCAGAGATGTTTGTAGAAATAGCAAAAAGAGTATGCAAGGAAGATAATAGAATTTTCTTCGTAGTTGCTGGGGATGGACCTTTAATGCCAAAAGTTAAAGCTCAAGTAGATGAAAATTTTAAGCTATTGGGAATGATTAAAGAAACAGAAGAAATTTACGCTATTAGTGATGCTACATTCAATTGTTCATCATTTGAAGGATTAGCCTTAACATCTTATGAGTCATTGTCAATGGGTGTGCCAGTAATTTCCACAGATGCAGGTGGACAAAGTGAATTAATTGATGAAACAGTAGGAGCACTTATTCATTATAATGACAATCCAACTCCAGAAATATTTGAAGAAGAAATAAATAATTATGTAAAAGAAACAATTAGAGTAATAAATAATTTAGACTCGCTAAAACGTAATTGTCGTCCAAAAATAATTAAAGGGTTCACGCTAGATTTGATGGCAAAAAAATTCGAAAACATATATACTAAAGCTATAAAAGATGAGAAAAATAAAAAGGTTGAACCAGTTTCTAAAACAACATATGAATTGGCATTAGAAGGATTTTACCAACTATATTTCAATTATACTAATGAATATTATGAAAGGAACTTAGGTATTTATCCGACCGCTAAAAAAACTAAACATGCCAAAATGTACAGAAAAATAACTAATGTACTATATAGATATGGTGCAGTAAAAGAAGGAAAGGATATTTTAGAATTTTTAAGATTAGCTAAACACTTCATAGTTACATTACTAATACTAATTAAAAAAATGATTACTGGTTTTATTTCAGGTATAAAATTACTATTTAAATTAATAATTTATTATCTAAAAAAATTCTTTACAAAATAAAAGTTAATTTAACTTTTATTTTTTTTATTGAAAATAGATTTGAAAAAAAAAAAAAAATTTGTTACACTAAAGTAGAATTTGTTATATTGTGAAAGATTAGAGGGAGAAAATGAAAAAAGCATTAATTTGTTTAGAACAGTTAGGAATAGGTGGTGTAGAAACATTTGCAATAACGCAAATAAAAGAGTTTGCTAGAAGAAAAATAAAATGTTACGTTTTAGCACAAGATGGAATATTAGCCGAAAAGATAAGAAAATTACCGGAAGTTGAAATTATAGACTTTGCTTATAAGCTAGAAAATAAAATGGATTTTTCAAAGATAGAAGAAATAGAAAATATAATAAAAACAAATAAAATAGACTTTGTTTATGTTCATCAATATCCATGTATTCCCTATGTTTTACCAGCAGCCATAAAATGTAAAGTACCATATATAGCATATTTACATAACATTATTCCAGGAGTACCTCAATGGTTTGTGAATACTTTTGAAATTTATAAGATACTACTTCCAATGTTTTTTTTAAATGCTACTAAAATTATTTCTATAGCTGAAAAAGTAAAAAAAGAAAATCAAGAATTATTTAATATTCCTGATGATAAATATTTAATTATAAAAAATAGTCTAGATTTTAACGAGTATCCAGATATAAAAATAAAAAAATTTCCCAAAAAAATAAAAAACTTTTTATTGTTTGGAAGAATGTCAGAAGAAAAAAATAAATCTATCAACACTTCTATCAATTACTATCTTTGGTGCTTAGAAAATTATAATAAAGATATTAAATTAACAATAGTAGGTGATGGAGATATATTAGACGATTTAAAAGAAAAATATAAAGACTTTAATGTAGAATTTAAAGGAGCTTTAGCAAATGTTAAGCCAGAAATAGCAAAAGCTGACGTAGTTTTAGCTGTTGATAGGTGTGCCTTAGAATCTGTTGCTTCAAAAAAGCCAACTATAATTTGTGGTTATAGCAATAAAGTGAAATTGGTTACTCCTGATATTATAAAACAAGCAGTAGATGAAAATTTCAGTGGCTATAGTTTAGAAGATAATAAAGAAGAAATCTTCAAATATAGTTCCGAACAAATTGATAAAATTATAGAAGAAAATTATCAATATGTAAGAAAAAAATTATCAATTTCAAATAGCATTTATCTAGATATTGATTCGTATAGTCCATACGTGGATGTAACAGGAATTTTTAAAAATATAAATGAAATGATGCTAGAAATTGAAAAACTTAAAGATTATAACTATGGATTAAATGAAGAAGTTAAGTATTTAAAAGAACAATTAGATTTCATTAAAAGTAGTAAAAGATGGCAATTGATTAATAAGTATTGTGATATATTAGGTAAATTAAGAAAAAAATAGTATTTAAATTTGGCTAATAATTATAAGTTTGTTATAATGATATAGAAAACAAAATTATAATTATAGGGAAGGTTGATGCTAATGAAGATAAAAAAAATATTATTATACGGAATAGGGTCATTTAAAAACAGAGGTTGTGAAGCACTTGTAAATTCAACGATCACTCAATTTCCTAATGATGTTGAGATTATCGCAGCTACATTTGATTACAATAATAACAAAAATAAATACAAAAATAAAATAACAAAATATGTTAATCATAGAAAAACAAATGAAGAAGAATTTACACAAGAAGAATTAAAAGAATTAAAAAAAATTCAAAGTCTTCCATTTGACTATAACAACTATGAAAATTTTTATGAAAAAGAAGTAATAAAAGAATTAAAAAATGTTGATTTAGCTATTCATATAGGCGGAGATAATTACTGCTATGGTGATAACGAATGGTTGTATGCAATCAATAATAATGCTAAGAAGTTAAATAAAAAAACAATTCTATGGGGTGCGTCATTATATGACGAAATAACTGACTTAGAACTAATTGAAGATTTAAAAAAATATGATCTTTTAATTCTAAGAGAAAAAATAAGTTATAACGCAATAAAAAAATATATTTCAGAAGAAAAATTAATGTTAGCGCCCGATCCAGCTTTTTCACTAGAACCAAAAAAGGTTAAGTTAAACAAATGGTATCAAAATAGAAATATTGTAGGTATAAATTTAAGCCCTTTAACTATTAAAAATGAAGAAAGTTATTTAAGTATAAAGGAAATGATTGACTATATATTAAATAATACAAAATATTCTATTGCCTTAATTCCACATGTAACTATAGACTCATCTAATGACTTTGATATTTTATCTAAATTAAAAGAAGATTATTTAGGAAACTCTAAAGTATATTTAGAAGAAGGTAATTATGATTGTCAGGAAATAAAATATATTATTTCCAAATTTAAATTATTTATAGCTGCTAGAACTCATGCTTCAATAGCAGCATACTCATCATGCATCCCAACCCTTGTCATTGGTTATAGTGTGAAATCAAGGGGTATTGCAGAAGATATTTTCGGTAATTATAAAAATTATGTTATTCCAACCGAGGAGATTACTAAAGAAAAATTAATAAGTGGTTTTAAATTTATTAATGAAAATCAAGAAAAAATAAAGAACAAATTGGAAAAAGAAATTAAAAAAATATCTGTTGATGCTAAAAGTATTTATTCGATAATGTTCAAGAAACTAGAACAAATTGAAAAAGAAAAAATATGTTCTCAAAAAAAGTGTGTTGGTTGTACTGCATGTATGAATATTTGTCCAAAACACGCTATTACAATGCAAAAAAATTCAGAAGGATTTTTATATCCAAAGATTGATTTAGATAAATGTATAGAGTGTGGATTGTGCAAAAAAGTATGTTGCAGAATAAATGAAAGTAAAAATACTAATAATGTACTAGAGTGTTATGCTGCAAAAGCTAAAGAAAAATTTATTCAAGAAAAAAGTTCATCAGGTGGTATTTTCTATTATTTAGCTAAGAAAACTATCGAGGAAAAAGGAATAGTCTATGGGGCAACATTAAATGATTATAAAGTTAGTCACATAAGAATAACAAATACAGAAGAAATTGCCAAACTCCAAGGATCTAAATACGCTGAAAGTGATTTATCTAATAATATTTATAATAATGTTAAGCAAGACTTAGAAAAAAATAAACTAGTTTTATTTTCTGGAACTCCATGTCAGATATTAGGTTTAAAAAGTTACTTAAATAAAGAATATGAAAAATTGTACACAGTTAGTGTTATTTGCCATGGTGTAATTAATGATGATATTTTAAATAAACGTATTAAAGAAGTTGAAGATATTTTTGAGTCTAAAATGCAAAGTATCAAATATAAATCAAAAACTAATGGATGGGATATATCAAGTATCGATTATAATCTAGAAAGAATAAATAAAACATACAAATTTTCAGATGATCCAATGATGAATTTATTTATTGATAATTATATATTAAGAGAATCTTGTTATGATTGTCCTGCTAAAGGAAAAAACAATCTTGCAGATATTATTTTGGGAGACTTTTGGGGAATATATGACATTGATAGAGATTTTTTCGATCATGCTGGAGTATCAGCAATCATTATAAATACGGAAGCAGGAAAGAAGTTATTTAACTCAATAAAAGATAATTTGAATGTAAGGAATGTTAATATTGAAGATATTGCAAAATACAATCCTTCATTGGTAAAATCTGCTACTAAACCATTAGAACGAAATGTAATTTTTAAAGAACTATCTAAAAATACATTCCAGATGGTAGATAAAGCATATAATAAAAAGAAAATAACTGCAGCAATGAAAGAAATATCTAATTTAAAAGATCAAAACAATAATATTAATGCTCAATTGCAACAAATTCGTAATAGTAAACGATACAAATTTATTGATAAAATTGGTAACATTAAAAATAAAATATTTAAATAAGTTTAAGAAGGAGAAGATAATATGAAAAATTTAAGAAAAATACTTTTAATCTTAATATTATTTTTTGCTTTTAACCTTAATGTAGAAGCTAAAGAAGGATGGATATATGAAGATGGATTAACATATTATTATGAAAATAATCAAATGATAGTAGGATTCAAAGAAATAGAAGGTTCAAAATATTTCTTTAGTAAAATAAATGGAGCTTTAAAATATGGTTTACAAAGTTCAGATGGAAAAATATGGTATCAAGATGAAGAAGGAAAATTAATAACAGGATGGCAAGACTTAAATGGAAATCGTTATTATTATGATGAAGAAGGCTATCAAGTTCGAGGCTTTAGAGAAATAGAAGGTTCAAAGTATTTCTTCAGTAATATCAATGGAGCTTTGAAATATGGCTTACAAAGCTCAGATGGAAAAATATGGTATCAAGATGAAGAAGGAAAATTGATAACAGGATGGCAAGACTTAAATGGAAATCGTTATTATTATGATGAAGAAGGCTATCAAGTTCGAGGCTTTAGAGAAATAGAAGGTTCAAAGTATTTCTTCAGTAATATCAATGGAGCTTTGAAATATGGCTTACAAAGCTCGGATGGAAAAATATGGTATCAAGATGAAGAAGGGAAATTGATAACAGGATGGCAAGACTTAAATGGAAATCTTTATTATTATGATGAAGAAGGCTATCAAGTTCGAGGTTTTAGAAAAATAGAAGGTTCAAAGTATTTCTTCAGTAATATCAATGGAGCTTTGAAATATGGCTTACAAAGCTCGGATGGAAAA
>CALVOV010000019.1 GCA_944350385.1 uncultured Bacilli bacterium
AATAGCAATAAAAAAATCAACTTGCGTTGATTTAATCATTAACATCGCTTGGTGCGACGATTTTATCTTTTGGAGCGGATGATGGGAATCGAACCCACGTAGTCAGCTTGGAAGGCTGAGGTTCTACCATTAAACTACATCCGCATAAATTTTTAATCGAACCTAACCATAAATTTCCGAAGATTAAGTACCGACTAAATTCAGTAGACATTTAAAATTATATCAAAAAAACGGCTTAAGTCAACACTTTTTTTTAAAAATCTAAAAAAATATGTTAAAATTAAAGAGAAAAGCAAGGAGGATGATGGAAATGAAAACAATAGCTAGTGATTTTGATAATACTTTATACGTTAAAAATAAAAGTGATTTAGAGAAAAATATTGAAGTTGTTAAAACATTTATACAAAAAGGAAATAAATTCATTATTATAACCGGACGCAGTTTTTCAAATATTTCTAAAGTTATAAAAGAAAATAATATTAGTTATAGTTGCCTAGTTTGTCAGGACGGAGCTAATATTTTTGATGAAAATAATAATTGTATTCATAGCACTATTCTAAATAGAGACAAAGCATTAATCATGCAAGAATATTTAAAAAAGAATAATGTTTTATTTACATATGAATCTGCATTTAATGATGATGATACAATTGATAATGCCGTTAAAATCACAATTGATATCACTCCTGAAATGGATGCTAAAAAAATATTGTCTGACATTAAAAATTTAGTTAGTATCTATGGCTACTTAAGTAGTAGTCATATTAATATTTTGGATTCAACAGTAAATAAAGGTAACGCCTTAGAATTTTTAAAACAAAATAATTATATTGATGATAATATTATAGTAATAGGTGATGACATTAATGATTATGAAATGTTAAAAAAATATAATGGAGTAGTTATGAAAAAACATGATTCTACATTGAATAATCTTCATAAAGAAGAGATTGAGTCTGTTCATCAATATATCAATAAAATAAGATAATGTAAAAAATAAAAATTGTTCTAAAAAAACAATTTTATTTTTTTTATTTTCGTGATAAACTAAAATAGTATAGTAGGTGGTATAATGATGGCAAATATTGGACTACAAATGGCTTCACTTGTTTATATTATTTTATTAGCAATAGTTTTCTTAAGTACTAGAAAAACAATAACTGCAGAAAATAAAATATTTTCTTTGTTAATTATCACAAATATGATTTATGCATTAGCAGATATTGGTGCTATTACTATTGCAGCTATTAAACCAGAGTATGTATCAACGATTATAATGCTAGAAAAATTAGAAAAAATACTTTTTATTGCATTTTTATTATCATTTACAGAATATGCAATTTTAATTATTAATAAAAATTTAACAGGAGATCAAAAATTAAAAATATATTCCAAACATTATATCGTATTCTCAATATGTATAATTTCTTTTTCATTATTAATTTTTATTCTTCCATCCAATGGTAGTACCGCCTTAAATAATTCGTATGGACTAGACATGTATTTTTGCTATTTTATTAATTTAGTATGCATGATTATTTGGGTATGGATTGTTTTAAAAACTAAAAATAAATTGGATAAGAAAAATGTTATTCCTATAACTATATCCATAATTTTTGGTAGTATTGGTATGGTTATACAATACCTTTTTCCAGACATCCATACTATTTTAGTAGCAACTACATATAGTGTAGCAGTAATGTATTTTACAGTATTTACAATAGATAACCCGGATATAAAAATGATTGAGGAAATGACAGCAGCTAAAAATGAAGCTGAAAGAGCTAATCAGTCAAAAACAGATTTTTTAGCTGATATGTCTCATGAAATAAGGACACCACTAAATGCTATTTTAGGATTTTCTCAAGGTTTACTTGAAGAAAAAATACCAGATAACGCTAGAAACGATGTTGAAGATATCATTAGTGCTTCAGATAGTTTATTAGACATTGTAAATGAAATACTTGATATATCAAGAATTGAAACAAATAAATTAGAAATCGTTAATGTAGAGTATTCTATTGAAAAGTTATATAAATATTTAGTTTCTCTAACAGAAGGAAGAATAGGAAGCAAGCAACTAGAATTTATTCATGAGTGTGATGAAAAATTACCTGAAGTATTGTATGGTGATAATATTAGAATAAGACAAATTGCTGTTAATTTACTAACTAATTCTGTGAAATATACTAGAGAAGGTTACATCAAACTAACTATAACTGGAGAAAAAATAGATGAAGATAATTGTAATCTTATTATAAGTGTGGAAGATTCTGGAATAGGAATCAAAGAAGAAAATCTTGAAAAGTTATTCTCTAAATTTGAACGCTTTGATTTAAAAGAAAATATAAACATTGAAGGAACTGGCTTAGGTCTATCCTTAACTAAAAAATTAGTAGATTTAATGAATGGCGAAATAAAAGTTGAAAGTAAATATGGTGAAGGATCAAAATTCATAGTCAAAGTAAAACAGCAGATTGTTCATAAATCTTTAGATGAACTAGAAGCTCATAAATTAGAGACAAATCGCCAAAAGTTTATTGGTCATGGCGAGAAAGTGTTAATTGTTGATGATAATATGGTCAATTTAAAAGTAGCTTGTCGTTTATTAAAAAAATACAAGTTAAATATTGAATTATCCGAAAGTGGACAAGATTGTATTAATAAAATTTCTAAGTCTCACTATGACTTAATTCTTCTAGATGATATGATGCCAAAAATGTCTGGAGTTGAAACTCTACAAAAACTAAGAACAGATCCAAATTTTAAGATTCCTACAGTTGCTTTAACGGCCAATGCAATTACTGGAATGAAGGAAAAATATTTACAAGCAGGATTTGATGATTATTTATCAAAACCAATTGATAAACAGTTATTAGAAGATGTTTTGATTAAATTTTTTGGTACTGAAGATGATACTATTTCTATCCAAACTCCTAAAGAATCAGAGAATCAAGAAGAGAAAAAACAAAAATTAGAAATTCCAATTGTAAATCAAATGCCAGAACTATTACCATCACCAGAAATTAAAAAAGAAGAAATCGAAGAGTTGGAAGTATTAGATGATTTTGAAGAAAATGATTCTTCAACAGAACAGCCATCAACAAAAGAATCATCTAAAGAAGAAAGTACTCCAACTGGAAACGAGAAAGGTAATGTTGAATACTTGAAGTCTCAAGGAGTAGACCTAGATAAAGCTCTAGAACTTTTAGGAGATATGGAAATGTATAATGATACAGTAAATGATTTTGTTTCTGAAATAGATAATAAAATAAATGATATCAAAAAATTTCATGATGCATCAGATATGCCTAACTATGCCATATTAGTTCATTCTCTAAAAAGTGATTCCAAATATATTGGTTTAATGCATTTAGCAGAATTAGCATATAACCATGAAATGGCAAGCAAAGGTAATGATGTAAATTATGTTAATGAACATTATGATGAATTAATGAAAGAAGCAAATAAAATGATTCAAGTAATAAAAAATTATGCAGGAGTTTAAAAGAAAGTAGAAATACTTTCTTTTAAATTTAAAATTTATTTAATATATGATATATTAATAATAAGATAGCGAGGATATTATATATGAAGAAAGTAGTTGTAAAGTTAGAAAATGTTAGTAAAAGTTATGTAGATAATAAATTTGTAATAAAAGACTTATCTTTAGAAGTATACTCTGGGGAATTTTTAACATTTTTAGGATCAAGTGGTTGCGGAAAAACAACTACCTTGCGTATGATTTCTGGACTAGAACATGTTACAGATGGAAAAATATATATTAATAATGAGGACGTAACTGAAGTTGAAGCAAGTAAGAGACCTGTTAATACTATTTTCCAAAACTTTGCGCTTTTTCCTAATATGACTGTTGAGAAAAATATTGGATATGGTTTAAAAATGAAAAAAGTTCCTAAAGACAAAATAAAAAAAAGAGTAAAAGAAATGTTAGAGTTAGTTAAGCTAGAAGGATACGAAGATAGATTACCATCACAGCTCAGCGGTGGAGAACAACAGCGCGTAGCTATAGCTAGAGGATTAATAAATCAACCAGAAGTTTTGTTATTAGACGAGCCACTATCATCTTTAGATTTAAAGTTAAAAAAACAAATGCAAATAGAGTTGAAGAATCTTCAAAAAAAATTAAAAATAACTTTTATATATGTTACCCATGCTCAAGATGAAGCACTAAAAATGAGTGACAGAATTATAGTTTTTAAAGATGGTAAAATTATTCAAGAAGGAACTCCAGAAGAAATATATAATCATCCTAATTCTATTTTTGTTGCCGACTTTATTGGAGATTCTAGTATTCTAGAAGGAAAAGTGATTGAAAAAAATAAAACTTTTGCAACTATCTATTTAGATGAAAAAACGATCATTAAAACCTTAATTGAAGATATGGAATTACCTAATGACATTAATGAAAATGATAAAGTAAATATAATAACTAGGCCCGAAAAAATAAAAGTTCATCTAGAAAAAAAAGAAAATTACCTAGAAGTGAAAGTAAAAGAACTAATTTACAATGGATCATTTAAAAGATTAAATGCTATATATAATGATAAAGAAATAAAGATTAATATTGATATTGATGATCGTCATAATTACGAAAAAGATGAAACAATATACTTAGAACTTGATAAAGATATCGTAGTTTTAAAGAAGGTAGAGCATGAAAGATAATAAAATTGCAAAAAAAATAACAACATTTCCTATAATAGCTTATACTTTATTAGTTATAATTTTACCATTATTGTATATCTTTATAATAAGTTTTTATGAATCAGATAATTATGGGGGAATGATCATAACATTTACTCTAGAAAATTATCTTAAAATAATTGATATCGTCTATATAAAAGTATTTTTAAAATCTTTTTTAATAGCCTTAATAACTACTATAATTTGTATATGTATAGCATACCCTTTAGCTTTAATTTTAAAAAAACAAAGTGCTAAATTCCAACGTGTTGCAATTATTTTAGTAAATATTCCTTTCATTACTAATTCTTTGATTAGAACTTATGGTTGGGTTGTTTTATTAAGAAAAGAGGGAATTGTTAATTCTTTAATTCAAACATTGCATATTACCGATCATCCATTAAGTCTTATGTACAATAATTTTGGTATTATAGTTGGTTTAGTTTATACATTATTACCATTTATGATATTACCAGTTTATAATGCTGTTTCTAAATTAGATAATCATTTAATAGAAGCTAGTTATGACTTAGGAGCTAGTAAAATAACAACTTTTTTTAAAGTAATAGTACCAGAGACATTACCTGGAGTATTCAGTGGTAGTTTAATGGTATTTATTCCTGCTATAGGATACTTCTTCATTTCTGATATCCTTGGTGGAGGAAAATTAATGTTAATAGGAAATCTTATTAAAAACCAATTCCTAACTGCTAGAAATTGGCCTTTTGGAGCGGCAATTTCTATCTTCCTAATTATTATTACTTTTGGTTTAGTTAAGGTATATCAAAAATGTGGTGGCAACATGGATGATTTAGGAGGTGCCTAATGAAAGGAAAATGGTATGAAAAAATTTTTACAATAGCTGTATTTTTATTTCTATATTTGCCAATTATCGTTTTAGTTGTCTTCTCATTTAATGATACTGACTTAAACATAGTTTTTGAAGGATTTACTCTTAAATGGTATAAAACATTATTTGAAAATACTACATTAATAGAAGCTTTTAAAAACACTTTAATAGTTGCTTTTACTAGCACGATATTATCAACAATTTTAGGTACAATATCAGCCATAGGCTTATATAAATATAATTTTAAAAGTAAACCAATAATTGATAAATTGATATATGTACCCATAGTAATTCCTGAAATAGTTTTAGGTATTTCTTTATTATCGGTTTATAATTTAATGCAAATGAAATTAGGAATGCTTAGCCTTATCATAGCACACATAACATTTTCAACACCATACGTTCTAGTGAGTGTTAGATCAACATTAAATAATATGAATCCTTATCTAGAACAAGCTAGTTATGATTTAGGTGCTAATATCTGGCAAACATTTTATCACATTATCTTACCAGGAATCATGCCAGGAATTTTATCAGGAGCTATGCTTGCTTTTACATTAAGTATGGATGATGTAGTAATCAGTTACTTTACGACAGGACCAGAAAGTAACACTTTACCATTATTTATTTATTCAATAATTAAATCTGGAATAACACCATCAGTTAATGCACTTTTAAGTATTATGCTATTATTTACATTCTTAATAGTATCTATATACATGTTATCAACGTTTAAAAGAAGGTATAATAAAAAATAAAAAAATATTATTTTTAATTATCATTTTATTATTATTAACAACAGGATGTAAAAAACAAGAATATGAAGCTACTATAAATGTATTAAATTGGTCAAGCTATATTCCTGATGAAGTAGTAAGAGATTTTGAAAAAGAATATGATATTAAAGTAAATTATTCAACTTATTCATCAAATGAAGAATTATTGGCTAAAGTTAATGCTGTAAAAGAAGGTACTTATGATTTAATATTTCCAAGTGATTATATGGTAAGTATAATGAAAGATAGAAATCTTTTAGATAAAATAGATAAAGATAAAATATCTAATTATCGTTTAATAGATAAAAAATATTTGTCTCTTGATTTTGATTTTAATAATGAATATTCTATTCCATTTTTATCTGCAACAGTTGTAATTGCCACTAATAAAGACTTAGTATCTAATAAAATAGATTCATATAATGATTTACTAAATTATGATTTTAAAGATAGTATTGTAGTTTTAGACGATACAAGAATATTAGTAGGAGCGGCTTTATTAGCTAATGGATATGACATGAATAGTACCAATAAGGAAGAATTAAAAGATGCTGAAGATTGGTTACTAAGATTAAAAGATAATATCAAAGCTTTTGATAGTGATAGTCCCAAAAGTTTTCTTATAACAGAAGAAGCGAGCATCGGTCTAATGTGGAGTGCCGAAGCTATTTTGGCAAAAGAAGAAAAAGATAATATAGAAATAACTATTCCCAAGGAAGGATATAACGTTAGTTTAGATAACTTTGCTATTTTAAAAGGTAGTAAAAATAAAGAAGCGGTTTATAAGTTCATTGACTATATTTTAGATTCTGAAGTGATGACAAAAATCGTTGAATCATATCCATATTCAAGTGTTAATATGTTAACAAATTCGGCTATGGAAAAGAATCCATCATATGGAAAAGAATATCAAAGAATGCAAGCAGCTTTTTCTAAAGGAACAAGAGTAAAAAATATAGGAGAATATATAAGTGATTACGATAAAGTATGGGCTTATATAAAATAGAATATGGATATACAATTTATAATTATTCAAATTATTGGTGCAGCAGCATGGTTATTTCTATTAGCCAGTTACTATAGAGAAAACACTAATAAAATATTATTTTTTCAAATTATTTCTATTATATTATATTGCATTCATTATTTCTTTTTGCAAGCCTATAGTGGATTATTTATATGTTTATTTGAAGTAATAATTCATACTCTTTACTACAAAACAGATTTAGATTTTTATGTTTATTTAATATGTGTTCCTATTTACATAATTGGGGGAATGTTAAGTGCTTCGACATTTATTGAAGTTTTACCAATTGTTGCTAGTTTAATAGAAAGTTATTCGTTAATAAAAAATAAGAAAAAGATAGTTATTGGAGCAATAATTTCTTATACATTATGGGTTATATATGACATATATGTTATGAGTTATTCTGGCGCTATAACTGATGGATTGATAGTATTATCAAATATTTCAATATTATTATTTAATTATGATTTTTTTTCAAAAAATCAAAGAAAAAAAGCTAATTAACAACTAGCTTTTTTGATTGAATTTATTTTGCTTGAATGATATACTTAAAGTGTAAAGTAGGAAAGGTAGGAGATAAATAATATATGAAGAAAGATTATATTACGACACAAGACTTTACAAAAGAAGAACTTCTAGATATTATCCATTTAAGTTTGCTTATCAAAGCCAACATTAAAGCTGGATATCCACTAAATGTTCTTTATCACAAAACCTTGGGAATGATTTTCGAACAATCATCCACAAGAACAAGAGTATCTTTTGAAACAGCTATGACTCAACTTGGTGGACATGCTCAATATCTTGCTCCAGGACAAATTCAACTTGGTAAACATGAAAGCATGAAGGATACAGCTATTGTTTTGTCTAGATTAGTTGATGTTTTAATGGCTCGTGTTCAACAACACAAAACAGTAGTAGAGCTTGCTAAATATTCTACAGTACCAGTATTAAACGGCATGAGTGATTACAATCATCCAACTCAAGAAATGGGTGATATAATTACTATGTTTGAGCATATGCCAGAAGGTAAGAGTATCGAAGATTGCAAAGTTGTGTTTGTAGGAGATTGTACTCAAGTTTGTGCATCATTAATGATGATGATTACAAAAATGGGAGGACATTTTGTACACTTTGGACCAAAAGGATTCCAATTACGTGGAGAATACTTAGAGATAGCAGAAGAAAACTGCAAAGTTAGTGGAGGAAGTTATTTAATAACTGATGACGCCGATGAAGCTCTAAAAGACGCAGATTTTATCTACACTGATGTTTGGTATGGTTTATATGAATCTGAATTGCCAAAAGAAGAAAGAATGAAAATTTTCTATCCAAAATATCAAGTAAATCGTGAAATGATTAAAAAAGCATCACCACATGTTAAATTTATGCATTGCTTACCAGCAACAAGAGGCGAAGAAGTAACAGATGAAATCATGGATGATGAAAAAGTATCAATTTGTTTCGATGAAGCTGAAAATCGTTTAACAGCAATGAGAGGTTTATTAGTATACTTCTTAGGTAAAAAAGATGAAACAATTGAAATTTGTAATAAAAATTTAGGAAGGTAAAAAATGGAAACTAAAAAGAAAAAATTTAAATTATTTGATGCAATTTTAGCTACTGTATGTATTACTTTAGTTGCAGAATCAGTAATGCCAACAGCTGCTATCGGAAATTCTCAATATTTTTGGTGGATTTTCTTGATTATTGCTTTTTGTATACCATATGGTATGATTTCTGCAGAACTTGGGACAACATATCAAAGTGAAGGTGGAATGTATGATTGGGTCAAAAAAGCCTTCGGACCAAAATGGGCATCTCGTGTTGCCTGGAACTATTGGATTAATTTCCCATTATGGATTGCTTCACTAGCTGTAGCAGTTACAGATGTAGTAGCAGGTATTTTTGGAATTGAATTGTCACTAATTGGATTATTAATATTACAATTAGGCTATATCTGGCTAGTAACATTCTTAGGAACACAAAGAATTGGAGAAAGTAAATGGATAGTTAATATTGGGACTTTCTTTAAAATAGCATTTATGTTAGGATTAGGTGCCCTAGGAATTTACGTATTTTTAAAAACTGGAGAAAGTGCTAATCCTGTAACAGGAATAGCTGATTTATTACCAAGTTTAGATCTATCTGGTTTATCATTCTTATCAGTTATTATCTTTAACTTCTTAGGATTTGAAGTAGTAGCAACATTTGCTGATGATATGGAAAATCCTAAAAAAGAGATTCCTAAAGCTCTAATAATTGGTGGTTTATTAATGGCATTATTCTATATTTTACCAGCAACTGGAATAAATATAGCAATGAGTTTAGAGGATGCAGAAGCATCAGGAATTACTGAAAGTTTCATGATTTTATTAACAAAATTGGGAGTAAACTCTCAAATAGTAAATGGAATAGTAATTGTAGTTGGATTAATGTTCATCTATACAATGATTGCTAATATTACTTCATGGTCATTTGGAGTTAACTCAGTAGCTAAATATAGTGCTGATGATGGTGGTTTACCAAAAATATTTGCTAAAACAAATAAAGAAGGAGTACCAGCAACCGCTTCAATAATCAATGGAGTAGTTGCATCAGTTATTTGTATAATTGGCATCATCTTAAGTTATGTATCAGAATCAGCAAGTAACTTGTTCTGGACATTTTTCTCACTAAGTTTAGTAACATTATTAATTAGCTATATTCCATTATTCTTAGCATTCTTAAAATTAAGAAAAACTGATAAAACAGAGAGAGTTTACAAAGTTGGAGGTAGTGATACTTTTATTAAAGTATTCGCAATAGTACCATTTATATTATTAGTTTTAGGTGTAATCTTCACTTTATTTGGAGACTTTACAATGGAATATATTAGTGCTAATGCTCCATTAATAGTAGGTGTAGTAGTTTCATTTATTATTGAAGAAGTTTTAGCAGCTAGAGTAAAAACAAGCAAAGAATAAGAGGGTGATATTTTGAAAAAATTAAATACAATACCAAAAGAAGATGGATTCAGAATGCCTGGAGAATTTGAAAAGCACTCTGGAACATACATGATTTGGCCTGAAAGAACCGATAACTGGAGATTAGGTGCAAAACCAGCTCAAAAAGTATTTGCTGAAGTAGCAAGTGTTATCGGTAAATATGAAGCTATGACTATGATAGTTAGTAAGGCACAATACTCTAATGCCAGAGCTATGTTACCAAGTTACGTAAGAGTAGTAGAAATGAGTAATGATGACTCATGGGTAAGAGATTGTGGAGCTACATTCTTAGTTAATGACAAAGGAAATAAAAGAGCAGTTGATTGGAAATTTAATGCCTGGGGTGGTTTAGTAGATGGCTTATATTTTCCATGGGATTCAGATGATAAAATTGCTCAAAAAATGTGCGAACTAGAAGGAGTAGATCGTTATCGTTTAGATGATTTTATTCTTGAAGGAGGCTCAATCCATGTTGATGGTGAAGGAACTTGCATGACAACAGAAGAATGTTTATTAAGCGCAGGTAGAAATTCATCAATGACAAAAGAAGAAATAGAAAAAACATTATGTGACTATTTAAATGTTGAAAAGGTATTATGGTTACCAAGAGGTATCTATAATGATGAAACAAATGGTCACGTTGATAATATGTGTACATTTGTAAAACCAGGAGTAGTTGCTCTAGCATGGACAGAAGATGAAAATGATCCACAATATCAAAGAAGTGTAGAAGCTTATGAATATTTAAGCAACGAAACGGATGCAAAAGGTAGAAAATTAGAAATTCATAAGATTTTAACTCCATCACCAATCTTAATTACAAAAGAAGAAAGCGAAGGAGTAGATGCAGTAGATGGGACTTTACCTAGAGAAGAAGGAGACAGAATGGCTGCTTCTTATATAAATTATTATGTAGGTAATGGTTTCGTAGCTGTACCAGTATTTAACGATCCTAATGATGCAAAAGCTATAGAAGAATTGAAAAAATTATATCCAGATCGTAAGATTGAACCAATTTATGCTAGAGAAATATTATTAGGTGGAGGAAATATTCACTGCATAACTCAACAAGTACCAAAAGGATGCTCAAATGAGTAAAATAGTTATTGCCTTAGGCGGAAATGCCTTAGGCAATAATCCTTTAGAACAACAAAAATTAATTAAAAAAGCAGTCAAGAATATTATTCCATTAATAAAATCAGGTCATCAAATAGTAATTGGTCATGGAAATGGTCCACAAGTTGGTATTATTAATTTAGCTTTTGAAGATTCATATGAAAATAAAGATATTCCATATATGCCATTTCCAGAATGCACTGCTATGTCTCAAGGCTATATTGGTTATCACATTCAGAAAGGACTTAGAGACTTATTGGAAGACGAAGGAATTTATAAAAAAGTCGCAACAATTGTTACTCAAGTAGCAGTAGATAGATATGATAAAGCTTTCGGTAATCCAACCAAGCCAGTAGGTCCATTTTACACAAAAAAAGTTGCTGAAAAACTAGCAGAATTATCTGGTGAAAAATATATAGAAGATGCAGGAAGAGGATATCGAAAAGTAGTAGCAAGCCCTAAGCCAGTAGAAATTATTGAAATTGAAACAATTAAAGACCTTCTTAAAACTGGTCATATTGTTATAGCTGCTGGTGGTGGAGGAATTCCAATTTACAAACAAAATGAAGCAAAGGGTGCCAATGCTGTTATTGATAAAGATTTAGTTAGTTCACTAATGGCTAGACAATTAAAAGCCGATTTATTAGTAATATTAACTAATGTTAAACAAGCTCAAATTAATTATGGTACTGAAAATGCTCAAGGTTTAGGTAAAATAACAATAGAGGAAGCAAAAAAATATATTGAAGAAGACCAATTTGCTAAAGGAAGTATGTTACCAAAAGTACAAGCAGCAATAGAGTTTGTTGAGGAAACAGGCAAAAAGGCAATAATTACTTCATTAGATAATTTATCAAATGCTTTAGAAGGAAAAGACGCTACTATAATAGTAAAATAATAAAAAAGGTATATTCAAAATGAATATATCTTTTTTTTATTAATATATTTTATTGGTGATAATATGAGTAATAAAATAGCAGAAGTAGTAAAAAAAGAAAGCAATTTAAAAGAAAAAACTAATAAACAACAAAATGAAAAGATATCAGAAGTAGTAAAAAATGAAGTAAAAAATCAAAAAAAATAATTTTTTTTAAATATTAACTAGATTTTTATAAATACTAGTTTTTTTTTTAATATTATGTTATAATGGTGAACGACGTTTAAAAGAGGTGTTATGAATGGAAAAGAGAAATGTAGCAATTATTGCTCATGTAGACCATGGTAAAACAACATTAGTAGATGGTATCTTAAAACATTCAGGAATGTTTAGAGAAAATGAAGATCTTTCTAATTTATCAATGGACTCTAATGCAATAGAACATGAAAGAGGAATTACAATTTTAGCAAAAACTACAGCCCTAGATTATAAAGGAGTAAGAATCAATATTTTAGATACTCCAGGGCATGCTGACTTCGGTGGAGAAGTAGAACGTATCATGAATATGGTTGATGGAGTAATCTTAGTAGTAGATGCTTATGAAGGTGCCATGCCTCAAACTAGATTCGTTTTAAAGAAAGCTTTTGAAGCTAAAGTCAAACCAATAGTAGTAATTAATAAAGTAGATAAGCCAAGTGCTAGATGTTCACAAGTACTAGATGAAGTATTAGATTTATTTATTGAATTAGGAGCTAATGATGATCAATTAGATTTTAAAGTGATTTATGCTTCAGCAATAAACGGAACTTGCTCATTAAGTCCAGATTTGTCAACACAAACCCCAGGTTTTGATGAAATATTAGATGCAATTATTGATGAAATTCCAGCGCCAACAGGAAGTAATGAAGAACCATTACAATTCCAACCAGCTCTTTTAGATTATAATGAATTTGTTGGTAGAATAGGTATTGGTAGAGTTCATAATGGTAAAATAAAAACAGGTGAAATGGTAACTTGTTGTAGGCTTGATGGTACAACAAAACAATTTAGAATTCAAAAATTATTTGGATATTATGGTTATAGCAGAATAGAAATTGAAAGTGCAGAAGCAGGGGATATCGTTGCTATTGCTGGACTTACTGATATTTCAGTAGGTGAAACAGTTTGTGATAATAATTGTATCAAACCATTACCAAGACTACACATTGATGAACCAACTTTACAAATGACATTTGGCACTAATTCTTCACCATTTGTTGGAAGAGATGGAAAAATTTTAACAGCTAGAAAGATAGAAGAAAGATTAATGAAAGAAACTCAAAAGGATGTAAGTTTAAAAGTTTCACCAGCAACTAATGAGTCATTCTTAGTAAGTGGTCGTGGAGAATTACACTTAAGCATTTTAATTGAAAATATGCGTAGAGAAGGATTTGAACTTGAAGTTTCAAAACCAACAGTTATTATTAAAGAGATAAATGGTCAAAAATGTGAACCATACGAAGAATTACAAATTGAAGTCCCAGAAGATTGTATGGGCGCAGTTATTGAACAATTAGGAATTCGTGGTGGAAAAATGGAAAGTATGACTAACTTTGAAAATCAAGTTAGATTAGTATATACAATTCCATCTAGAGGACTAATTGGTTTCTCAACAGAATTTATGACTTTAACTAAAGGTTATGGTATAATGTCACACTCATTTAAAGAATATCTTCCTTATGAGACTGTAAATATTGGAGAACGTAAGTTAGGAGTTCTTGTTTCTATGGAAAACGGAGCAGCAACAGCATATTCAATTGGTAATCTAGAAGATCGTGGTATTATGTTTATTGAACCAGGAACAGAAGTTTATGAGGGAATGATAATTGGAGAATGTAATAGAGATAATGATTTAGCTGTTAATGTTGTTAAAGGAAAACAATTAACTAACACTAGAGCAGCCGGATCAGATCATACAGTAGTTTTAAAAAGACCACGTCCAATTTCTTTGGAATATGCTCTAGACTATATTAATTCTGATGAATTAGTAGAAGTAACACCAAACAATATTCGTTTAAGAAAAAGAATATTAAATACAGAAGAACGTAAAAAAATCGACGCAAGAGAAAAAAATAACTAGAAATAGTTATTTTTTGTTTTACAAATTTTTTTCTTTTGTTATAATGGAAGTATAGGATAGAGGCGGTGTTATCATGAGTAGCAAAAAAAAGCTAAAAAAACAAGAAACAGAAGAGCTAGTTCGCACGCAAGTGTTAAATATAGATGAAGTTAGAAAAGTAGAAAAATATGAAAAAAAGTATAGTAGAAAACCAGCAGGTATTTGTGCTCTTTTAGGAATAATTATGATTTTAATAGGTGGAGGAACTCAAGGATATATTACTTATCAAGAACATCTATTATTAGATGCTAGTTTAGGACAAGATGACGTTGTGGAAAGAGAAACAACAGAATCTAAACAACAAACTATTATCTCAGGTCCGGCAGATTTAGTGTGCATTTTATCAATGCAAGGTAATGCTAATGGAACAAATTATTATTCAACTTTTGTTTATTCATTTGAAGATAGTAAATTAAAACGTGTAAAAAAAGATATGATTTTAGATGCTATACCTAATAATCCTGATGGTTATATTTCTATGACAAATTTATATAATACATATAAAACATATGCTCCAGTAAATGGAACAATTAATGGTTACTCATTAACAATAGGTCCCCGTGGAGAAATAGGATTCTATTCTACTGTTCAAGCAGACTTAACATTATTAAATCAATCTTTAATTCCTGCTAATATTCAAGATAACATTCAAGTTAACATCAAACATCCTTTAGACACAGATATAGATACTGTAAAAGAAGATTTAGAAAGTCAAGGATTTGTATGCAATATAAATTCTAGTCAACAATTACAATGATAAAAAAAACAAACAAAAAGCTGCACTAAATTATGCAGCTTTTTTACTCTTTAATAAAGTTCTTTTTTCCTTAGTTGATAATCTTACCTTTGTACCATCCTCAAGTCTATAAGCTTGTAAATTTAAACCTTGTCTAGACTTAGTAGCATTTAAAGCATGTGATCTTTTATTTTTTACATTACCAACTCTTGTTGATATATTAACTGCCATTTAAATTCCTCCTTTGGTTTTCTCTGCTTTATAACTTTATCATAAATGTTTTAGAAAGTCAAATAATTTCCTTTGTTTTCAACATTAACAATATATTATTCTTTTAAGAATTATGTTATTATATAAAAGAAAAGGAGGTATAAAATGTTTGTTCCCTTAAATAATAAAACTAATTACACATTATTATCATCATTATTAAAAACAGATGATATTATCTCCTATAGTCTAAACAATAATTTAAATGTTGCTGTTATAGCCGATAGAAACATGTATAGCACTATGGAATTCATAAAAAAATGCGAAAATCATAACTTAAAACCAGTTATAGGTTTAGAACTTTTATTAGAAAATTATCACATAGTAGTTTATGCTAAGAACTATCAAGGTTATAAATGTCTTTTAAAATTATCTACTATTCAAAATGAAAGAGTATTAACAGAAGAAGATATAAATAAATATAATAATGATTTAATAGCGGTTTTACCATACTTATATAAAGAAAAATATAATGAATTAAAAGATTTATATGAAGACTTTTATCTAGGATATAATAATAAAATAGAAGAAAAAGAAGCACTTATAATTACTAAGAAAATTGTATTCTTCCAAGAAAACTTATATTTAGAAAAAAAAGATTCAGATATTTTACCATATTTATATAGAATACGTGATGGTAAAACTATATCCGAAGACATTAACTATGATATTCAAAATCATGAATTATTACTTTCAAATATTCTAGATTTAAGTACTAATATTGGATTAATAAATACTATGCTAATTGCAGACAAGTGTGAAATAATTTTTCCTCCTGCTAAACTATTACTACCAATATTTGAATGTGAAGATGCACCTACGTATTTATTTGAATTATGTAAAGTAGGTTTAAACAAAAGATTAAATGGAAATGTAACAGATGTTTATAGAAATAGATTATCCCATGAATTAAAAATAATTACTGATATGGGCTTTCCAAATTATTTTTTAGTAGTTTATGATTTTATTAAATTTGCTAAAAAAAATCATATATTAGTAGGACCAGGAAGAGGTTCTGGTGCCGGTTCTTTAGTAGCTTATTCTTTAGGCATAACAGATATTGATCCAATAAAATATGATTTATTATTTGAAAGATTTCTAAATCCAGAAAGAAAAACCATGCCAGATATTGATACAGATTTTCCAGATAATAGAAGAGACGAAGTAATTGAATATGTTATGAATAAGTATGGTAAAAGAAGAGTATGTGGTATTGTAACTTTTGGAACATTAAGTGCTAAACAAGTTTTAAGAGATGTTGGAAGAGTTTTAAATATTCCTACTTACAAATTAGATGCTATATGCAAATTGATACCAGGATTTACCAAAGAAAAATTAAAAGATTTTTACGAAAAAAATACTACATTTAAGACAAGAATAGATGCTGATTCAACTCTAACAAAACTATATAATATATCTTTAAAAATAGAAGGGTTTCCAAGACATACTTCTTCACATGCTGCTGGTATAGTAATGAGCCAAATTGATCTTGATGAAGTAATACCATTGACTATTGGAGATAATATGTATTTATCAAGTTATACAATGGAGTACTTGGAAGAATTAGGATTATTAAAAATGGATTTTTTAGGCTTAAAAAATTTAACTATTATTGATAATATTCTTCAAGATATAAAAAAAGAGACTAAAGAAGAAATAGAGTTTTCTAAAATACCATTAGATGATAAGGAAACCCTTCATTTATTTGAAACAGCTAATACCAGCGGTATTTTCCAATTTGAATCAACAGGAATGCGTAATTTTTTACGTAGATTGAAACCAAATACTTTTGAAGATATTTTTGCAGCTATTGCCTTATTTAGACCAGGAGCAGCTATAAATATTGATTCATATATTAGGAGAAGACATGGCGAAGAAGAAATCACTTATTTAGATCCTTCACTAGAAAAAATAACTAAAAATACTTATGGAATACTAATTTATCAAGAACAAATTATGCAACTAGCTAATATTTATGCAGGATATACTTTAGGAGAAGCTGATATTTTAAGAAGAGCTATGTCTAAAAAGAAAGTAGATCTTTTAAAAAATGAAGAAGAGAAATTTATTAAGAAAAGTATTGAAAAAGGTCATCCTAAAGAACAAGCTCTAAAGATATTTCACTTGGTTTTAAATTTTGCTGGTTATGGGTTCAATCGTTCACACTCAGTTGCATATTCATTAATAGCTTATAAAATGGCTTATTTAAAATGTCATTATAAAACATTATTTTTTGCTGCAATTTTAACTAATATAATAGGGAGTGAATCTAAAACTCACGAATATATAATGGAAGCTAAAGCTAATAATATTGAAGTAGAAAAACCAACTATTAATGAGAGTGATTCAAAATATATTGTAAAAGATAATAAATTGATTTATCCAATTTCTAACATTAAATCTATTGGTACTGCTATTTCAGAACAAATAAAAAAGGCTCGCTCAGGAGGAATATTTACTGACATATATGATTGTATTAGTAGATTATATTTAAGTGGAGTAGGTAAAAAAAGTATCGAAACATTAATTATGGCTGATACCTTTAAAGAATTTGGTTATAATAGAGCAACTTTGATTTTTAATTTAGATAACTTATTTAATTATGCTGAATTAACAAAAGATATTGATGCTTCATTAGTTATAAAACCAGAAATAGAATATCAAAAAGACTATTCTAATGAGTATCTCTTGGAAAAAGAGAAAGAAGTGTTTGGATTTTACCTATCATCACACCCAACCAATAAATACAAAAAAGATAATCCATATTGTATTCAATTAAATGAAGTAGCAAAAAATCTTCATAAACAAGTAGATACGTTAATATTAGTAGATAAAATTAAAAAGATAAATACTAAAAAAGGCGAAGAAATGGCTTTTATAACCGGAAGTGATGAAACAGCTACAATGGAATATACTTTGTTTCCAAAAATCTACAAAAGGTATCCAAATATAGAAAAAGGTGACCTATTAAAAATACGTGGTACAGTAGAAAGAAGATTAGATCAAATTCAAATTATTATTGAAAGAATAAAAGATTTAAAAGGAGAAAATGTAAATGAATAAAGGAGATACTAGGAAAAAACATATTATAAAATTATATTTAGTAGTTTTATTAATTATTGTACTAGATCAAATTAGTAAACTGATTGTTATGAATAATTTAATTTTGGGAAAAGAGTTAGAAGTAATTCCTAATTTATTTTCTTTATTTTATGTAACTAATACTGGTGCTGCTTTCAGTAGTTTAAAAGATCAAACTACATTATTAATTATTGCTAGTGTATTTTGTATCTCTTTAGTAGCAACAATTATTTATAAAGAAAAGCTAGAAAATAAATGGAAATTGATCTCCTTAAGTCTTTTAATGGGGGGAATGATTGGTAATTTGATAGATCGTATTATCTATAAAGAAGTAATAGATTTTTTATCCATAACTATTTTCTCATATAAATTTCCTGTATTTAATATTGCTGACATTTGTATTACCTGCGGAGTGTTTATTTACTTATTCTTAAGTATAAACGAAGAAATACGTGCAAAAGAAGAAAAAATAGTGTATAATAATGAGGCAAAAAGGGGGGAGAGTATAAATGATTCAAGCAAAAGAAGAAAATGTAAGAATTGATAGCTACTTAGCAAAAGAATTAAATTTATCCAGAAGTAAAGTTCAAAAGCTAATTAAAGAAGGGCTAGTTACTATAAATGGTAAGAAAATAAATGCTAATTATCAAATAAAATTAGATGATCAAATAGAAGTAAATGATGATTTAAATTTTGATATAGATGTTGAGCCAGAAAATATTCCTTTAGATATAGTTTATGAGGATAATGACTTATTAATCATTAATAAAGCTAGTGGCATGGTTGTACATCCAGCTCCAGGGCACTATAGTGGAACACTTGTTAATGCTTTATTGTATCGCTTTAGTCTAACAAGTGGAGATAAAATGCGTCCAGGTATTGTCCATCGTTTAGATAAAGATACAAGTGGATTAATGTTAGTAGCTAAAAATGAATTTACTCATGAAAAATTATCATTTATGATAGCTAATAAAGAAGTAGAAAGAAAATATTTAGCTATAGTTGATGGAGTAATAAAACATGATACTGGAACAATCGATGCTCCAATTGGACGAGATATTAATAATCGTCAGAAAATGGCCGTAACTGATATCAATGCCAAAGATGCTATTACTCATTTTAGAGTATTAGAAAGATGGCAAAACAATACTTTAATTGAGTGTCTTCTTGAAACAGGTAGAACTCATCAAATTAGAGTACACATGGCTTATATAGGATTTCCAGTAAATAATGATCCTTTATATGGCCGTGGAAAAGCTACCGAATTTGGCCAAATGTTACACTCCTATAGCATAAAACTAAAGCATCCAAGAACAGGAAAAGAACTATATTTTACAAAAGAAGTTCCAAAGTATTTTCAAGAAAAAATAGATATGTTGAAAAAAATGCAATAATTGCTTAAAAATAAAAAATATTATATATTAAAAATATAAGAGGTGGGTAATATGAACTTTTTTGATAATATTAAAAAGCTTTCAAAAAATATTAAATTGAAAACAAAGAAAGGTATAATGTTAAAAAAGAACATTGAAAAAAAGATAAAGGTTGAAGACATACTAAGTGATATTGAATTATATCATAACGTCTCATGGTATAAAGAGTTATACAATCGTAATAAAAATAATTTAGAAGATATAGCATTGTCATATCGTGGCAATAAAATAACTTATGAAGAAATGTTTTCCAATATGCGTGCTTATGCTAAATCATTAAAAACTTTAGGTGTTGGAAAAGATAGTGAAATTCCTATTTGCTTATCAAATACCCCAGAAATAGTTTATCTTTTAGGAGCAGCAAGTTTAATAGGTGCCAAAGTAAATATTTTTAGTAAAAATTATATTGAAGACTATATAACAGAAATAATTAATGGATGTGATTCTAAAGTAATTTTTGTAGAAGATAATGCATATGAAAAAATATCAAATGCTATTAAACAGAGTAAGATTCAAAAAATAGTAATGATATCTTTAAGAGATTCATTAAAAAATAATGTTAATCCATATGAAATGCTAGATAAAACTAGTAATTTATTTACTAATAAAGTAGGAACGTACAAAAAAACTAACGAAAATATTATAAATATCAAAGAATTTGTTGAATTGGGCAAAAATTATTCAGAAGAACTAGATGCTCAAACAGGATTAGATACAGATTTTGCTATTACTTATACAAGTGGTTCAACAAATGAAGCAAGACCAAAAGCTATAATTCATCCTGCTAGAAGTTTCATTACAATAGCAAGATTCCATGACAAAGATTTAAATGGCGGATTTTCTATGAAAAATTTTACGTCATTAGCACATATTCCTACATACTCTAATACTAACTTAATATCATGTATATCAGATACTTTGATGCAAGGTGCAACTTTAGCTATAGAACCAAATTATGATAAAGATTTCTTTATTTACTCATTAATTATGTATAAACCAAACTACGTTGCTGCAACAAAATCATTTTGGGTTAATGCGTCTAAAAAAATCTTATATGATGAGAGATATCAAAATGTTAAATTCAAAAATTTATTATTAGCATTTTCTTGTGGAGAAGTATTTGAAATGAATGAAGAAAAATTAATTAACAAGGCCCTAAGAAAAGCTAAAGCAGGTGTTAACTTTACTCATACACCATTTTCTGTAGTTAGAATGTCTGAAGCAGCAGGAGATTGCGAACATGGTTCAATATTATTTACCTTATTTAGATCATTAGGAAATATTAAACCATCTAATGTAAAATATAACAGAGCAGAGGGATTAAAACCTTTTGACTTTGTTGAAGTATCAGTATTAGATACAAAAGGAAGAAAATGTCCACCTGATACTATGGGAATATTAGTTGCTAATTCTCCTTGTACGATGAAAGGTTACAAAAATAATCCAGAAGCTACTAAACAATTCCTAGTTACTGACTCATTAGGAAAAACATGGGGAAGTTTAAATGTTTATGGATCAATAGATGAAAATGGTAAAGTTAGAATTAAAGGTAGAGTTACCAACGAAGATGAAAAAGTTCATCCTTATGAAATAAGTGATGCTATTCTAAAAGATACTAAAAACATCTTGTCATGCGAAGTTGTAAAAGTTGAAGATGATGATACCTATGTAGCACATGTTGAAATGCAACCAAATGCTAGAAAAAGTGTTGAATATACTATCTATAGCGCAGATGAAAGATGTAAAGCAATATTAGAAGATAAATATAATGAGATAGACCTTTATTATAGAGTAAGAAATAATGAAGAATCATATCCATTGACAGGTAGTGGTAAACGTGATGTTCGTGCTCTAAAGAAAGAGGGCTTAACTCAAAAATGTGTTAAACCAATGTACATCAAGGATGATTGCTACTTTTTAGAAGAATATGAACCACCAAAAACAAAGAAGAAAATATAATTTATTTTCTTCTTTTTATTTTATATGTTATAATAAAATATATAGTAGAAAGATATAAGAATAGAAGTGGAGTGTTGAATATGAAAATTACTATAAGTTTAGCGTTTTTAATTATTTCATTATTTTATTCAATTATATTAAATTGTTTGTTTTTTTGCAAAAAACATATAAAAACTACTGAAACAAGAATATTTGGTGTTTTAGTATTTATTAACTTAATTGGTATTTTATTAGAGATTTGCTGTATTATATCAATGAACTTATTAGGAATAAATCATGTTATATCGATAATAATTAATAAAGCTTTTCTTATTTATTTTTTGGTCTTATTATTATTTTTCTCTTCATATGTAATAAATCTTGCAGAAATAATTGAAAATAAAATATCTGATTTAAAATTAAGAATTATCAATGCAGTAAGAGAAGCATCATATTTCTTATTTATAATTTCTACAGTTGCTGTATGCGTATTTGATATTAAGCTATTTTGTGAAAATGGTATAGCATACTCTTATGGAACTAGTGTTAATATAGTTTATACAATGGCTTGGTTATGTACAATAGGATGCTTTATCTATCTAATTACCAATTTCAAAAATATTAAGAAAACAAGAAACATACCAATTATAGTTTTTTTAGTAGGTATGGGAGCTGCAAGTATAATTCAAAAACAATATCCAGAAATAACAATGGCAACTTCAATTGAAACGTTAGTTATCTTCTTAATGTATCATACAATCGAAAATCCAGATTTACAAATCATTGAACAATTACAAATAGCTAAAAATGTTGCTGAAAAAGCAAATTCTGCCAAGACAGATTTTTTAAGTAGCATGTCTCATGAAATCAGAACACCACTAAATGCTATTGTAGGTTTTAGTGACTGTATTGCTACCTCAGAAACTTTAGAAGAAGCAAAAGAAAATGCAAAAGATATAATTAGTGCTTCAACGACACTACTAGAAATAGTAAATGGTATTTTAGATATTTCTAAAATAGAAGCAGGAAAAATAGAAATAGTAAATGCTCCATATAATCCAAAAGAAGTATTTACTGAATTAGCTAAGTTAATTACTCCAAGAATGAACGACAAAAAACTAGATTTTACATATAGTATTGCAGATGATATTCCTGCTTCTTTAATTGGTGATGCAGCTAACTTAAAGAAAATAGTCACTAACTTATTGAGTAACGCTTGTAAATATACTCCAGCTGGTTTTGTTAGATATGAAGTGAATTGTGTAAATTCTCCTGATGCTACTAGATTAATTATCTCAGTAGAAGATTCTGGTCAAGGAGTAAAACAAGAAAATATCGATAAATTATTTACAAAGTTTCAGAGATTAGAATCAGACAAAAATGCTGCTATTGAAGGAACTGGTTTAGGATTAGCAATTACTAAACAATTAATTGAGTTAATGGGTGGACAAATAATTGTTCATACAGTTTATGGCGAAGGTTCCAAATTCACTGTCATCGTTGATCAAAAAATTGATACTCAAGCAATTGCTAATGTTAATAATCCAGATTTACCACAAAAGGAAATTAAAACAACACTTAATTTAAATAATATAAAAATTCTCTTAGTTGACGATAATGCTTTAAACTTAAAAGTTGGTGTAAAGGTTTTAAAACAATATGGAGCTAATATGATTACGCCAGTAGATAGTGGTTATAAGTGCGTTGATTTAGTTAAAAATAATGAACATTTTGATATAATTCTTCTAGACGATCTAATGCCAGGAATGCGTGGAGCAGAAACACTTCTTGAATTAAAGAAACTTCCAGGATTTAATACCCCAGTTATAGCTTTAACAGCTAATGCACTAACTGGAATGCGTGAAAAATATATTAATGAAGGATTTAATGATTACTTATCAAAACCACTTGAAAAAAATCAAATAATAGAGGTTTTAAATAGAATAATTGATGAATATCAAATTAAAAAAACTGATTGTCAATCTGATAAAGAACTAGAATCAGAACAACAAGAGCAAGTAATACAACAATCTTCTCCTGTAGAGTCTGTTCAAACTCCTCAAGAACAACAAGTACAAACACAAAATTCTGCTATAAATCAAACTCCAACAGTTCAAACTATATCATCAGATTCAGTAGCTGCTAAATCCCAACAACCACAGCCGGGTGTTCCTGAAGTTAAAAAAATACCAGAAGTTAATGTTATGCCAACTCCTATTCCATCAACCCCTGTAGAAGAGCAAAAAGTAGAAGAACTTCTTGACGACACGTCAAAACAAGAAGCTCCTGTAGTAAATCAAACAATTGAAGAACCACCAAAAATGGATAAAAAAGAGTTTTTGATAAAAAATGGCGTTGATATGGACAAAGCTTTAGAACTTTTAGGAGATATGGAAATGTATGATGAGACAATTAACGATTTCATGGCTGAAGTTGAAGAAAAGTGGCAAAAGATAGAAAATTATCGCTTAGAAGAAAATATGCCTGATTATGCAGTAGAAGTACATTCTCTAAAAAGTGATGCTAGATATCTAGGATTTATGAAACTAGGAGATATTGCTTATAATCATGAAATGGCCAGTAAAGGTAATGATGTTCAATATGTAAAAGATCATTTCAATGAATTATCTGAAGAATATGAAAAAACATTGAATATTATTAAAGCTTACTTAGAGCTAAATTAAATATTTAATAAATAAATCGTTAAAGACAAAATAGTCGCAAAAAAACTAAGAAGTACATATGGTCGAAGAGCCAATGTACTTTTTTCTTTTAAGTTTAAAGACTCTTGATAAAAGAATAATGAAGAAATAAATGTTCCGATACAACTAATAAAACCTAAAAAATTATTTCTTAATCCAAAGAAAAAAAGTACAAAACTCTGATTAAATAAATAATTTATAAGCAAACTAATTTTATAAGACATAGGAATGTCTTTTATTTTGTAACTATAAGAAATACTTGTCATAGAAAAAGCAATAAGTAAATAAATAATAGTCCAAGCAATAATATAGAAGATAGTAGGTGGAGCGAAACTAGGTAAAACTATTTCTGAATAATAGCTATAATCAATTGGAAATAGATAACTAATAAACCATAAAAAAGCATATAAAATAAACATAATCAATGTTTTAAACATAATAATCACCTCTTTCTTTATTTTATGTTTTATAATATAATAATATTAGAAATTTAAGGAGGAATTTTATGGAACAAAATGTGATGCTTGATGATAAAAATGTTCTAGCTATGAAATTACTTCATTATTTCATTACAGAAAAAAATTATAATCCAATAATTTTACAAGGTGTAGAGAATGAAATATGGTTAGAAAATTTAAATGAAGATTGTAAAGTAGTGAGAATTGTCTCTAATTATATTCATAATAAAGAACAATTTGATTTTGATAAATTTAAAACTCAAAAAATTTTAGGAAAAATAAAGAAAAAAACATTATCATTAAATATGAATGTTTTAAGTATTTTCTTAGATTTAGGTGACAACATTAAATTAGAAGACATTGAACAAAATAATCACTTAATGTATGTTAATATGACAAATGAGTTAGATGCTAAAAAAAGTGAGATTTTAAATAAAATATTCCC
>CALVOV010000020.1 GCA_944350385.1 uncultured Bacilli bacterium
AAAAATTAAAGTTAAGCTTGGCATAATAGTAAATATACAAATTAAACTTATGATTATACTTTTTAATATAACAAAAGTCATTTCTTTCCCAATAGAAAATGACATAAATAGAAGAGAGATTAAACTTATTATTATTGTAATAGAGTTAAAAAGATAAGTTTTTATTGTACTATATGTTGCAATTTTTAGGGCACTTTCACGATTTGTCTGAAGCATTTCTTTATGATATCTATTACTTAATAAAATAGAATATTCTATTACTAAGGATAATTGAATGATAAGGCAAAGTGAATCGGTAATGTTAGAAATATTTCCAAATATTATATTTGTTCCTCTATTAATTAAAATGGCTATTGTAGCTGTAAATAAAAAAAGAAATGGTTCGATATAAGATTTAGCCATGATTACCGCCATCATAAAAATAAAAATGATAGCAATTAATAAAAGTCCATTTGATAAGATATGTTCATGCTCTTTATTAATTGGTCCATCTAAAGAATATTTATAATCTTTAAAATTATTTATCACACTATTATAAACTTCATCAGAGATTACTCCTTCTGGCTCATCAATAACATTTAATACATATAAAGTATAGCCATTAGAATTGTATTTATTAGTGTCATCATAATCTACTGAATATACACCTTTGATATTATTCAATTCTTTTAAAATAGTTTCTTCATGGCCAGTTATATTTTGAAACATAATTCTAAGTGTAGTTTTTTTATTTTCTTCAAATTCTTCATTTAAAATATTCTTACCTAATATTGTCTCATTATCTTTAAAATAATTAGTAATTTCATAATTTATATTTACTCTATTACCAAAATATATACTAATTGCCGCAATTATTATAAATAAAACTATTATAAGATTTTTCTTTTTTGTTATAAATTCTATCATGTTATCCATAGTTTTAATCCCCCATTTTCAGTTACAATGAACATTCTACCAAAAAAAAATACAAAATAAAATATATTTTGTATTTTTTATTTTATTATTAATAAAGATTCATTGTACTCTTTGATGGCAGATAATATATCATTACGATATTTTTTATCAAAATAGAAGAAAAATTTATCATCTGTTATAAAGTTAAGTGAGTGTTTTCCAATGATTAAAGCTCTGATATGAGTCCAACCTAAAGTATAATACTGATCATCATCAAAGTAAAAAGAAATTCCTTTTTCATCGATTTCTAATTCATTTTCTTCTCTGAAAATAATCCAAGAAGCAAATAGAAGAGGATATAAAATATTTAATATCATGAAGATAAATAGCAAAGTTGCTATAAAAACTAGAACTATTGATAAAGTACAATAATAAGCTTTAGTTAAAGTTAACATTAAAATAAGAAACATTAAAGCAATTATTATTTCAAGTATGGAAGCTGATAGATAACTTAAATATTTTACTTTTTTACCTCTAATAATATTTTCTCTATTTAAAGCTACTCCCATAGCGTCATTAAATACTTTAAAACTATTTTTATTTTTTACATTGTATTCTACTCTCATTTTATATTCTCCTATTCTTTTATAATTATAACATATTAAAAATTAAAAAGTATAGAAGATTAATTACAAACGTCATTAATTATTTCTAAATATTGATTTATACATTCATTAAAACTATCAATACTAATATGTTCATCAATTTCATGAGCTGTTATAGGACCTACTCCTAAAATAATTTTTTTAGTATTTTCAATAAAGGAAGCTTCGGTCATGAAACCAGCTGCTTCTTTTTCAGTTATAAAAGATATATCATTATCAAATGGGTTTATTTCAATGTCTATTTCATATTTACCATAATATTTTTTGCTCAATTTATCTAACTGATCTTTTAATAATTTTATATGGCTTTCTTTAATGACTCTAAAATCAATATAGCTAAAACAATCTTTAGCAACAGAATTAATACCACTACCACCATTTAATAATCCGATGTTCATTGTGGTATATGGTACTTCGTAGAGATTATTTTCATCTGGTTTAATAACTTTATTATAGAATTCTTCTAATTCTGTCAGAAATTTTAACATTAATGAATTAGCACTACGTCCCTTATTAGGAGTAGATGAATGAGATTTAATTCCTTTAGTATATAATTTTATTGCAAATAGTCCTTTACATGCTGTACATCTTATATTATTAGTGGGTTCACCAAAAATCATATATTCAGGGATAGTATCAGCACTTTTTATTATTTCTTTTACTCCACTAAAACCAATTTCTTCATCATAAGTTATATAAACTTTAATACCATCTTTTAATTTGTTTAAATTTATTTTAGATAAAGCTATTAGAAAAGCAGCAATTCCACCTTTCATATCAGAACTACCTAGGCCATATAATAAACGATTTTTTTCTGTTAATTTAAAAGGATTAGTTTTCCATTCATCAACATATTCAACTGTATCAGTATGTCCCATAAAACCTAATTTTATATTTTCTCCATAACCCATTATTAAATATTTTTTCTTAATGATAGTTTTAAAACCTAATTTTAATAAATACTCTTCAATGAAATTGATTATATCTTTATTACATTTATCCTGAATAGTATTATAACTTACTAATTTTTCTAATAAATTAATATTATTCATATCATCACCTCATTTATTTTTCTATGGTTCCTATATATGGTAAATTTCTATAATTACCATCTAAATCAAATCCATGACCTACGATAAATTTATCTTCTATTACAAAACCATTATAATCAACTTCTACATCTACTAATCTTCTTTCTCTTTTATCTACTAGCGTACATATTTTTAGAGAAGCAGGATTTTTACTTAAAATATATTCTTTCAGATAACTTAGAGTTCTTCCAGTATCAATGATATCCTCTACTATTAAAACATCTTTTCCTTCAATAGATGATGTTATATCTTTATTAACTTTTATTTTTCCAGTACTTTCTGTGCCTTCATAACTTGATATTTCAATAAATTCAAAACGTACATTAGTTTTTATTTGCATAGAAAGCTCTACAGCAAAGATAGCAGCTCCTTTTAAGACACAAATTATTTCAATATCTTTTTCCTTATAATCATTACTTATTTGCTTTGCTAAATTTTTTATCTTTTTCTCTATTTCTTTTTTAGTTATCAATTTTTTAATTTTCATTTTTACCTCCAAAGTTTTTATTTATGTACTAAGATTAACATATTTAATTAGAAAATAAAAGAATAAGTATTTCTACTTATTCTACGATTATCTCTTTTGTTCCTATAACACCATTTGGCGCTGTTGCAGTAATTATTGCCGTTCCGCGTTGATGAGAAATAAGCAAACCATCATATTCACTTACAGAAACAATTTCTGGATTGCTACTCGTGTATTTAATACTGCCATATATTCTTGATGTTTCAGGATATACTTCTACATCTAGTACTCTTGCTTCTCCAACCTTAAATCTTGGTACATCATTAATTTTTATTGATTTTACTTCATTGGTAGCAATTACTTTTACTTTACAAGATGCTGTAAGATTATTTTTACCAACTATTACACTTACTATACCTTCCCCTGCTTGTTTTGCAACTATTGTATTATCAAATCCTAATTCGGCGATTTTATAATACATACCAACCCATATTGGATTTGGTTTTTCTGTTGCGTTATGTGGATAAATATTATATTCAAAATGAAATGACTCTCCTATTTTTAGAGTTATTTCTTCACAATTTAGAGAAACACTTTCAATTGGTATTTCTTTTGATTGAATATTATTTGACTGAGTATTATTTATCGTTTCTTTTTCCTTGATAGTTAAATCTATTTTAGTAGCTGCCCTTGATGAAGATGCTGTTATTGATACTTTTCCTTTTGACAATGCCTTTATTACTCCGTTATCACTAATAGTTGCTATTTTGTCATTTGATGATGACCAAGTAAGTTTCTCGTTAGCATTAGCTGGTTCTATTTTTGTTGATAATGTTAATGTACTACCAACATACATTTTAGTTTTAGCATTGGTAATGTTAATACCTGTTATGGGAATAATATCTTTTGTTACATGAACATAGCAAGTTGCTGTTTTCTTATTTGAACTAGTAATTGTTATTTTTGATGTACCACTTTTTTTAGCTGTTATATTTCCATTACTATCTACTGTAGCAATTTCTTCATTAGATGATGTGTAGGTTAATTTTTTGTCATTTGTTGTATTTTCTGGAATAATATTTACATCAATATGTGCACTTTCTCCTTGCTTTAGATCAAACTTAGTTTTTGGTAAAGTAATCTTTTGAATATTAATTTCTTTTACTTTTACTTCTATTTGATAACTAACTACTAAATTAGAAACTCTTGCCGTAATAGTAGTTGAACCGGCTTTTAATGCTTTTATTAAACCATTATTATCAATAGTAGCAATTTCTGTATTAGAACTTGTCCATTTAGCATTTTTTGGGCTGATAGTAGTCGTAACTGCTGGCCATCCTTCGTTTCTTAAATCCAAATTTTTTATTTGATATTCTTCACCAGGTGCAAGGGTTTTATTATTTTTTAAATCTAAAATACTTAATTGTCGAAGATAGGTATTTTTAATTTGTACAATTTCATTTTCTTTATCAATAAATCCCGTTAATTTCTTATTATTAGTTGACTTTTTTTCTGAAAATACTTGAACCCAATAAGTTACATTATCTTTAGTAGTATATGAACCTATTCCAATAGATTTAAAATTTTTGGATAAAATATTAGCTTTGTGTCCTGATGAAGTCATCCATTGATTCATTACTCCAGTTGCTGTTGAGGAACCAGCAGCAATATTTTCACCATTCAAAGACATAGAAGTTAAAACCATTTCACCATTTGGTCTAGTATGACTAAAATATAATGCTACTTCTCTTGCTCTAATATTGGCTTTTTCTGTTAGATTTAAGTCTTGTTCTAATAAATTTATTCCTGCTTTAGCACGTTCCTCATTTACTAATGTAAATACTTCATTAGATTTATCGTAGTTATATCTACCACTAATAAAAATATTAGTTATAGTTTGGGCATAAACTCTAGTAGCAGTAATAATGCCTATTACTAAAATAATTAAAAATAATAAATTTTTCTTTTTCATAATTAACCTCCCTGTTACATATATACTTATATCATATATTGTATTCTGGGATGTCTCTTATATTGCGACATTTATATATATATTCTTCTTTTTTATATAGAAAACATGATATAATAAAAATGCACAAAAAAAAGAAGAAATTATTCTTCTGATTTTCTAGAAATACGATGATTTTTTATTGGTTTTCTCTCTTGAAATAATGAATCAATTGAGACTCCAAGAGTATCTGCAATTAAATCAATATAATCTATTCTTGTATTTCTTTTAGCATTTTCTAAATTAGATACATATGTTGCGGTAGTTCCAAGAACCTCAGCCAAGTCTTCTTGTGACCATCCATTTTCTAATCTAAAATAAACTATATTGTTTGCTAAAATTTTACGAGCTTTGTATTTACTCTTAATCATCATACATCTTTCCTTTAAACTTACTTTCTTTGTAATAAGTTATTTTTATTGTAATAAGTTAGTTTCTTTTAAACCATACTAATTATGCAGTAAGTTATAGATGTATATTTCTATTAAATTGGTGCTTGAAAGTAGGTAATTAAATGGAAAGGATTTTGATTTGAATAAAAAAGAAGATGTTATTGTTAATCTTGGGAAGATGATTAATAATATTAAGAATGCGGAAAAGCATTATGATCTTTTTTCTATATTTAATAGTATGGACAAGGAGAGTCTTGCTTATGAGTCTATTATCAATTATTATTTGAAGAAATTTAAAAAAGAATATTCACTCAAAGATATTACTAAGTTAGAATCATTAGTTGCTGAGAAAACAAAATATTTCGATTATAGTAATCAAGCTAAGAGTGATGAACAAGCTAGATATTACTATATGATTTGTGAAGAAGCTAATATAATCACTTTTGACTTGATTAATAAAGTATTTGGAAAAAACAACAGAAATTTGGATTTACCAGTAGATATACTAGAAATAATAGATTATTCAATTAGTAGTTTTATAAAAAAGGAAGATGTAGATAAAGTTATTTATTGGATAATATTAGAACTTGCTATAATAGATGTATATATTTAAATGATTTCCTGCTTTCAAAAAAAGAAAAGAACCTGAATGGTTCTTTTTATATTTATATTATTTTGTTACTGACTTTTCACTTGTGTTGGTATCTACATATTCTTTTGATATTTGTGAAATTAGTAATTTTCTTGGACTATTTTCACTACATATCGGATCATATAAATTACCATTTAATTGCATTATTTCATTGTATTCATTGGTATTGTTATAGGTAAAATCTTCTCTTTTTCCCATTACTACTTCTCTTTTCTGTTGTGCTATATATAGTGCTACTGCACCAATTTTTTTTCTTAGTTCAATATCGCTACGTTTAGCATATCTGATTGCTGAAAGATAAGAGTCATTACATAAAAGATATAAGGGTGATTCTTTGTTAATACTTAAATTATTGTTTAATAGTTTTTTAGAAAATTCTCTTTCATAAAGATTAAATTTATCAAAGACAGCAGCTGCAATAGGATAATTATTTCTCGCTTCTTCTAAAGTTGTCTTTACTCCATCTTTGTTAATTGTAGCATATATACCATAATTTGGAGCTGCCTTATTTATATAAGAAGCAAAACTATCACATACATCAAAAAATTCATAAACATTTGGGTCGCAGCCTTTATTTTTACTATAATAATCTAAAATACTTGTTATTCTATTTGATACGTCCATCTCCATAATAACCTCCACTTATATTAGAATAGTATCATATTTTAGATAGTTTTACAATTACAATAACTGATACTCAAACAAGCTCAATTTACATATATTTTACACTTATGTTGCAAAAAAAGTTTTTTTGTTATACTGGTTATAGTAAGGTGGGTTTGATATGGATAGGGTTTCAAGAAATTATAATTTAGATTTATTAAGAATATTAGCCTGTTTTATGGTTATTTTAATACATGTTAGTGCAATTAATTTTTATGATATTAACACAAACTCCATTGATTTCATAACACATAATTTTTTTGATAGTACGCTAGAGCGGCTGTTCCTTTATTTGTAATGATTAGTGGTGTTTTCTTTTTAAATAAAGATGTTTTTGATACTAAAAAGTTATATTTAAAAAAAATATTTAAATTAATAATATTTTATTTTTGTTGGAATGCAATATATTATTTTAGGGATTGGTTCTTTTATAAACAATCCTTTGATGTAATTGATTTTTATAATAAGCTAGTTACAGGTCACTATCATTTGTGGTTTATTCCTATGATTATTGGTTTATATATTATATCTCCGTTTCTTTCTAAAATAACTATTCGTGGTGATAAAAAGCTATTTAAATATCTTATATTATTATTTTCATTCAGTTGTTTTGTGCATACAATTGACTATTGCGAATTTTTACCAAAATACGATTTAATACATAAGGCTATTGCTATATTACCATTAGATATTATTTGTCAATATTATAGTTATTTTTTATTAGGATATTTTCTTTACAATTATGATTTCTCACTTTTAAAAAATAAAAAAAGTTATTATTTTTAATTTATGGAATTTCTGTTATTTCGTGTACTATTTTGACGTGGTATGCTTCTCTTGTTGGTGGTCAAAATACTGCTAATTTTTATAATAACTTTTCTTTTTTTACCTTATTAGAAGCGATATCTTTATTCCTATTATTTAAATATTCAAGTTTTCCATCTGAAAAAGTCTATGCTGAAAAAGTAACTTTCTTAGCTAAAAGCACTTTAGGAATATATGGAATCCATGACTTTATTATATTTTTATTTAATTATTATGAGATTATAACAATTAATGATTTAGTTGCATTATTGTCTATTCCAATTATGTCTATTATGGTATTTATTGTAAGTCTAATTATAGTTTTATTATTAAGAAAGATCAGGATACTTAGTAAAGTATTATTATAAATTTTTTTTTAAATCAAGTAAAAAAGAAGAAAATATATCTTCCTAATCACTTACTTTAATGTTTATACCATTAATATTTTTATATACTCTTCTTTCGTTTTTAGAAACTTTTTTTATAATTTCATCTTCTAAATCAAATCCTAACATTTCTGATAATCCTATTAAATAAATTGCAATATCTGCAAGTTCTTCATTTAAATCATCTTTTTTCTTTCTATAAGCTTCATATGCTTCGGCAACTTCTCCATATAAAAGACAAAATTCTTTTTCTACATTTGTGGTATTAAATCCTTTATTTATTTTATTTTGTCAAACATTTTTTTAAACCTGTTTTAAATTCATTTTTTATCTCCTTATTAATTATATAATAATATAAAAAATGCTTGATAAACAATATTCCTTTAATATTTTTTATTATTAATTAGTTATCTCAGAAAAAATTAAACTTCCAATATTTGATTTATCAAATTAATAATATATAATTTCTAGTTTACATTTTTCATGGTATAATAAAATTGTTAAATTTGAAGAAAGGGTTTTGAAATAACTTTTTATGTTATTAAGGATTAAGGAGAAAAACAATGAAGAAAAAAATTATAATAGGAGTTTTAATTATTATTGTACTAATTGTTGGTATTTTAGGATATACCGTTATATCTGATCTTATACAAGAAGACAAATTAAAAACAGAACTTACGGAATTAAATGATTTGACAAATGCAGAAAAAATAAATATGGATGAGATAAATAATCGGTTAGCTAGAATTGTAACAACAGGAGATTATGCTAAAGTAGAAAAAGCTTTTAAAACCTATTTAAGCGATAATTTTGATAATAGTATAGAAATTACTAATTTAATAAATGATGATAGAATAACTACTTTACTTACTTTTGATAACTATAAAACAGATGGTAAAGAATTCAATGAATCAAAAATATTCATTAAAGAAACTAAAGAAAAATTAGAGGAATGTAAAAATAAATATTCGGAATTTATGACAAAAGATAAAGCTATGTCATATATTGATGATAAAGGCTTAGATAGTTATTATATAGATTTATATGAAAAAGATGTGGTTGGAGATATGGACTCTATCAAAGATACTACCGTAGAAGATTCTATAGATGAAATTATTTCTTTATTAAATATATCAGAAGAAATACTCAATCTTTTATCTAATAACCAAGATACTTGGAACTTGGTTGGAGATAATATATTATTTTCAAATGACAGTATTAGAGGCCAATATGATAATCTTGTGAATTCAATAGGCTAGTTTTATACTAGTCTATTTTTATATAATAAAAAATGTTATAATTAAATAAAATAAATATAGTATGTTAGAGTTTTAAGATTGGAGAAAAATATGTTGGATGAACAATTAAAAAACGTTATTGAAAAATTTAATTTAAGTGATAAGAAAGCTATAACTTTTGGACATCCTAAAATGAAAATGAAATGGATTTTACCATTAGTTGGTGCTACTTTTTATTCTGTTGAACAGTTTCAGCCTTTTTTTATATACTTTGATGCTAATGGTATAACTTTCTTTCCATTAGACTTAAATAATAAATATCAAGTAATTGGTAAATCATTTATTGCTTGGGATGATTTAAAAAATTTTAAGTTCAAAAAAGGATTGATTATAGAAGATGAGATACAATTGCAATTAAATAATGAAAAAATAGAAATGAAAATACCTAAATTTAAAGCAATGAATCAATGGGTAAAAGAAAATAATGAATATTTAATTCATCATAATCATTTTTATAATAAGTGATTTAAAAATAATAGTTTATGATTAAGAAAATAATAATGGGTTTATACTCCTTAATATTTATAAAAATTTTATATAAAATAAAAACTGATTTAGTTATTGATATCTAAATCAGTGTAATTAATATAAAAATGGCGTCCCCGGGCAGATTCGAACTGCCGACCTATCGCTTAGGAGGCGATTGCTCTATCCTACTGAGCTACGAGGACATTTAAGAGCTAAGTTTTATTTACATTTAGCTCCTTGTGATGTTAAGTTTATTTTCAACTTATCTAATGGCACTTTTCCATCAACGAATAAACTTTTATTACTTTCATCTATTTTAATTAATTCTTCTTGATTAATATTTTTATAATCAATAGTTGTTTTAGAAGTTATTGTTTTATTTTCCAATGTAACAGTATTATTATAACCTGCAACTTTATTATATTTTATATAATAATTATCTAATAAATCTTTAAAATCTACTGCTTGCTGTTTAGTCTGCGTTTTAATGATTTCTTCTGTTGTTACTACTGTTACATACCCATCTTCATAGGAGATTTTTGATTTCATTTCTGTTTTATAAACTCCGTTTTCGCTTTCTAAATTATTAGTACAAGTTAAAGTTCCACTGCTTTTTGTACATCCTAGTAATAATATACTGACGATAACAATAACAATAAACAAAATTAATAAAGCCCCTATTTTTTTCTTCATAATTTTCTCCTTTAAACTTCTTGGATAACTGTGATAATCATTGGTTTTGATTCTGTCTCTTTATAGAAGAATTTACCTAAAGTATCACGAACATCATTTTTTATTTTAGAATAGTCAATTCTTTTACTATTTAATTCAATATTGGCCTCGATTACCTCTCTAGATACTTGTTTTGTTTCTTCTAACAAATCTTGGCTTTCTTTAACATAGATAAATCCTCGTGTTAATATTTCTGGACCTCCAACTATTTCTTTAGTAGCTTTATCTAGTGTACAGCTAATAATAACTATTCCATTTTCTCCTAGCATCTCACGATCTTTTAGCACTAGGTCACCAATATCTCCTTGACTCTTACCATCAATTAAGATTTCATCTACATCAATGTGTTCTCTTGAATTAGTTAATTTTCCATTTTCAAATGTTGCAACGTCACCATTTAATTTTAAAATAATATTCTCTTTTGGAATTCCTAATTCATAAGCTATATCAGCATTAGCATATTGTTGACGATATTCTCCTTTTACTGGAAAGAAGTATTTTGGATTCATTAAATTTAACATTAGCATTAAATCCTCACGTGATGCATGATGCAATAAATGTTTCTTATTTGAAAGTGAAATAGCATTAGCTCCCAACATAGCTATATCATCCATTATGACTGCCATTCTTTTTTCAATTCCAGGATATGATGGTTCAGTAATAAAAATAGTATCAGTGTCTTTTATTTTTATAAATTTATCAAATCCCTTTATTACTCTTTCTAGATTAGCAAATGGTTTTTCTTTTTCATCTGATATTAAAACAACTGTATCTTTTAAATCTAAATCATTTAAGGAACCAATTATTTCAGTATTTACTGTTAAGTAACCCTCTTCAATAGCCTTTGTAATTGTTTGTTGAAGAGTCTTTCCCATTATCACTAATTTGCGATGAGTATTTCCTACTTCATCAAAGATTTCTTGGATTCTTTGAAAATGTCCTGGGAAAATTGTACAAATAATCCTATTTTCATTCTTACGCAAAACCTCTCTTATGAATCCTGCTGTTCTATTATATGGTGATGTATGACCTTCACGATCAGCATAGAATGATTCACATAGTAAGCATAGAACGCCCTGTTTTCCTACATAAGCTAATTTTCCTATATCCGTTTTGTAAGCGCCTTGCATAGTTGGATCAAATACAAAGTCTCCTGTATATACTATTGCTCCATCTTCTGTATATAAAACATAGCATACAGCATCTGGAATAGAATGTGTTACGCTTATTGGAAAAATGACATTTTTGCCAAATTCAATTTTAGCATGTGGGCGAACTTCTTTAAAATTAGTCTTTTCTATTTGCTCTTTTGTTAAATCATTTTTTACAACTTCTAATGTTAGTTTTGTTCCATAAATTGGTATTTGTGGTAAGCTTTCCAAAATATCTGGAACGGCTCCCATATTTCCTTCATGTCCATGTGTTAAAAATATTCCTTTAATGTTATTTTTATTCTTGATTAAATAATCAAAGTTAGGAATAATATAATCTACTCCTAAATTGATATCATTGTCGTACTTTAGTCCGGCATCAAAAACGAAAATATCTTTATCAACATTTACAACATACATGTTTTTTCCATTTTCGTTTAAGCCACCTAAAGCAAAAATTTTAATTTTACTCAAATTAATTATCTCCTTTCTTATTATTTTTTTAACGCCTGAAAAAAATTATAAAATACAAAGACTAATCAAAAGACTTATTAATTATATCATTATTTTTTATTTTTGTAAATTAAACAGCTAATTTTTCTAAAGCAGCTTTAGCAGCTTCTTGCTCGGCTTCCTTTTTACTACTTGCTACTCCTGTTGCATATACGATATTATCTATTTTTACTGCTATTGTATATGTTTTATCATGAGCTGGGCCTTCTTCTCCTATTAATTCGTAAATAAGAGATTTTTGAGTTGTTTGAACATATTCTTGTAAAGCACTTTTGTAGTCGCTGAAGAAATTTATATTAGTATTTTCAATATAAGGAACAATTATGTTTAATATTGTTCTTCTTGCTGTTGCATAGCCTAAATCAAGATATATAGCTGCCATTAGCGATTCAAATATATCTGCAACAATAGCTTTACGGTGCTTACCACCTGAATGTTCTTCTCCTACTCCTACTTTTATATATTGACTTAGGCTTAGGTCTTCAGAATATACTGCTAAAGCATTTTCACAAACATATTTTGATCTTACTTTAGTCATTTCACCTTCATTTATGTTTTTATTTGAATATAGATAATCTGCAACTACTAAATCAACAACAGCATCTCCTAAAAATTCCAGTCTTTCATAATCAGCCTTGTTTTTATGTTCATTAGCATATGAGCTATGAGAAAAAGCTGTTTGATATAGTTTCAAATCATGTGGTTTGATACCTAATTTTTTAAATAATTCTTCCATATTTATCACCATTTAAAGTATATCAAAAATAAGGCTTTTCGTATACTTATAATTGATATTTTATGCCTTTTATAGTAGAATTAATATTGAAAATAATGAGAACAGGAGACATTATGAAGGCTTTTTTATTAAAGTTAATTGATATTTATCAAAAAATACCTTTTAGTTCACATAGTAATTGTCGCTATATACCTACTTGTTCCAATTATGCTCGTGAGGCAATTATGGAATATGGTTCGTTAAAGGGAAGTTGGCTAGCTTTTATGCGTATTTTAAGGTGTAATCCATTTGGTGGTTATGGTTTTGATCCTGTTCCTAAAAAAGGAGATAAGAATGAAAAAGACGTTTAAATATTTTATAATATTAATATTACTAGTATTTGTATCTTGTTTTACTACTGGGTGTGGTTCAGATGATATGGATGGTATTGAAATTGCCGTAACTAATTACACTAATGAATATATTGTTAATAGATTATATGGTAATCATGCAAATATAACTTCTATTTATCCTGACGGAGTTGATACCTCTACTTATAAATTAAGTAGTAAACAAAAAAAAGAATTTTCAAATAAAGATATTTTTGTATATAATGGTCTAATTGAAGCAGAAAGAAATTTAGCTGTTGATTTATTAGATATTAATCCTTCTTTGAAGATTATTGATACAGCTTATGTTTTGGAAACTGATTATGCTCCTGAAGAATTGTGGCTTAACCCATCTTCTTTCTTAATGATGAGTAAAAATGTAGAAAATGGCCTATTGGAATATATTAGTAGTACTTATTTGCAAGAAGAAATCATAGAAGCATATCAAACATTAAAGATTGATTTATCTACTCTTGATGTAGAATATCGCGAAGCTGTTTCTAATACTGATAATAAAGTTATAGTTATTGATGATTCTACTCTTAAATTTTTAGAAAAGTTTGGCTTAACTGTCTATTGTATAGATAGTGATGCGAATGCTAGGACTTTGGCAGAAGTTGAAGAGTTAGTTAAGGATTCTACCATTAGTTATATAATAACTTTTAAAGATGACGAAGTTAGTAGTAATGCTAAGGAATTAATGGAAAAATATTCTTCTTTAAAAACCCTTGAGTTACATAAATTGAATATCTTATCTGATGCTGAACGTGATGAAAAAAAGGATTATTTAGAGATTATGCAAGATAACTTGAATTTATTAAATCAAGAAATTTATCAATAATTAATAAAAGCAGTTATATTAAACTGCTTATTTTTTATATTTTAATATTATTTTTTTATCTAGAGAGCATACTCTAAATGACTCTCTTATTTTACTGATAGCTTTATTTTGAGTAAATTTATCTAAATTATTGCCTTGAAGATATTTTAAGGTACGTGTTCGATAATTTATGAATAAATAACTTATAAACCAAGCAACAGCCATTTTTACATAATAATTATCGTTATTCACCCTATTTGTTACTTCATAAAAGTAATCTATATACGTAACATCATTTATGTAATGTTCTAATAGTGATACGATAGCAACTCTAATATAGAATGGATTATTACTTTTTAATAATTCTTCTATTTTTATTTGAAATAAATTCTTATTTTTACAAATAATTTTATATTTAGAAATACACAAATCACAAGTAGCCCAGTTATCAATGTATTTTAAAAAACAATTAAAATATTTTATAAATACATCATATTCTTTGATATAAGATAGCAAAATCCCTGCTATTAATGTTTCCTCAAAGTATTTGTATTCTACTAATTTTAGGTAATCAAAATAATTTGTCTTACTAATTTCTTGAGCTATTTTTTTTAGAGTAGGAACCCTAATTCCTATTATTTCATATTTTGTTGGAGTTAATTTCGTATTAAATTTTTTATATTTTATATCTTGTAGTTTGATTAATTCGTTTTGAAAGTTTTTATATGTATCTTTATTCCATGTTTTTGGTAATGATACTTTATAGAAAATTGATGGCACTTATATCCTCATTGATTAAAGCTACAAGTACCGGAATGTTGTAGCCTTCAAAAGCTTTCTTAAATCTATTGAAGTCGATAGAGAATATCTCTAATCTACGTATTAATAAATCATCAACTACTTTAATACCAACTTTTTGCATATAATTAATGATAGCTACTGCATTGTTTTTATCACAAACAAATTGTCTTATTACACTAGGCAAATTATTTTCTATTATCTTTTCTATTGTGTTTTCATCTATTTTATATTCTTTTAGAAAATCCATATAATCACCTAATTTCTATTTCTTCTTTGATACAATTATATATTTTATCATAATTTTCTTTATTTATAATAGTATTATATGTAATTGCATACATAAAACTATCTATTGAATCTTTAATTCCATTTTTTATCAAGGTATTATAGATTCTTAGTACTTTTAATCTAGATATTCTAACACCATTAAAGTTATAAATTAAAGCATTATCATAGTCAATATATTTGTTAATAGCTTGAATGTAAGTGTTATTAAATATAGAATTAGATATTGTTTTTTCTTTACTATTTTTTATTATTTTATCAAATCTGTTTTTTCCCTTTATTTTAGGTGTAATAGTATTAGTTTTTTCTTGTTTATTTTCCTCAGTTATTCCTAAATAATAAGTATTATGAAGATCTGGCCTGTTTCTGGTTATAATAGCTTTTAATTGATAATTTTCATTGTTTTCTTCTAAGACTTTTCTAAATGGTCCATCTTCAGATGTTTTAGCTTTATTTGTGCAAGCATATATGTTATAAAACATCAGAGCTAATGGATTTGATACTGTTTTTAAATTACTCAAGTTATCTACTAAATATTTTAATCCATTTGGATTTATTTCAATAAAGGCATCTACTATCTCAGCAAAATTTAGTGACATTAAAGCACATGGTGATGGATCTATGATACCTCTTTTTTTATAATCAAATGAAAAACCATATTTTTTAAAAGCATCAAGATTTTTTTCTAGTAATTTGTTTGGTATTGTTAAAATGCTTTTACATTTTTTGAATAGGTAGTCAATATTAATTCCATTATCTTTTAAAGTCTTAATATTTCGCATAAAATCAATTGAACTTCCTGTTGTCATTATAGAATAAAAATCAGTGTTTTTATTATCATTTTGACATATTAAAGCCCCACTTATTTCTAATAGGTCTTTAGGTAATATTTTATTTTCTTTAGCAAATTCTGTAACTTCTGTAATACATTTTTCACTACTTCCCAATAAAATAGATACTAAGATATAATTGTTGTTAATTGTTGGATACTCATATTTTTCTAATATTTTAAATATTTCAGTTATATTTTTTATATTTCCATTAGTAATTAATAATTTTTGATACTCTTTTTCTAATTCTAGATAATTATAATTATATTTTTTAAAAAGATAAATAAAATCTTTTTCATTTGCTTTTTCTATTGGTTTCTTTTTAGCTTTTGAAATTGTATCTTGATATAGAGTATTTTCATATTCTATTAATTCAGATATTATATCTTGGGATTCTTTAGTGTTATCATCTTCAAATAACTTTTCTATTAGAACTACTTCTTTTTTTGTTATAGCAAATTTTTCTTTATTAATTATTTCTTTTAGAGAATTATATTCTTCTTTGTTCTTTTTTAATTTTAATATATCTGGATTGCTTTCTTCATCTTTTTTGATTAAATTGGAGAAGTTTTCCAAAAAGTAATTATAGGCATCTTTATTTTTTTTAAAAAGACGTAGAGTGCATTTATATTCTTTATTCATTGTTAATATTTTACGGATAGTTTTTAATTCATTATATAGATCTTTATAATTTTTTATATTAAACTTTTTAATTATTTTTTTTAACGCATCTTTTTTTATATAAATTAAATTATTTATATTATTTGACAAATCATTATATATTTCTACTAGTTTTAAATTATCTTCTTTTATTTCTAATATTTCTTGATTGATTATTTCTATTTCTCGATCAATTATATTAGTTAATTCTTGATTTTTTTTAAACATAGTATCACCTCTACTTCTTCTTTACTAGATGATTATCAATATATGAAACAACAGGCGTTAACTTTTTTATTAATACTAAGTTATTTTCTTGATCATCTCTATCTACAGAATTAAAAATAGAATTTATTTCATAAGTAAGTAATCTTTCAATATTACTAGTTGTTTTATATATTTCTTCACGTAGATTTTCATCTTTTAAATAAATATTCATAGTATCTTTAAGATCTTGTTTAGTTATTTCTGGTAAATTATCGATTGATTTTTTATTTTTCTTTAAAAATTCTTGTGCTTTTTTTAACACTTCATATTCAAAAGAATTTTCTTTGTTGCCTAATAATATTTCATAATATTTTATAAATAAGCCATAGGCATCTTCATTTTTATTTTCTTTAAGAGTTTTATTAGCTTCAGCTAATCTATTAAAGTCTATAGTATCTTTTAAATTAGTATTTTCTTCTAAAACTTCAATATTTTTATTTTCTAATTCATAATCTTTTAATTTTTCTTCATGATAAGCTACATTAAAGTCTAAAGCCATTAATAATGATTTTGTTTTATCTTGTTCTGATAAAGAAAGAGTATTTAAAAATTTTTTATACTTATTAGCATTGTCTATTTCTTTAACTATTCCAATTGGTGCGAAAAATGATTTATAATCTCTAATTAAATCAAGTTTATTTTCTATTTTTTTTATTTCTTTAGAAATAACATTTTCTTTATTTATATTTTCTTTTTGTTCTAATTTATAAAGAAAATTATCAATTATTTGTTTAGAATAGTTTTCTTGTTCTTCGGCATATTTAGATAGACCAGTACTATTCAAAATGGATAAGTTTTTTAATTCTTGAAAAAAATTGTTAGTTGTTTCTTCATCTTCTAAAATAAATAAGACAAATTTGTAGAAATTCATTTGATCAATTGTGCTTTTTAAATTCTTATAATATTCTAATAGTGAATCGAAAGTTCTTAGTTCTTTTTCTTTTACATAGTATTCTTCTACTTTTTGCTCTTCTAAAGAATTTAATTTATCTAATAAATCATCTTGCTCTTCTTCAATCTTTTCAACAATTTTTTTGGTTATTTTTCGCGTATCAATCATCATAAGCACCCACTCTTCTACTATAAAATTAGTATACTATATAAGTAAAAAAAATTAAAGAAGTTTTAACGAATTGCTCCTTCTATTTCACTTAAGATAAAGTGCATCATTTTATCAAATAATAATTCTATTAAATTACCTATTTTTATACCTGTCCTAGATAGTAAATTATCATAAGTTTTTTTTTCAACTAAATAATTTTCAGCATTAATTTTTTCTCCGTTTAAAATATCTCTTTCAAAGCGTTCAATTGCTTCTGCGGTTAAAGTGTTATTCTTATTTTCAATAGTACTATAATAGCCAGTCAAAGACATAATATAAACAGTAATAAACATTAAAACCAAAATAAAAAAGGATGGTTTTATTAGTTTTTTTAACTTAGTTTTCATTTAATACCTCCAAATAACATTCAGCAAAAGCTAAAGTACTATTTAAAACTTCATAGGTAGTATTTTCATAGCCACCAAATTCTACTAAAATGCTATTTGGTGAGATATCTTGATTATAAATACCATTAACTCCCGGTCCTTGTTTTTCTAAAATACCTTTAGAAAGAGTTGGATATTTCTCATTCAATTTATTGTTTATTTTTTTAGTAAATTCTAGATTTTTTTCATAATTAGCATTTTCTAGGCCAACTATAAAAAGTAGCTTCGCATAACTTTTATCTCCTATTGTAATAGTAGTTTTATCTTTTTTTAAACTATCTCTATGAATATCAATAAAATAATTTATAGATGGATAGTTATTTTTTACTTCATCAATATATATACGACTTGCTAGATAGCTATTAGCATAATTCCAATTATTTTTGTTAAGAATGGCTTTGATACTTCTTTCTTCAACAAGAGTTTTTTTATTATTATTTTCAAATACCTCTTTTAGAATATATTTAATCATTGTGACATTAGGACTGAATTGAAATAAATTATTAGAGGCATATTTTTCAGTATCATGAGTATTGTAAAGATATATTAATGGTGAGGAATTAGGAATAGATTCTGTTTCTTCAGTTAGTTGTTTTATTCTTTCTTGAAATGTTTTATTAGACATTATTTCTTCTAATAGATATTCATTGTATTTTTCTGAAATACTAATATTTTCACTTTTTTCTAAATTATTAAAAGAAATAATTATTCCAATAAAAAACATAGTAAAACAAAAGAATATTTTTCTTTTTATACTATGCTTTCTAGATTTGTTTTTTAGTTTCATAAGACCACCTATTATTAATATAAATTAATTATCGGTATCTTCTTGTCGATTTATGGAATGTAATGTTTTATTTATAGAATCCCCTATTATAAAACTAAGATTTTCAATTAAATAATCGATTTCTTTTGGGGTTAAAATTAAATTATCATCTATTTCAATATTATTTACTTTATGCTCTTTTAATAGTTTAATTATTAAAGTGTCTAGATCTAGGACTGTTGGTACTCCTAATGCTATTGTTTTACATCCCAAAGTATTTTTTGATAATTCTCCACGATCATTAAATACTCCACTACCAGGATTTATACCTTTATCAGTTATTTGAATAGTTTTATTTAATCTATCAGTATTTGATGTACATAAACTATCAATTAAGATGCAGGTTGCTGGTTTTACTATCTTTACTACTTCTTTTATTAAGTCTATGGAAGAAATACCAGTTTTTCCGAATACAGATGGTTCAAATATTGCAACATTAGAATAATTTTCTTCTACTTGTCCAATAGAAAACAAATGTCTAGTTACTAAAATTTGATCTAAAGACTTTGGTCCTAAAGAATCTGGAGTTGATTTTCGATTTCCTAGACCTATTATTAGAACCTTTTTAGCTGTTATATATTTTTTTAATTCATTTATCAGAAGTTTTTCTATAATATTTCTTTGTTCAATATCTGAAGAATCTATGAAAGTTATTGTTGAATAATGAAAATTTTCTTTAATAGCTGTATATAATTCTACTCCATTAGATGAAAACTCTTTATTGCTTTCTAAATTATTATCCATTACAAGATCTGTTCTTAAATTATAATTATTAGTATCAATTATGTGCATTTTCTTTCACCCTATTAATAATATTGACTAAAAAAGTAAAAATTATTTGCTTTTTTTGGCTTTTTTTGGTAAGATTAATGTGTTTTATGAAAAAGTGAGGTGAAAAAATATGCCAAATATTAAAAGTGCAAAAAAACGTATGCGTTCAAGTGTTAAAAAAACAGAGGTTAATACATTAGTAACTTCAAGTATGAGAACAGCTGTTAAGAAATTCGAACGTGTTGTTAAAGAAGGAAACAAAGAAGAAGCTAGCAATAGATTAAATGTTGCAACTCAAAAGATTGATAAGGCAATGTCTGCTGGATTAGTTCATAAAAATAAAGCTGCTCGTTTAAAATCAAGATTAAATAAAATGAAAAATTCTATGGAATAAGATATACATTTAACCAATTACAAAAGTAATTGGTTTTTTGTTACTCTTCTTATTTAATTACATATAATACTATGTCAATTATAAAGTGACTTTTGTTTCAAATTATTTACTAACTATTTTTTTGTTGTTAAAATAAATTTATTGAGGGGTGGACTTATGAAAAAAATTTTAGATTTTTTGATAGTTATTTCATTTATTTTTTCTCTTTTATTCTTATCTTCTGAAGTTTATCGCTATTTTTATCCTTATGAATATAATTATTACTATAATTTATTTATAAATAAAATTGATGAAACGAAGATTTCTATAAAAAATAAAAATGAATATTATCGTGATATAGATTTTCTTTATGTGCAAAATGTTGATGTCATGCATCCAACTAATAAACAAGAATTAATAAATTCTTTATATACTTTTATTAATTCTGGAGTTGAAGATTTTACTTTTTATTGTGCTAAAGAATACAAAGATTGTACTAAAGAAGCAAAAGAATTAATATATGATGATGAAAATAATGTCATTAGTAAAATATACGAATTTGCTCATCCATATAATGACTATAATGGAATATCATGTGGTGCGAATAGTTACACTGGGCAAGTTACTTTTCATGTAGATAAAAAATATACTGAAGAAAAAATTGATTTGATTAATAAAGAAGTTGATAAAATATATAATAAACTAGTTGATCCTAATGACACAGACTATAATAATATAAGAAAAATTCATGACTATCTGGCAAATACTATTGAATATGATAAAGTTAAAAGTGACTATATAGATGGTGACTCTTCTGTTGATAGTATCTATGATTCTACATCTGCTTATGGAGCTTTAATTGAAAAGAAAGCGATATGTGGCGGTTATACAGATGCAATGTTTTTATTCTTAGAAAAAATGAATATTAAAAGTATGCGTGTATCTTCTAAAACCCATATTTGGAATGCTGTTTATTTAGATAATAAATGGTATCATTTAGATGTTACTTGGGATGATGCACGTTATACTAGTGGTAGAGATTTTCTTAGACATGATTATTTTTTAATTGATACAAATACTCTATTAAGTCTTGATAAAAAAAGCCATTCTTTTTATCAAGATACGTATTTAGAACTAGCTCAAAATACAAATTAAAAATTCATAAGACTTACTTATGAATTTTTGTTTTATTTGATGAAAAATCACCATTCATCTCTTCAATTGTGAAACCAGGAATAACCCTATTATCAGTTTTAGCTTTTTTATAAATTCCTGTTTCAATGCGAAATTTTATTTCATCATAATCTAAATTTTCAATACTACCATTAGAATTTAATGCAATATATCTATTTTTGTTACTTTCACTAATAACACCATTCTCATTAAGAGAAATAATTGTCGAAACAGTATATTTTTCTTGATCATTCAATAATTCTTTTTTAGAAATAAAATTTAATGCGAATTTAGCTTCTTTTAAATTATCTTTGGCAAATAAAATATTTTTTAATTTTAATGCATATGGTATTTTATCAATTGGTGGTAAAGAGCTTTTAGAATATAATTTTACAAATATATCTTTTTTTATTTCTAATGGTAAATTATTAGGCAACATATATGATAATTTACTTATGTCTCTTATAGTACCTTGATATTTATTTTTATCATTTTTAGCAATATAACTATAAACATTATCAATTTTTTCTACAAACTTATTGTAAGTATTTTCGTTTTTATTTTCTAAGGTGAATCCTGTTAAAATAAGATCATTTTTAGCATATGCTAAATCTGATTTGATAAGTCCCACAGTTGAGTCAGCACGAACTATAAATTTATCTACTCTAAATATTAAAGCAGCATGCCCATTGGCATATTCTGAACTTCCTTCTAGTTCATATTTGATACCTAAGTCTCTTAGAAATTTAGCGTATAAGGCATTAAATTCGTAACACACTATTCTATTATTTTTAGAATCTATTTCTTTTAATCTATTTATATCATGATGCTTTATTTCATAGTCTATTTCTTTTCTTCTAGCATATTGCTCTTCATCATAGGTTAATAATTTACACATTTTATAATAAATATAAAAAGCTTTTTCTAAAGATTCAAAATTTTCTGGAATATCTTTGAATATCTCTTCTTTAAACTTTTTACTATATTCTACTCTTCTTAAATAATTATATGGATATTCTAAACACCTATTAATATAAGTTATATCAGTAGCTTTTTTTAAAGCATTTAAGTTATCGGATACTTTCTTTGGAATATAATACTTATATAAAATTTTATTTTCGTCTAAAAAGTCATCTAGCGCATAGACAAATTCATCTAATGTCATATCTTTATAATTTTCTTGTTGTAAAATAGTTTTTATTTCTATTGGAGAGCAATTCATAACATCAATAAATTCTTTCACTGGCAAAGTTAAAAATCTTCCTTCTATAGAAATAGATTTAGTATCACTAGCGTATTTTTTTTCAAACATAGAAAATTCTGCACTCATCTTCAAGATCTTTAATTTTTCTATTTCTTCACTATTTAAGCGGTTATTATCTTTTGCCCATTCCAAAGCATCAATTATTTTAAACTTATTAAAATCATAATCTTTTTTAAAACCAATTTCATCGATTGTTTGTAAAGTAATGGAAGAGTTATTTTTTTCTATTAATTCAACATAGAAATCTTTATAATATTTTTGATTATTAGTAAGTAATTTTAATAATTCTATTGTTATAGTTGAGAAACCGCATAATATTTGTGGTACTTTTTCTCCTTGCATAGCTGCTTCCATTTCTGTTTGTTCCACATGAATAACTTCACTTTTTTTAATATGATATTGTTTTAAATAATTTAAAAAGTTTTCTAAAGCCATCAGCTTCACCTACTTTGTAATAAATTTATAAACATCATTTATCGTATTATCAAAGTTGTCAAAATCAACATCAAACCAAGTTGTTGGCAATTGATGATTAAAGAATGTATATTGCCTCTTTGCATATCTTCTTGAATCTTGTTTTATTTTTTCTATAGTAACATCTAATGGTTGATTATTGAAAAGATAATCAAAAAACTCTTTGTATCCTATTCCTGAGTTTAGAATTCTTGATTTTTTATAATAAGGTTTTAAATTATTAATTTCTTCAAGTAAACCATTTTCAATCATTGTGTCTACTCTTTTATTAATACGTTCATATAAATAATTGCGATTTGTAGTTAATCCAATAACTTTGATATTATATAGTAACCTATCTTTGTTATAAGTTATTTCTTCTTCATTTTCTAATTTATTTAATAATCTTACTAATCTTACTCGATTATTTACATGAGGTAGTTTATCTACTGGATATTTTTTTATTTTTTCTAGTATTTCTTCATTTGATAAATCGTGGTATGGATTTGCTTTTTTTATATTTTCAGTAAATTTATAATCATATAAGGCAGCTTTTATATAAAGACCCGTTCCACCTACTATGATAATTCGTTTATTTTTTTTATTTAGTATATCAATTAAGTTTCTAACGTCTTTTTGATAGTCAAAAACACTATATTCTTCTGTTATTTTACGAATATCAATTAAGTGATGAATAATTCCTGCTTGTTCTTCTTTAGTAGGTTTTGCACTTCCTATGTCTAATTTTTTATATATAGATACAGAGTCTCCATTAATAATCTCGGCATCTAATCTTTTAGCTAATTCAATGCTTAACTTAGTTTTTCCTACTCCCGTTGGGCCAACTATTACAATAATATCAGACACGAATCCACCCCCAATTGTTAGCATATTATACCATAAAAAGAAAAAAAAAAAAAAAAAGAAAAAGAGACTAATCAAGTTGTCTCTTAAATAATCTTTCTAATTCATATCTTGTG
>CALVOV010000021.1 GCA_944350385.1 uncultured Bacilli bacterium
AATATTTTAAAAATTAAATAAAAATATAATATAATAGGAGCAATTTTAGGGGAAAAAAAAAAAAAAAAAAGAATTATTAGAAAAATTAGGAGCTAAAGAAATTATTAAAAGTTGTAGGCATCTTACTAAGACATACACTATGTTTTTAACACCAGAAGAAAATATTAAATTAAAAAGAAAATTAACTATTAGAAAAGGTATGTCTATAGATGATTTAAAAAAAGCTAAAAGAAAGTTAGAATATAATGGCTCTTTATATAAGGCATTAATTATTCTTACTGGCACAATGACAGTAGGGGGAATTGCTACTTTAAATCCACTATTAATTATAGTAGGTGGAATATTTACTTATACTCTTTCTAGTGGCTTTGTTGTTAGTGAATATAATCGTGTTAGGGTTATGGATACTTTAAGAAAGCATCAAAATTATCAAGAATGTAGAGTTCGTGAAGTCAGAGCTTCTGCTAGAATTATAGTAAATCAATTGAGTAGAGTAGAAGAGGTTAAAGATTCTAAAGGAAATATTGTATTTAAACCACAAAAGAGATTTGCGGCAGTTAAAGATTTGAATTCTGATATTTTAGAATATATAGATGAGGCAGATCTTAAAAAATTAAGAAGATTACAAAAAAAATTAAGTGATATGAAAGCAAGCGAATATATAGAAGAATATAATCAAGCTAAAAATAAAGTTAAAATGAAATAAAAAATAGGGGAGTCTCCCCTATTTTTTTTAGCAAGCTAATTCTTCTATAATTTCTTCAGCCATTTCATAGTCAATGTTTACTGAAGGACAAAAACTACTGCATACAGTATCTTCACGACAATTATACTTTTTTCCTTTAGTGGTACTTATTTGAATATTTTTTAAGGTACATTTTCCTTTACCACTATTATAATTGCATCCATTAACACTGCAGTTTATGTTATTATTTTCATCATTAAATAAATCCATAATTCATTCTCCTTTAATTATATTATTTCCAGAAAATAATGAATTATACGATTAAAATAAAATTAGTGGATAAATTGTACAAGTATTTGGTGATAAATTGCTTAAAATACATTTTGATTATTTAGAGTAAAAATTAATAAGATTATAGATCATCCAGCATTAAATAGCTTAGAATTAATTTAATATTTGTAAGTATTATTTTTAGATGTTTTAGCTTAGTAATTAATAAATGAGCAACTAATTAATAATAAGTTGCCTAGAGATTAAAAATAATATATCATAATATATAAATTATAAATCGTTAATCATTAACTTCCTATAATTGATATTATGTTAACTTCTACAATTACCATTATTATAATTAATTAATAAATTATTTTTTAAATATAATATAATATAATATATGATATTTATTAAATTGCATATTTACCTATTTATTAAAAATGATTTTAATTATAATTTAATATGAATTAATCTTACTAGTAAATTTAATATTTTTTTTGTTAAAAAAAAGATTCTTACGAATCTTTATACTTTTCTTGATTGAATTTCGGCAATTTTATCTAATACTTCTTTAGCATTATCTTCATTAATTGCGTTATATCCTAATTCCCTTAGAGCTTGAACCTTTGCTGTGTTTAGTTCTTGAGTACGACTTAATTTTTCTTCGTTCTTCTTCTCTATATCTTGAACAAAACGTTTATGAGATTCACTTAAACGAGTACGGGAAGCTCCTCCATTATTATATAGAGTAAAGGCACTGAAAAAAATACTTTCAAAAATAAATTGCTTATCTTTATTGAAAACAAATTCCATAGGGTCTGTAAATCCTAAAGATTTAGACATATAAGCTAAAATATATTTTAATTCTTCATTATTATCCATGCTCTTTAAAAAATGAAATAAATATGTATATGTATTATACATTTCTTTGGATTTATCGTTTGCTAAAAGCTCTTTTAATAAATTAATAATGTCAGATAATAATTCTTGCTCTTTTCTATTAAATCCTTTTAAATCTGCAATTACTTCTTTACTGGAAGAATCTTTAACTCCATCATTTAATCTTCCTTCAACATCTATAATATATTCACCAGTTATTTTTAAATTTTTTAAGTCATTAGATGACTCAATATTTAATAAACTAAGTATTTTAGCGGCTTTTTCTTTAGGCCAATTATTTAAATCGTCAATAGCTAAATAATTATATAACATTTGTCTAGAAACTCCTAAGTATTTAGCTAAACGAACTTTACTAATACCAAGCTCAGTAAGAGCATTATTTAATTCTTTCATGATTTACCCTCCTAATATAATTATAGAAGTTTATGTGTAAATAATCAAGTGTAAATTGACACTTTAAATTAAAATAGCTTAAATAAATAAAAGGATAAATAACTATCAAATATAGCTAAAATGACTTGTATTATTAATGTTATTAAAAAAATTTTTAAATAGCTTTTTAGTAGTCTTTTAGTTAAGTTTTTTTTGTGATATTTTATGATGATTAAAAAATAGCTTAAAGAATAATAAAAATAAATAGTCATTGTAATCAAACTAAAAATAATAGGAAATATAATTATTAGTGTATAGATGATACCTTTTAATTTATATATATATATAATACTACTTATAGTTAATCCTAAGGAGAATACTTTTATAAAATAAATAATTATTGTTATAGGAAAAGTAAATATAAGAAAGGTAAATATAAATATTGAAGTATTTTCAAATAAAGTATTAGTTATGTTTGTTTTTATTAAAGAATTTAGCAAATACTTTGAATTCAATAGATTCTCAATATAGGTAGTCACTTTATCTGTTACAATAGCTTTGTCTATTAAGCTCGGATATAAAAGACCAAAGATAAGTAATAAAAAGTCTATCAAGAAAATTATAATAATTCTTTTATTTAGCTTTTCTTTTAACATAACCTCACCTATTTAATATTATTCAAGTGTTTTGATAATTATTTTACTTTTTTAACTTATTGTTTTATAATTAATAGTGAGGTGAACATCATGAGTAATAGTGCTATAAAGATTATATCTATATTTTTAGTAGTGTTGATGCTAATGTCTTTTATATTACCTTTAATTATTGGTTTAAGCGTTATTTAATAAAAGAAGTACTATTCAGTACTTCTTTTATTTTTCTATATATCCTTCAATTTCTGGTAAAATATTCTCTCTTGCTTTATCAGGAATATTATATTTATTTACTATATCGTTTATTCTAGATGTATCTTTAGCTAGATATAACATTAAAAGGCCAGCAATTCTATTTGCAGTATATATATCTAAGCTTTTTTTATCTTCTTCACTAACATGATATTTTCTACAAATGTCATTAATTGGACTATAGCGGTACAAATAATTTGTTAGTGAATCACTTATTAAACCTACTTGCTTACTATATTCACGAATGTGTACTTTAGTCCAAACTTTCATATACTTCTTCCTCTCTTGCTTTTATATTTTAACATATATGCAAAAAAAAAGAAAGAACTACTTAAAGAAAGGATTCTTATTAAATTCATCTTTTAAAGTAGAGCTTTCATCATGTCCTGGATATATAATAATTTCTCCATCATATTGTTTAATTTTATTTAAACTGTTTTCCATTTCTTTTGCATTTCCACCAGGAAGATCAGTACGACCAATACTATCATTAAAGATGAAGTCTCCAACAAACATTACTTTTTCTTCTTCGAAATAGAAGGTTACTGAATCTTTTGAATGACCTGGTGTATAAATACACCTAAATTTAAAATCACCAATAATATATTCTTGTTCTTGGAGATTAGATTTTTTAAAAATTTTGACACTTCTTTTAGTTAAAAAGTTTCTTAAAGCTCCTATATGATCAAAGTGGGAATGAGTAATTAATACTCCTAATACTTTATTATTGCCAATTTGTTCTTTTATTTTATTATAATCAGCCCCTGGGTCTACAATAAGACAAGTTTTATTTTTAATTAAAACATAACAATTTTCTTCCAAAGCCCCTACTACTATCTTTTTTATTTCCATAAATTACTCCTATTCTAAATATTTATTTACATAAATATAATTATAATTTCTATCTAGTTTGAAAATATAATTATAAGTTCCACTCTTCAAATATTCTGGAAGAGATTGCCCTTCACTACTTACATATTTTACTTCTTCTTTTAATGTTATTGTTGATTCTTTTGATGTAGCAGAAAGTAATTTTTTAGTTACTTTAGCTGTTGTAGTAATATTACTAGTACAATAACCTTGAACATATTCATTACGTGAAGGAATGTATTGGTATCCTCCAATACAATTTTTACCGATTTGAATATTTTGATAACTAAAATCTAGATTTTCACCAAATAATTTTTGATATTCAATGAGTAGATCTTCTTTTTTAAATGCTTTTGGTATAATACTATCAGAGCATGTATAAGGAATCATTGCTGAATTATCAAATCCATCGCAATTAGAATCATATATTTTAGTATGTGGAATATTACGATATGCTAAATATAATCTCATAGACATATTTAATTCAGATTCAGCAATATCTTCTCTGATATTGGTTTTTACATTGTTATATAAATTTTGAACGAATGGTGAATTAATATCTAAATTTTTTTCATTTCCAGTAGTAGAAACTGGACTATATAATGAGTTATATCTATTTATAGTTAAGTTGTAGTTATAATAACTATATCCAATATATGCTGCCATTAAAATTACTATAACAAGTAAAAAAAATGTTAATATGCTATGTTTCTTTTGTTTATATATAACTTTAGGTTGTTCTACTTCTTTTGGTTGCTCTTCTTCTGATGGTTTTTCTTTTTTCTTTTCCCATGGCTTTTCTTCAGTCTTAGGTATTTCTTTAGGTGCATTTTCTGGTGAAAGCTTATATACTTTAGCAGCTTTGATTTCTTCTTTAGGTGTTTCTACAAAATCATTATTATTTTTATTAACTCCATTATCCATTCTTCTCACCTATCCTACTATAAAATTATAGTAAAAAAAGTGAATTTTTACAAGAGAAAAAGAAGAACTACTTTTTTTTCTTCTTTTTCTTCTTTTTCTTCTTTTTAGAAGAAATATTATTTTCTAGAATTATTTTTCTTTGATTATCTTTTTTTATTATTGGTCTTTTTAACGTATAATATCTAATTAGAAATACTAAAAGGTTAAAATAGACTATCATTTCTAGTGTTAGAGTACTAATAAATAGTATTTTTTTATATAGACTAGTTGGGTTCATTCCAACATATAAGTGGTAAGTTGAAAAACCATAATATATAAAACAATTAACAAAGAAAAGAATAATAATTAAATAAGTCCATCTAAATTTGTATATTTTATTTAATATTTTAAAAATATTTAATTTATCTTCTAGCATTGACAAATATATATTAAGTTTATCTTTAGTTATTCTAAGTCTATTTAATAATATCAAACTTAAAATTATTAATAATAATATACTAAATAAAATGATATTAAATAATAATTTATATTTTAAAAGTGTGTTAGTAAGAATAATCATCAAAATGATATTTTGAAGTATATCTAAATAGTCTAAATATTCTCTATATTTTTTACGTATTTCTAAACTAAATAAACTAATTATAATTAATAAAGTAGTTGCTAATGATATTTTGATTAGGCATTTGATTATATAGTTAGTTTCTATTTTTTCAGTATTATAACCTAATTTTTTATATTCTAATTGGACATCTTTGATACAAAGTTCTGTTATTTGATCATCAGAAAATTTACTAATATTTTGCCTTGGGATAGTTAAATATTTATTTCTTTGATCTTCACTAGATCCTCTTAAAATATTATACATATTATCATATGTGGAAATTCCTAGCTCGTTATTTTCATATTTTCCTGTTTGCAAAGCTTCGTAGTATAAGTAATGAATTGGTAATACTTCTTTAAATATTTTAGTTAATTCTTTTTCATTATAATCTTTTAAAGTATATTGATTTTTTTTATCATCAAATTTATAGCAAGAATCAAAATAATTAAAGTCAGATTCTTTCATTAATAGTGATATTTTATCATATGTTTCTGTTGTTATATGTGTCATTAATATGTTTGAGATACCTTTGTTTTGTATACCAACTTCATATAATTTCTGTAGTGAGTTACTAATAGATATTATTAGTAGTACTTGTAGTATTAATATTAGTAAATATGTAGTAGGTTTATTTATTTTTTTCTTTATTGTCATATGATCACCATCTGAATTATTATAACATATTATTTTTAAAAGAAAAATCTAACAAGTCGGATTATCTTTTTTCAATTCTTCAAACATCCTAGACATAGTTTCATTATTATTAGTTAATTTTTTTATAGTTAAATCTTCTGCTTTGTTATTAGCTAACCTTAAGTTGTTTTCACTAGATAATAAAGCTTCTTTTGTTTTTTGAAGGTGATCAATAGTTTTATCTATTTCTTCTATGGCTTTTTTAAATTTTTCTGAAGCTAAGCGATAATTTCTACCGAAACTCTCTTTAAATAAATTCATATTTTCTTCAAAATGTGAAATATCGATGTTTTGATTTTGAATTTCTTGAAGCTCTTCTTTATATTTTATAGAGTTTAAAGCTAAATTTCTTATTAGAGTTATTAATGGTATAAAAAATTGAGGCCTAATAACATACATTTTGTCATAACGATATGAAACGTCTACAATTCCAGTATTATAAAGTTCATTATCTATTTCTAATAAAGATACTAGAACAGCATATTCACAATTTTTATCACGTCGATCTTTATCTAATTCTTTTAAAAAGTCTTCATTTTTGTGTTTAGAAGCAGTTTCATCTGCTTCATTTTTCATTTCAAACATAATTGAGACTACTTCTGTTCCATCATCAGTAAAATCTCTAAAAATAAAATCACCTTTAGAGCCATTTTTAACTTCATTATCTTTTTCAAAATAAGCATTTTTAAATAATGGTCGTAATTTATTAAATTCATTATGACAGTGTTGCTCCAAGCTCTCCCCTATCATTTTAGTTGATTGTCTAGCTTTAAAATCTTTATAATAGGCAATTTGTTCATCTTTGTTACGTAATTTTTCTTCATAACTATCTTTAATATTTTTTTCTTTTAACAAATATTCATTTTTATTTAATTCAATCTTAGAAATTAAATTGTAAATTTCTTTATCCTTATCAGTAATAGTATTTTTTATAGCCAATTCTTTTTCTGTGTTCATTACTTTTATTTTACTTTTTAATTCGTAAATTTCATCTTTATTCTTATTTAATTGTTCATCATACTCTTTTTCTAGTTTATAGGAAATATTTTCTTTTTGAAAAGATAATTCATTTTTTAAATTAGTTATTTCCAACTCCTTTTTATGCATTTCTTCTAATAGTATTTTTTCTGCTTTTTCTTTTTCTAATTTAATAGCAGTATCTTTATCTAATTTATATTGTTTTTCACGAATTTCAATTTCTTTAGTAAATTCTTGATTTCTGATTTGTTTTACAATTTTATCATAGTCAGTTTCATTAATTTGAAAAATGGTACCGCAATTGGGACATTTTATTTCATTCATTTTCATTGCCTCCTAACAATCGTTATTTATTATCTCATATTTTGTATAAAAGAAAAAGAATATTAAATTTAATATTCTCAATTAATGAAGTCTTATATGTTTTATAAATTTCATTATAAATCTATAAAGAGGTACTGGTACAAACAGATATGATTTTTCCTTATTTAAACTATCTATCTTATCCATATCTTCTTGACTTATTTCAAAGTCAAAAATATCAACATTTTCTCTAATATGATTAAGATTAGAGGCTTTTGGAAATATTATATGTTCTTTTTGAATATGCCATCTTAAAATGATTTGAGCAGGAGTTTTATTATACTTTTTAGATAATTCTTCAAAGATTTGTTCTTTCAATAGTTTTTTATCTCCATGTCCTAACGGATACCAAGCTTCAAATTTTATGTCATTTTTTTTCATTACTTCAGCTATTTTGCTATTGTGGTTATATGGGTGAGCTTCAATTTGGTTCACGACTGGTTTATATTTTGCTATATTTAAAATTTCATTAATACCACTCTCATCAAAATTACTAAGACCTATAGATTTAATTTTGCCAGCATCTTTGTACTTCTCTAAAACTTTCCATGCTCCAATATAATCATTAACTTGTTGATGCAATAAAACTAAATCTATATAGTCTACATCCAAGTTTTTTAGACATTCTTCTATCGCTTTTGCAGTCTTTTTCTCACCATATTGATCCAACCAAATTTTAGTAGTAATAAATATTTCTTCTCTATTAACTCCGCAATTTTTAATTGCTTCTCCTACGAATTTTTCATTTTTATAAAAAACAGCAGTATCAATGTGACGAATTCCAAGTCTTAAAGCTTCTCTAATAGATGCTATACATTTGTCTTTTTCATACATTACATACATGCCAATACCAAGTTGTGGGATACAATTTCCATCATTTAATTTAATTATCGGTATACAATTATTCATAATATTTCACTCTACTCTCATCAACATTATACATTATTTTTAGAATTAAAAAAATATTTTTATAATTTATTTTTATTTAAGATATAACACTTGCCACACATTGGCTTATATGTAACTTCATTGTTAGATCCATCTATAACAATAGAGTCACCTTCTAAAGTAAATTTATTATTTACAAAACGAGCATTAAATTTTGCTCTTTTCCCACATTCACATATTGTTATTAATTCTTCTATTTCATCTGCTAGCTCCAATAATCTAGTACTACCTTCAAATAGGTGACTTTGAAAATTTGTTTTTAAACCATAACAGATAACAGGAATATCATACATTTTAGTTACAAACCATAGTTCTTCTACCTGCTTTGTTGATAAAAATTGTGCTTCATCTACTAAGATGCAATCGATATTATTATTCCATTCGTCATAATACTTTTCTAATGATTTAGAATATGGGAGTAAAATATCGACCTTACGTTCTATTCCAATTCTTGATTGTAGATTGTTTCCTGCTTTAGTATCTAAACTAGATTTTATTACAACTACCCTTTTATTATTCTCTTCGTAATTATGTGCAACTTGCATTAAAGCAGTACTTTTTCCACAATTCATTGCACCATAACGAAAATATAATTTTGACATAATAACTCCTTATTTTAAAAAAGATAGGCTATTCTATCTTTTATTAATTTAATTCTTCTATTATTTCATTTTCTTCTTTCTTTTTCTCTGGCATATGGCTGAAAATATAAGAAGAAACTAACGCTATAATATATCCTGATATAAGAATAATATTAAATTCATAAACTATTAATGTTGATACTACATTGAATACTGCATGAAGAATTGCACAATAGAATATGCTATTTGTTCTTTTTCTAATTGCTCCTAACATAATACTTAACAATAGTATAGAAACATAGAATAATAAAAATGGTAATCCTACATGACTATCACCTTTTGTAAACCAAAAAGGTAAATGCCATAATGACCATGGAACTGAAATAATGATACTACTAACAAAAGTAGAAAATTTTTTTTCTAGTTCTGGCTGAACAATCCCTCTCCAACCTAATTCTTCATTTCCTCCACCTATTATTAACATAACTATAAAAAGAATAGGTGCCATTATAATAGATTGTCCTTCTACAATAGTAAAACTAGAAAAATAGAAAGCTGAACTGTATAGTATTGAGAAGAATAGTAAGTATCCTATAGTATTTTTATTATGGTTAAAGATGAAGTTACTAATTCCTTTTAAACTTTTATCTTCAATCATTGAAATTGCCGTAATAGTTGGTCCTAAAGATCCAATACCATAAATCAACCAAGCAATAATACTATTAGCATTGATTATATCTAGGGAAGTAAGTATGGCTCTTAACCCCCATGCAGTCCATGTAATTAAGTATGTCATAGCAAAAAACTTAATTATTTTTTTCATATTCATAAAATAAAACTCCTTTACTTATTATTTTATAAAATCATTATAGCATGGATATTTTTAAACTTAAAGATTTTGCATTAATAATTTATTTTTTTTGCAAAGTATTAAAATTTTAAAATAAAAAATAAAAGAAAAAGTCAAATTTAACTTTTTCTTTTAAAGAATTAATAGGAAAGTTTATAATTAATCTATTTTTATATTTATTTCTTTTTCAAGGTATTGTCTACCACTTTGATAAAGAATAATCAATTGTAAATCATCACCGGTTTTTTTATTTTTTAAAACATTAGTTATAGTATCAGTACTTGTTACTTCATTATTATCTATTTCAACAATGATATCACCAGCTTTTAAATTATTTTTGCTTGCTATACTATTTTCTTCAACATTAGAAATATAAAAGCCTGTAATAAAACCTGAATTAATCATTTTTCCTTCAACACCTAGTTTGATATTTGAACTAACATTTTCATCTGTTTCTTTTCCATTAATTAAATCTTCAATTAAATCATCAACATCGGAAATAGGTATAGCAAATCCCATACCTTCGACACTAGTATTTGAACCGGAAGAAGAATATTTTGCTGAGTTAATTCCTACTACTTCTCCATTACTATTAAGAAGGGCTCCTCCACTATTACCACCATTAATTGCAGCATCTATTTGAATCATTTTATTGGTATAATTATCAATTGTTATTTCACGCTCTAATGCACTTACTACCCCAGTTGTAACTGATTGACCATAACCTAAAGCATTACCTATTGCAATAACTCCATCACCTACTTGTAGCTTAGTACTATCACCTATGGTTGCTATTTTTATTTTTTCTTTAGTTTCATTTTTTAAGTCACTTTGCTTAACAGAAATAACAGCAAGATCTCTACTTTCATTTGTTCCTTTTATAGTAGCATCAACACTTTCATCATCAATAAATTGAACATTTAATTCTGTAGCATCGGCAACAACATGATTATTAGTTAAAATTAGTATTTCATCATCTGTTTCACTAACAATTATTCCACTTCCAGCACCCTCTGCATATGAATTTCCTCCCCAAAAACTTGGGTTAAAGAAACCATTGGAAATTAAAGTTTTACTAGTAATTGATACTATAGAAGGCATCACATCACTAACAATATCGGAAACATCTGTAATATAAATTCCTTCTTTTATATTATTATTTGTTTCTGTGTATTTTAAGGATGCTTTATCTTCTAGAAAATCTAGGTCTAATAGTGAGTTATCTAAAGCAAATTTAAAAATTAATGAACCTAATATACATATTATTAAAAATAAACCAACAATGATTATTAATAATGAACTTTTCTTCTTATCTTTTGTTTTATCCATATATTACATTCCTCCTAATTAAAATATATCTTAAATATATTTCATGTATAATATACTAGATAAATGTGGTGTTTTTGTGAAAAATAGTTCTTTTTTTGTGAAAAGTTTCTGAAAAAAGAATGTTAATCACATTCTTTTTTCATAATTATCTTGTTTTAGACGGAAATCTAAATATTTTTCAAATTGTCTTAAACCATACTCTTTATTGTAATAGTTTTGGTATTCATTTAAATGAGCTAAAGCAATTTTAGCTGTTATTATTAGGTTATCGTTGGTAACATTTGTTCTTTGATCTACTCTACCATGTTCTAATTCGATATTTATTCCATCTAAAAACTCTTCTTTAGTAAATTTATCAAATTTTACATTAAGAATGTTAGCAGCATATTCAGCTTGTTGCATATTAAACATATTATCACCATTAAATATTATGTTTATTTAATTAGTTTATTCATCTAAAATTTTTAAATAAATGTTTCTGACGCCTCTTTTAAATTCTTTATTACCAACTTTTTTAAATTTATCTTTTTCTAAATTTTTAATAGAGAAAATATTATCTGGATGAACAGTAGAAATAGCAAAATGATAATTTTCTTTTTTTGAATATTCATCCAATTTTTTTAGCATTTGAAGTTGTAGATTGTTACCACGGTAATTTTTATTCACCATCATTGGTCCATAGTCAACAACTTTTAAGTAATCTAGGTCTAAGCCAAATTTTTCTATATCTTTATGAGTTGCTGGAATAAACATCATAGAACATACGGGGGTATCTTTATCATACCATAACCAAATTCGTGATTTATTAGCAAGTAAATATTCTAAATCTTCTTTAGAAAAATCGCCTAACCAATCAGGATTTTCCATTTCTTTTTTTATTTCTTCTCTGAATGTTATGTATTTGTTTAAATCAATATTTTCATTAAATATATTTAGATTATCTAAGTTAATTTTATTATTTCCACTACTACTATTTTTGTTTAAAATTTTATTAGCATATGGGCAACTTGCTACCCATTTTCCAGTATCTTTTTTTATTTCTTCAACTGCTAGTTCAACTAGTTTTTTACCGATTCCTTGTCCACGAAGCTCTGGTTCTACATAGGTATGATTAATATCATAGACTCCGTATTCATCTTTTGGAAAAGAAATACCTGCTAAAACTCTATCCCCATCTTTGTAAATTATTTGGTTTGTTTTTTTTATATACTCCATCTTGTCTCCTATTTTTTACTATATTTTTCTTTTGCTTCTTCATATAGTTTAGGTGTATCTGTTTCTAATAAATCAAAGTCACTAATTAGTAATTTAATATAATCATTTCCATAAAAGTCTAGTACATATTTAAACATTGCATAATAACTTTGAGCAGTTGCTCCACCATAAATTATTTCATCATATGTAGCAGTGAAATTTATTGAACTATCATCATATTGATGTGATAAAGTTAATGCAAGTCCTTCTTCTAACCAAGGATATGTTTGACTACATTTTTTATTTCTGAAACAGTAATAAACAAATTCTTGAAGTATTAATCTTAACAAGTCATCAAGTGTATAATTATGATGATCTTTAATTTTTAAGAATTCATCATAAGTTAAAACATAAATATTATTATCAATCAAATAAGTACATACACTTTCTGGTAGATTACCATTTGAATCTAGCATTGGATAGGTTTTACTACATTCATAACGAAATTGACTAATATCGTTAAATATTTTCAAATTTACCTTGGGATTTAAATTTTTAATAGAAAAGAAACTGGCAATTTCTCTTGTATCAATATCAATTTTTTTAGTTAATATATTTATATAATGTAAATCCTTTTCTGTATATTCAACATTTATGTATTCTAATTCTATATTCATATAAAAACCCTTTCTTCACTTCTATTTTTATTATGACTTATAAAATAATTTTTGTCTATACTACATAAATAGAAATATAAAAAAACTAGATATTTCTATCTAGTTATAAGCTATTTGGTAGCGTGTACGGAATTCGAATCCGTGAATGTTGCCTTGAGAGGGCAATGTGTTAAGCCACTTCACCAACACGCCAAATATTATTCTTTCTTTCGAAAGACATTAATATTCTAACATTAAATTTTCTTTATTACAATACCTTAATTTTTTTTCTTTTTTTGTTTTTGTTTATTTTTAGTAGATAAATATTCTTCATATTCTGTTTTAGTATCATCATTTCTATCAATTATTAATTTTGCTTTTATAACATTTTGTTTATATATTTTAGCTTTTAGATATGAATTTGTAATGTTAAGACCTGTTATGAAGGCAGATACTGGTATTGATATATTTGGTTTTTTTATTACAAGGGAAGTAATAGCTGCTGCTCCTACTAAAATATTAGCTCCTGTTAGTAGTTTATTATCACTAAACATTACACTTAAAATACTATTTTTATCTTTGCTTTCATCATATAAATCAAAGAATACTCTAAGGTGTTCTTCTCTTTTTAATTTGAATTTTTCCATCTTAGTTTCAATAGTGTTACCTAGTTCTTGTTTAAAATCAATTTTTTGTTCACGCTTTTTAGCTAACATATTAAGAAGATTTATGTCACTTTTAATTACTTTAAATTTATTTTCCAACTCTAATATTTCACTTTTAGTAACTATATTACCAATGCGTTCTTTCATATTATTTTCTAAAAAATAAATTTCATTTTCAAATATATCAATATTTTTACATACTTCTTCTATTTTAGAACTTGCATAATCATCCAAAGCAATCTTCTTTAATTTAGAAAAATCTGGCTGCAATACTGATTTAGCTTTTTCTATTGTTTTTAACAAATTATTAATATTATTTATTTCACTTTGATCATATTTATATATTTTATATATTTTTTTTATAGTAATAAGCTTCTTATTCATACCTATCAATTTAGATAATTCACTATTTTTAAAAGTTTGATAATTTTCATTATTGATAAACTCGAAGACAATTTTTTCATACATGTTATTTACATAATTTTCTAATGTATTATAGTAACTGGCAATTGTTTTTTTAGCTTCATTTAATATTTTTAATTTATGTTCATGTGAAGAAATATAGTTTTTAGCGTCTAAAATTGACAAAGGCATATTCTTCATTTCATCTAACATTTCATTAATAACTTCATTGATAGAATTATTGCAATATGACATATCTAATGTTTCTGCTTCTACTTTTAATTTGTTTAATTCTTTTATATAACTAGAGGCTAACTCCCACCATTTTTCTACTTCACTTAGATAATCATCTTCATCTGGAATTTTTTCACTTATTAATGACTCAAAAATATTATTTTTAAATAATTTAATATCATTTATTGTATTTAAACATTCTTTTAGCATTTCTTGAAAAGCTATTTTTTTAACATTTTCCTTTTCTTTGTTATTTAAATTATTAAGCTCTTCATCAAAATTTACTTCCTCATTTTGTTTTTCAGTGTTAGATTCAGTACTTATTTTAATGTCATACTGTTTTCTTTTTTCCTTATTACATAATGTATCGTATGCAATATTAATTTCTTTTATTTTTTCTGCTGCATCAGGGTCTTTACAGATATCTGGATGATATTTTTTTACTAATTCACGATATTTTTTTTGAATTTCTTCTAGGGTTGCTGAAGGATTCACTCCTAATATTTCATAATAATTTTTTTTCATTTATTTTAACCTTTCAAGTATTTTTTTGGATTATCTTTATCTAATAATCTGTTATCAGTAATTGGTTTACTCCAGTCTTCGGTAATATTTCCAGTATTTGCAACACTATCTAATGCTTTCTTTATTGCTTCAAAATTATCTGATAATCTATATTGATCATATTCAATGGCATTACTAGGTTTTATTCCTAAATTTCTGGCTTCATTTGCTACATTAACATTTACTCCTAGATAAATGAACTCCCAACCTGCTTGAATACGTTCTTCTATTAGTTCTCTAATTTGGTAAGCAGAATATTTTTTGCTGGAGTTGTCCTCTCCATCAGTCATAATTACGAAGATTGTTTTATCTGGTATTTTAGAATCTTTCATTTGCTCTTTTTTTATTTTTTGTATTTGTGTACCTAGAGTGTCATAAAGAGCTGTATTCCCACTAGCAATGTAAGTAAAAGGTTTAACTTCTCTAACTGCTAATCTATCATGAATAGTTTCCATCTTATCGTTAAATAAAATTGTTGAAATTATGTCTTTCCTATTTTTAAAATTTTCTCTTGCTATTACTCTACTAAATTCATTAACAGTAGTATATTCTACTCCATTACAAGAGGCACTTTTATCAAATAAAAAGACTACTTCAGTTTCTTTGTTTGCTATTTGTCTTGCTTGCAATAATACACTTTCAAATGAGTTTGTTATGATATTGTTAATTTTTTCCTCAATATTTAAATCTCTTTTATTTTTTAAACTACTCATTGCTTCTTTTAATGATGTATCACTGCTTTTTACTACTAATTGTTTTTCCATTTGTTGGATTTTTTCTTTTGCTTCTAATAACTTTTTTAATTTTTCGTTGTGATTATTTGACTCCATTATATATTTCCCCTTTTGATAAAGCTTCAATATTATATCATAGTTTTTTATAAAAAACAATAAAAAAAGCTTTACTATTGTAAAGCTGTGTTTTTATTTTAATAAATCTTTATATGCATTAATTAAATTATCGACGTAAGCACATCCCATAAAGCATACTACTGAGTCTTTTTCACTACTTAATTTATCTATTGTATCTAATGATATAATTTCACCATTTTCTAAAGCATCTGTGATTAATCTAGAAGAAACACCTGGATAATCTTCTTGTTTTTCTCTATTAGAATCAATTTCTGTTAAATATGTTTTATCAGCTATTCTAAAGGCTTCAATAAACTCTTTTGTAAAGTCCTTAATACGTGAATAGGTATTAGGAACAAATACGACTACTAAACGCTTATTTGGGTATTTTTGTTTAACTGCTTCTAAAGTAACTTTAATTTCTGTTGGGTGGTGAGCATAATCATCTATTATTATACTTCCATTTACTTCTTCAATAGCAAATCTTCTTTTAGCATTAATAAAAGTCTTTAAATATTTTTTGATATCTTCTAAACTAATTCCTATTTTATAGCACATTGTTATTGCTGCTGCAGCATTCATGATCATGTGTTTACCAAATAATGGTATTTCAAAAGTACCAAAATTTTTTCCTTCAACTATTAAATCAAATTTTGATTCAGTTTCTAATAATTCAATATTTTTAATTACAATATCATTATTTTCATTAAAGCCATAGAATAGTACTTTAGTTTTATAATCAATATTTCTTACTTGCTCATTATCACCATTAGCAATAACTAAGTCTTTTGTTTGATTAGCAAATATTTCAAATGTATTACGGATATCATCTATATCTTTATAAATTTCCATATGTTCAGTTTCAATATTAGTGATAATTGAATAAGTAGGATGATAGGCAGTGAAATGTCTATTAAATTCATCTGACTCTACTACAAAATATTGATTGTCTAATGAAGCATGACCATCTCCTGCTCCTATGAAGTAGTTACAACCAATAGTATTTTCTAAAATATGGCGAATCATTGATGATGTAGATGTTTTTCCATGAGTACCACTAACTCCAATAGTTTTAAATAGATTAATAATATCGCCCATTATTTCATTATATTTTTTAATTTTTAATCCTAATTCTTTTACTCTTTTCATCTCTGGATGATCTTCGCTAAAAGCTACACTATATGTAACGATAGTATCAGGATCTATTTCATGATCATGATCATAATAAATAGGAATATTTCTCTCTTCTAATCCATCTTGAGTAAATTTGTGCCCAACAGCATCATCATAACCACTAACTGTATTTCCTAAATCACTTAAAATTTGTGCAAGGGTAGACATTCCTGTTCCTTTAATTCCAATGCAATAATATTTCATGTTATCACTCCTTTTATTGAATATATTATAAAATATAAACATTTATACGTAAATAAAGCAGTATATTGTTTTACATCATATTTACATATAAATATATTCCTTTAACTTTATGTTTATTATATCTAAAAACATCGTCGATGTAACAAAAATTTTATTGCTAGATAAATAATGATTGAAACCATAAAATTTTGATATGAAAAACTATATTTAGTAATATTATCTAAAACATAATAAAATTATATAAAGCAAAATAAAAAAAACTAGGTGAAATACCTAGTAAAATACTCAAAATTGGTAGCGAGAGAGGGATTCGAACCCCCGACATTTCGGGTATGAACCGAACATTCTAGCCAACTGAATTATCTCGCCATAAATAACAAGCAATATGATATTATCATATTTAATAAGGTTTGACAATACTTCTGAACTATTTTTTTATTTTTTTCTACAATATATTGTTTATTTTTTACTTTATATATATAATATTTGCCATTAAGGAGGAATAATTATGGCTATTCAAATTTATGTTGGTAATATAAAGAAAATGTATATAGCTGGTTTAAAATATGATGGTAGTTCTATAAAAAGAGTTCCTGGCTATACAATAGTAAAAGAAAATTGTGAATTTTATCGTAATAGATTTAATAAAATAATAAATTTTTATTATGATACTTATTTGCCAGACAGAGCTGAAGCCAGTGACTATTTTGAAAATTTTGGTTTAAATAATGTTTTATTTGTTGATTATCACGAATTAAAATATGTTAATAGTATTGAAAAAGATGAATTTAAAGAAAAGAAGAAAACTTATATAAAGAAGTAAAGAAGATATCAGTTTTTAGATATCTTCTTTTTCTTTTGTTTTACTACAAATTTATTAATATCTTTAATTGTTTCATCAGTAATTAATATTTCTTCCGCTACTCCCATATTAGTTATTGCATAATCAAATGGTTTATATGTAACATTAGAAACAATGCCTGCTAATCCTCTAGCTCCTGTTTTTCTTTGTACTGCTTTATCAACAATTTCATCTAAAGCTTTGCCAGTGAATTTTAAGTTTACTCCAAGCTGTTTAAATTTATTTTTTTGAATTTTTATTGGTGACTTATCGGATTTTTTTAATATTTCAATCATACTTTTTTGATTTAAATCATTTAATCTGATTATTATTGGCATTCTACCCATAAATTCATCAGTCATCATACCTTTTTCAACAAAATCATCAATAGTTGGTTCATATTTTTGTTTATCTTTTTGTGTAGAAAAACCAATAGTTGCCTTATCTTCATGTTTATAGACATCTGTGAATGCTCCACCAGCAATAACTAACATTTTAGAAGTATCAATATTTATTCCATTCATAGAGCCCAGTCCTTGAGATGATGCTGTTGCATGATATTTGGTTCCATCTAAAAATTTTAGTAGTACATTCAGTACTGCTTTTCCTCCTACATCATCTTTTCTAGCTGAGCCCTTTTTATCAATTTCGTCAAAGAATATGATTGCTTTTTCAGCAGCTTTTATATCACGACCACATAATTCATATAATTCCCATAAACATTGCTCAATATTTTTCCCTTCATATCCAGGAGATGTTAATTGAGTAGTATCAATCGTTAAAAAAGGTCGTTTGATGTTTTCAGAGATTAGTTTCATTAATTCTGTTTTGCCTACTCCTGTATTTCCAGTAAGAAGAATACCATATCTTTGATTGTCATCTAGTTGCATTCTAGCTATTTCTATTATCATTCGACGTACTGGTTCATCTTGAGCAATTAGTGTTTTTGTTACCTTTTTATATAAACCATTAACATCAATAATTCCTTTATTATTGATAAATTCACTTTTTGGAGTTGAATCTTTTAAATCTTTTTTTAATTTTTTTAATTCTTCTTTAGTATATTTATTTTCTTCTATTTTCTTTTCTATATCTTTTTTTGCTATTGTGTTATTGTCTTTATTTTTAGTTGCTAAATTCTTCTTCACTTGTTGTTTATAGTTATATAAAGTATCTGAATAATCTATTTTTAAGAAAGTTATATCTCCCTCTTCATCAATTTCTCCTAAATAAAAGTATTTAGATTCTTCAAAATCAAATGCATCAAATAAGTCTTGTATTTCTGTTGTTTGACCATCTGTATATTTTTTATAAGCCTCGTCAAGATTTATTATATTACCACAGACATAAGGTTTTGAATCATAGAATGCCTCAATAGTATTAAGCGAGAAGTATTCTCTAGCTTGATCATCCATGATAATACCTGTTTCAGGATCATAATATCCTATTATTGTATTAATATATGAAAATATTGCTTCTCCTTCTTCTAAATATTGTCTTTGTAGTAGACTTGCTATACATCTTTTATTTTCATCTAATTGTTCCATATGTGATTCCCCCTGAATTGTATATACATCTTCAATATATAGAAAAAACCATTACTATGTCAATGGTTTATCTAAAAATTTAATTATTTTACTGATTCTAGAGCTAATTCAATCATTGAATTAAAAGAATTTTGTCTTTCTTCTGCTGTTGTTTCTTCATGAGTTATTAGATTATCTGATACTGTTAAAATGGCAGAAGCCTTTTTGTTTAACATTTTAGCATTACTGAACAAAGCAAATGTTTCCATTTCAGTAGCAAGACAATTATAATTTTCTTTTAAATATTCCATATTTACATGGTTATAGAAAACATCAGTACAGAATACGTTACCATAATTTAGAGTTATTCCTAATTTTTTAGCTGCATCATAGATATTTGTATTTAGTTCTTTATTACTTGATAGTAGGCGACTATTTTCATCAGTTAATTCATTTAAATAATTTGAAAGTGAATAACTATTGTCTACTAATATTACTTCATATAGTCCTAATTCTTCTTTAAAAGATCCACAACTACCTACTCTAATTATTTCATCTACATTATAAAATTTAAATAATTCATAAGAATAGATTCCCATACTAGGATTTCCCATTCCTGATGAAAAAATAGTAACTCTTTTACCTTTATAATATCCAGTATAAGCTAATTGATTTCTTATATGATTTACTAACTTGTAATTAGAAAGATATTTTTCAGCTATCATTTTACATCTTAAAGGATCTCCTGGCATAATAACTGTCTTTGCAATATCCTCTTCTTTTGCTTCTATATGTGGTGTCATTATTTACCTCCTCTACTATATTAATAATATCATAATTAGGTAGGTATTTACTATAAAATTAGTCTTTCTTGATAATTATTTTATCTAATGTAGCTAATATAGCAGGCAAAGTAAAATATATTATGATAATTGAACAAAAAATTATAATAAAAGCATTAAATAATACTATTGATTTTATGCCTGTTATAAGTGTTAAAAATATTAAGATTGATGAGCTTATTAAGATGGTACGAGTCGTATGTTTATATGTATTAATTATTGCACCTTTTTTGTTATAAGTTGTTCTAAATTCAGTATAGTTTGCTGTAAGATAAATAATGTAATTTACAATGATAGTTAAAGAAATTAATTGCATAATAAAAATAGAAATAAAGGAAATATTATTGGTTAATAAAAGTAAAAAACTAAGTGATAATGATAGTAAGAAATTAGAAAATATTATAATAATTAGTGGAATAACTAAAGACTTAAAAATAATTAAAAGAAAAAGGTATAAAAGAATAACATTCATTATGAAAATGATATTAATGTCTTTTGAAAATGTTTTGTGTAGGTTATATGGTAATAATATATCTCCAACTAAGTATGCATTATTTCCTATTTCATTTTCTATTTTTTCTAAGAAATTGAAAGTTTCTTCAGACTCAATTGGATATGTAGTATCAATTATCACACGTGAATAATCATTTCCTATTAATTTTTCTTTTATTTCTTCTATTTCTCTTTTCAATAGGAATATATTATCTTTATCAGGGCTTTTGATAAGTTTTATAAAATCTGATTTTTCTAGATGATTAATAAATTCTTCTATTGTTAATTTATAATTATTATCATAAAACATATTACTAGCATAATATAAGTAGGTTATAGAGAGTTTATTTTGTTCAATGTCAATTAAGGGGCTTAAGACATCGTAAGCTTCTTCAGGAGTATATTTAATGTTATTAATACTACTATTTATAATGTTATTAATGCTTTTATTGTGAATTAGAACATTATTTATTTCTTTTAAGGAATAATTGTTTGTATATTGATTATATACATCCATTGTTATGCTATTATTTATGCCTAATATGTTAGACATATCAATATAGTTATATTTTGTGTTATTATTTAAGTTAATTAAAATATTGTGATAGTATATTATTTTATCTAAAGTATCTTGATCTAGATGAATATCTTTTTCTGTTGCAGCAAAATTAACTAACTCTGAAATATTAAGTGTCTTATTATAATAGCTATTTAGAGCATAAATATATTTAATAGTATTATCATTAATATTTAGATAAGCAGCCATTTCTTGATGATTAAATTTATAATTAGGATTGGAAATTAGTTTATAAACATCTACTAGTTCTTTAGATACATTGGATTTATTATTAATAATGTAAGTAACAAAGTCTTTTGGAGATATTTTATAATAATTTGAGATTAAATAATATGTATCTTCTTCATTTAAATTTAATAATTCTTCTATTTGTTCTATATTTGTTAATACTAAGTTTGGCTGATTTTCTACTAATTTTTTTAAAGTAACTATTGCTTGATAAGTATTTTCAGAAATTATTGTAGCTAAATCTTTAATAATAAAATCACAAAGTTCTTGAATTGTTAAGGTAGGGTTCGTGTTTAGTTCATAAACTTTAGAAATTAAATTAGAATCTAAATTATCAAATATTGAGGACCAAGTATTTTGATCTAGTTTTTCATTTGGTATATCTTTGATTATAGTATAAATTTCTAATACATTATTTATATTTTGAATATGAGGATCTTTTATAGAGATTAAATAGCATATGGCATTTTCTAAAGTAGTTTTATTATTATTAATACCATTTTCTAAAGTCTCTCTCAATATCTTATCTACACTATCTTTATCTAGATTAAATAAACTAGTTAGTTCTTGACTAGACATTTTTTTATTTACTAATTCTTGATTGGTAAATAAATTAATATTTTTAATTTTAGCTATTTTTTCTTCTGTAAACATAGATGTAATATTAGAATTATTTAATACATAATTGGAAAATTCTTGCATAGTTAAAGTAGTATCAAGATTATTTATACTATAATATGATAGATATAAATTGTTCATACTTTCTTTATTAATATGTAATATTTTAGACATAGTATCAATGTTATATTGAATATTTGAAAAAGTTAAATTGTCAAGGGTATTTCTAGTATCTTCTGGTAGACTACTATTTAGAGATGATTTAAGAAAGTCTTTAATTGATAAGGATATTCTATTTAATTGGAAGTTTTTAATTCTATTTTCATTTACATTTAAAATAGTTGCTAATTCTTGGTTAGTTCTTGGTTTATTAAATTCAAAAGAGTCAGTATAATATTTTATTTTACTAAATTCGTTTTTCAAATCTAAGTTTTTACTTTCAATAAAATCGCTAAGTTCGTTTAGTGTAATCTCTGGAGCATAATTACTATTATAGTAATTATAATAAACTAATTTTATTAAATCTTTATCTAATGTAGTATTAGTTAATTTATCCTGCATATTAGATGATGTTACTTTTTCATTGATTGTATTTTCATAGCATAAAACATTAACTATGTTTTTCCCAGTTATATTTTGGCAAATTTCTGCCATTTTAGAAGAATCTTTATTGTTATAAATTATTTCTAGTTTATTAGTTTTAGGAAAAATTTTTGATATTTCATTTGTTTCATTACTATATGTGATTTGAATATTATCTTTAAATATATAGCCAACACAAAAAATTATTATAACTAAAATAAAAATACCATATCTTAGATTATAACTATTTTTCCCTAATTTAATTAAATTAAATCTTATTGTATGTTTTCTAGTATTGTTAATTTGTTTATCAAAAATTAAAGTCCCATACAGATTCGAAGTTTTTCTACTTTATTCTTCCAAATTTCAGCCTCCCAGCCCTCGTACCATATAGAAACTTTTTCTTTTTTAACCATAGCAGGCATTCCACCTAAA
>CALVOV010000022.1 GCA_944350385.1 uncultured Bacilli bacterium
GTGGGCGATATAGGACTCGAACCTGTGACCCCCTGCTTGTAAGGCAGGTGCTCTAACCAACTGAGCTAATCGCCCAAGTATATAATTTTTTCATCAGTTGACGTATTTAAATATACCAATTTAATCTTTATTTGTCAACATTTTTTCGGGTTTTTTTTATTCTTTTTTACAATTTTTTATTTATTTCGTTAATTTTGTCCCTAATCCACATTGGCATATGGTTTTCTATTGAGGAAAAACCCATTGTTGTTTCTTTAATTTTTTCTCTATTAGATTTCTTTTTAGGAGGTTCTAATCTTTTAATACTTAGTTTTAATTGATGTTTATCTTCATCTATTTCAATAACTTTTGCTTTTATTTTATCTCCAATATTAGCATAATCATGAACATCTTTAACAAAGTTCTCAGATATTTCAGAAATATGAATCAATCCTGTATACTCATCTATATTAACGAATATACCATAAGACTCTATTCCAGTTACTATTCCTACTACTACATCGTTTTCTTTAAGTTTCTCCATATTTCTTCTCCTTGTTTCTTATTATAACATATTATTTTGTTTTATAAAAAGAAAATTGATAAAACATTATTATTGTGCTATACTCTCTTTGGTGATTTAAATGAATAATGAAGATATTAAATTAAAAATCATTGCTTTAATCGATAAAATACGTCCATTTATCATAAGTGATGGTGGAAACTTAGAGTTTGTCAAATATGAAGATAACAAAGCTTATGTAAGACTTTCTGGAGCTTGTAAGGATTGTGCACTAATAGATGTCACTTTAAAAGATGGTATTGAAGAAATGATAGTTGGAGAAATTCCAGAAGTTAAAGAAGTTATTAATGTTGATTAGCAAATATTTAATATTTGCTTTTTTTTAACCATTCTATTTCTATTTGATCTTCAAATAATATTTGACAGATTTTACTTAACAACATTTCATAACTATCAACCTTTTTTATGAAATTATTAAGAGCTTGTTGCTCATCTTTATTAGTAATAAGTGTATCTTCTACAAGATCAAAATAATATGTTGGCAATAATAATCTTGCAAATACTAAGTATTTATTATATTTATTAAAATTTATTTTTTTAAGAAAGTTTAGGCTTTCTTTTTCATTTTTAGAAAAAAATAAATATTTTATATATTCAGCGAAATCTCTTTCTTTGTAGTCAATGATTGCATTATTGGGAAGTCGATAATTTTTATTGTTAATTCTTTTTCTACAAATACTTAGTTGTTTACTATTTATGTATTCTTTATTATATTCTAAAAAACAAAGAGCATTTTCAGCCATACCTAAATAATAATCATTAGTTTCTAAAAAAGAGGTTTGATTATTACTCTTAATATTATTTTCAATTTTATCTATTTTATTTTTCCATAATTCTAGCCAAGTCTTTTTATGATCGTTTATATTATCTAACATATTGTCTTGCTGAATTTCTTCAAAGGATATTTCAATTTTATTGTTTATTTCTAATAATATGTAAGATTTTTTTTGATAGTAGGTTACATATTGATCATCAATATTTTTTAAGCATTTATAAAAACTAGGATCTTTATTTGTATAGTTTAAATACTTAATTTCCTCTATTTGTACTAATTTGAATAAATATATTTTATTTTTTTCCTTAACGTAATAATCCATGTTATTTTTAGTTACAATAGGGTTTTTAAAGTTATAATTATACATAAATAAGCTTTTCATAGTACATTATATTCTGAAGATAAAAAAAAAGAAGAATTATTTCTTCTTTTCAATACCTTGAGTAGGCTTTTCCATAGCTTGTAACATAAAGTTAATAGCTGCATCTTTTTCTCTTGCTTTATTCTTCAATTCAGTTTCTTTTTCAATATTTTTGTTGCATTTAGCTTCAAGTTCATTTCCATATTGAATAAGTTTCTTAATTGTTTCATCATAGGCTTTACTCTTTGCTTCTTCTTCAGCTTTTGCTTGTTCTACTCTTGCTTGAATAATTTTATCTTCATTTTGAAGAATTCTAATTCTTTCAGCCATTGCTCTTAAATCAGAAGTGTTTTTTACTTTTTCTACAGCATTTTCAATATCTTTAGCAGAAGCTTCACTGAAATCAAATCCAATATCTTCCTTAACTTCTTCCTTAGACTCTTCTTTTGGCTCTTCTGAGAACTCTTGTTCTAAAGCAATCTTTTCTTCTTCTGATAGAAGTTCTTTATTTTTAATTATCTCATCTTGTAATTTGACTACTTTTTGAGTAAGTTCATCTCTAGTTTTTTGATCATCCATCTTAACTTCACCTAATTGATCATATAGATTGTTCAATTCATTTATACTGTTTTTAGTCTTTTCATATAAAGACATTTCTTCACGATCTGGAGTAACTACAGGTAAGTCTCTTGTAGCCTCTGTTTTTGGTTCTTCTATTTCAACAGCATTATCTTTACTAAAAATGTCATCATTAAGTCCCTTTACTGGAATATTAGGAGAAACTTTAGCAAGCCCAATATCTGGAATTTTTCTAGTTTTAATTGGAACGATAGGTTTAATCGGACTTACATATTCTTCTGTATAATCCTCGACGTGAACTTGATTTAAACCTTCTTCTACTGCTTTCTGAACATCTTCAGTTTGAAGATTATTTTTTTCTTCATTAAACATACCTTCAACTGTTTGTTTTATATCAGCAACTGATAGGTTATCAACATTAACACTTTCTTCAGCTTTATTTTCTAAAGATGTTTTTATTTCTTTGTCTGTTGGTGTTTCCATTTGATTCATCTTATCATTTAATTTATTAATTTCTTCTTCAATTACTTTATTTGTATCAGATTCATTCGTTTCTGGAACTTCTTTGAATACTTCTTCTTTTTTGTCCTCTGGAACTGAATATAAGCCATATATGTTAACACGAAGATTTTGCATCATCTTATCTTTTAATTTGATTGCTCTATATTCTGCAGCAGCTTTTGATGGTAATTCACCGAATTTTAAAAAGTTAATTTTTTCTTCTAACCTAGTTATAGCAAGAGACTTTCTTACTAAAATTCTTTCAGCGCGTGAAGAATCTGTTAATCCCTTTTTCAAATCTCCAGATGTAAATTCTGATTTTAGTTCTTTTTTAATTTCTTTAGCTAATTTCTTTTCTAATCTTTTTACTCTAAAATCATCAAATTTTCTTCCAATATTAGTGAAAGATACATTCTTAAATTTGATTTTTCTTGGATTTTTTACTTGGTTTAAGATACTCTCATCTATTTCTTTTAATTCAATGTTACTGTTCATAATAATAAACCTCCTCTTTAATTATTCGGCTTTTGATAATTCACGTAGTACGTCTTTTATTTTATTCCATTCTTCTTCATCTTCAACGCCTAATAATTTTGGTTCTCCTGATGAACGATCAACATTTGAAACATATACTGTCACATTATCATTTTCATCTCTTTCATTTTTTGTGTAGATAACGTATTCTTTTTTAGTATCCTTAAATTCAAATGCTAAAATAACTTCAACCTCTTCAACTGAACCATCTTCTGCAACTATTGACATCATTTTCTTTTCTACTTTTTCTTGTACTTCTTGGTTTTCCATAATACGAATTCCTCCCTTATTATTCATATAATTATATTTTAACATACTTTTAATGAAAAACAAGTGCTTTATTGTATTTTTTTTAATAAGAAAACTTTAGCTCCATAGCTACAATAGTTTTCTATATAGCTATTTAAATGCTCAATATCATTGATATTGTTAGCTTTTTTATTAGTTGAGTCATAATATCCTTTTAAGCGTACTTTATCATAAGAGAAATCTCCAAATATATAATCATATTCGCTAAAATAATCCGTTGCTTTTTCTTTTATTTCTTCTAAGTTAAAACAATTTTTATCATTTCTAATAATTTCATATTGATTGTTTAATAGCTCTACTACTTTCATTTTGTACACCTCATACTAATTATAACACAAATAATATTAATATTCTTTTTTTACTAATATAACATCTTCACCTATTTTTTCAATTTCGTTCCAATATATTTTTACATCTATATCTTTATTTAAACTAAAAATTCCTTTAGACGATTCGATAATCAAGGATTCAATTTGACCATTTTTATTTATATTTACATCTATTATTGAACCAACATTTTTTCCATTGGTCATACTTATTATTTTTTTACTTTGCAATTCTGATAGTCTCATATATCCCTCTTTTCTTTTAATTATATTATTTTATAAAAGAAAATATGTGTTACTTCAAGACTTTTTTTAATTGTTTTATAGCACCTTTTTCTAATCTAGAAACTTGTGCCTGAGAAATGTCTAATTCCTTAGCAATTTCCATTTGCGTTTTTCCAATAACATATCTTTGATTTAAGATATAGTTCTCTCTTTTATCTAAATCTAAGATAGCTTTTTCTAAAGCTATCTTAGACGATAATTCATATGGTATTATTTTTTTATCTTCTATCTGATCATAAAGTAATATAGTATCTCCGCCATCATTATAAATTGGTTCAAATATACTAATTGGTTCTTTTAATGATTCTAAGGCATTAACTATTTCATATGGGGTTACTTCTAAACTTTTAGATAATTCTTCTATAGTTATTTCTTTTCCTTTTTTAGTGTAGTAATCTTCTTTTAATTTTAAAATACGATAAGCTAAATCTTTTACTGAACGACTTACTCTAATACTATTGTTATCTCTAAGATATCTCCTTATTTCTCCCAAAATCATTGGTACAGCATAAGTTGAAAATTTGACATCATAAGATAAATCAAAATTATCAATAGCTTTTAAAAGACCTATACAACCAATTTGAAATAAGTCATCCATATTTTCTGCTCGATAATTTATCTTTTTTAGAATAGATAAAACCAATTTTAAATTACCATTTACTAGTAACTCGCGTGCTGCTGGATCTTCTTTCTTTTTCTTGAATAAAGCGGTCATTTCATCATTAGTTAGTACTTCTAGGTCGTTAGTATTAATACCTGTTATTTCTACTTTATATTTTGCCATAATTTTTCCTCCATAAAGATTATGGCTAAATTAACAAAGTTTAATCAAAAAAAAAGATATTCTTTTTGAATATCTTTATTCTGTTCTTAATGCATCTACTGGATCTTTCTTACTAGCAATTTTTGATGGTATAAAACCAGCAAGAATAGTTAATATGATGCTTATAATAATTAGAATGATTGCTCCTCTCACTGGTAAAACTGCTATATTACTTATATTTACCATATTTTTGATAATGATATTAATAGGTATATTTAAAATTATTGTGATTAAAATTCCCATGATACCTGCAGAGGCTCCTTCTATTAATGTTTCAGCATTAAATACTCGAGAAATATCTTTTCTTGATGCTCCAATAGCTCTTAAAATACCTATTTCTTTTGTTCTTTCAATTACTGAAATGTAAGTGATAATAGCAATCATTATTGAAGACACTATTAATGAAATGGCTACAAAGGCTATTAAAACACTACTTATAACATTAACTATAGTGGATACAGAACTCATCATTATTCCAACTATATCTGTATATGTTATTTTTTCTTCTTCTGTTTTACCAGAATTATAATCATTTATAATACTTTCAATATTTTCTTTTGAATCAAAATCTTTTGGGTATATAGATATTGTATCAGGGTCTGATAAATCAGAAATGCCTAACTTAATTAAATTTTCTTTATATGATGATTTCATATTTTCTGAGTACATTGCCATAACTTCAGCTAATTCTTCAGGTGAAAGACTTTGAATGTAAGCTAATTGTTCTTGTGATAAATTTGAATAATCAAAATTTGTATTATTAGAAAATTCTTGACCAGTAAAAACATTTGTTTCAGGATTATCTAGTTGCTCACGAACTATTTCCCTTTTATTTGTTTCATTAATTATATGTTCTGTCAAGGCATGAGTATAACCAATGATACCGGTCTGTTTAGTACCAACTGCTTCTTCTTTGGGTTTAATGATACCAACTATTTTAATTTCTTCACCATCATTAATTAAATTTTTTAAATATTCTTCATCTTCTGATTTATCAATCCATAAACCACCACTTTTTTCATAAAAGTCTGGTGTAAGAACTAATTTAAAGGAAACATTTAATAAATCTTTTGTTTCATATGAAGTTTCTTCAAAACTTACTTCTTCTCCAGCAATAATATCATTGAACTTTCTTTCTAGGTCATCCTGAGATAATATTCCTAAACTATATAATGTATAATCTGGTAGTTGATTATTTTCGTCAACCATTAAGACTACTTCATTATAATTTGATGGCCATTTTCCATCTACTAATTGATATTGTTGATGATTCAATTCTTCATTATCTAGTAATTCAGAGAAAACATCATAACTAGACATGTATGTTGAATAAGCAGATGAAATATCACTTGTTCCCATTCCTAGAGAATCAAAGACTGTTGTTGGATTAACTCTTACTATTTCTTCGGTATCATTTTTATATAGATTCATTGTTACATTATAACTATATTTAATATCAGATGTATAATTTTTTATATCAGGATGCTCTTCTAAATATTTTTTAAATGATTTTAAATCATTTTTATTCACTTTTTGATTTATTACAGTAAGCATATCACCAATAACATTTACTGAATGAATCTTATTATCGTTATATTCTTTGTCCGTTTGAGTATTTACTAAACTTTGCAAAAGTGTAGACATATCAAGAGATTCTTTTTGAATATTTATCGGATATGAACTTAAAGTTTCTTTTTCTGTTTTATCAATATATTCTTGAATTCCATTTGATAAAGACATAATAAGAGCAATTCCAATGATACCAATAGAACCAGCAAAAGCTGTTAATAATGTACGTCCTTTCTTAGATATTAAGTTATTTAAACTAAGACCAAAAGCAGTTTTAAAACTCATTTTACTTTTCTTAGTTTTATTTTCTTTTTCTACTATATCATCTTCAATGTGAGGTTTACTATCACTTATAATTTCTCCATCTAATAACTTCACTATTCTTGTTGAATATTTATTAGCTAACTCTGGATTATGAGTAACCATAATGACCAACTTTTCTTTAGCAATATCTTTTAAAATTTCCATAATTTGAATACTTGTTTCAGAGTCTAGTGCACCAGTTGGCTCATCTGCTAAAAGTATTTCTGGATCATTAACTAATGCTCGTGCTATTGCAACACGTTGCATTTGACCTCCAGACATTTGGTTAGGTCTTTTATTCATTTCTTTCTCTAAACCTACTCTTTTTAAAACTGCTATAGCTTTTTTTCTACGAGTTGCTTTATTTACTCCTGATAACGTTAGAGATAGTTCGACATTTTGAAGTGCTGTTTGATGAGATATTAGGTTATAGCTTTGAAAAACAAAGCCAATTTTATGATTCCTATAAGTATCCCAATCTCTATCAGTATATTTTTTAGTAGATATTCCATTGATTATTAAATCACCAGAATCATAGTTATCTAGTCCACCAATAATATTTAACATAGTTGTTTTTCCAGATCCACTTTGACCTAATATGGAAACAAATTCATTTTTTCTAAACTTAATATTAATTTTATTTAAGGCTTTTTGGTTAATGTCAGCTACTTTATAAATTTTAGTTATATTTTTTAGTTCTAACATATTTTCTCTCCTATCTTTCTAAATAGTCTGCTCCTTTATGTGGTTCTTCCTTTAACAATTCATTATAATTTTGCTGTCTTAATACTTCATATATTCCAACAGCTACGCTGTTAGATACATTTAGAGCTCGAACATTTTGAGTCATTGGTATACGGGTACAATGTTCTAAATCATGTTGTAATATTTCTTTAGGTATTCCAGTTGACTCCTTTCCAAAAATTAAATAAATATCTTTATCTTTAGTATAATCAAATTCTGTATGAGGCTTTCTCCCATATCTAGTGAAATAATAATAGCTCCCTGGATTTTTTTTAACAAAATCTTCCCAATTTTCATACACTTGATAATCTAATTTATCTATATAATTTACTCCACTTCTTTTAATATGCGAACTATCTAAATGAAATCCTAATGGTTTAATTAAATGAAGTCTTGTGTTGGTTGCAACACAAGTTCGCATAATATTACCTGTATTTTGTGGTATTTCTGGTTGATATAAAACGATATTATTCATAGTGCCTCCTAAAAAAAAGAAGATATTACTCTCCTATATTATTTAATTCTAAATATTGTTTTGTTTTTGAGATAGTTAATGGATTTTCCTCATTACCTTGCAAAATATATTTTACTTTACCATCTTCAAATGTTACAAAAGCTGGATAAGTTTCTTTCAATTTTACTTTATATGGATATGTTTCATTAAATTTCTCAACAAAGTTTTCTTGATCTACTTCATTTAAATTTAAATATACAATATATTCTTGTAGATTCATTTTTTTGGATATTTTAATTAAATTTTTCTCATAATTTCTACAATTATCATCGCTTGATGTACACATGTAAATAGTAGTTGTTGGATTTTCTAAAAGATAGTGTTCTATTTCTTCTGTTGTTATTTCTGATAAAGTTCCTCTTATTACAGGAGTTTGTTTTTGATATTCATCGTATACTCTATAACAATCACATAAGTATAAAGTTATACCAATTCCTACGATAAATATTACTGCCAAAATTAAGTAATTTTTTGTCATTTTATTTTTCATCATGCACCACTCCTATCTATTTAAGTTTATCACATTTTTCTTTGTTTTGACATACTAATTTAGATACTCACTAATAATTTTTTTAATTTCTTCTGGAGTTTCATCATAAAAATTCAATCTAATACTTGCATAGTTTTTTAATACTTTTAAATCAGATAATTTTATTTTCTCATGACTTAAAACGTAGGTGTTAACACCATCATAATAAACTGGAAACACTCTATTTTTAACATCTCTTAGTTTATATTCATATACTTTAGTGGATAAATTTAAAATATTTCCTTTAATAACCATGTTTTGAACTCTTCCATAAGCAACTATTTCAATATTTGGATAAGTATTAAATGTTTTAATATAAGTATTTATAAAATTAATCATTTCTTCACTAGTTAGTTCTACGGATAATGTGATTGTTTGAAGAGTTAATTTATATAAGTAATAAGCTGTATAAACGTTGGTAACATTCAAACCATAATCTCCAACTAATGTATCTTTAAGACTGAAATCAAAGTAATCAGCAACTAAAGCTCTTCTTTGATAATTAGCTATTGAATTTCTAGTATTTCTTGTTGGAACATAATAAGCTCTTTCACTTATTTTATAATCTTTGTAAATTTCTTTATCCATGATATAGATTCTTTTTAATTTAAAACGATTACACATTTCTACTTGTTCTTGAGTATAAGCTGCTGCTGTTAGAGTTGGATTTAACTCTGTCATTGGTACATTCATGATGACGTCATTAGATTGAAATATAACATCTTTTTTCATTCTTACTTGAACTAATTTTTCAGTTAAAGTGCGACGTAGTTCGTTTATTTCTTTAATAGGGATGAATACTTGTGGATCAGAATCTACAATAGTTGTTTTACTAGCAAAAGGTGTTTCACCTAATTTTTCAACTTGTTCTCTAATTCTTTGCTTTGTCATTGGAGCATTCTGAGATAATTCTACTGGATTACCTTGAACTTTAAAAGTATTTGTTCCATCTGACATTATTATTTCTAATGGTTGATTTAACTTAGCTCTTACTTGGATAGTTACGGGTATTTTTCTAAGCGGCAATTGTTTTAGACTATTCATTAATTTATAATCTTGAGTTTTACAAACAATATCATTCATATTTAAGTCTATTTTATTTTCTACAAAGCAAATACTCCCTGCTGGAGAGGAATTAGTCAACTTACCATTTTGATCATATAAATAGTTAACTATAAATCCTTTACCACTTTTTAAAAATCTAATACCATCTTGTTGATTTAATTCTTCAGATAATTGAATTTTAAGAAACTTTGGATTTATTTCTATTACCTTTCCTATTTCCAATCCTATGTGATTAGGGCTTTCATTATTCATGATTTCATGTGGAGTAGCATCAAACAAATACCCTTCAGTAAATTCTCGATTAAAAATTGTTTTTAATTGTTTATTATAATTTTCAATATCAATGTTAGTACAATAACTATCTATTAAACTTCTATAAAATCTAGTAATAAAACCAACATATTCTGGAGATTTCATTCTTCCTTCTATTTTGAAACAGTAAATATCACTATCTAGTAATTCTTTAAAGCGATAAGAAGTATTTAATTCTTTAGTACTTAAAAGATATTTATCTTTAATCATAACTCTACTACCTTTTTCCAAGGTATATGGTAATCTACAACAACCAGCGCATTCTCCGCGATTACCACTTCTATTTCCTATCATACTACTCATCAGGCAACATCCTGAGTAGCTAATGCATAAAGCACCATGAATAAATACTTCTTTTTCGATAGGTACTTTGATAGATTCTATTTCTTTTAGAGACATTTCTCTTGAAAAGACAACTCTTTTAACACCTAATTTATAAAATAATTCAACAGTTTCTTTGGAAGAGTTGTTAGCTTGAGTTGAAGCATGTACTTCTAAATCTGGATATTTTTCTCTAATTAGGCAAAGCATTCCAAAATCTTGAATTAGTACAGCATCAACACCCGCTTTATAAAGAAATTCTATTTGCCCCAAAAACATTGGTACTTCTGGATCTTTTACTAAAGTGTTCATGGTCACATATAATTTTACCCCATATAAATGGCATAATTTAATTGCTGAAATGATTTCTTCATTATCAAAATTTTTAGCAAATTTTCTTGCTCCAAAATTTTTACACCCTAGGTAAACAGCATCTGCTCCATTAGCAATAGCTTGATTTAAGCTTTCCATATCACCAGCAGGTACTAACAATTCGTGTTTTATCATTATATTCACCCCAATTTATATATAAATTATAACATATTTTTTTTCACTAAAAAAAGAGGTTACCCTCTTTATTTTAATAGTTTTCTGCTTTTAATTCGAAGAAACTTTGTGGATGTGCACAAACTGGGCAAACCTTTGGAGCATCTTTTCCAATTACGATATGTCCACAGTTACGGCAAATCCAAATTTTTTCACCATCTCTTGAGAAAACGATTGCATCATCGATGTTCTTTAATAATTTTCTATATCTTTCTTCATGATGTTTTTCAATTTCAGCAACCATTCTGAATTTTGCAGCAATTGCTTTGAATCCTTCTTCTTCAGCAACTTTAGCAAATTCAGCATACATATCTGTCCACTCATAATTTTCACCATCTGCTGCATCTTTTAAGTTTTCAGTAGTTGTTGGAACATCTCCACCATGTAATTCTTTAAACCACATTTTAGCATGTTCTTTTTCATTGTTAGCTGTTTCTTCAAAAATAGCTGCTATTTGTTCATATCCATCTTTTTTTGCTTTTGAAGCATAGTATGTATATTTATTTCTTGCTTGTGATTCACCAGCAAAAGCAGCCATTAAATTTTGTTCAGTTTTTGATCCTTTTAATTCCATAAATAATACGCCTCTTTTCTATTTATATTTTAGGAATGAATCCCATGTATATTATACATCTATATTGTTTTGAAGTCTATTTAATATTCACTATTTTCAATATTTTTCATAATATATTATAGGTGATTATATGAAAATGCGACATCCCTTTTTTTGTAAATGTAATACTTGCAAACAAAAAAGAAGAAGCAATATCTTCTACCTTTCAAGTATTTTAGTTACTTTAATTATTGTATTTTATCAACTATTGTTATTAGTATTTATTACTACACGATTAAATGCTATTATTCTCTTATTTGAATTCTTTATTGTTGGTTTTTTGATTTTTTTCGTTCTCTTTTAAAGTAAATTTAATAGTTTTATCTAAATAATTAACTAATTTACGAATATTTATTGTATCAATTAGGTTATTTTTGTTTAATTTTACTATATTAGGAATATTTATTAAGGAAAAAAATAAATATTTTTCTTCTTTAGTAAACTGATATTTACTTTGATATGTTTCGTAAAGTGATGATATTTCTATCTGATCATAATCATTTTGATAAAAATACAATAGGTCATAAATTGGGGAGTCTATTCTTGCTTTATTCCAGCTAATTAAATAACGACCATCTGTTTCAATTATATGATCTAAGGATAAATTTCCATGAATTAAGACTTTTCTTTGGATGTTTTTATTTTCGGATTCTTTGTAGTAATCTTCTATGTTTTTTCTAGAAAAGTTTAACATCAGATAAATATTTGATATGTTATTCATTAGTAATAATTCAGCTGGTGACATATATATATGTTCTTCTATTTTGTCTTGCAGAGAAATATAATAGTTATAAGTATCATCTAATTTAGTAATAGTATCTTCATATATTTTTTTTACTTCATCAAGGGATAATTCAGTAAACTCTGTTGTTTTATTATGCAAGATACTAGCTAGATAAACAATATCTTGAGACTTCTTAGAGTTTGAGATATTTAATTGATCAACATACTTGTATATTTCTGTACTTTCTGTAATCCTTTCTGGTATCAAGTAATTATTAAATCCTCTATTTAATAAATTGGCATATAAATTTTCTAAATCTATTTTTCGAGATTTTAGAATATATTTTTTATTATCTTTAGTAATTATTTTAGCTTTGTTTAAATATTTAACTTGTTTCATTATTTAGTGGGATAATTAGTTTTGATCCTTTACCAATATTAGATATGTCATTGTAGGCTTCTAATTCTTCTTTAGTTATTTTAAATTTGTTTAAAATCATTTCGATAGTTTCTTCTTTAACAATATAAACTGAATAAGTTGAAAATGTTTCTTCACTATCTTTTAAAGCTGTAAATAATGAACCTACACTTTCATTTTCCATCTCTTCTTTAGGCATTTTTTTCTCCTCTTCTTTAACTATTTCTGCAGTTGCTGCTGGGTAATCACCATCACACTCTCTTAGATCTTCTGATAAAGATTTTTCTATTTTGTCTATTTTTATATCATGATGTTCTAATTCAATTGCTGGTTCTTCTTCAGCATCTGGGATTTCAACAATTTCTACTCCTTCTACTAAGATATCAATATGGCAAATAACTGTATCATCATTTTCTAATTCATAATAAAAATCATCTATTTCTATTTTTCCAGTATTAAGATCTATTTTTTCATTTAAAAGTATTTCTGTTGGTAAGTCAAAAGAAAAATCTTCTTCTAATCTGGTTGCTTCTGTTCTTTTATATGTTCCTTTTACTACTAATTTTCCACAAATATTACTTTCATCTTTAAACTTTAAGTCTTGATCTAATGAAATTGAGGTTATTTCACCTATCATTGATGGAAATTCAAGTTTTCTTTCAAAATTTATTATTTTTTTCATACGTTTCCTCCTAAAAAAATGTATGAAAAAAAAAGAATTAATATTCTTACTAATTCTTTTTTTCTTTAAATATATGTTTATAAACATCTTTATAGTGTTCTACGAAGATAAAATCTATTTCATTTCTTATTTCTTCAGGAATTTCTTCTAAATCTTTTTTATTTTCTGCTGGTAGAAATATTTTTCTGATTCCAGCACGATGTGCTCCAATTACTTTTTCTTTTAAACCTCCGATTGCTAAAACACGACCACGAAGAGTTATTTCTCCTGTCATAGCAATTTTTTGATTAACCACTTTTTCTTTTAATAAACTAATTAGTGCTGTTGTTATAGTAATACCAGCAGATGGACCATCTTTGTTTACTGCTCCTTCTGGAACATGGATATGAATATCATTTTCTTCTAATAATTTCTGATCTATTTTAAATAATGAAGTATTTGCTTTAATATAACTTAGTGCTATTCTACAAGATTCGCGCATAACGTCTCCTAAGGAACCAGTTAAAATTAAGTCTCCCTTTCCTTTGTAAAGATTTGCCTCTATTTGAAGAACATCTCCTCCAAAAATAGTATAAGCCATACCATTTACTACTCCATATTCATTATTATTTTTAATTTCATTATATGAATATTTTGGGCTACCTAATAATTCTTCTATTTTCTTTTTATCTAATTGACAGAAAGAAAGATTGCCATCTAGTAAAAAGTTTTTAACTATTTTTCTTAATAGAGCTGCTATTGTTCGTTCTAATTGTCTTACTCCTGCTTCTTTAGTATAGCAGCGAATGATATATAAGAGACTTTCATCATCTATTTGAACCTGTAGTGAAGTTAGACCATGTTCTTCTAATTCCTTGGGTACTAAATGTTCTTTTGCAATATCTAATTTTTCATATTCTGTATAACTGGATAAATTAATTATTTCTAATCTATCTCTTAGTTCATAAGGAATTTGTTCTATATAATTAGCTGTTGCGATGAAAAAAACACTTGATAAATCAAACTCTTCTTCAATATAGTGATCAGAAAATTTATTATTTTGTTCAGGATCTAAGACTTCAAGCAAAGCACTAGCTGGATCTCCTTTAATATCTTTAGTCATTTTATCTATTTCATCAATTATAAATACAGGATTAGAAGTCCCTGCTCTTCTAATACCTTGAATTATACGACCAGGATTAGCGCCAATATAAGTCCTTCTGTGACCAACTATTTCTGCTTCATCATTAATTCCACCGACACTAATTTTGGCGGACTTTCTGCCTAAGCTCTTAGCAATACTTAGAGCAAGTGAAGTTTTACCAACACCCGGTGGACCTACTAAGCAAATTATAGGACTACGAGAATTGTTAGTATTCTGTTTAACTGCTAAGTATTCTAAAATACGATCTTTTACTTCTTCTAAGGCATAGTGTGATGAATTTAAAATTTCTCTTACTTCTTTTAATGATTGTGTATCTTTTGTGAAGTTATTCCATGGGAGATTCAACATCCAATCTAGATATTCTCTAATCATACCTAATTCTGGTGAATTAGAGTTCATTGTCTCATATCGATCTATTTCTCTTTTTATTTTATCTCTTACTTTAGCAGGACATTTTAATCTGGCAAATTTTTTACGTAATTTAATTACCTCATCATCTTTACTATTAGCTTCTCCTAATTCTTGTTGCATCAATTTTATTTTTTCTCTTAAAAAATATTCCTTTTGAGTTTCAGACAATTCTTGTTCTACTTCTTTTTCTATACGATGTTCTAATTCAATGAATTTTAAATTTTCATTCATATCTTCAATTAACTTTTTACATCTCTCAATTGGATTGATAATAGTTATGTATTTTTTCTTTTTCTTATAATCTAAATTTATATAATAACTAATTAAATCACATAAATCATTTAAATTGTCAACTCTATCTAGTTGAGTCATGACAGCATTGCCCATGTATGGTACTTTATTTAAGTATTTTTCTAAGGATTTTAATAAAATGTTGTAATAATTATTGTCCTCTTTTGATTCAGGAATTTCTATTTCCTTATAATTTGCTTTAAAAAATTTTTCTTCTTGAATATAATTAAATACTTCTACTCTTTCGATACCTTCAATAACTAATCTAGTCTTACTATTTGGTACTGCCATTTTTAATTTTAGTCTACCTAAAACACCAATACTTGGTAATGATGTTATGTCTACTGGTCCTTCATCATCAATAGGATTTACTATCAACATTAGGTTATCTTCTATATTTTCAACTATGTTAATCATTTGGTAATCATAATTATTGTCATATTCTATTCTTACTTCATTATTTGGAAAAATGACCATATCATTTACTACTAAAACTAGAAGCTTTTTCATATCCATTAATTTGTCACCTCCAAATTTTACTACTGCTTTCTATTATATAATAATTTATATTTTTTTCAAGAAAATGAGGCTACTTTTTTTATTTTTCTATATAAAAACAAAAGATAGCTTAAAGCTATCTTCCAAATTTAATTTTTTTATTTATTTAATTCTTTTAACCTTTCAATAGTCTTACGCATCTCTAAGTCGTATTTTACCATATCAATACCACCGAACTCTTTTAAGAAATCTTCTTTATCCATGTTGTATTTCTTTGCCAATTCTTCAGCTTCTTTTGTTGCTTCTTCATCTGTAACTTCAATATTTTCTAAGTTAGTGATTTCTTCTAACATTAATCTATAAAGTACATTAGCATAGCCTTCTTTTTCCATTTGATTTCTTAAGTCTGCTTCAGTACTTCTAGTGAATTGATAATATAGGTCTAATGAAATTCCTTGTCTTTTCATTTGATCTTCAAATCTATGAATTAAATGATCTACTTCTTCGTCTACCATTTCTTGTGGAATATCTACTTCAACATTCTTTGATACTTCTTCTAAAATAGTATCGATATATTTATTCTCAACATCTACTTCTTTTTGAGCTTTAATAGATTTTTCAATTTCTTCTTTTAGAGCTTTTTCTGTTGTTACACCTTCCATACCTAGATCTTCAAAGAATTCTTCATCTAATTCTCTTGTTATTTTTTGTTTAACTTCATTGACTTTAACTTTGAATACAACATCTTTTCCAGCTAAATCGGCTACTCCATATCCTTTAGGGAAAGTTAAGTTTAAATCTTTTTCCTCATTAACTTTCATTCCAATGATTTGTTCTTCAAATCCTGGAATAAATGTATTAGAACCAATTTCTAGTGAATAGTTTTCTCCTTTTCCACCATCAAATGCTACTCCATCTTTGAATCCTTCAAAGTCGATAACAGCTACATCACCATTTTCAACAACACCAGATTCTTTTGTAGCCAATTCAGTATATTTTTCTAGTAAGTGACTTAATTCATGATTGATTTCGTCTTCTGTTACTTCTACTTTTTCTGGCTTAATATTTAAACCTTTATATTTTTTTACTTTTACTTCTGGTTTTGTAATAATTTTAAATGTAAATTCAACGGCATCTTCTGATAGATTCTTTAAATCAACTGATGGTTGTACAACTGGAACTAACTTTGATTCTTCCATTGCTTTAAGATATGCTTCTTGTAGCACTGAGTCTGCTGCATCTAAAAATAATGATTCTTTTCCAAAATGTTTTTCATAAATATCTCTTGGAACTTTACCTGTACGGAAACCATCTACTTTAGCTGTTTTTTGCTTTTTTACGAAAGCTTTATCTAAAGCATTTTTCCATGAATCTCCATCTATTTTGATAACTACTTCATGTGCGTTAGTTTTTTTTGATTTTTTATTTTCTTTGTTTTCAGTAGTTTCTACTACTTTTTCTTCTTTTTCTACTTTTTTTGACATAATATCTCCTCCAACGTCTAATATTATATCGTATATTTATTTTTTAAACAACATTTTTGTTAAATATCTAATCTCTTATTTTAATATGTGCTTCTCTAAGTTGTAATTCTGTTATTTCTCCTGGACAACCCATCATGGCATCTGATCCTGCTGCTGTTAATGGGAAAGCAATTGTTTCTCTGATAGAATCTTCATCTAATAAAAGCATTAGCATTCTATCTATTCCTGGTGCCATTCCAGCGTGTGGTGGGGCTCCATAACTAAATGCTTCATATAAAGCTTTAAATCTGGTCTTTAAATCTTCTTCATCGTAACCTGCTATTTCAAAAGCCTTACGCATAATATCTAGATCATGGTTTCTTACAGCACCACTAGACATTTCTATACCATTACAAACAAAGTCAAATTGATATGCTAAAACTTCTTCTGGTTTCTTAGTAGTTAATGCTTCCATACCTCCTTGTGGCATACTAAATGGATTATGAGTAAAGATATATTTATCTTCTTCTTCACTCCACTCATACATTGGAAAATCTTTTACTATACAAAATTTAAATTCGTCATTATCAATTAAATCTAATTTATTACCAAGAAAATCTCTTATTTGGCTAGCATATTTACTAGCTTTTGTTCTATCTGCTATAAAGAAAATAACACTTTCTGGCTTTAAGTCAGCAACACTAATTAATTCTTCACGTTCATCTTCTGATAGAAATTTATCAATTGGTCCTGCAAATGACATATCTTCCATTACTTTAAAGTATCCTATCCCTGGCATACCAATACTATTGGCAAATTCAACTATTTCATTGAACCAAGAGTTAGATTTTGAAGCAATATTATCAATTACAATTCCCTTTACTGGTACTCCTCTAAATGGACGGAAAGTAGTACTTTCAAATACTTCTGTTAAATCAATAATAGTCAATGGGTTTCTCAAATCAGGTTTGTCTGTTCCATATAAATCCATAGCCTCTTGATATGTTAATCTTTTAAATGCTTCAGAACTTAATTTTTTATCAGGAGCAAATTTTTCGAATGTCTTTCTAAATATTTTTTCTCCTTCTTCTAAGATATCTTCTTCTTCTGCAAAAGCCATTTCAAAGTCTAATTGATAGAATTCTCCATAGACTCTATCACTTCTAGCGTCTTCATCTCTAAAACATGGAGCTATTTGAAAATACTTATCAAAGCCACCACACATCAATAATTGTTTAAATTGTTGTGGTGCTTGTGGAAGTGCATAAAATTTACCATGAAATTTACGAGATGGTACAATAAAGTCTCTAGCTCCTTCTGGTGATGATGCAGTAAGTATTGGAGTTTGAATTTCTAAAAAGTCATCTGATTGCATTAATTCTCTTAAATAACTTATTACTTTAGATCTAAAAATAATATTTGATTTTACTTTAGGATTTCGCAAGTCTAAATAACGATATTTTAGACGAGTATCTTCACTATTTTCTTTTGATGTCATTACTTCGAATGGTAAAACATTTTTAGATTTACCTAAAACTTTTAGGTCATTTACTAAAAGTTCAATTGTACCAGTTGAAATTCTACTATTGTAATCTTCAAAATCTCTCTTTCTAATTGTTCCTTGAATAGTAATACTTGACTCTCTAGTTATTCCATCAAATATGTGATCATCGTTACTAACTACTTGAATAACTCCAGATGAATCTCGTAAATCTAAAAATATTACTCCACCATGATCTCTTATATTTTCTACAAAGCCAGCTACTCTTACTTCTTGTCCAATTGTTTGTTCAGTCAATTCTTTACATAAATGATCTCTATATTTATTTTGCATTTTGCTTTCTCCTTTCTAATTCGCTTTTGATTATCTCCATTGATTTATTTGGATTTGCTTGTCTATTTGATTTTTTCATTGTTTGCCCTATAAAGAAGTTTATAGCACTCTTATTATCATCCTCAATATATTGTCGAACTATCTCTTTATTTTCATCCATAATACTAGTAATTAATCTTAGCAATTCTGCTTCATCACTTATTTGATGAAGGTTTTGTTTTTCTATTATTTCTATTGGATTTACCTTTTGTTCAATAGCTTGATAAATTATTTTTCTAGCATGATCTAAGCTAATTTTTTCACTATGAACTAAATTTATTACATCACTTAACATTCTTGGTGTAATAAATAAATCTTCTAAACTTATTTCTAATTTATTTAATGTACCTAATATTGTTGTTGTTACAAAGTTAACAGATAATTCTATATCACTACCATAACTTAGTATCTCTTCAAAGTAATCAGATACTTTTCTATTTTTCGATAATACATTAG
>CALVOV010000023.1 GCA_944350385.1 uncultured Bacilli bacterium
GCAACGATATTTTGTGGAACTTGTTGAACTATTCGTTGTTGATTTTGAACTGGTTGTTTAATAGCAACGTTTTGTTGAGACGCTTGTGCAGTTTGTTGAATAGCTTGTTGCTTTTCTTCCATTACTTTTTCAACTGTCATGGTATTATCGATAACTGACATTTGTCTCGGAAGTGAACTTATAATTGGTTCGATATCGATATTTTGATTTTCTATATATTCTATTAAATTATCACTTGGTCTAATCATTTCTTCTTTTCCCATTTGCTTTCTGTATATAGTGTGAGCAATTGGTTCATTATTTTCATTTACATAAAATTCAGTAACTTCATCTAATTCACGATGGAATCTTCCATATTCTTTACTATAGAATGCTTTAATGTGTACACCTATTTGGATATAGCGATAAATTGTACTTAAAAATTGATTAACATCCAAATCTGTTTCCATCAAACTATATAAACGATATGGTATGGCTGATGCTTTATCTGCATGGATTGTTGATAAAATATTGTGTCCAGATGATATTGAGTTACGAACAGCAGTTACAGCCTCAGCACTACGTACTTCGGAAAGTAATATCCATTTTGGATTTTGACGCATACAAGTAACTAATACATCTGAATAACTGGCAACATTATTTGTTTTCATAGCAACTATATCTCTTTGTGGGAAAATTTTATCTAAGTGTAACTCTAGGGTATCTTCAATAGTAATTATTTTTTCATTTGATTTAGTATGAGAAGCTAGGTATTTTACAAACTCAGTTTTACCTGAACCAGTTTCTCCAGATACCATAATATTACAATGTGCTTCAACACATTTTATTAAAAAATCATGGATATTTTCTGTAAAATATTCTTCTTCTAATAATTTTTCTTTGGATAAACGAATTTTTGCTGGAGTTTTACGTATAACTAGTGCGATTCCATTAGTTGCAATTGATTGATGGACAAAGTTCATACGTAACTCAGCAGATTCAGCATCTAAAAATGGCTTAGCATTATTAAATGTTGTTCCCATAACATTGGAACATTGAAATGCTAATTTTTCTACAAATTCTGGTGTTGCTCCCTCAACTTCTACTCTTAATGAACCTTTAGTTAGGGATCTTACCCAAATTTGACCACCATTATCATAAGAAATATCTGTTATGTCATCATCTTCAAGTAATGGTCTAAATGGACCAAAATCTAATTTATCAAATATTGTTTCGTTCACAAATATCACCCTTTCTAATTATCAAGCCATACAGTTACGTTATTAATCCATTCTTTTAATGATTCACTTGACATTTCAACTTCTCCTGGATTTTCCTTTAAACTTTCGTTTGTTGGTACTGGAATTAATTGAGAACTATATGTTCTTAAATATGAAGCTTTAGATAATAAAATATAATATTCTTCTGGTATTGCAAAGATAATCATTGAAGGTGTTCTCTTTTCTTCTAAATCATCAAAAACAGGTTTTCCTTCTTCATCTTTGACAGCTAAAATTTTAACATGTGATAATAATTTTCCTAACATTACCTTTGCATCGCTAGATTGTGTTTGATTTTGTGTTGTGTCTAAAGTTTCAACTTTTAAATAAATATCAATATAATTTCCTGGGTAAATTGAATTACCATAGGTTGTTTGTGTATTTACGCGCATATTATATAAAACATAGCCACTTGGATAATCTAATATAATATTAGCAGGCAATTCTTCTTTTTCTACTACTGTTCTTTCGTAAAATAAGCTACCTTCTGGGATAATTGTATCAGCATTAGAATATTTATCAACAACATCAGAAATATTTGTCAATACATCTCCTTCTAACATTGATGGTGGTATTTGAGTAGTACCAACCATTTTTGAAGTTATTAGAGTTCCTGATGCAATTTTTTCTTTAGCATATGGTACAGTTATTGGATTAATTGAAGAATTTATTCTACTATTGTAACTAATAAATATAATTACTATGCAAAGAATAAGGCCAAAAAAAGTAACTATATTCTTATTGATTATTATTTTTTTTATATTACCTAGTATGTTCCCCATTCTTATTCTTCCCTTCTACTTTCCCTACTCTAATTTTAGCATATTTGTTGAAAAAGTCAATTATAGGAAAGTCTCGCATCTTTATTCTATTAATTATTTTATCATATTACTTTTAATAAAGATATACTGATAATAAAAAAAAGAAAACTTTTTTGTTTTCTTTTTATTGGTCTGTCCATATAGTAACTCTATTAATCCAGTCTTTTAGTGTTTCGTTTGTTAATTTTAAATCACCTGGTTTGTCTTTTAAACTTTCATTCGTTGGAACTGGAATTAAAGTTGAATCATAAGTACTTAAATATTCAGCTTTTTTTAGAAGTATGTAATATTCTTCTGGAACAGCAAATACTATCATACTTGGTGTCTTTTGCTCATCTAAATTAGCAAATACTGGGTCTCCTGAACTATCTGTAACAGATAATACTTTTATATTTTCTAGTAATTTTCCTAGCATGACACGATCCGCATCTGATGTCATAGTTCCATCTGCAGATATTTTATCAACTGCTTTTAAATAAATATCTATATAATTTCCTGGATATATTGAATTTCCATATGTTGTTGCTGTTGTTACTTCCATGTTATATAGTACATATCCTGAAGGATATTCTAGAATGACATTGGTAGGAACTTGTTCTTTTTCTACTACAGTTGATTCATAAAATAGACTTCCTGCAGGAATTACAGAATTAGCACTAGCATATTTATTTTGAACTTGATTTACAGAACGTAGCACATCACCTTTTAACATTGCTGGAGGTACATCTCTCGTTCCTATTAAATCTGATGTTATTTGTGAACCTGGAGAAATTTGTTCTTTTGCATATGGAACGGAAATAGGAGATATAGAGGCATTTACTCTCATGATATAAGCTACGTATAAAACTATAATTGCTAGTATCACTCCAAGAACTGTTACGGTATTTTTATTTGAAGTGAATTTTTTTATCGAATTTGCTAAATTACCCATATTATTTTTCCTCCCTTTTTATTATTCTTGTGGAACTGTACCTACTCCTACGTCACTTGTAACATCTTGAAGAGATAATTCAGTATGAGGATCGCCAATATAATTACTTTCAATAATAGCATCATATGTTGTAGAAATATCAGCTGCTTGATTATTAATTGATAAAACAGTCATTGAATCTACTTTAACACTTACTTTAGGAGGGACTTCATTAATATCATAAAATTTAATATTATAAGATCTTGTTGAATCTACATTGTCAGCGAATCGACGAAGGAAGTTCTCAACGAACTTCTCTTTGTCAATTCTAATTAGTGAATTCATTCTATAATATTCTACATCTATGGCATCTTGCATTGCTGCTTCAGTAGTTTCCTTTACTAAGTAATAGTCTAATTCTCCACCAGTTTCATAGTTATTGATTATATTTATTATCAACAAAATTATTATCATTAATAGAATAATACCAACTGTTAACATTCCTTTATTCATATGTTATTGCGCCTCCTCTAAAGATAATGTTGTAATACATCTAGTATCGCTTGCTTGATTATTACATCCTAGTAATCCTAATTTTTTAACAGCACTCTCAGAGATAATGCTTCCATCTCTAAATAAGTTACTTCTATATACAAATACTTTAGCATTACTATCATATTCTCTAGTTCCACCATAGTAATCGTAACCATTATCCTTATTATATCTTTTTATCTTATTTAAGTCTGTTGGAGTTAACTCAAATTCATAGTCTAAATATTCTTGTTCATCATCACCAGTTTGAGTATATAATTTATCACCAATAGTTTGAATTTTTGTTATTAAAATTTCTGGGTTAGTATTATAATAATAGTTTTTACTTATTGGAATTGTTGCAGCTTGTGTCCAGTTAAATCCAGGTGTTCTACCAGTTGAATTTGTTGAACTAGCAATTCCTGACTCATCTTCTGATGGGAATAAATCTTCATTAGTTACTGGTCTGATTTCAAAATTATCAAAGTCAGTTCGACAAGCAGTTTCTGTTGTTGTTTCATTATTACTATTTGATGCATAGAAACATCTTATATCGAAATTCCAACCAAAGTATCCGAATAATCTTGTATTAGCAAAAATGTTCCAATTTATGCTTGATGGTGAATTTGATCCGGCAGGAGTTTGACAAGTATCTTGATATTCCTTACTAGTATATGATCCAGTTAAAGAATTTGTTTCTCCCTTTTTCTGTGTCATATACCAATTCCACCAAGCTACATTTTCGTTAGCGGTATCTAATGGTAAACAAATCTTATTTTGAGATTGATGCCATCCTGTTGATTTTGGAGTAAATGAGATCTCTCCAGTTTTATTGTTAACCCAAGTTCCTGGGAATGACCATTCAGCTTTATAATAATCGTTAGCTGTACCGTTGTAGCATCCATCATATGATAATAAAATTGAATCATCATTAGCGGCATTTGGATTGGTACTTCCACCTACTAACTCTTTTTGTTCATACTTAACTACTTCTTCATCTGATTTACCATTCACTTTATATGAAATTTGAATATTATACGTTGAAGCATTGGTTGTACATGTAGCTCCAGCTTGACATGTTCTTACTGCTTCTTGGAATCTTTGTAAGTTAGCTACATAGTCAGATTGTGCAGATTCTGGATTTAAATAAACATCTCCACTACATCCAGTATTGTAACATACACCATTACACTCAGTACCACTAGTTGTATAGTGCTTTCTCTTAAATCCGTTTGAGTCAGCATAGAAGTAACCAGAACTACCATTATAAGATTTGTGATCATATTCTTTGTACCATCTAGAGAAACCTGATCCTTCCCAAACAATCGTACCATCATTTAAACGAACATACTTACCATTTGATGTTACATCAGCAACAGGTTGAATTCTTGCTGTTGTAAAGAATGAAGTTTTTTTAGTCGTAGTATCATTAGCATATACTTTGTCATAACACTTTTGACTACAACTTTGAGTATATTTTCCACCATCACACTCTTTTACACAAGCATTAAATTCTTCTGCAGGTCCTGCTTGAGATAGTACTAAACCATTTTTATGTTCACATACTGGCTCTGGCGTACAATATCCTTGTTGAGTTGGCATTGCACTATAATCAACTTGAGTTTCACATTGAACTCTACTTACTACTTTTACTTGATATTCAAAACAAAATCCTGCGATAACAGCTTGTGGTGGACCATAAGATACTTCTACGGCCTCTTCACATTTTTTAGAACAAATATTTTTGTTTTCTGTTTTTTCTATACCATCATAATTATATTTATATTCTACACTTGATGTTACTGTAGATGATGCATAATAATATTGTTTATTTTCATAATTATAAGAACCATCTTCTTTTCTTGAAGAAGCTATTGTATTATAATTACATTTTAATTCAATTATATCATCTGATGGTGATCTATTTTCATACACATGGGAAGATCCTTGTTGATAAGCTAATCTTTTCATTTCATTAAAACTAATTTCTGAAGCTCCAGCTCCTGAACTAGTTGTTGATGAGTTTACTTTTAAGTAAGTTGCTGTTAGCAAAGCTGAACTTACCATTGTATCAAGTTGAGTATCAGTATAGTTTGTTGATACATTGTTTGGTGAAAAACAGAATGGTAATAATTGTTGATATTCATTTCTATAAATTGCATTATATTTCTTTAAAATACTATCATTTATATCTGTGTTATATGATGATATTTCTCCTCTCATAAATCTGCAAGCATCTTTATTATACATTCTATTTACTTCACTAGATAATTTACCTGATTTTGGTATTGGAATATAGTAATATAAAGTTACTGTTGCTGATGCTGAATTAGTCAATGTAGCAGCATCATAATCTGCCTTGCTAGCACATAAACTATCACTCTTAGCAACTTCAATAGTTACTCTGATACTTCTATTCTCTGTAGATTCAGATCCTAAACTTGAAAGTTTGATAATAGGATTATTTTGATTATCTCCTGGATAAATTATTTTACCTATTACTTCATTTTTATTAGTGATATGTGTACCTTCATCTACTTTGGTATATGCTTTCAAATCATCATTTATTTCATCATCGTATATACCTTCATCGATGGCTGCAATTTTAAAGGTACCCGCAGCGGCTCTTAATTTTACATTGGCCATATTACTACCTAAGTCATATTCATAGGTAAGATTGTAATATTCTAAAGCATTTTTATATGTACAATTAGAATACTTATTTTCTTCAGCTTTTACTTGAACGATTAGTAATGGAACAATCAAAATTGATAGTACTAACGTGATAGCTAAAGATAAGAAAATTTTATTTTGTTTATGCATTTTCATTTTCTCCTACTCCTTTCATTTGTTTTTCTACCTCTTTATAATTATCATTAGTAGTCACCTCATAGTTTTTAGTATCCTCATTTTTTCTTACTAATCTGGCATCTACTTTGAAATTACCTTTATCATAATCTCCAAACATTCTGGTACATGTTACTAATGAAAGTAATGTATCACTTTGGTTAACATCAACATCAAAATCAAATATTGAGTTTTCTTTAGCTATATCAATCATATTTTGTACATATTCATCACCATTATTTGCATTATTGTAGGTACTAAATGCTCCTTTATCTAAGAATGATACGGCAAATATTTTAAATAAATAATCTTGACCATTAATAGTAAATTGAATATATTTATTATCTTTTACGAAATCTAAATACGTAAAACTCATTAATTGTTCAAATCTTACATGATTTTTATTTGTTATCAATGGATTAGCTGATAGATTCATTACATTATGTCCTAGAATGACATTTACTCTATTAAGTTTTTCCATGTCTCCAACTTCCCAGAGAAATTGAAGATCTCCATCTTGATATTCTATAGCATCTTCAGAGGTAATTACTGGATAATCTATATTAGTTCCTTGAACTTTTACCCAAGCTACTACATCTGTATCTTTCTTTTCTTTTCTTACTTCTTCTAGTTGCTCTATTCGAGATTCTATATGATAACTAACGTTATTAAAAAGAAGTGTTTTACCTAGTCCATATAGGAGAAGGATGAAAAGAAGAAAAAGTATTACTATAAAGTTTTTTTTGTAGTTTATTTTTTTCTTCTTCTTTTTCATAGTTCACCTTCTATTTACTAATTATATATGGATCATTAGCTGTTCCTGAACCACTAACTATCATACAATCTTTAGAAAGATAAGCCACTGGTCTAACACCCAAAATAATAGTTGATTGTGTTTCTTCTGTAATGGCTGATCCAATATCTGTTACACCATATTTATAACTAGCTGTTTGTGATGAATTGATATACCAATAAGAAGTTATCTTTGGATTATCAGGTGCAGCACTAAACATTTCATACATATTTGGGGCAGCTATTTTAGCTTTGATTTTTTCTACTTTAATCTCTTTACCATATTCAACTTCTTTCTTATATACTGGGACCTCAAATTCATGATTTACAAAATATTTTGTATCGATGTATTCACTAGATCTATTATTAATTTTATATCCAATATTTTTACTACTATCTAAACTATAAATATTTCCACTGCCTTCTTCATAAGAAATTTGTAGATATTTAGCATTTTTACCAAGAGTACCTTCATAAATTACTTTAGTTGTACCATCTTCTTGAGCATCGATTATTCTCCAAATTTCTTTATCTATGCTAATATATTCACCAGGCAATCTAGAATTTATTAAGTCATCTGCTTTTCCTCTTGAAGTATCTTCTAAATAATATGGATTTTCTTTAGTTCCATCTCCTGACTTAATTAAAATGTCTCCTTTAATTGTTAACATTGGACGTACACCATAGTTATTTTCAATTCCGTATGGAACAAATGACTTTCCTGCTTGTTCATTATAAAAATAATCTCTTGTTAAATAAGCAGTGTTTTCATCTAATTTATCTGATGTCCATGACATTGTTACTGGCTTCAAAAAGTTATCAACGCCAGCTTGAGCTTTATTTATATCTGCAACTGATGGTATGTATGCTACTAATGATTTAGTATAATCTCCACATTCTGTAGTATTAAGATTTGCTTCCTGTAAAGTCATTTCGCAATATTTGTTTTTAACAACTAATTTTTTTGAGTCTTCATTAATATGATCATAGAAGTAATCTAACCAATCGATAATACCATCATGATTAACATTAGCAATATCTCTAGCAGCGACAATTCTTACATCATCGCCATCTACATCCACTATTCTAAATAGCATTCCTGAAAAATAAATGTAGTTATTTGGATTTCCTGTATAATATCCTAAATTGTTTGTTGCTTTTTTTACTGTGCTATTTAATTTTTGAACTACTGATACTTTTCTTATGACTTCAGTTTTATTTTTTAAACTATCTATTGCAGAATATTTGATAGTATATGTGCCAATTTTATTTGTATTAACTTCTCCAGTTATGGTTGCTTTTTCTATATCTATATCACCATCAACACTATCCTTAATGCTCTTTATTCCTGGCTCTTCATATTTTTCTCCTAATGAAATAGTAATTTTTTCTTCACCATTTAATATTATTTTAGGGCCTTTATGATCTACTAATGATGATAAAATTCCACATTTTAAATAAGTATAATATTTATAATCGCCGTCTATTTTTTTTACTTTCACCCAACTATCTGTTACTGAGCAGGATGTTTTTTTTAGTAATTTGTATGGAACATAAAAATCTCTATCTAAAAATCCTTTTTCATAAAGTTCTTGGAGTGTTATGTCGCTAACTCTTTCGCCTGTTGGTAATTCAGTAGTATACATGTTGTAATATTTTTTTGCTGCTTCTGTGAATTCTTTTTCATTACTTTTAAATGTAATAATTGGATTTATTATAAAAACCCATAATAATGCAATGACTATAATAGAAATTGCAATAATCTTAATTTTCTTGTTTAATTTTTTATTTTCACTTAGAGCTCTTTCTTCTTTCTTTTCTTCTTTTTCTTTACTCATAACCTTACCTACTTTATCCTTTCATATTACACCATATCTTATATATCTAATAATAATTTTATCATGAATAATGGAAAAGTCAATGTAACTAGCTTTATTTCTTTAGATAAATAATAAACCTTAATTTTTTTAAATTAAGGTTTGTTATTTTAACTTGCAGTCCATACTGTAACATCATTAATCCACTTTTTTAATGATTCACTGCTAATATTTAATTGTCCCGGCTCATTTTTTAAACTTTCGTTTGTTGGTACTGGTATCAATTCTGATTCATAAGTTCTTAAGTATTCAGCTTTTTTTAACAATATAAAATATTCTTCAGGTACTGCAAAAACAACAAGTGCTGGTACTCTATTTTCTTCTAAATCTTGAAAAACTGGTTGTCCTTGAGCGTCTTTTACTGCGATTACTTGAATGTTTTCAATTAATCTACCTAATACTAATTTTTTGTCATTAGTAGTAACTCCTTGCATTTCTTTTGTTCGAGCTTTTAGATAAATATCAATATAATTTCCTGGATATATTGAATTTCCATATGTACTCATTGTATTTACACTTAAGTTATATAAAACATAACCTTCTGGATAATCTAAAATAATGTTTGCCGGCAATTCTTCTTTTTCAACTACATTTCTTTCGTAAAATAAACTTCCCTCTGGAATAATAGTATCAGCATTAGAATATTTTCCTACAACATCAGATAAATTTCTCAATACTGTATCTGTTAACATTGCTGGTGGAACTTCTGTTGTGTCTACCATGTCATTAGTAATCTGTGTACCTGCTGATATTTGTTTAGTAGCATAAGGCACAGTGATAGGATTTATGCTATCATTTACTCTTTTTGAATATAAAAAGAATAAAATAACTATCAAGACTATTATTCCTAGGACAGTTACTAAATTTTTATTATTTAGGATTTTCTTCATAATTATCTCCTCTTATTCTTCAATAATTATTATAACTTATTTTTACTTAATTTTATAGATATATTTATTATTTCTTATAATAAATTCAAAAGAAATGGAACTAGAATTTGCTGCAGCATCAGGTAATAAAACATAAATATATTTTCCAAAGTATACTTTATCTATAGCATTTTTTACTGGAATCATTATATCTTTATTTTCATTATCTTTATAAATTATTTTACCATAGTCTTCAATAAAATCACCCATATCTTGTCCCTCAAAATTGGTAGATCCAAAAGATATTCTCATTACTTTATAACCATTAGGTGCAGTATACATTTGCGTTGATGTAGAACAATTAGTTGTTGTACATAGTCTATTTGTGTATTCGACATTTTGTTGAATAATATAATTTTCTAAGATTATATTTTCTTCTATTCCCTGAATATTCATTTTCATAGCACTTCCTAATGTTAATTGTGCTTGTTCTTCTATTTTAGAGTAATCTTTTATATTTAACTTTATTTTTTTATAATTACTACTATTGCTAGTTAATTCTTGATAATATAAAACAAATCTATTAGTTTTCAATTCTTTAGCAACTTTATATATTAGTAAAATATTCTTACTTTGATTGGTTTTTAAATTTAATGTATCATAAGCTTTGCCTAAATCTTGAAATTCTGTTTCATATGTCTTAGCAGTAGGGCTATAATTACTAATACCATTCATAATATGAAATCTATCTAAATTAACATTTCTTTCACGATTATTATTAGTAATTGTTACATCAACTATAACAAATGAACTTTTATCTGAAATAACTTCACCATTATAAGCTTTATCTGAATAATAACTATTATTTATTTGAATTGTATATCCATTAGATTGAAAACTATCTCCTTCAGAATAAGAATGATGTGTAGAAATATAATTATATCCATATATTCCTATTGCTAGTATAAATATAATAATTATCATTCTAGATAATTTTTTATGTTCTTGATATATATAATTTAAATTTCTTAATAATTTTTTGTATGTTCTTTTAATAGCATCTTTATCAATATTAATATTAATTTCTAATTCTTCTTTATCTTTTTGTTCTAATTCTAGATATTCTTCATCTAGTTTAAAGTTAAACTTATTTAAGTCAATTCCAAATATTCTTATGATATAGATAAGAAAAATTCCAAACTGGATAATTTGACAAATGAACAAAACATCTCGCCAAGCTCTAATAACTGAAGTTAGTTCTGCTCCTGTATAGGCGTTAAAGAAACTACTTATTATATAAAAAGCAACTAATAATACTGAGTATTGAACTATTGGTATTAGATATATTTTCCATGGTTTTTCTTTATGTTTTAATAAAAGGGCTAAAAGCAAACTACCGATTATTAAGATTATAATAAATAAGATACTAAAAGTAGTTATATATCTACTAATTGGCTCGTTATAACTATCATAAGCATTTAGTTCAATAAATTCTCGAACAAATGAATATGTTTGAGCTGTTTTATAGTAAACATATACTGCTAGTAACAATAAGCCAAGGTGAATCTTTTTGAAATTCTTAATTAAAAAGGTATATGGTTTTCTAATGATCATAGTTACACCCCTATTTTCTACTATTTTTAGTATACATTATTTTTTTTATAAAAAAAAGATTAAAAAGAAAAAAGATAGTTACTACAAAATGAATAACTATCTTATTTATTTTAAGTCATTATTTAATTTCTACTATTTCTACTTCGTAAGAGCCATTTGGACTTTCAACAGTTACAACATCTCCTACTTTATGGTTAAATAAAGCTTGAGCTATTGGGCTTTCGTTAGAGATTCTACTTTCAAACGGATTAGCTTCTTGTGAACCAACGATTTTATATTCTTCTACTTCATCATCATCTTCTACATATTTAATTGCTACAGTATTACCAATTCCAACTTTATCTTTGGAAACTTCTGAAATTATTGAAACATTTTCTAACATTTTTTCTATTTGCTTAATTCTACCTTCTATTTGAGCTTGCTCATTACGTGCTGCATCATATTCTGCATTTTCTGATAAATCTCCTAATGCTCTTGCTTCTTTAATGGCAATAATATTTTCTGGTCTTCTAACATTAATTAAGTTATCAAGTTCTTTTTTCAACTCTTCTAATCCTTCTTCTGTTAGATAAACGACATTTTTATTACCCATGTTAATCACCTCTGTAATTTTTATATTGATTATTAATTAAGCACTTAAGCTTAACTTGCAAAAGTATAACATATATTTTTATATTTTACAAGTTTTATTATTTATTTTTTTGGTAAGAGAATTTATAAGTCTTTTCTCTTTTAATATTTGACATGATTGTCATTAAGTCTTTTTTAGTATATTTATTTATTTCAATTATTGAGAATGGATCTTTTGATTTTTTAATGTTTTTCTTCTTATTATTTGATAATCCAACTAAAGCATTTTCATATTCATTGACTTTAGATAATTCATCAAGATTATCATTTCTATATTTAATTTTTCGTAGTTCCATCACTTTACCACTATTTTTCAAATACTTCATGAACTCATATAGCGTAGTACCAAAAGTAATAGTACCAGCAGCTAACAAATAAGTCGAATAATTATCTAATTGACTTCTTTGAGATAAATCAAATAGCATTCCAGATATTACTATTCCGGCTAAAGTTAATATTCCATTTTTCTTCTTTTTATTCATGAATATTTTAGTATTTTTAATTCCAGCTTCTGCTTGAGATTCTTGAACCTCTACAATTTTTTTTAAATTTTCTTCATCACAACATATATTTTTAAATTTTTTTCCATCAGCAAAAGTAGCTTCATATGTTGTCATTCCCGAAGAATTTTTTACTTTTTTAAAATTTGTAATATAGTTTAATTTTTCTTGATCATTTGTTGAATAATCTTTCATATTAATCTCTATCTCCTTTTGTAAGTTAAGATTATAGCATTAATTGTATTATTTTTCAATGTTTATTTCTTTTTTGAAAAAATCATCAGTCATTCCTGCTATAAAATCTAGAACAATTCTTTTATTAGAATTATTACGGCAATATTCTTCACATTGATCATTTAAGAATATTGTATATATAATACTTTGTTTGTTTTCAGTTTCTAAATCATTTAAAAATCTTTTAAACATTTTATTAATTTCTTCTTTATAATATGCTCTTTCTTCCTGAGTAAGACTATATGTGTATATATGGTCATAATTAAATTTTTTTAGTGTAATCAAAGCTTTGTAAACAGAATCACTCATTTTAATATATGGCTTATCCATACTTTCTTTAATTATGTCCATTATTATGTTATTGACGATATCTTTGTTAGAGGAACCAAGAACATTAGTAATTTCTTTAGGTAGTTCATCACGTTTTATTTTATTTAAAATAATAGCGTCTTCAATATCTCTACCAATATAACCAATGATATCACTTATTCTTACAACACAACCTTCTAACGTCATAGGAGAATATTTTTTAGATTGCTTTAAATTAGTATAGGCTTCATTGTATTCTCTAAATACTTCTTCTGCTGTTTTAGACATTGGTTTATAAATAGGTGAAAGCATTTCTCCATTATGGCACATTATTCCATCTAAAACCTGGATACATAAATTTAAGCCTTTTCCCTTATTTTCTATATAAGCATAATCTCTTACACCTTGGATATTATGAGCAAATGATTCTCCTAATTCACGCTGTGATATTTCATTTAAGAAGGATTCACCAACATGTCCTAATGGTGTATGACCAATGTCATGGCCTAGTGCTATGGCTTCTATTAGATCTTCATTAAGATTTAGGGCTCTACCAATTGTTCTGGCTATCTTACTAACTAATTGAACATGTACCATTCTTTTAGATATATGATCATTTTCTTTAAATGAATATACTTGAGTTTTATCTTGGTATCGTGTGTAACTAGCAGCATGAATCATTCTGTCTATATCGTGATAAAAAGCTGGTCTTATATCATCGTCATCTTTGAAAACTCTTATCGCTGCACTACTTGGAGTAGCATATTCTGATAAAAATCTTTCTTTATTTAAAAAGTTTTGTTTAGCTTTCTCTATATAATTCATTTTATTTTCCCTTCTTTATCAATCTAATCATTGAATACGTAGGCAACTTTTTCTCATATTTTATTTTTAATATTTGTTCTGGGTGTCTAGCGACTTCTAACTTATTCATTTCTTCATCATAAATATCACTTATAGTATAGGAAATTACTTCTTTATTTGGGGTGAATATTTCTACCTGATCACCTGGGGCAAAATAATTTCTTTCAACTAGAATTAAGCATTTATTCTCATAATCATAACCTGTAATTAATCCTAAATAATCTTGATTAGACAATTCTTGTCTTCCGGTATAATATTGGTCAGTGAAATCCGCTTCATGAGTAAAGTAATGGGTTGATACTTCACGGTTAGCAACTCTACTTAAACGATATTCTAAGATATTCATTTTTTCTGGTGTTAAAGTTTTATCCATGATTGAATCGATTATTTCTCGATATGTACCTATTACTGTTGCTAGATAATATAGTGAACGCATTCTTCCTTCTACTTTTAATGATTTCACGCCTATTTCTATTAAATCTTTGATATATTTTGCCATATTCAAATCTTTTAAAGCCATTGTAAAATCTTTTTCTTCAGTAGATTCAAAAGCAAAACGACATATTTGTGCACATCCTCCCCTATTGGCATCACGATTAGTAACATAATTGGATAGGGCGCATCTTCCAGAAAAACATGTACACATGGCACCATGAATGAACACTTCGATATCAACACCTGTTTTATCAATAATTTCCTTCACTTGTTTTTTTGATAGTTCGCGTGCTAAAACAACACGATCAATACCTTCTTCTTTATAATATTCAACATCTAGATAGTTACATGCTCCATTTTGTGTTGACAGATGTACTTCTACATCAGAATATTTCTTTTTTATGAAAGATATTATAAATGGATCGCTTACGATAAAAGCATCAATTCCAGCCTCTACTACTTGTTTAATATAATCCTCTACACCATTCATATCTTCATTATGGAAAACAATATTCAATGTTAGATATACTTTTTTGTTTAAATTATGGGCAAAATCACAAGCTTCTTTTATCTCTTCGATACTAAAATTTTTAGCGTTAGCGCGTAAACTATATTGTTGTCCTCCTATATATACAGCATCTGCTCCATATAAAAGATTTACTTTTAATCTTTCTAAATCACCTGCTGGTGCTAATAATTCTATCTTTTTATCCATTTTTCTTCACCTTATATATTGTTTTTTTAAAAAAGAAATTTGTAAAATTTCCTAGTTTTTTATATTTTTCAATATATTTTTCATCGCAACAGTTATCTAAAATATATTTTTTAGTATCTTTTATTAATTGATAAAATGTCTCACTATCTATACCATATTCTCTTAGTATTATATATTTACAATCTACTTGAAATAATTCTTTAATTATTGATGTGCCATTTACTAATTTATCTAAATAAAAATTAGTTCCATTATTATCTTCAAATAAGATATAGTTGTCATTAGTTACTTTTTCTTTAATTGTGATATTATATTTGGGTTTTTTATTTAAATCATTATAGAAGTTAGTGATCAACCTTCTTTTAGAGAAAGATACACTTGGTAGTCCTACTACTTCTATCATAGATGTTATTTTTGATGATTTAATTATTTCTTTTATTTCTTCTAAAGTTATTTCTTTACTTAGTAAGGCATATTTTACTCCTTTACTATAATAATAATCACATGTCTTAAAATTATTTACCATATATGTAGATGCCCAAACTAAATCTGTTTTTAAATTCAATTTTTTCTTTAATTGTAATACTGCTACATCATAAAATAATATTCCTGATAAATTAAGTTTATCTAACTCTAATAAAATTTTTTGTAAAGATGATAATTCTTCATTCATAAAATTCTTATTGAGACTAATAAATATTTCTATATTAGGGTTATTATTTTGTATTTCTTTAATTTCATCTAAAGTATAATAATTTATGCTTTGTACGGCATAGTCTTTTAAAGATAAAATTAAACCATCAATATTATCATATGTTTTCTTTTTAGTTATTGGATCTATAATTATTTTCATACGCACCTCTTCCAACATATTATAAACTATTTGTTAAATTCTGTAAAATAATAAAAAAAAGAATTATTTGAAATTCTTTCTCATAATACTAATTGCTAATCCATCTCCAACATCTTTAAAAAATGTCTCAAATTCTTTATTTTTTTCTAAAAATACTTTATATTCTTTAATTTTTCTAATTAATTGTCTTAAATTTCTACTTTTTATTTCTTTTTCATCTTGATCAACTAAACCATGAAATTTCATATTATCAGTAATAATTGTTCCATTTGCTGCAAGATTAGCTTTAAATTTTTCAAAGAATTTGATATTTTGAGCTTTAGCTGCATCAATAAAAATTAAATCATACTTTTCAGTTATTTTCACTTCCAAAGCATCATTATATATTAATTCAATGCGATCTTCTAATTTAGCTTTTTTTACATTTTTAATAGCCTCTAAATATCTTTTTTCATCACGTTCTATTGAAGTTACATAAACATCTTGAGCAGTTTGTGCTAATAATATTGTAGAATAACCAATTGCTGTTCCAATTTCAAGAATTCTTTTTACATTATTTTTTATGCAATAAGCTGTAAGGTAAGATATTCCTTCATCGCTCATTATTGGTACATTGTTATTTTCAGCATATTCTTTCATTTGTTTTACAATTTCTGTATTAATTATCATTGCCATTCACCTTTACTTTTTAAATCTTGAATAACTAAATTTTGTTCTTCGGCTGTTTTAGAAAAATAAATTTTTCCTCTCTTATCGGCAACAAAATAATAATATTCATTATTAGATGGATTGATTGCTGCAGTAATACTAATAATAGAAGGATTGCATATTGGCCCTACTGGAAGACCTACTGCGCTAGTTGGTCTGGTGTTATATGGATTTATTGTATTAAATTGTTGTGTATTTAATTTTTCAGTTAATGGTATTTGTAGGGCATAGTAGGTTGTAACATCACTTCCTAAATGCATATTAATTCTTAAGCGATTATTAAATACTCCAATAATATTTTTTCTGTCTTCTTCTGTCTTTCCTTCTAATTCAGCCATTGAAGCAATTGTTATAATATCATGAATATTATCTTCTGATAAGATATTTTGATATTCTTTTAAATTATTTTCTGTTTCATCTAATAATTTTTCAATTATTTCTTCAACTTTGACATCTTTTTTAAAGAAGTAAGTATCAGGTGATAAGTAACCTTCTAATGGATAATAGATATCTTCATTTAGTATTTTATCAGTTAAAAACCAATACTTATTAATTAAAGTATTTAGATAATTTTTATCGTTAAAGACATTTATTATGTCTTCTTCACTATAGCCGGTATTAACAGATATTGTTTTAACATAATCAGTTATTCTTTGTCCCTCTTTAAAAGTAAGGACTAAGGCTTCAGGATCATAAGTATTTCCTTGTTCTAAAGATTTTACTATTTCATATAAAGTCATACTTTTAGAAAGTTTATACGTTGAAGCTTTTAAAACTGCTTTGCTGGTTAATTTTGTATATATTGAGAAAAATATATCACTTTTTATCAGATCTTTTTCTTTTAAAATTACTCCTATTTGTTTTGTACTTGTTCCACTAGGTATTGTAACTTCAATGCTAGTATCACTATTTTTATCTACCGGTTGAGATAGATAAATCCAATAACCACCAATTCCTACAAAAGAAAGTCCTATAACAAATAGAATTAGGACAAATAGTAGTGGCTTTGGTTTTCTTTTTATTACCACTTTGTACCTCCATAAAAAATAAGGAGCTATTGCTCACTATTTTCATTATTCTTTTTGTTTTTTACCTCTTCTTGTAGTGTTTCTAAGATTGTTTCAATAACTTTCCATTCTTTTTCTGTTTCAATTGCTTCTAGTTTGCTCTTAGGATCATTTGGATCGTAAATAGATGCATAAACTTCTACATTACCTGTTGTTTCATCTAATTTATTATCAGTATACACTATATAGTTTTTATGTGTTTCATCACTTTCAAAAGTAAATAATACATCATATACTACTTCGTTCCCATTTTCATCTAACATTGAAAAAGCATTTTTTCTCATTTCTATCTTCCTTTCTGATCTAAAAATGTTTGCAATATAATTGTAGCTGCTACGGCATCTACCACTTTTTTTCTATCACTTCTTCTAACATTACCATCTATTAACATATTTGTTGCACTCTTGGTTGTTAATCTTTCATCTTGTAAATATATGGGTAGGTTTATTTTTTTACTTAATTTATCTTTAAATTTTTGGCTTAATTCCCCTTTGATTCCTATTGTATTATTCATATTTTTAGGATAACCTAAGACAATCGCATCGATATTTAATTCGTTTACTAATTTTACTACTTCATCTAGTAATCTATCATATTCTTCATTATGTCTTATTACTGTATAACTTGATGCTATTAAACCACTTGGATCACTTTTAGCCACTCCTAGTGTTCTACTACCTAAATCTAGACCTAAATATCTCACTATTTATTTTTCCTAAATTCTTGTAATAGTATTTCGACTACTTTAGCTCTATCTACTTCTTGCATTTTAGTTCTAGCATTTTTATAGCTAGAAATGTATCCAGGATCTCCACTTATTAAATATCCAACAATTTGATTTACTGGATTATATCCTCTTTCTTCTAAAGCATCATATACTTCTTCTAAAGTTTCTCTTGTAGCCTTTGCATCTAGTTCACTAAAATTAAATAATGCAGTTTGTTCTTGTGGCATATAAATCACCTCACTATTTTATAAAATTATTTTACCAAATACAGTAAGTAATTACAACCTTTTTACTTTATGCAGTATAAATAAAGGCCATATAACCTAGGAAAGCAAAAAATATTCCCGTTATTATCCAACCATTTATTTTCTCAAATGTTGAACTCTTATTAGAAATTCCTAAAGCTATAGTT
>CALVOV010000024.1 GCA_944350385.1 uncultured Bacilli bacterium
AATTTAGATAAGAATATCAAAAATATTTCTAACATAAATTTTAATGGTAAGGAGTTGTGTCCTGTGCAAGAAACAAAAGAAGACTACTTTAAAAAATTAATATTAGAATATTTATTATCTCATCTTGATTTAGAAAAGTTTGATTATGGATCTTGATTTTTATTTTATTTGTGATATGATGAAATTGTCTCAAATATAGCTAAGAATCGCTAATAAGGAGGATTAGATTGAACTACGATTATTTAGCTAAAACAAGTTTTAATGCAGGAATCTATATTAGACTTTCCCAAGAAGATAGAGATAAAAAATATGATACTGATAGTGAGAGTGTTATTAACCAAAAAGAAATACTTAAAGAGTATGTAGAAAAAAACGGATACAATTTATATAAAGCATATGTTGATGATGGATTTACTGGAACTAATTTTGATAGGCCAGCTTTTAAAGAAATGATTGAAGATATTAAAAATAAGAAAATCAATATGGTTGTAGTAAAAGACTTATCAAGATTAGGTAGAGATCATGTTATGACAGGTTATTATATTGAGACATTCTTTCCAGAAAATAGAATTAGATTCATTTCATTAGTAGAAAATTATGATAGTATGAAGAATCAATCAAGTAATGATTCTTCTATGTTCATAATTGCATTTAATGATTACTATAGTAAACAAAATTCATTAAAGATTAGAAATGTATTAGATTCAAAAAGAAGAGAAGGAAAATTTATTGGAAGTTCTCCGTGTTATGGGTATAAAAGAGACCCTGACGATAAAGGACATTTAATTCCAGATGAAAATACTTCTAAATATGTAAAAATGATTTTTGAATGGAGAGCTGAAGGAGTAAAGATAAGTGATATAGCAACAAGACTAACTGATATGGGAGTAAAAACTCCAAGTGCTTATAAAAATTTACAAAAATCATCTAGATTAAAGAATAATGATAAGTGGACCATAAGTTCTATAAAAAAGATTCTTCAAAATAAAATTTATACTGGTGATATGGTTCAGCATTGTCAAACAAATATTAATTATAAATCCAAAAAGAAAATTACTCTTGATGAGAATTTTTGGATAACTGTTGAAGGAACTCATGAACCATTAATAAGTAAAGATTTATTTATGCTAGTAGAGAAGATGAGAAAGTCTCATGATAGATCTGCTAAAAGTATAAATAATAGAAAAAGAAGATTATTAGAAGGATTAGTTTTCTGCAAAGAATGTGGAAATAGAATTGGAATAACTTATAGAAAAAATCATGATTACTGGAGTATGAATTGTAATAGATATGCAAGAGAGCCAAGAAGAAGGTTTTGCACACCACATTTTTTCCCATATGAGTATTTCGAAGAACAATTTATAAATAACATACAGATATGTTTAAAAGATTTATTTAGCAAACTCAATATTAAAGAACTAAATGAAGAGATTATAAAACTTACTAACAACAAATCTACCGATTTAGAAATAAGAAAAGCAGAGTTAGAGAAAGAAAAAGAAAAACTATCATTGGCAATTCAAGTTTTATATCAAGATCGATTATCTGGCTCTATATCAGTAGATACGTTTAGGAATTTATCAGAACCATATGAAAAGAAAATAAAAGATATCTCAAATAAACTTTTAGATGTGGAAACAGAAATTTTAAAAAGAAAGCACAATAGCACTAAGATTCCTGATTATACTCAAAATATTAAAAAATTGTTGAACTTAAAAAAGCCAACAAAAGATTTGTTGAAATCATTAATACATAAAATAGAAGTAGATGACAATAGAGTTGTTACGATAATTTTTAAGAATCAATTTCTACCAGATTATTCTTATCAATATATTGATGAAAATTTAAATAGAAATCCCTATGGGAGAAAAGGTAAACCAAAAAATAAATAATTAAATCACACAAGCACCTTCCCCAGGTGGTGAAGGTGCTGAAATAGTTTATTCTCTAAAAAATGATTCTACTTTAGCTAGTATGGCTTTAGATAATATTACAAAAGCAGGACAAATATCTAGAGGTATATATCAAAGGGTTTTACCAGAAAATCCTTCTAAAGATTATTATTATATTTTAAGAGAAACAGGAAATGTAGAACCTATTCTTGTTGAATATGGATTTATTGATAATTCTAGGGATGCTCAAAAATTAATTAATAATATAAAAGATTATGTTGAAGCAGTAGTTAAAGCGATAGCAGAGTATGCAGGAATTGAATATATACCACCAGGAAATACTGATAGTTCAGAAACTGAAAATGTATATGTAGTAAAAAAAGGTGATACTCTTTATAGTATAGCAAGAAAGTATAATTTAACTGTAGATGAATTAAAAGCATTAAACAATTTAACTAGTAATGAATTATATATTGGACAAATATTAGATGTTGTTCCTATACAAAGTAGTAGTTATGTAGTTAAAAGAGGAGATACTTTATATGCCATTGCAAAGAAATATAGTGTATCAGTAAAAGATTTAAAAGAAGTAAATAATTTAAATAGTGATATTTTATATATAGGTCAGGAATTATTAATACCATCAGAAATAAAAGAAGATCCAGAAGAACCACAAGTACCAGAAGAAGATAATGATATTGAGATTCCAATTACTGAATACGACATGTATATAGTTCAAAAAGGAGATAGTTTGTGGGGAATTTCTAGAAAATATGGAATTTCAGTAGAAGATTTAATGTCTTTGAATAACATAGATAGTAATACCTTAAAAATAGGACAAGAACTTTATGTTCCTAAAATTAATACAGCTAGTGATACTTATATAGTTCAAAAAGGCGATACTTTGTGGAGTATTTCTAAAAAATATAATATTTCGGTACAAGAATTAAAAGATAAGAATAATCTTAAAGATAATCTATTATCAATTGGTCAGCAACTAATTATTCAATAAAAAAAACTTACTTAACGTAAGCTTTTTTTATTTTATTTCTTTTTTAGTGAAGTAAACTCCAGTTCCAATTCCTCCAGCAACTAATATTATAATTATTAATGCAAGAATATCACTAGATGTAGAAGATTCTTCTTCTTTACCTTCATTTTCTTCTAAGAAAGTCATTACATCATATCTTTCAGCAACATCTTGGTCATACACTTCATTAATTTTATCGATCATTTCTACTGAATAATCCTCAATAAATCCTACCCAAGATTGATCACCAATTATGATATATGGAACACCAGTAGCTGAATCTTCTTCACCTCTTACTTTAGCAACTCTAGACATTAATTCAGCATTATCAGGATTGTTCCAAGTTTCATAATCTACAATTTCGAATTTATCTCCCATTTCTTCTTCAATACTATCAAACCATTCTTCAGCCTCTGCGCAGTGTGCACATCCTTCACCTCTAAAGAAATAAACTTTAACTTCTTTAGAAGCAGTTTCAGCACTTTCTTCTTCAGCATTACTTGTAGTTTCATCTTCGCTTTCAGCAAATACTCCTAATGGTAAAATTAATATAGCAAGAAGAATTAAGAATAAATATTTTATTTTCTTCATTTTATTACCTCCTAAAAATATATTATCACAAAAGAAAAGAATATTAAAATAAATTAAAAAAAATAAATGAATTTCATTTATTTTTCATATAACTATTTAGATATTTTTCTTAAATACTTATCGTTAGTATTAATTATCATATGAGCAAATTTAACATCTATTTCCCCAGTAACTTCATTATTATAAAATTGAAAACCACATTCAATTTTATTGATATCATAATCTAAATAATCTCTGACAATTTCTTTAGTACTTTCGACATTTAAAACCTCATAATATGTATGATACTTTCCTTTTTTATCCTGTATCTTGCCTAAAACTTTTGTTTTAAAAAGAACATTATAATGACATTCATTATTGTGAAATAAATCAACTTCTTTTAAACGATCTTTTATTTTTTCAGTTTCAAAAGAAACTTTACAAGATTTTAAAGAATAAATATCCTGATAATAATCTTTGATTATATTTTTTATTTTTCTACTTTCTAAAATAATTTTCATATCCGAACCTCACTTTTTATTTTTTTATTAAATATATAGCTAGAAATATCTATATATTGTCACAATTGAATTGTGGAATAAAGCTTTTACTTGCTGTTTCTCCTTCTTGAATAAAGGCTTTTGTAATACCTAAATCACAAGCATAATTAATAACTTCATCATATTCATCATTATTTAATTTTCTATTTAAATTAGGATATTCTTTTAATATCTGCATAGGAGTATATTGATTCATGATACTGATAAAAATATTATTTCTATATTTTTCATATAGATATTTAATACAATTTTTAGCATCATTAATATGCCCTGGTAAAATTAACACTCTCACAATTATTCCTTTTTTTAATAAATTATTTTTCATTATGGGTTTTCCTATCTGTTTATACATCTCTTCAATAGCTTGAGAGGCAACCATAAAATAATCTGAGCAATGAGAGTATTTCTCACCTAGTGAACTATCAAAATACTTCAAATCTGCTAAATAAATATCAACTATTCCATTTAACATTTTGATTGTTTCTATGTTTTCATAGCTACTGGTATTATAAACTATCGGTATGTTTAAACTTTTATTCTTAATAGGGGATATTGTCTCAATAATTTGTGGAACATAGTGAGTTGGAGTTACTAAATTAATGTTGTGGGCACCTTTATTTTGTAATTCCAACATTATTTCTTGTAATCTCTTAATTGTAATTTCTTTTCCATATCCTAATTCAGAAATCTTTCTATTCTGACAGAAAATACACTTTAAATTACAATTAGAAAAAAATATTGTACCACTGCCATTTTCTCCAGAAATAATTGGTTCTTCCCATTCATGAAGACTGTAATGTGCTAATTTAATATTACTATTAGCACCACAAAATCCTTTTTGCAAGTAACGATTAACTTTACATTTTCTAGGACATAAAGTACATTGTTTCAAAATATCATTCATAATATCACCTAGATTTCAATATAAAATACACCCCTTAAAAACGTGCTTATTATATCATAAAAATTAAATAATGTCAAAAAACACAAAGAATAAACATAAAATCACAATGAATAAAATAAAAGTCGATAATAAATTGAATTTGGTAATACTCATTTTTTCAAAATAATTCATATAGTCATCAGGGTGTTTTTCAGCAATTTTTAGTAATTTTTTTTCTAATAAACTTTTATAAATTATTTTATCTAAAGAAACCCATAAAAATCTATTAAATAAAATATACATAAGATTAATAAGTCTGCCAAAATCAGGTAATGGAAAATATGATACCAACATAAAAACTATATAAAATAAAAATAAATCACATAAAGTTAATAATAAACCGACTAAAGGCATTCCTCTTAATAATAAATAAAAAGGTCCAAATATAAAATTAAAAAAAGTATGGCCTCGTCTTATTTCTTTATCATATTCATCTCCAAAAAATTTTTCTAAAATAGTTGGTTCACCTGTTTTATTTTTATCTATAAAAACATCTTTATCAATCATATAACCACAAAACATACAATAGTTTTTATTGATTTTTTTTCCACATTTTGGACAATTCATATACTCACCTAAGCTTAATTATATAAAAAAAATAGACTAAATAATAGTCTATTTTTCTAGTTCTTTTAACTTTAATATTTCTTCTTGTAGCTTTTTTCTATCAGCATCAACTATATTCTTAGGAGCTTTATTTACATAATTTTCATTTGCTAATAATTTTTCACGTCTAGCAATTGAATCTTTTAATTGTTTTATTTGATTTTGTTTTAATGCTTTATCAGACTCGGTTTCTATTTTTTCAAAATATATAATAGCTTTAATTCTATTAGAAAATACTTTGTAGGCTTTAATACCCAAGGGTTCTTTTACTATATTATCCTTTAATTTTAACATTTTTACTATTAAATTATTATCATCTTCAGTATCAAACATTACTTTAGCATCTTTAGTAATATTATTTTCAGCCTTAACATTTCTAAAGTTTTTAATAAATTCAACAGCATCATCAACAGCAGCTTCTTCAACTTCGAAATTATACTTTTTACTATATTTAGGATATTCAGAAATCATAATACTTTCAGCATCTTTAATTGGTAACATTCCATATATTTCTTCTGTTACAAATGGCATAAATGGATGTAGTATCTTCAATATACCAGTTAGTATATAGCATAAAGTGCTTTTTGTTGCTGGATCATCCAATGAATATTTTGCCATCTCTATATAATAGTCACAAAAAGTATTCCAAGTAAAATCATAGAATTCAGTACTTGCTAAATTAAATTCATATTTATCCATATGTTTAGTAATAGATTTGACTAATTTATTGTATTTAGAAATAATCCATTTATCTTCATTTTTTAAATTTTCTAGTTTTATTTCTTTTAAACCTTCAATGTTCATTAATACAAATCTTGAAGCATTCCAAATTTTATTAATAAAGTTCCAAGTAGAAGCAATCTTAACTTCATCAAATCTTAAATCAGTACCTAATGCTACATCAGTAGTTAAATAATATCTTAATGAATCAGCCCCATACTTTTCAATCATATCGAAAGGATCAATTCCATTACCTAAAGATTTACTAAATTTTCTTCCCAACTTATCTCGTATTAATCCATGAATTATACAATCCTTAAAAGGTCTTTTACCAGTTAATTCTAAAGATTGGAAAGTCATTCTATTAACCCAAAAAGGGATAATGTCATAACCGGTTACTAAGCAATCATTCGGAAAATAAGCTTTCATATCATCAGAATCTTCTGGCCATCCTAGTGTAGAGAAAGGCCATAGAGCAGAGCTAAACCAAGTATCAAGAACATCTTCATCTTGTATCCACCCTTCGCTTTTTGGAGCGGTTAATCCAACATATATTTCATCGCCTTTGTACCAAGCAGGTATTCTATGACCCCACCAAAGTTGTCTAGAAATACACCAATCATAAGTTATTTCCATCCAGTGATTCATTGTTTTTTCATATCTTGTAGGCACAAAATTAACTTTTTTATCTTTTATCTTTTGATTATCTATAACTTTATCTGCTAAAGGGCGCATTTTTACAAACCACTGCTTTGATAAATATGGTTCTACCATAACTCCAGTTCTTTCACTATGACCAACAGAGTGAGTAATTTTCTCAACACTTAATAGTAGACCGGCATCTTTTAAATCTTTTATCAAAGCTTCACGACATTCTTCCCTAGTCATTCTGCAATATTTTCCAGCATTTTCATTCATTGTTGCATCTTTATTCATAACAACAACTCTTTCTAGATTATGTCTATTACCAACTTCAAAATCATTAGGATCATGAGCTGGGGTAATTTTAACACAACCAGTTCCGAACTCCGGATCAGCATGTTCATCTGCGATGATAGGAATTAATTTATTAACAACAGGTAAAATCACATTCTTTCCAATAAATTCTTTATACCTATCATCATTAGGATTAACAGCAACAGCAGTATCACCAAATAAAGTTTCTGGACGAGTAGTAGCAACATCTAAATATTTATCACTATTCTCTAATTGATATTTTAAATGATAAAAAGCACCTTCAACATCCTTATATATAACTTCTTCATTAGACAAAGCTGTTTGAGCTGCTGGATCCCAGTTGATTATTCTTTCTCCACGATATATTAAACCTTTATTGTAGTAATCTACAAAAACTTTAGTAACAGCCTCATTTAACTTTTTATCTAAAGTAAATCTTTCTTTATTATAATCTACAGATAATCCTAAAGCACCCCATTGCTTTCTTATTGTATCACTATATTTATGTGTCCAATCCCAACAAGCTTCAAGAAATTTATCTCTTCCATAATCGTATTTATCAATACCTTCACTTTTTAGCTTCTTAACAACTTTAGCTTCAGTAGCAATGGCAGCATGATCCATTCCAGGTAACCATAAGGCATCATATCCCTGCATTCTCTTATAACGTATAATAATATCTTGAATAGCTGTATCATAAGCATGTCCTAAATGTAATTTTCCAGTAACATTAGGAGGAGGTATAACTATACAATAGTGGGGTTTACTACTTTTATTATCAGCAGCAAAATAACCTTTATTTTTCCAAAATTCATATTTATTTTGTTCTGTTTTTTTGTGATCGTATTTTGTTTCTAACATAAAAATCTCCTTTCTTAATACATCTCAAATAAATGTTGAGAGAACATATACATATATTATAAGCATCTTAGCCTAAAAATCAAATATTTTCCAAGTTCTAATAACCATTATGAATTTTATCAATAATCATTTTTATAAAAAGACAAACTGAAATAAATACTACAAATATAAATAAAATATATTTTTGTAATCCAACTTCTGAAAAGCAAAGGCAAAGTATAAGAATACCATCTATAAAAGCTAATATTAATTCATGCAAAAGTTTTTCCAATTTATCTATATGAGCAGCTGAGTTAGAAAACTCAACTTTAAATCTTATCTCTCCATTAGATACTGCTGAAATAAGATTAGAAACTTCTTTAGGTAATTTTAATAATCCTTCAGTACCATCTATAATATTTTTACCAACATTCTTAAGAGATTTACCTGTTATTATTTCATTAATAGAATCTTTTTCTATTTTATTAGCTAATACTCTAATTAAATTTATTTTTGGATCAAGTTTATTTAATACAGATTCTATAATAACTATACCTCTTATTAACATAGTAATATCCTTATCAAGTATTAGATTATTATTTCTTAGCATTTTAAATATTTCCTTACTAAAAGATAAAATATCAATATTATCAAGAGAAGTAGAAACATAACTTGTTAATATTTTTCGTACATCTGCTTGAAGTTTTACTCGATCAACCTCTTTAGTTTGTGTAGACATATCTATAAGAATAGTTGTAACATCAGAATAATTTGAATTTATTATTGCTTTTGCACATTTTTTTAATAATTCTTTATTTTTTGTTGATAAAGTACCCATCATTCCTAAGTCAATAAAAGTTATTTTATCATTATTTATTAGAATATTATCTGGATGCGGGTCGGCATGAAAAAATCCATCATCAAGAGCTTGATGAATATAATTTTCACTCAATAATAAAGCCATAGTTTCTAAATTATATTTTCATCAACTAATTTTGCTATTTTATTAATACTAATACCATCAATATATTCCATAATTATAGTATTATTAGTGCATAATTCTAAATATACTTTAGGGCAAGAAATATAAGAAATATTTTTATTATTTTCTCTAAATTTTTCAAGATTACGAACTTCGTTTTTAAAATTTAATTCTTGAATTGTTGTATTGTACAATTCATCTAAGACAGCTTCTAAATCTATTATTTTAATTATTTTATTTAAATGAAGATAAGTAACAGCTTCTTTTAACAATAAGATATCACTCTTCATAATCTTATCTATATTCGGTCTCTTTATTTTGATAACAACTTTTTCACCTGATAATAAATATGCTATGTGAACCTGAGCTATAGAAGCAGAACCAATTGGAGTATAGTCAATTGCCTTAAAATATTTATTAATATCTCCATAATTATCAATTAAGATTTCATTTATAATTTCTGGGGATAACGGAATGACATTACTTCTTAATTTACTTAATTCATTAATATAATCTTCTGGCAATAAGTCAACTCTTGTTGATAATAATTGTCCAACTTTAATATATGTTGGTCCTAATTCTTCAAGTATTTTAGATAATTTAGTAGGAGTTAATCCTTGAGTTATATTATTTTTTTTTAGTACATCTATAATTTCTTTTAGTCTATTGTTCATATTTACCTCCAATTTTATTTTATCATGTATAAATAAAATAAGAGAGAAAACCTATGATAAGTTTTCTCTTGATACTAAATCTTTACAAATACTTCTCTTGGTTGACCACAAATTGGACAAATAAAATTATCTGGCAACGTATCACCCTCATATATATATCCACAAATAGTACATTTCCAGCGATTACCTTTTATTTCTTCTGTTATATTCTCTATATAAGTAGGAGCTTTTTTAGGACTGCTTCCTTTTAGAACTTCATGATAATATTTATAAGTCATAGGATTTTCATCCATATATTTATTCATTGCAATAGCCTCACCAACAAATATAGTATGAGTTTCAGTTTCTAGTATTGAAATAACTTTACATACTATATATCCATTTGTATTTTTTATAACGGGACATCCACTAATTTCTTCATACTCAACATTTTTATATTTATCAGTATCTTTACTACTTGAAAAACCAAAAGTACCAATTAAAAAATTATCATTCTTTTCATTTAAAATAGAAATAGAAAAAATATTAGATGCTTTGATACATTTATTTGTATAATTATCATGATTTATACTTATAGCAATAGTTACAGGTGAAGAAGTAATTTGTACAGCTGTATTAACAACGCAACCTACATTTTTATTTTTATCTTTACTGCCAACAATATAAACTCCATAACTTAAATCTCTAAGAATTTTATTATTCATAATTAAAATCATCTCCTAATCATAAGATATCATAAAAAATATATATTATAAATCAAAAAATAGTAACAAATATGATATTGACATTAATTTATTTTAGTAGGGTAGATATAAATATACGTAACTAAAAAATATTATCTATTTTTATACATTAATGCTTTCCAAGAAGTATATATATGTGTGCTATTAACGAAAAAAATGAAAATGAGAAAGGTAAAATGGAAAAATATACTAGTTTTAATAATATCACTAATTTTATTTATTACATTAATCATTTCTATAGTAAATATAGTAGAAAGGTGAATAGATTCTAATAATACAAATAATCAAATAGAAAAAATACAAAATATAGTCAATATTGATGAAATAAATGATAACAAAAATACAGAAATCATAAATCAAGAAAATATTCCGAAAAATAATCCATACTAGGATTATATTAAGATGAATTTAATTAATATAGATTTTAATGAATTGAAATCGATTAATAATAAAACAGTAGGGTGGATACAAGTAAATGGTACAAATATTGTATAAACTGCTAATAATGATTATTATTTAACATATTCTTTTGATAAAAGTTATAATAATACTGGATGAGTATTTTTAGATTATAGAAACAATTTGAAAAAATTAAATAAAAATATTATTTTATATGCACATGGTAGAACTGATAAAACAATGTTTGGAACATAAAAAATATACTATCTAATAACTTGGTAAACAATACATATAATTATATTATTAAATTATCAACTGAATATCAAAATACATTATGGCAAATATTCAGTGCATATGATATTCCAACAACAAGTGATTACTTAAAAATAAATTTTAATAGTAATGAAAGCTTTGTAGAATTTACAAATATGCTAATAAGTAGAAGTGAGTTCGATTTCAATACTACTACAAATGAAAATGACCATATTCTAACACTATCAACTTGTTATAATAATAGTGAAAAAATGGTCATTCATGCAAAGCTAATAAAAAAATAAACAAGATAACTGCAAATTATCTTGTTTTATTATAAGCATATTTCTTGAAATAAATTCCTGCACCTGTAAGTCCAATAATTGATACTAATCCAAGATAAACGTAGAATAAAATTCCATCAAATGTTTTAGGATTGTCCACACTATCTTCAACAGTAGGGGTAATAATTTCTTCTTTTTCATTAATTTTAAATGTAGTAGTATCACTTGATCCATTAGTATATGTTACAGTTAATTCATAAGTTCCAGGTTTTAAACTTTTCAAATAGTCATTCTTTAATGTTAGAACTGTACTACCCTGAGCAATTGTATAATTACTAAAATCTAATTCATTCCCATTAACTATGACTTTGTCTACTAAATCATATTCACCATCTAAAGTAAATACCAAATCATTATTTTGATAAGCTGCATTTTCACCATCAACAAAATGATATTCAATAGGTTTAAATGTTGCATTTATAGTAACATTGCTATTTGGCATTATAAATTCATTCTCATTTAATTCAATTTTTTGATTATTATTATCGTAAATATTAATTGAATCCAATTCATATCCTAAATTAGGAATTATTTCAAGTTTAATTAAATCTTTATAATATACTTCATTTGCACTAATATTTATTTTACCATTTTTTGAAGAAGATATATTAATATTATATTTTAACTTATCTTTAGATACATTGATTACTAATCTAGCAAAATAGGATTCATTATAGTCAGTAAATTTTTCATAAACTTTATAATTATTATCTTTAAATAAAACATGATATAGCCATCCATCACCACCACCAATAAGATAGCTGTCATCTTCTCCACTAGTATTCTCAAATAAAAATTCAGCATCCTTTGGTATTTGGTCAGTTATAAGTACAGAATCAAAATTATTGTTTAAAATTATTTTCAACTCATCTAAAGTAATTATTCTGCTATATTTTGTACTCATTTTATTTTTATTATCTTCTAATTCATTAGCATATGTCCACTGACTAGTATCGTTTTTTAATGCTAAATATAATTCGTCCCATGTATATTTCCTATTATTAAAGTTATCAGCCATTATTAAATTAATTGAATCATCATCTTCACTAATAACATACCATTTATAAGAATCTGTATCTCCAACGACGCCAGTTTCAGGATTAAAATATATTACATCACTTAAAGAATAAATATTATTATTTAAATAAACTAGATGTAATGTGCTATCTTTTTGAATGATATAATCTTGCAAAGTATTTCCGTTCTCTAATTTTTTTCCAGCAAATATTAAGTTTTGTAAGTCAGGCTCAATTCCTTCTTTATCATATATCTTATTTTTTACATCTTCAATTAGATCAGTTGGCTCAACTTCTAATGTAATATGTTTACCTGTTAAAGTTTCAACAAAAATTTGCATAGCATCTACTTTAATAGGCGCTACTAAAAATACAGCCATAAAAGCAATAAAAATTATTGTTTGAAATTTTTGCTTTTTCATAATTAAAACTCCTTCCTATTTTCATACTCTAATATAGGATAAGGCAACGATTGTCAATTTATAGCAAATAAAAAGCAAGATATTCTTATAACTATCCTGCTTCGTTATGAGCACATTTTTTGAAATAAATTCCTGCACCTGTAAGTCCAATAATTGGTACTAAACTAAGTCCAACGTAGAATAAAATTTTATCAAATTGTTTTGACTTTTTATTCTTTTTTAGCAAAAAATATTTGCTTTTGATAAATAATAGCTTATATCAAACTACCAAAGTACTATTTGTCGTTGAGATAATTATACCAAAAAGAATCAGTCTAAAATACGGATTTAAATAAAATTAATTCTCATAAAAAATCACAATAAAAAAACGATTTTCCCCTGTAAAACAAGAAAAAATCGGTATTTCCTCTGGCAGGGGATGAGAGAATCGAACTCCCAACAGTGGTTTTGGAGACCATTATTATACCATTTAACTAATCCCCTAAAATGGTTAACGAAAAAATTATAACATAAAGATTATTGATATTCAACAATAAAACACAAAAAAACTGAAATAGAATATCTCAGTTTTATTTTGACCACTTAGTTTTCTCTATATACATATCTACAGGAACTGTTCTATTGAATTCACGAATAACTTGAACTGCCGGATTTTTAATAGTACTATTAACAGGTAAATTATCAGTTTGAATATTATTGATTGTTCTTAAATTATTTTCATTTGTACCATATTTTACACAAATACTTTCAATAGTGTCTTCTTTAGTACTTCTATAAATTAAATCCTCTCCGATATTATTAGTTTTGATAAAAGAATAATATCTGGCTAAGGCATTTTCAATACTTGAAACAACTAAATCTGAATTTGTATTATCAGTACCAAAAGCAATAGTTACAAAACTAACATTTTTATCACTATCTATTGAATCTTCAGTTTTTGTAGGAATTCTTTCTAAAATTGTACCATCGCTATTTTCACGATAACCTCTAATTCCACACTCTACGCCATTAGCTAAAAAACCTTTTTCATAAAAAGCAGTATCACAAGCTAATGCTAAAGCATCAGAATTTCCCTTTCTATTATTATCATAAGGAGCAATTACAATCATACCAGGTCCAGAAATATATTGTTGATCCAAAGTAATAACAACACTATTATCAATATCAATATTTTTGGAATTTTTGGCTGCCGTAAAATTTATTCCATCATTTTCCAACTTATTATAAATTGCTTCCATGAAAGTATCACTACAATCGTTATCATTTATAATGATATTCATTTCATTAATATTATTTAAGCTTACTTCGATAGGATCTTCTAAACTTACTTCTTCATATTGATCAATACTTGCAGGAGGATTGTTATAATCATTATTTTTATTCATTTCACTTAATCCATATATACCTACTATAGTAGCAGCAATAATTACACCAACTTTTACTTTTCTTGATAGAGTAAATTTTTTTCCTTTTTCTCCCAATAAATCAGAGTTTCTTACATCAATCCTTTTCATAGTTTCACCTCTAAATTCAGTATAATTTAAATAATATATAATGTCAAAATGATTAATTACTACTTAACAAAACTTAACAGATTTCTTTTTATAGCGCATTTATGGTACAATAGAAAAGTCATACTTTTTATGAATAGGAGATAATATAATGAAAATTGGATTATTTGGCTGCGGAGCATATGGAATGGCTTTGAGCAGTATAATGAGTGAGAATAAGTGCAATATCACAATGTGGACTAGATTCTTAGAAGAAAAGGAAGCTATGGAAAAAAATAGGGGAAATGAAAAATTAATTCCTAATTTTAAAATAGCTGATTCTATAACAATTACAACAGACATAGAAGAAACAATAAAAGATAAAGATTTATTGATAGTAGCAATACCAGCAGCATTTGTTGATGATCTTGCTAAAGATATGGCACCTTATATTAAGGATAATCATATTTTGATAGCTACTAAAGGTATAGAGCAAGATACTGGATTATTTATAAATCAAATATTAGAAAAATATCTAGATACTAAAAACATCGCTGCTATAAGTGGACCATCATTTGCTATAGATTTGGTTAGTAAAATGCCAGCTGGCTTATCTGTAGCTAGTAAAAATAAAACTACTATAGAACTAGCAAAAAAAGCTTTGCAAAATAAATATATAAAGTTAAGAGAAACAGATGATATTATAGGTGTTGAAGCATGCGGTTCAATAAAGAATGTTTTGGCATTGGCTGCAGGAATGTTAGAAGGATTAGGTGCTAACGAATCTACTAAAGCTATGATGTTAACTGAAGCATTCCATGATATGGAAGAAATATTAGATTCTTTTAATGCAAAAAAAAGAACAGTTACATCTTTTGCAGGAATAGGAGATTTATTATTAACATGTACATCTACTAAAAGTAGAAATTATCGTTTTGGTAAATTATTAGGACAAGGAGCATCAAAAAGGGAGATTGAAGAATTTTTATCCCAAACAACAGTAGAAGGATATTATACTTTAGAATCAATATATAAATTATTGAAAGGAAAAAAAGTATCTATTCCAATTATAGATTTGATTTACGATATAGCAGTAGAAGGAAAATCACCAGATAAGTTATTAACATTTCTTGTGGAAAAATAATTTTTAGAATTGAACTATGGAGATTTATAAATTACCAATTGAAATAGCTTTAATAACTTTTCCTTTTATCGCATTATTATTTACTTTACCTTTTTTAATACATGAGTACAGAAAATATGGATCTATAAATATATTAAAAAGTATTATAATATACAGCTTTATTTTATATTTATTAACAGCATACTTTATGATCATACTACCATTACCTTCTTTTGAAGAAGTAGCAAATTATACAGGTCCTACAATGCAACTAAATCCATTTCAATTCATACAAGATATAGATCAAACTACTATTTTTAATATAACAGATTTAAATTCTTTATTAAATTTTTTAAATAAGTCAACTGTTTATACAGTATTGTTTAATGTTTTACTAACTATACCTTTTGGTATTTATTTAAAATACTTATTTCATAAAAAATGGTATCAAGTAATAATAATTTCATTTTTTCTGAGTTTATTTTTTGAATTAACTCAATTAACAGGCTTATATGGTATATATCCTAAACCATATCGTTTATTTGATGTTGATGATTTGATTGTAAATACATTTGGAGGAATATTAGGCTATGTTATTTCTCCACTCATAATTGTTTTTTTACCATCTACTGATGAACTGAATAATAAAAGTTTAATAAGAGGACAGAAAGTAAGTCTATTAAGAAGATTAGTTTCCCTGTTTATTGATATTATATTTTTATCTATTTTTAGCTTATTATTTAAAATTATTCTTTTTGATACAAACTATAGTCAGTATGCATTTATAATAGCTATTTTTTTATATTACATAGTAATACCAGTATTTAATAATACCAAAACAATAGGAAAAGTACTTATCAAAACAGAAATAAAATCTCTAAATAATAAATATACATATTTAAAATTGATTTTTAGAAATCTGATTTTAAGTTATTTACTTTTATATCCATATTCATGGGTTATTATATTAATGAATAGGGTAGATCACCCAACCTTTATTGTAATAGTTTTATTAATAATATTTGTTCAAGTCTTAAATATTATTTCATATTTAATACCTATAAAAAAAGAACGTTTATTTTTATATGAAAGAATAACAGGAACAAAAAATAATTCTACCATTAATATAGAAAGCACAAAAGATAATAATGAAAGCTCAGAAAGGATGGAAGTCAATAAATAATTGTAGAATAATTGCTTTCATGCTATAATTAAGTTGATAGTTGGAGGTATTATGAATAAATTAATGAAAAAATTTTTTACATCATCTTTGATAACATCTACTTTATTAATATTATTAGGTGGATTATTAATTTTCCAATCAGAATTAACTCTAATTTCTATATCTTTTATTATAGGAGGTATATTAGTAGGACTTGGTATTCTTGCTTTATTTAGATTTATAATAAATTTCAGAAATAACAAATTTAATGAGCTTGATGTTGTATATGGAATGGTTACAATAATATTAGGAATATTAGTTATATCAAATCCTAAAGCTTTAGTTAGTATTATACCTTTTGTTTTAGGAATATGTATAGTGATAAGTAGTTCAGCTAAGTTACAATATGCCTTTGAATTAAAGAAAAATGAAAACCGATTATGGATAATGACTATGGTAGTTGCTTTATTAAGTACTATTTGTGGAGTTGTGTTAATTTTCAATCCATTTAAAGGTGCAAATATGATAATGCAAATAATAGGAATATTTATTGTTATTTATGCAGTTTTAGATATTATTTCTACTATAACGATAAAAAGAAATATTGCCAGTATTCAAAGTGCTATTGAAAGTAATATAAAAGATGCAGTCGTAATAGAGGAAACGGATGAAGATGATTCGAATAACATAGACGATAAAAAAATTAAAAATAGCAAGAAAAAGAATAAAAAGTAGGTGAATATTATGATTAACTTACTAAGTTTGACATCAGTACTAGAAGAGATACAAAAGCAATTAGATAAATTAGCATATAAAATGGATAGTCCATTTACAGGAATGATTATTTTCATAGTGTTACTTACAGTATCGTTCATTGTTATAAGATCTTATTCTAGTAAATAAAACCATTGTTTACACTAACATTGGTTTTTTTATTGAAAAAAATTGAGATTAAAGATATAATACAAAAGAACGAGGTAAATTGATGGAAAAATTAATAATCGGAAAGAAATATGAAATTCATGCGTATAAACATGACGGAAAAATTCATAGATCTTGGGATGAAACAGTTCTATTAGAAATTCATGATGATTATTTAATTTTTGGAAATGAAAAAACAAAAGTTATCGAGTCTGACGGAAGAACATGGCGAACAAAAGAACCGGCAGTACTATATTTTTTCTATAATAATTGGTTTAACATTATAGGACAATATAAGAAAAATGGTATTTATTATTATTGCAATATAGCCTCACCATTTATTATAGAAGAAGATACAATTAAATATATTGATTATGATTTGGATTTAAGAGTATTCCCCGATGGAAGTTTTAAAGTATTAGATAGAGGAGAGTATAAGTATCACAAAAAATTAATGCATTATTCAAATGAAATTGATACAATATTAAAGACAGAATTAACTAATCTTATAAACATGGTTCGAAGAAAAGAGTTGTTGTTTGCCCCAGGAATAGTAGAAAAATACTATGAATTTTACAAAAAGATAAAGCAAAATTAAAAAATTGCTTTTTTTTTAATAAAAAATTAAAAAAAGTCTTTACATTTTTTATAAAAAGAATATAATACATAAATGAACACGAAATCAGTGGAAACACTACTATAACAACAAATAAAAAAAACTAAAAAAAGTGTTGACTTTGAGAATAATGTTTGATATATTTGAAATGCGTTGTGAAAAACAACGGAATGATCTTTGAAAACTAAGCAAAACGTCAATTTTGAGTAGCTAAGGAAAACAAACTAA
>CALVOV010000025.1 GCA_944350385.1 uncultured Bacilli bacterium
ACAGCTAAGATACCTAATATAGTAACGACTGCCAGTACTTCTACCATAGTGAAACCTTTATTATTTTTAATTTTCATAAAACTCCCTACCCTTTTTACATGTTTACTAATTTCTACACTGCCTTATAATAATTTCATTATATCTTTTTTTATACCTAAATTCAAGAAAATATATGTAATAAAAAAAACTCATTTCAATTACGAAATGAGTTTACATAGATTTTTTTACTTTACGTATCCCCTTTTTTAAATCTCCTTTAAATATATAATATGTTGTTCTAAGAAATAAGAAAGTCGGTAGTGCTATTACTATACCAAAGATTCCAAATAGTGTACCACCAATAGATACAACCATTATAGTTATTAATGGATTTACTTTATTAGTTTTACCATAAATTCTAGGAGATATAACATATCCATCTAACTGTGGAAAAATAAGGCAAATAATTATGGTTGCGATGGTTAATGGTACTGATACAACTGTTGCGGTGAATATAGCAATTAAGTTAGTAAATAAGCCACCAAAATAAGGAACTACTGTTGTTATACTTGCTAAAATTCCTAATATTAACCAATATGGATGACCAACTATAAAAAATAAAATAGAATATTCAAATAGTTGAACAACCATAAATATTAATAATCCTTTTAAATAATTAGATATTTCTTTGTCTAAGCATTTTATATAATTATACGCTCTTTTACTCCAACTTAATAAAAGTTCACGAATCGATTTACGAATTTTATCCATATCAGCTAAGAAGTAAATAAATCCAACAAATCCTACAATAAATTTACTAATGAAATTCATAGAACCAATAAATAATTCAATAGTTGATGATGAAACAACTTTTCCTAATTCGGATAAGGCGTCTGTTAGATAATCACTAAGAACAATTTCATAACTACCAAGATTAATATTAAACTTATTTCCAATTGTATCTATAAATTCTAATACTCCATTAACAAATGAACCAAATTGTTTATATATAAGAGGTAAAGTAACATATACTAAACCTATTAATAAAAGCACTAATCCAAATACAATTATTATAATAGCAAAATTTTTATTAATTCCTTTTTGAATTAATTTATTCATTAAAAAAGTGAAAGCATAAGCAAAAACAAAACCTATTATGAATGGTGTCATAACAGATATAGATTTACATATTAAATTTAACCATAATTCTATATTAGAAAAACTAATATATAAAAGAAGCATTAGTGCACAAAAGTTTATTAAACCGTAATTTAATTTTTTTGACATATTACTTTTCTAACATAATCGTAGTTGGACCTATATTGGTAAGAGATATTTGCATATCTGCACCAAATATTCCTGTTTCTACATGAATATACTTACTTAATTCTTCATTGAAAAGATTATATAGTTTAATTGCTTCAGCACCACCTAATGCTTTTATATAAGATGGTCTATTTCCTTTTGTAGTATCAGCATAAAGAGTGAATTGTGAGATTGATAAAATAGCTCCTCCATAATCCATAATACTTCGATTCATGACTTGATTCTCATCTGGAAAAATACGCAAATTTATTAATTTTCTAACTAAATATTGAATTTTACTATAGTCATCACCTTCAGTAAAGCCGACTAGGACAACAAGTCCTGAATCAATTTTACCAGTTATTTTTCCATCTACTTCACAAATGGCTTTTCCACTTCTTTGTACTAATATTTTCATTGGAAAATCCTTTCTACTTTTTGGATATATTGTAATCTTTCAATACTTAGCATAATTTTGTTAAGTTGTTCAATACCAGATACGTAGCAATCAACTTCATAAACAATACTATTTGTTTGACTTAGTGTTTTTACACCATCAATACTTATATTTGATAAAGAAATTATTTGAATAATATCAGCTAGATGATTTTCAGTATTTGTTGTGGTAATCAAAAGACTAGTTAAGTATCTCTTATTAAGATTGTTATTGGTATTCCACATAACTTCTAAAGTTCTATCTTCCATTACGGATAAATTATGACAATTTATTCTATGGACAGTAATTCCATTACCTTTAGTAATATATCCTACTATTTCATCACCAAATACTGGATGACAGCAATTAGCTAAATTTACTTTTATTTTATCGATTCCATTAACAATGATATCAGCATCGATATTTTTATTTGGTACTTTTACTACTTTTGGAGCTGGTACTTCTTGAATCTTGTCTATGACATTAATAACTGCGGTTACTGTTGTCTTTCCATTACCAACAGATAAATAAATTTCTTCCAAGTCATCTACTTTTATTGTATCACATATCTTTTTGATATTAGCTTCAGTAAAGAATTCAGAAAATACTAACTTTCTCTTACGTAATTCTTTTTCTAAAGCATACTTTCCTCTTTCAATATAGATTTCTCGGTCATTTTTAGTAAAGAAAGCACGAATCTTATTCTTAGTAGTTGTAGATTTAACCATATTAATCCACTCTTTAGAAGGAGTAGAATTTTTATTAGTATTTATTTTTACGATATCATTATCTTTTAATTCATAATTTAGAGGAACAATATTATTGTTTACAATAGCTCCAACAGTAGTTTCTCCAACTTTCGTATGAATCTTATAAGCAAAATCTAGTGGTGTTGCTCCTTTTGGCAATTCGATAACATCACCTTTTGGAGTAAAGACATAAATATTATTATTTAATACTTCATCTTTGACACTATTAACAAAATCTTCACTATTTAAACCTTCATGACTTAAATCAATTATTGATTTAAAAAATTGTAATTTTTGTTCTGTTGTAGAAGTAAGATTAGCATTAGTATTTGAACCTTTATTTTCTTTATATGACCAGTGAGCTGCTATACCATTTTCAGCTATTTCATCCATTTCATAGGTACGAATTTGAATTTCAAATAAATCACCACCTATACCAAAAACAGTAGTGTGTAGTGATTGATACATATTAGGTTTTGGACTTGCTATATAATCTTTAAATCTTCTTGGTAGTGGTCTAAATTTAGAATGAATTATTCCTAAGGCTAAATAACATTCTTGTTCTGTTTTTACTATTATTCTTAGGGCTAGTAAATCATATATTTCACTAAATTTCTTTCCTTTATCTAATTTGTTATAAATGCTGTAAATACATTTAGCTCTTCCTTTTATTTCATGAGGAATATGATGTTCATTCAATAAATCTGATACTTCTTGTTGCATTTCATAAACATATTTATCTCGCTCTAATTTTGTTTTATTTAACTTTTCTACTATATCATAAAAAACTTCTGGTTTTAGATAGCGAAGAGATAAATCTTCCATTTCACTTTTAATTTTATGAATTCCTAAATGATGAGCTATAGGAGCTAGAATTTCTAAAGCTTCTTTTGCCTTAACTTTTTGTCTGTCTTCTGGGATAGCCCATAAAGTACGAAGATTATGAAGACGATCGGCAAGTTTTATAATAATAACACGAACGTCTTCACTCATACCTACGATAATCTTCTTATAATAATCAATCAAATATTCATTTTCTGTTGAAAAATGTATTTTACTAAGTTTAGTAACTCCCTGAACCAACTTAGTAATTGTGCTCCCAAATTCCTTTTCCATCTCTTCTGGGGTACAATCACAATCTTCCAAAACATCGTGCATAAAGCCAGCTGATATTGTTTCATAGTCAGCATAAATAGTTGTTAGAATCATGGCTACATTCATTGGGTGATTAATATATGGTTCTCCACTTTTACGCAATTGTCCTTGATGTTTTTCTTTAGCAAATTCATACGCTTTTTTTACAACAGCAAGTTGTTCTTCATTTTCAATATAAGTTTTAGCACTCGTTAAAATATCATCTATTGTGATATTACTTTTTGATTTAGTCAAAGAACCATCTCCCTTCTTTAGCAATTAACACCTTTAACCATTTTTTCTTCATATTCATCAGTATAAATCTTTTTTACTTTTTTTGGTTTATTTAAATTTCTTTTTTCTAAAACAACAAATAAACTTGTTGCAATAAAGATTGAAGAATATGTACCAATAACTACTCCAATCAACATAGCAATATTAAAGTTTAAAATTTCTTTACTTCCTAAGATAATTAAAGAAATAATAGGAACAATTGTAGTTAATGAAGTATAAATTGTTCTTGTAAATGTTTCTGCAATACTTGTATTAGTAATTTCTATTAATTTTTCTTTTGTTAATTTTTTACTATTATTTAATTCAATATTTTCTCTTATACGATCAAATAATACTATCGTATCGTTTATAGAGTATCCAACGATAGCAAGAATTGCTGCTATAAACATTGGTGAGACTTCTAATTTAAATAATATGAACACACTAGTTACAAATAAAACATCATGAACTAGCGCCATTACTCCACCAAATGCATAGCTAAATTTAAATCTTAATGAGATATAGATAATAATTCCAATTAGAGATGCTAAGATAGCAAGAATTGCATTTTTAATTAATTCTTGAGCAACTAAGTTACTTACAACACCAATATTAACTTTAGCTTCATATCTATCCTCAAAATATTTATTTACTTCTTTAACTGTGTCACCAGATAATGATGTTTCTAAAATTATATCTGTCTCATCTGAAAGAATATCGATAGATGATGCTTCTAAATCAAATTTTTTTAAATCTTCTGTAAGATTTTCTTTAGTTAATTTTTCATCGCTCACTATTGTAATATTAGTTCCTGACTTGTAATCTATTCCTAAATTGAAACCATTGATTGCTAGACCGATAACTCCAACTAATAAAATAATTATTGAAAAAGTATAGCATAATTTTTGATGTTTTAAGAAACTAACACCTTTGAATGGTTCTTTTTTAACTTTTTCATTTTTAGAAACATTTGGAATATCTTCTTTTTTAACATTGATAAATAATCTTGTTTTATCTTCAAAGAATTCTGTCTTAATAAACATATTTAATAATATTCTTGTTAAGAATACCATTGTAAACATTGTTACAATAACAGTAATAATTAATACTGTTGCAAAACCTTTGATACTTGATTCTCCTAGAATAAACATTATAATCGCTACTAATAATGTAGTGATATTTGAATCAAAAATAGCACTAAAACTTGATTTGCTTCCTTCCTTAAAAGCGTGTGATAAACTTTTTCCTTTGTATAGTTCATCTTTAATTCTTGAGAATGTAATTACATTAGAATCAACTGCCATTCCAATTCCTAATACTAAAGCAGCAATTCCAGGTAAAGTTAATACTCCACCTACTATCCAGAATACTAAGAATACTAAGAATGCGTATATTAGCATTGCAATTGATGAGATTACTCCAGCAAAATGATATACTGCAATTAAAATTAAGCTTATTGCTACAACACCAATTATTCCAGCAATTAAAGTCTTTTGAAGTGTTTGATCTCCAAAACTAGCTCCTACTGTATTTGAAGAAATTTCTGTTAATTTTGATGGTAAAGATCCTGAGTTAATTAAGTCTACTAAATTTTGTACTTCTTCTGTTGTAAAATCACCTTGAATGATTACATCGCTAGCAAACCCTTGAGATACTGTTGCAGCACTCAAACAGTTAGAACCACTTGTACCACACAAACTACTTTCTTCAGCATAACTATCTGTCAATTCGTTATAATCTAGCCAAATAACAATTAAGTTATTTCCACTGCTTCTTTGACTAATAGAATTAGTAACTTCATAAAATTTATCTTTATCTTTAATACTTAAAGCAACGGCAGGTCTTCCTGATGAATCTTGACCAACTCTTGCAGCTACACCTGAACTAAGCACATCGCTAGTCATAAGTAATTCATCATCAACATCTCTAAATGATAATGTTGCAACTGTAGATAATTGACTACGAGCTGCTTCAGGATCTGTAACACCTGCTAATTTAATACGAATTCGATCATTTCCTTCTAAAATAATTTCTGGTTCACTAACTCCTAATGAATCAATTCTTTTTTGTAATGTTTTATAAGTTGCTGTTAATTTTTCTTGATTCATTTCAGAACCATCGATAGATTCAGCCTTATATAATATTTCAAATCCACCTTGTAAATCTAGACCAAATTTTAAACTAGAAAAAAGTGGAATGAATAAGTAACAAATTACAATTGTTATTAGTACTAAAAAAATTGTAGTTATGATTACTTTTCTTTTTTTGTTTTTACTTTTCATGTCTAATCACCTCTAAATATTAACGAAAAAGATTATTTAAAAATAAGTGGTGCACTTCTTATTTTTAAACAATTTTTCCGAATAATTTTATTATAACTAAAAACTATTAAATTTTAAAGAAAAAAAAACTTAATTAGTTCTTTTTATCAATTTGTATTTTAAAAATTCATTGCTATATTCATTTTAATCAACATTAAAATTGATATTAATTCTTAAATACGAATTAATATCAATTTTTGTATTATATTTAATTGATGAATAATATTGGTACGTTTATTGTTGTATGAATATATTTTTTCTTTACAAACGATTAAGATTGATTTTTATTATCAAATGATCAAGTTGCAATTATTATTTAGAATATTTGGTATACTTTTGAGCATAGGTAGATTTTTCATTACAATTTCACTATCAGTTGATAATTCACAAACTCCAACCAAAAAATTACTATCATCCTTAAAAGTTATTCTATTATTTTTCTCAATAATATATTTTCCAGTTATAGTTTTTTTGTTTTCTAAAATTAATGTATAATTTCCTTTACCATCACACTCTAATATATAATCTTCCTTACCGCCAATACTTTCGTTATTTCCGTCAATTTGATATATATTTTGATTTTCTATAGTTGCAATCCATTTTCCTTTTAAATCGTCACTATATTTAAAAAAATGAAGTGCACAAAAATTGTGCACTTCATATTGATTAACGCTTTTTATCAATTTTAGCTCGTGGAAATGATTGATAGTAAACTTCTCTTAGTCTATCTGTTGTTACGTGTGTATATATTTGTGTTGCTTTGATACTTTCATGTCCTAGTAATTTTTGAACTGTTAATAGGTCACATCCTTCATTTAGCAGATGTGTAGCAAAAGAGTGGCGTATCATATGTGGTGAAATATTTTTATGAATGCTCGTATGTTTGATAATTTTATCTAGGATATAACGAACACCTCGTTCTGTTAAAACTCCACCTTGATTATTCAAAAATAAATATTCACTTTTTTTTATATTTAAAATTTCGTAAGCATTATTTAGATAATCTCTTAAAGCATCGGCGCAGTAGTCACCATATGCTACTATTCTTTCTTTATTTCCTTTTCCTAGTATTAAAATATTTCTATTACTTAAGTCTATATCTTTTGCTTTAATATTTACTAATTCACCAACACGAATTCCTGTTGCATAAAGTATTTCCAATAATAGACGATCTCTTTTACCTATTGGTGTTGCTAAATCTGGGACTTCAAACAATTCTTGTAGTTCGTTATATTCAAAATATCTTGGCAATTTTTGATCTTTTTTAGGACCGCTTACTAGAGAAAAAGGATTACTTTTGATGTAGTTTTCATTTGCTAAAAATTTATAAAATCCCCTAAGAGCTGATAATTTTCTGTCTATAGAAATATTTTTGTCATTTTTATTTTTTAAATACATTAAGTAAACTCTGATTTCATCATAAGTAACATCTAAATAATTGATACATTCACTATCTAAAAATTCAAATAATTCTTCAATATCTCGACTATAGTTGTCTATTGTATAGTCTGAATAATTTTTTTGATATTTTAAATGCTCTAGATAACTATTTTTTGCCTCTATTCTTTTGATAAGACTCCACCTCACTATTAGTTTTTTTCTTAAGTCTATTATACACTAAAAGATATTGATAGGTTCTATCTAATATTTCATCTTTGCTTAATGATTTTTTTATATCTTTAATATCTTGTCTTAAGTCTTCATAAAGAAGTGAAGTTTCTCCAAAACTATCTTTACACGCCTCCAATTTACTCTTATGCAAATTGTATAAATAAATATCCGTTAATAGTTTTGATGGAAGAGATTTTTTTAATATTTTGACATCATTTTTAGATGGTTCAGCCAATCCATTTAAATTTACTATTACTTTTTTTTCTTCTCTAATTAAATTTTTAAAATCAAAGTTTTTTATTTTACTCATAACATAATTATATTTTTCTTCTTTATTTATCTTCTTTTCTTCTATTGGCTTTTGAAAAAAAGATAATTGACCAGTAATATAATCTTTAGAGCACACTTCTAATAACTCATTTTTTATTTTAGCTCTATCATTAGCATACTGTTTGTAATATCGAATATGATTATTAAAATCTCCATTTAAATTATCATATCTATTAAATGAATCAATAATATTTCTAGAAATAGAATAGTTATTCATTATCCATCTATTTTGATATTTTAAATTGTACGGAATAGTATTTTTTGGTGAAATATTGCCAAAAATATCCACTACTTTTTTTGGTAAACCAGTTAACCTCTCATTAACAATCTTTCTATAGGAGTCTGAATAATATAATTTAGTAACAAATTTATCCATTAATCTAATATTACTTCTACTTATATTTATGTTATGTTTTAAACTTTCATAAGCTATTGTTCGAAAATAATTCGTTCTACTTTCTTTAGTATTATAAATAGTTTCAAATATTTTTAAATTTTTATCTTCTTTTGATTTTCTTTCTCTTACAATGAAAAAGTCATAATTTAAATGATTTATGTAATTATTTTTAAATAATCTTTCAGCCATTTCTTCTTTACTTTTAAATCTAGTAGTAACTAAATCTATTTCTTCTAATCTATTGGCTCTTTTTACTTGATCACTACCATCTTTTAAATACCATTTGCTTTTTAATTCTAAGATTTTAAATTGATTAGTATCAATATTTCTCGCTATTAAATAATAATTTCCCATAACTACCCCCATAATATTGTCCATATTATATCATATTTTACTTATAAAAGCAAAGAGAAGTATTACTACTTCTCATATTGACAGGCACTACATTTAATTTTACCATCTTTAGTCTCTACTAATAATTTATCACATTTTGGACATTTTTCTCCTGTTGGTTTATCCCAAAAGGCATTTTTACATTTTGGATAATTGTTACATCCATAGAATTTTTTACCTTTTCTAGTTAATTTTTCAACTATTTTTCCACCACAATCTGGGCAATCACATAATTCTACTACTTCTTGTTCTTCTTTCTTTATGTATTTACATGTTGGATAATTACTACAAGCTGTAAATTCTCCATATTTGCCTTTTCTTATAACAAGAGGACTACCACAATTTGGGCATTTTTCTCCTGTTTCTTCTGGAGCTTTCTTTTCCATTGCTGTAAAAGCATCTTTAACACGTGGCTCAAATAAATTATAGAAATCTTGTAAAACTTTGTTCCAAACTAATTTTCCATCTGCAATTTCATCCAATTCATGTTCCATATCACGTGTATACTCAACGTTTATTAGATCGCTAAAAAACTCTTGTAATTTTTTAGTTGTTTCAATTCCAATTTCCGTAGGTTTAAATTTTTTATCTTCCATTTCTACATACCCACGTTCACGAATTGTATCTATAGTTTTAGCATAAGTACTAGGTCTACCTATTCCTAGTTCTTCCATTTCTTTTATTAGTTTTGCTTCACTATATCTTGCTGGTGGCTTAGTGTAATGTTGTTCTGGTATAACAGCAATTGACTCTGTTTCTTCTTTTTCTCCTACTTTTGGTAAAATAGTTTCTTCATTACTTTCATAATCTGAATAAATTTTTAAATAACCATCAAATAACATTTCTTGACCAGTTGCTTTAAATTTATAATTGTTGTTATCAAGGATGATAGTTGTTTGATTAACTTTAGCATCTGCCATAAGGGAAGCTAAAGTACGTTTAAAAATTAAGGAATATAATTTGTATTCATCTGTAGATAAATATTTTTTAACTTTATCTGGAGTTCTTAAAACACTTGTTGGTCTTATTCCTTCATGAGCATCTTGAACATTTTCTGTCTTTTTACTTATTTTTACCTTTCCTAAATATTCTTTACCATATTCTTTTTCGATATAGTTCATAGCTGGCTTTACAAAATCTTCTGATAAACGAATAGAATCTGTTCTCATGTAAGTAATTAATCCAACTGTTTCACTTTCAAGATCTACTCCCTCATATAACTTTTGAGCAATACTCATAGTTTTTTTAGCTGAAAAACCAAGTTTAGTTGAAGCTTCTTGTTGTAGAGTTGAAGTAATGAATGGCATCTTACTTTTACGACTTTTTTCTTTAGTCTCAATACTTTCAACAACATATTTTTTATCTAGTTTATCAAGTATTTTATTAACCTCATCTTCATTGTGAAGTTCAATTTCTTTATCTTTATATTTAAATAAAGTAGCTTCATACAAAGGAAATTTAGCTGTTATTGTCCAATATTCTTCTGGATTAAAAGCATTGATTTCTTCTTCTCTATCAACTATTAATTTTAAGGCTACGCTTTGTACTCTACCAGCACTTTTAGCTCCTATTTTACTTTGAAGTAATTTAGAAAGTCTAAAACCAATTATACGATCTAAAATTCTTCTAGTTTCCTGACTTTTTACTAAGTTATCGTCAATAATAGTTGGATTTTTAATTGCTTCGATTACTTTATCATGAGTAATTTCATTAAATAGAACTCTTTTATAGACTTTATCTTTTATACCTAAAGCATCTTTTAAATGCCAAGCAATAGCTTCTCCTTCACGATCTGGGTCGCTTGCTAGATAAACAAGTTCAGATTCTTTTACATCTTTTTTTAGTTCTTTGATAATACCACTTTTTCCTTTAATAGGAACATAGTTTGGTTTAAAGCCGTTTTCTATATCGACTCCTAATCCATAACTACCAGTAGTAGCTAAATCCCTGATATGTCCTTTTGAAGAAACTACTTTATAATCATTTCCTAAATATTTGCCAATTGTTTTACTTTTACTTGGGCTTTCTACAATAACTAAATATTTGCTCATTAAATCAATTCCTTTCGCTAAAACATACTTATACGCATTATTTTTTATTTTGTCAACCCTCTATTATTATAATACTAGAAGAATTGTAAAATACTAAATTATTTTGTATATTTTTTTAAATAGTCTGCAACTGGTCCATAACTTCTACGATGTTGATCTATTATTCCATATTTTTCTATAGCTTCTAAATGTTTTTTTGTTGGATATCCTTTATTATTTTTAAAATCATACATCGGGTATTCTTTATCTAATTCTTCTAGCATTCTATCTCTAGTTACTTTAGCTAAAACAGAGGCAGCACTTATAGTTATGCTTTTTAAGTCGCCCTTAATTATGGAGGTCGTAGGAATATCTAAATTTAGTGGCATAGCATCTATTAAAATATGCTCTGGTTTAACATTCATATTAGCAATAGCTTGTTTCATAGCTAATTTGGTAGCTTCATAGATATTAACTTCATCTATTGTTTTCTCATCTATTACTCCTATACCATAAGAAATAGCTTGCTTTTTTATCTCTTCAAAATAAAAATTTCTTTTCTTTTCACTTAATTTTTTAGAATCAGTCAAACCATCTAATTGAAATTTTTCAGGTAAAATACAGCAAGCAGCAACTACTGGTCCTACTAATGGACCTCTTCCTACTTCATCTACACCTGCTATTAATTTAATACCTTTATTTCTTAATTCTCTTTCATATTTATAATTATCAATAAGTTCTATTTCTCTTTTTGTCATAATAACACCTTACTTCAAAATTATTATAAAGTAATTTTATAAAAAAAACAAAAAGATTAGAATTTTATTTCTAATCAGATTATTTTATTCTATCAAAAGTAACTTTTCCAATATAACCATTTTTCAAGTCTTTAATAATTATATTAGATACTTTTTCATAGTCAGCTACTCCACCTTTAGATAATGCTCCTCGTCTTTTTGCTATTAAGTCATAACATTCTACGTAATCTTCATCTATTTTAGTTATTCCATATCTATCTTTTAGTAGGTCTGGATATAATTGTTCTAGTTTTTTTAAAATGAAGCAAGCAATATTATCTAAATTTAAAATTTCTTCTTTAATTGATGAAAAACTTGCTAATATGTGAGCTGCTTCTTGATCATCTAACTTTTGCCAAAGTATGCCTGGAGAATCTAATAATTCAAGATTATCATTTATACGTATCCAACTAAGTGTTTTAGTAACACCTGGTGTATTACCTACGCCAGTGCTTCTCTTTCCTACTAAACGATTAATTAAAGTTGACTTTCCGACATTAGGAACACCTATTACTAAGATACGACCTTTCCTTTTATTTAAACCTTTTTCTAATCTCTTTTTATTAATTTCTTGCATCAATTCTTCGGTTACTTTTAATAATCTCTTTATATTATTATCATTGATTAAATCTAAAGGAACTACTTTATGTCCAAAACTTTCATAATACTTGATTATTTTATCAGTTTCAGTTTTATCACATAAATCATATTTAGTCATGATTATGATTCGTGGCTTATCCTTTATAAGTTCATCTATATCAGCAATTTTTGAAGAAAGTGGCATTCTACTATCTATTACTTCATATACTATATCAATAAGATTCAATTGTTCAGAAATTTGTCTTTTAGTTTTAGCCATATGACCTGGATACCAGTTGATACTGGCTTTTGAGAACGATTTTTCTACATTTTCCATATATTTCACTTCCTTTTTAAAGTCTCGAACACATATAATTATAACATAAAAGAGTAGATTTTGTACCTACTCCTATTCAATATATTATTTATTTAACCACTCTAATATTTTATCTAATAGATAAGAAAATAAACCAGAACTTTTTTGAGGTTCATAATTCTTATATTTTCCATACGTTAAATTATCAGCATCAATTTGTTTCAAAAATTCTCTTGCAGATTTCTCTTCAGCATAACTATATTTCCCTTTTTGAGAACCATTACAGAATCTACAATGAGCTGCTTTTCTATCTCTTGGATGATTACATATAGGGCAAACAATCGAGTCATCTTTACCATTTGACTTTTTAGTTCGATGATTACATTTTGAACAAAAAATTGTATCTCCTTCATCATGCAATGAATCTCTTTGTTTATTACCGCAATTACAGCATTTCACTAAACAACACATCCTTTTCCTATTGTAAATCTATTCAGTGCCACTTTCAGTCAAATCATCAGAACTAGTATTAAACCTAGTTTTCATACTTTCTTCAATTGAAGCAAACAACTCGCTTATTTTTTTATAAACGGCCAAACAAATTTTATCATTAGCTTTGTCCTCTTCTGTTGTGCAGTCATTCAAAACATATGAATCCTCTATTGAATAATCCTTAAAAAATTGATTATATAAATCTAATCCTTTAAGTGTTTTCTCTACTTCATCAATTTCAATCCTATTTTCCTTATCCTTTTCTTGAAAAACATATTTATTATCTTCTTTTATAAAGTTAATTATTCTTTCCATACTTCTTATACCTCTCCTTCAACGAATCAATTCCACCTTCAATATTGTCAGCTACTATTTTTAATATATCAACATTATCATCTTTATACTCAAGCGCACCATTTTCAATAATTATCTTACCTGTATCTTCGTCTTTTTTAATAAAAATAACATTATCAACATCTAAATTTACTATAAATTGAGGATTATGGGTAATTAAAATAACTTGCCTATGATTAGATATTTTCTTGAAGTCTTTTAGAAGTTTTCTCTTTATAGATGGTTGAGAAACATCATCTTCAGGTTGATCTATAATATATACTCCAGTATTTTTTACATCATTAGAAAGTAAATCAAAATATATTTGTGCATTTGCACCAGAAGATAACTCCCTTGTCACATCCGAATCATTAACATTATTAATACTGCTTCTAACTTTTAAATCTTTATTAATTTTTTCAATTATCTTTATTTTGTAGTAAGATAAAACATCTTCTGGAACATTTTCACCTGTTTTTATATTTTCCTTAAATTCTTTTGGATCAACTAACGATAAATCAGTTAATGTTTTCTTGTAATTTGATTGTAACGGATAAAGCAGCAATTCTTTAAGATATTCAGAATTAATTTTTGTTAAATTTGTTTTACAAACAAACCTATATGCCCCGTTTTCATTTATTTCAGGTTTAATAACTATTTCTTTGAAATCAATATCATATTTATTATTAATTTCTTCTAAACTAATTAAATTGCACAGCGTAGTTGATAATTGAACAAACTTTAAATTATAAGCATCTCTTTGTTTTTGCGTTTCTGTTTTTGTTTTTTCTAATTCGGCAGTGAAATCAGTAATTTCATTATTAATTATCCCTATCTTCTTTTCTTCTACTTTTATTCCATCAACTATTTTTCTGTATTTAACTTCTAGATTATTTAAAAATTTAGAATAATTATTTATTACCTTAATTTCCTCTTCATTTAACAATTTATTTTCTAGTAATTTATTATTATCTACGATTAACTTTTCAATATCCGAAATAAGTGTTTGATATTCTGCTTTTTTAGTTTTCAAATCAATATCAATCGGTATCACTTGTAAAGATGTAGAAATATCTTCATGAATTTCAAAAACTATATCATTAAGTTTTTGTTTCTCTAGTTCTATTTCTTCTTTTTGTTTCAAATAAGCAATAAATTCATCTACCTTTTTTTCTATCTTTTTCTTTTCCAAATCATAATTAGGTTCGACAGGGTAATAATCTTCGATAAAATCTTTTGACTTTGTTTTATTATTAATAAAAATATCACGAATATTCCCTTGCTTATCAAATTGCCTAATAACATTACTTGGAATACTTGTGATAACTTCTATTTTGTTTTCGTTCAAATAATTTTCATAAGCACTTACTAACTTTTTATCTGTGGATATTTCTCTATATTCTGTCATTTTATGTAATAACAATGATTTACCTATAGAGTTATCACCTATAATTGCATTAATCCCCTTAGATAATTCTATTTCTTGTTTTTCGCCATCTAAAATTAATTCAATCTTATCAATAGGAGCATTTGCGGAAAAAAAACTACTAACACCAATTTTTATTCTACGATAATCTGTTATCGCCATCATTACTCCCCTAAAAGTCGGAAGACATTTGAAATAACTAAATTCAAATTCTCCATCTGCAGATTTCTCTGGATAATTATTCCAATTATGACAATCACTACCTGTTATGAATTGCATATCTTTTAACTTTGGCTTTTGATTCTCGATATAGCTTTTATTAAATATTTCATTTCTTTTATTTTTAAACTCGTATGCTTCAAAATAATCAATAAATAAAAATTCTTCTAATTTATCTTCACCAACAGTATTAACATCATGCTTTCTTGTCTTCGCGCTACCGAGACTACCTTTTTGATGAGCAATCAATATAGTATCTAGATTAATTTTTCTAAGAATCCCAAGAAACGTTTCTTCTGAAAATGAACTATCCAAATCATATAATGGTTTATTTGTATCTTTATCAAATATAAACGATTGTATAGTTTCCAAACTAGTGTCATTATCATCATTAAATAAAGCTATAATATGTAAAACCTCTTCATTAATCATTACGCTAAACTCAATTCCAGGTAATACTTTTTGTATACAATTACTTTTACTTTCTTCTTCTTTTAGTTTCTTATACATTTCATAATCAAAGTTATCATGATCAGTTATTGAAACCATATTAACTTCATTTTCTTTTAATTTAGAAATCAAAATTGGTAAATTCTCTATTGTTCCATCTTTAACAATCTTCTTATCTTTATGATTAGAAGATGCAGAATGAATATGAAAATCTACTTTTAAAGAATTTATAACAATCTTATCCATATTTCACACCAACTTTCTAATTTATTATTCTAACATAGTTTAACCTTTATAATCTATTTCAACCTTCCCATTATTATATACATATATAACGTTAATAGTTGATTCAACTAATTCTTTAGTTAATTCTTTTATATCTTTATTTATTCTACTTTTTAAATCTTCTAAAACTATTCCTTCTAACATAGTTTTAACAATTGAATGGTTCGTACATTCCTTTTTTCTATAATTATTACAATAGTAATATTCATTATATTTAGTCTTTTTCTTATAAAACTTACTACCACAATCAGGACATTTTAAATATCTTAATAATAAGCCATCTGACTTTAACATAACTGGACTATAATTTAATATTCTTTGAACAGATTCAAAATCATCTTTACTAATTATTGGTTCATGTGTATTTTCAACTATAATCCAATCTTCCTTCTTTGTTTTAACTCTCTTGTTAGATTTTCTTCTTGGCTTAGTAACTTTGCCTTGTACCATATTACCAATATATACTTCATTATTTAATATTTGTCTTATCATTTCAGTTGTCCACTTAGAGGATACTTTAGTTGATTCACTCGTTACTTTTATTACTTCGGCTTTATATTTAGATGGTGGATAAATGCCTTCTTTATTTAATTCATCAACTATTTCATTTTTGCTTTTTAATTCTAAAGTCATTTTAAATATTTTCTTTATTACTTCGGACGCATACTTATCAATAATCAATTTATGATTATCCATTGGATCTTTTAAATATCCATATGGAGCAGATACTCCAATATACTGTCCACTTAATTGCTGCATATGTTTTATTTGTTTTACTTTTTTAGAACCTTCAATGGCATAATGTTCATACATCATAGCAATAAGTTTCACATTTAATTCGTCATAGTA
>CALVOV010000026.1 GCA_944350385.1 uncultured Bacilli bacterium
TTATAACCAGACATCATAAAATCGATTCTACATCCAGTTGGAGGTATATTATATTCAATAGCAATACCAGTATTATTAGGTATATCATTATCAGATAATACACCTCTCATATATTGCATTGAATTTTTCCATGAATTAAATTCTGGTGCGCTCGGCCTTTTTTTTACAACTTCTATATATTGGTTTCTAATTTTATCAGCTATTATTCCTAAATCCACATCATTAATAAAAGCAGATTTAACACCTTCATATACTAACATTCTATCTCACCTGTCCACTATCTTTTGAAAGTAATTCAGCAGTTAACAACAACGTCGCAACTATCTCTTCATTTGTTCTAATATCTTTAGAATCTTTTATGAAATCATGTAAACTATTAGCACATTTAATTACATCATTGTTGACACTAGTTTGTGCTTTATTTATTATTTCCTGTGTAAAAAAAGTATTCACAATATTTTTTAAAATGATAGTTTGATTTTGCATAGTTTACCTCCTACAATTTATCATACTTTGTGCTTTTTCCCTTTGCTTTTTCAACAGGATACTTTTTAGCACTTATATCCATTTTTTCTAAAACTATTTCTTTAGGATCTACACCTATTTGATGACACAATAAAATACAATAATTCATTACATCAGCAATTTCATACTTTAATTCATCTTTATCATAATTATTATTCCATTGAAAACATTCTAATAATTCTCCAGCTTCGATTGCTATACTTTTAGCTAAATTTTCTGGGGTATTAAATTGCAACCAATCTCTTTCTTTCGCAAATTTAACAATTTTACTTTCCAATTCCTTCATTAGATATCACCTACAAATATTATATCATAAAATTTAAAATTCCCATTGTTGCCAGATTCAAAATTCTTATATTTCTTTATACAATACCTATTTTTTATTATGAAACCTTACAAATTATACAAAAATTTAAATTTTATAAAAGTAAACATGCAACTAAAGTAATTTTTATTAAAAATATAATTGTTGCAATCTCCTATAAAATAAAGAAAACATTATAAAATAAGAACAAAAAAAGTGGACCAGTCTCTCGACTGGTCCTTCAGGGGGTTCGGTTGAATATACTCTAACATTAGATCGTTAGAGATATCGGCGTGATACTTATACCATCACGCATCTTAATCATATACAAAAAAAATTAAATTGTCAATCTAAAAAAATTACTAAATTTTTCTTTTCCTTTTATATCAACAAAATAAAAGTATAATTTTTATACTTTTATCCATGTGTAATAGAAGCTATTAACTTTTTCTTTAATTCATCATTATCTGTAGCTTCATTTAATAAATATTCCTCTGAATCATTCTTAGCTTGTAATAATATCTTATAATCACTCTTTATATCAGCAATCTTAAAAGACATATCACCACTTTGTTTAGTACCAAATAAATCCCCATGTCCTCTAAGTTTAAAATCTTCTTCACTGATAACAAAACCATCATCAACAGTTTCCATAATTTTAAGTCTAGCAGTATCACTATCACTAACTAAAATACATTGTGACTTAGAAGTTCCTCTACCAACACGACCTCTTAATTGATGTAATGTTGATAAACCAAATCTATCAGCATCAAATATAACAATAGTAGTAGCATTAGGAACATCAACACCAACTTCTACTACTGTAGTAGAAATAAGTATTTGTACTTCATTATTCTTAAATTGTTCCATAATTTTATCTTTATTTTGACTAGCCATTTTACCATGAACGATATCAATACGATAAAATTCCCCAAATGCTAATTTCATTTGATCCCTTAGTTTACATACTGTTGTTAAATCTGAATTCTCATTATCTTCTATTAATGGAGCAATAACATATACTTGATGATGTTCCTTCAACTCTTTATACATCATTTCAAGCACTTCTTTTATCTCACTAGTCTTCTTAACATAAGTATCTATTTTTTGTCTTCCCTTTGGTCTTTCTTTAATAACCGAAACATCCATATCCCCATAAATAGTAAGAGCATATGTTCTTGGTATTGGAGTAGCACTCATATATAAAACATCCGGCTTAATACCTTTATTCTGTAAATTAGCTCTTTGATGAACCCCAAATCTATGTTGTTCATCCGTAATAACTAAACCTAAATTATTATATTCTACCTCATCTTGTATTAAAGCATGAGTACCAATAACCATACTTATAGAACCATCTTTTAAACCCTTATAAATATCCTTTTTATCCTTTTTAGAAGTAGAACCTGTAAGTAATTCTATTCTTATATTTTCATCCTTTAAAAAGCTTTTTAAATTGTTATAATGTTGTGTTGCTAAAATCTCAGTAGGAGCCATTAAAGCACTTTGATATCCACTATAATGATTAGCAAGCATCCCAATAAAAGCTACAATTGTTTTACCACTACCAACATCACCTTGTAATAATCTATTCATTCTATATGGACTATTTAAATCATTCACAAGATCATCAACTGCTTTTAATTGATCACCAGTTAAAGTAAACGGAATACTTTTAATAAACTTATCTAATAATTTTCTATCTATATTTCTAGTTAAACCAGCACGTTCTTTTTTATTTTGTAATTTTAAATAATTTATCTTAAACATAAACTCAAAAAATTCTTCATATTTAAGTCTAATCTTAACTTCTTTTAATTTCTCTATAGTACTAGGATTATGAATTATATTTAATGAAGTCTTTTTATTTAAAAAATGATATTTATCAATATAATATTCTGGTATATAATCAGGAATTTCTCTACCATATAAAAGTAAAGCCATATTTATATATGTAGAAAGATTCTTATTAGTTAAACCAGTAGTACAATGATACACTGGCTCTATTTTAACTTTATTTGATAAAGTTCCCATCTTAATATCACTAGCTGTAATAATATTTTTTAACTTATCAAACTTTCCTATTACAGTAATACCTGTACCTACCATTAATTGGCTTCTAAGAAAAGCTCTATTAAATATAGAAACCCCTACAACTCCTGATGGAGTAACTAATCTAAAATTCATTTTATTAAGTCCAGCTTTAAATCTTATAAGCATAGGAACACTTTCTACTTTTCCATCTATAACTATTTTATCTCCATCTTCCACTTCACTTAAATTATTTCTCTCTAAAATATCATATCGAAATGGATAATGAGTTAATAAATCTTCAATTGTATATATATTTATTTTATTTAATAAAGAAAGAGACTTAGGTCCAATACCTTTTACATCTTTTAATTCTGTCATCAGTATCACTTCCTTCCTTGCATATTATATCATAAATTTTAATTTTATTAAAAGAAAAAAAGTTAAAATATATTTTTCATTTTTTTTACTTTTTTTATTGACTTTTTAATGGTTTTCGATTAGTATAAGAACTACCAATTCGGAATTAGGCGAATTGGTCGCTAGTATCACACTAGCCAACCCCTTTTTATTCTTTTTGGAGGTCGCCCTCAGGGGGTGCGGCCTCTTAGATAAAAATTAAAAGAGATAGTTTTAAACTATCTCTTTTTTATTTTATATATTATTTATGAACTATTACTCTTGTACCTATTTCTACATTATCATAGATAATTTTAGTAGCACTTAATGGTAAGTTAACACAACCATGACTAGCACGATAACCATATTTACTTCTCCAATTATCAGCATCATGTAATCCCATTCCTAAATTAAATCTCATCCAGTAATTAGAATACACATCACTAGAAGTGAAATATTTATTTCTTGTTTTTTCTGTAATTCTAAAACTTCCAGGAATAGTATCTATAGCTTCTCTTGCAGGATTACTTTTACCAGTAACAGTAGAAGCAATTATATTACAAACTCCATTTTTATAAAAAGTAAGCTTCTGAGTAGTTAAATTAACTTCTACAAAAGTCTCATCTAATTTAACTCCCAAACTATTAGCTTTACTTTCAGTAATTTTATTATTGCAAGTTTCTACATAATCATCAGTAGAGGCTCCATTTCTTAAATAAGCTGAACAAACATATCCACTTTTATCATTTACTTGTATTTTATACCATGTATCATTCTTACATCCAGAATTTTCTACAACCACTCTTTCTGTTGCAACATAATTTTTTCCTTTAGCTAATGTAGTAAGTTTTTTAGATTTTTTATTAGGTTCACTTCTTAAATTTAATCCAGTAGTAACGCTAACTACTTTTTCTTGAAAAGGACCACTATCAACATCCTCAATCTTATTTATAACTTTAGTATAATTACTACAAATATAATAATCTTCATATCTTCCATTAGATATTTTATACCAACCTTTAGAACATCCCCTACCACTATATTTATTATCATAAACACTAACTTCAGTATTATAAATTAAACCACCTTTTTTAGAAGATGCAGTAGTTGCATTTTTTCTTACATAAAGTCCTTTTTTAGTAGTAACTTCAACAGTTAATTCATCACTAGCAAAAACATTACTAGGATATAATAAAATACCAAATAATAGTACTATCATTAATAAAACTTTCTTCATACCTATACCTCCTACTTATTTAGATTATACTAGATTATTTATAAAGTCAAATACAAAAAAGAAGTCTAAAACTTCTTTTATTTATTCTTATCTGCCAAAGATTTATAATAATTGAATCTTTCCTCAGCATTTCTTTGATTTTTATCTAATAATTCTTTATAATCTTTACTTAATTTAGTTAAAGATTTATATCTATCTTCTCCCAAAATAAATTCTTTATATTTAGAAAAATCAACTCCACTATCTAATTTAAACTCTTTTGTCACTGGGTTAAAATGGAACAATGGAAAATATCCCGAAACAGTTGCTAATTTTTCTTCATTAATAGTATTTTTCATTCCTTTTATAATACCTTGAGCAATACAAGGAGAATAAGCAATGATAATTGAAGGTCCATCATAAGCTTCTGCTTCTTTTAATACTTTAATAGCTTGAGCAGGATTTGCCCCTAAAGATATAGTTCCAACATATACATGTGAATAAGTTAAAGCTATTTTTGCTAAATCTTTTTTAGCAGTCTTTTTACCAGCAGAAGCAAACTTAGCAACAGCACCAGTTCTAGTAGACTTAGATGCTTGACCACCAGTATTTGAATATACTTCAGTATCTAAAACTAAAATATTTACATTTTCATGATTAGCTAAGACATGATCAATTCCATTATAACCAATATCATAAGCCCAACCATCTCCACCTATTAACCAAACTGACTTAGGCATAATAAAATCTTTTAACTTCTTTAATCCTTCAATTCTAGTTTCATCAATGACACTCATTAATTCACTTGCTGTATCATCATTAATATTTTCACAATAAGCTTTATAAATAGGAAGTTCACTCTTTTTAACATTTTTTATATTGTTATTTATCATAGTAACTATTCTATTTTTCATAGTTATATCAGCAATTTTCATTCCAAATCCAAATTCCGCATTGTCTTCAAACAAAGAATTACTCCATGGAACTGAATAAGCCATAGAAGGCATACTAGCACTATAAATAGAAGAACATCCTGTTGCATTAGCAACTATCATTTTATCTCCAAATAATTGACTAACTAATTTTAAATAAGCTGTTTCTCCACAACCAGCACAAGCTCCTGGAAATTGAAATTTAGGAGAAACAAATTGACTACCTTTTACTGTGTTAGTTGGCATAACATTCTTCTTTTCACTTACTTCTTCATATAAATATTTATAATCTTCATCTTGCTTAGTTTGCTTTAATTCATCTTTCATCTTCATAACTAAGGCTTTAGCACCCTTCTTACCAGGACATACTTCACTACATAAATTACATCCTGTACAATCAGCAGTACTTACACCAATAGAAAATTTATAATCTTGATCTTTAATATTAGCAGGTATTAAATTTTTATTTAATGATTCAGGAGCATCAATTACCTCTTTTTCATTCAATAAGAATGGTCTTATAACACCATGCGGACAAACAAGAGAACATAAATTACAAGAAATACAATTTTCTGCACAATAACTAGGTACCATGTCACTACTATCTCTTTTATCATATTTTGATGTTCCAGCTTCAATAGCACCATCAGCCATCTTAATAAAACTACTTACCGGTAAAGAATCTCCCTCCATAGCATCTATAATTTGATACATATTCTTTCTATTACCTAACTCTTCATCAAAATCAACATAAGGTAATTTTACAGGTTTCAAACTTTCCATACAAGAATCTATAGCTTTGATATTTTTATTAATAATATCTCCACCTTTATTAGCAAATTTAATAGTTAAATTTTCTTTAATTTTATTTACAGCAAAATCAAAATCAATAATCTTACCCATCTTAAAAATTAAAGTTTCCATAATCGTACTAATTTTACCACTTAATCCAACATCATCTGCTATTTTACTAGCATTAACAACAAACATTCTAATATTTCTAGTTTGTAATATTTTTTTATCATGATTAGTCATCATACTAAGTATTTCATCAGGAGTTTTAGAAGTATTAACAATAAACATACCCTTATCTTTAATCTTTTCCAACATTCTTAATTTTTTCAAATAAGCATCTTTAGTACATACTACTAAACTAGCTTTTTCAACATAATATGTACTTCTAACTGGTTTCTTACTAAATCTTAAATTTGAAATAGTAACGCCACCACTTTTCTTAGAATCATATTGAAAATAACCTTGAGTATAAGCATTAGTATAAGTTCCTGTTATCTTCATTAAATCTTTAGAAGCACTAACCATACCATCACTACCATAACCATAAACTAAGAATTCCATATTATTATTTGGTATAATAAATTTTTCATCATATGGAACTGATAAATTAGTAAGATCGTCCCTAATACCTAAAGTAAAGTTAGAATGAACTTCCCTAGTATCAAGAAAATCATATAATCCTTTAATCATAGCAGGAGTAGTATTTTTACTAGATAATCCATATCTACCACCATAAACAGATACCTTAGCATCTACTTCTTTAATAACATTAACAACATCTAGAAATAATGGTTCTCCATTAGCACCAGCTTCTTTAGTTCTATCAAGCACAGCAATTTTTTTAACAGTCTTAGGCAAAGCTTTTAAGAAATATTTAGTACTAAAAGGTCTATATAAATGAACTTCCACTAAACCTACACTTTCACCTTTTGTTTCTACTAAATAATCTATAGTTTCTTTAATAGTTTCGCAAACAGATCCCATTGCTACTATAACTTTTGTAGCTGTAGGACTACCATAATAATTAAATGGTTTGTAATCTTCTCCAGTAATTTTATTTATTTGCTCCATATAGCTATTAACTATATCTGGTACTTCAGAATAATACTTATTTCTTACTTCTGTTGCTTGAAAATAAACATCTTCATTTTGAGCAGATCCATGAGTTTTAGGATTATTGGGATTTAGTGCTCTATTTCTAAATTCTTCCAAAGCTTTTTGATCAATTAATTTTTTTAATTTTTCTGTATCTATTAATTCAATTTTTTGTAATTCATGACTTGTTCTAAAGCCATCAAAGAAATTCAAAAATGGAAGACTAGACTTAATAGCTGAAAGATGAGCCACTCCAGTTAAATCCATTACTTGTTGTACTGAAGAAGAAGCAAGCATCGCAAATCCTGTACTTCTAGTAGCATAAACATCTTGATGATCACCAAAAATAGATAAAGCATGTGTTGCTAAACTTCTAGCTGCAACATTTATTACACATGGTAACATTTCGCCAGCAATTTTATACATATTAGGAATCATTAATAACAAACCTTGACTTGCTGTATATGTAGTAGTCAAACATCCAGCTTGTAATGATCCATGAACCATTCCAATAGCACCAGCTTCACTTTCCATCTCCACAACTTTAACAGGTGTATCAAAATAATTCAATTTTCCTTCATTACTCCATTTATCTGTTAACTCAGCCATAGGAGATGCTGGTGTAATAGGATAAATCCCAGCTACTTCTGTAAAGTTATATGAAACATATGCTGCTGCCTCATTACCATCCATTATTTTTTTCATATATTTCTCCTCCTAAATTTTAACTTCAACTTCTTTTATTATATACTAATTAGAAAAAAAAGAAAACACGTAAAGGTATCTACGTGTTAATTTAATTAAACGTAATACAACCTTCACATTGTTTTCCACTATTATTAGTAACTATCCAAGCATTAGAAACAGTTCTACCACCATATTCTCCGCCAGCACTAGGTCTATTATATAATTTACCATTAACTGACATAGTAGAAGAAGCACCTCCATCTAAATTAGCTGCATTATAAGCACCATAACGAAGTAAAATTTCAATTACATCATTCATAGTAGCTCCAATACTATATCCTGGTAATCGACCTTCAATTATTAAGAATAATACGATACCATCTCTTCTTTGAGCAATAATACTTCTAGGAGCGGTACCCCAACCACCATCACCATGAATTTTAGATACTTTTCCATTAACAATTAAATTAGGTCCAAACTCAACAGCATCAACCATCCCTTTACTTATAGCAGTCTGTGGATCATCATTTGTTAGTAATAATTTATGATCTTTAGTAAATCCTATCAATTGTCCAGATCCACCTGAATGCATCCAAACTAATTGTCCATCTTTTATAATAGCACCATAAGGAACAGAACCATTACCCCAACCATCTAAATCTTCAAATCCTCCACCATTTATGCCAACCAATCCACCATTTTTTTTACATAAAGTATTAACACTTTCTCCAGCTTTACCTAATTTTTGTGGAATAGCCAATTGAACATCTGCAGGATCATAAATAACAGTTAAGTATCCTTTAAATTTTCCTTCATCTAGTCTTATTATTTTATAAACATCATTACCAGGATCTTTAGTATATAAGTCTTTTTCATACTTACTAGAAAAATGTGTCTTTTTACTTAAATCTCCAATTACTATATCATCTAAATTAACTTCATCAGTATTTTGTTCTATATAATTTTCACTCATTATTTTATCAATAGTATCTTGATCATATATTGTATAAGCTAGATACTTATGTGACATCGTAGTCATCGCTGTTGGTATCCAAAAAGTTCTAAATTGTGAAGTATTAATCATTATTAGTACAGCAACAACAATAATATCTAAAAAAATTACTCCAATAGTAAATTTATGTACATAAATTTTCTTCTTTTCTTTGTTATCCTTATTCATATCTTACCTCACAAAAAATCCATTATTGTTAGTAGTATCAATCATCTTCTTAGAAATAGATATAACTGGTATAGATTGTTTAATATCATTAGCATCTGCTTCTTCTAATAATCCATTATTATGATATACATAAACCATATCACCAACTGATGAAGTAGTATTGGCTAAATAATAATTATCTCCACCTAATACTTGATAATCAAATAAATTTAACATTCCAACTTTAACTTTAACATTACTACTATATATATTAATATAATCTAAAGAAGTATCACTACTAACCTCTCCTGTAAACATAAGCAAATCTAATAAATAATCTTTATAAGTCAAACTATTATAAAAATTATAATTAAAATAATAAGGTAAACTTTTTGTCTTGGTAACATCATATAATCCACCTGAACTATTATATGGACGATCACCAGTCAAATAATTAGTATAAGCCATCTTAATAACATCTTCTTTATCATAAAATACTTTCCAAGTATCATTACCTATTTTAATATCACTATGTACTAAATTAGTTTTACCTCCTTGATTTATCACATAAGGGTTGTCTTTAGAACCATTACCTTGAGATATTGGAATATTACTCTTTAAAGTGATAACAGGTCTAATACCATAAGCCTCATATACCTCTCCTGATAATAAAGAGCCATCTTCAGAAACATATAGATTTTTACCATTATCATCCAATCCTATTAACCAAAAGTATTTTCCATTATTTAAATAACTATTTTTTCCATTAGCTAGACTATAATCTTTTATACTTAAAGTAGTTACATAACTTTGTAATTCATCTTTACCATTTTCTACACTATTTCCACTAAAAGTAGGAATATTATACTTAGTCTTAACTAAGAAATCACTTATAAATGGAATAGTATCATAATATACCCCAGTTCCATTTTTATCTTCTTTTCTATCTAACCAATTATCTAAATTAGAAGAAACATAATTTTCATCTTCTCCCCACATAAATTCAGTTGCGATATTTTCTGAAATTAATTTAGTACTACCATCATTATTAACTCTTATAACTCTAAATAATCTATTTGCAAAATAAACATAATTATTAAGATTATCACCTTTAAAATAATAACCATCAACATCTTGATGTAACCCATCTCCATCAGTAACAACTTGATTATTTGTAGTAATACTTCCATTTAAAGTATAAACAGCTTTTGCTAAAGTAGAAGCCTGATCACTATAATAATAAAAACTCCTACCTCCAAAATAAATACCTATACTTATTGCAAATAATAAGCTAACTAAATTAAATATAAACTCTAATTTTGAATAAGGTATTTTTTTATTCTTTTTAGGTAATCTGTTTTTTATTTCCACTTCGTTATTCTTTTTTACTCTCTTCATAATAAGTACTCCATCCTACCATATAATTATAGCAAGTTGTAAAAGTTCTTTCAACCTAATAACTAAAAAACTATCCATATAATCTTTGCAAATAAATTAATTTATTATCAATTTCTATAATAACTATATCTTGTATAGTCCTCTCACATATCTTCCTACCAGCAGACTGAAATAATTTTCCAAAAGTATAATAATTACTATACTCATAATAATTTTTATCCAATAATTCACTAGAAATATAAATGTTTTTTATCCTATCACAATCTTCTACTTTCAAAAAATTAATATTCAATAAATAGCCCTCATTATCATCACTCATCAAATAATATTTATTTTCTTCTCGTTGTATTACTTTTAATTTCTTCATCTTCGGTATCTGATTTTGAATTAACTTCTCTATCACTTCTACTACCTCCTCTTGACAATAAATTTATTATTCGCATATTTCCACCATCATCTAAACTTATTTTCTTAATACTAGGAAGATTTAGTTCTTCTAAAACATTATTATTAATTAAAAATATTTTTCCAATATACTCTAAATTAGGTAGATCTAATCTTTTTAACCTATTATTATAAAAAAGAAATTCATCGCCTACTTCTTCTAACAAAGGCAAATTTACTTTAGAAATTATTGAATTAGTATAAATAAAATCATCTTTAATTTTCTTTAAATTAGGTAAATTTACTTCCATTAAAAATTCATTATCTCTTAAAAAATTATTTCCAACTTCTTCTACTTTAGGAAGATTTAGTTCACTCAAACTATAATTATTACTTAAGAAATCATCACCTATTTTTTCAACATCATCTAAACTAATATAATTTAAATATTGATTTTTATATAAAAAATTATCTTCAATAATTTTTTTATTTTTAATATTAAGAGATTCCATTCTATTTAATTTATCTATTTTTAAATAGATATTTTCATTATTATCATCTATTAAATTAATATAAACATCTTTAGTTTTCTTATCTTTATGTACTTCTATCCTTTTAAGCTTTTTATTAGAAAAAGAGTCTTGAATATTATTATCATATAATTTAATCATCTTATCTTTATAATCTATTAAATAATAATCAACTAATCTATATCTACTACTATCTAATTTTATAATCTTATCTTCATCTATAATAATATTATTAGTACCATAATAAATCTTATTTATACAATAATTATATTTATAATATTTTCCATCACTTGCTACTACATAATCTGGTAATACGAGCTTACTTTCTACACATTTATTTATTTCTAAACCATATTCTTTCTCAAAAGCACTCGTCAATCCAGGAATAATATTATCTAAATTATTAGAAAAAGTAGAATCTGGATTACTGACACGATGGTTATAACGATTTTTTATTGATAAAGTATTACTACTTCTATCAATTTGAATACTAATTACTGATGTTCCATATCTATCTTCTCTTAGTGGTTGTAAAAAGTCTTTTCTCTTAATACTATCAACATCTTTTTTTATAGCAAAAAAAACATAATTCATATTAACTCTATTTTCATCTGAAAAAGAACATAACTCTTCTTCAGGAACATAATATTTTTTAAATTTTAACATATCTTCATAGGTATTACATTCAAATATCTTATAACCTGCCATATCTAATAATTCTTCCACACTTTTATTTGTATCAATCTTTTCAGGTACTACATTAAAAAAGAAACTATTGATGAAATTTTTAAAAGAATCTACTTTAGACATTGCTAAATCTTGAAATAAAGTTTCTCCGGGATTGAATTTAGACAATAAAAAACTAGACAATACTCCTTCATTTTCTAAAATAGTAGGAAATAACTTTCTACATAATTTAGCCATTCTCTCACTATATTTATCTTTTATAATATCATAGTCACTTTTCATATAATCGCTCCATTAACAAAAAAGAAAGAATAAAAATCTTTCTAATTATTTAATATTAAAATAATACTTTATTTTTTTAACTCATAATTTTCCATTATATATGAATTAGTAATAGTAGCATTATTCTTAGCATAATTCCAGCATGCTGAAATTGAGAAATTATCATCTAATAATCCCATCGTAGCATCAATAATAACTGGTAAAAAGAAAAACACCACTAATGAAATAAGCCAAGCTTTAATACTTCCTTTTAACTTTTTATCTTCAGGATTTAAAGTTAATCTAATTAAAGTTTTAACTAATGCTATAATTGCTACAATTGGTACTAAAATTTGAAAAATTGTCATAACTCTTCGTACAATTAATAATATATTTGCTAAAGCATAATCACCACAAGTTTCAACTATACCTATAAACATATAAGCCACCTCAATTTCATATATTATCATATTATTACATATAAATCTACTTATTTTACAATCCAAAAAGTAGGCATATCTCTTAATCCATAAGCTCCTCCAGCAACAGGAGTATTTATTATTTCATTATTAATAACCAATTCAGAAGAACTACCTCCATCTAAATTAGCTGCATTATAAGCACCATATTTTTCTAATATGTCACATAAATCAACCATATCAGCACCTATACTACTAGGGATTCTTCCATTTATTACTAAAAATAATACTATACCATCCTGTCTTTGACCAATAGCTGTACGAGGGGCAATTCCCCAACCACCATTTCCTTTAACAAAACTTCTCTTACCATTTATCATCAAAAATGGCCCAAATTCTACTGCATCACGAATACCATGATTAATAGCTTCTGCAGAACTCATCTTACCTAGCACCAATTTATTTTCCTTATTAAAGCCAATAAAACCGCCACCAACACGGGCATCTTCATATTCACTAACAATATTACCATTACTAATAACAGTACCATGAGGTATCGCACCATTACTATTCCAATCAGGATCATAAAATCCACCAGCATTCATAGCAATAATAGCATTTTCCCTTTCAGAAACAGTTAAAATATTTTCCCCACGACTACCTAAATATTTAGTAGTAGCAATATGTATTCTAGAAGGATCATATATTACTACTAAAAAACCTTTATAAGAACTTCCACTAACCTCAATAACTTTATATAGATCATTATTGGGATTTTTAGTAAGAATCTCCTTATCATATTCATTCTTATATATGCTGGTAGTATATTTCTTGAACTTAATCGCACTAGTATCAGTCATCTCATCAACTTCAATAACTAAATTTTTAGATAAAACTTTATCAATATACTCATCACTATAAAACCATTTAGCTAAATATTGATGATTCATTGTCGTCATTGCAGTAGTAATCCAAAAATTTCTAAAAGTATCAATTGGACCATATAATAAAAATACTCCACTACCAATTAACACTAAAAATATTGAACTGAAAATAAAGATAACCTTCTTTTTTCTAGACCACTTTTTCCCTTCTTTTTTAAAAAGTAACATAGCTAATCCTCTTTACCATCATATTTTTTATCATTATTATAATCAATATACTTAAAATTTGTATTATAATTAGAAATTAAATTATTACCATTTAATTGTTTAATATAATTATTATATTCATCTACCCCATTATTATAATAATTTATATCTGTAACAAAATAATTAATAACTTGTTCATAAATACTTTTATAATTACTACACTTACTATTAGCAGCTGAATCAGGATAATATACATCTACACATAAAGTGTCCAATACCTTTCTCTGCTCATCAATTTCTTTGACTAAATTTTCATAGCTAGTCAACTCGCCTTTTATAATTGCATTATTATTATACATAGTATCATAATATAGGTTACTTAAATAATTTGTATATAATAAATCTCTCTTTTCTTCATAAAGACTAACATTAGTACTAAATTCTTCAAATATATTATTAACATTTCCCATACGTTTTAATACAACAGCTTGATAATTTTTTAAACTAATAATAAAAGATGAAACAAAACCAGAAAAAATCAATAAACAAGCTATACAAATTAAATAAATAGGAAAATTTTTAGACTTCATCATATAACCACACCCTATACTAAAATTATAGCAAAAAAAAGATTTTTGTACACTAATTTAACAAAAATCTTTAATTAATTATTATTTTTCAATAAAACAAACTTAATAAATAAAATAGTTTAAATAATATAACTAATAAAAATTAAATAA
>CALVOV010000027.1 GCA_944350385.1 uncultured Bacilli bacterium
CTCCTCTCTTTACAGAATTATAATAATCTTTAAGCAGGGTTTACCATGCGGTATCAACTAAAAATTTTTACCCTATTTTTTAATAAAATTTACTTATTTAGTTCATTTTTGCAGTTTATTTGAGAAAATGTGCAAGATTTAAAATCTCACAATCCCTTTATTTATAAGGATTTCGCAAAGGGGTTTACTAAATCGGTATCAAGCAGTTGATACTTACTTTTTGGAAACCTTTTTCTTCATTTGCCATTGTTATCACTTCCTCAAATAAATCTATTTCATTATATCATACTTTTAAACAAAACAAAAAGTAGAATAAAATCTACTTTATAATTTGCAAGTTGTTTATTTTTTGTAAAAATAGTTGTTACTTTCTAAATATTTAGTATTTTCTTTTATCCATGGACAACCAAAGACAAACCTGTTAATTTGAAAATTATATATATTATCTTTTGTCTTTATCGTCATTTTTCCTAATATAAATATATGACTAATTTTAAAATCAACAACATCTTCCTATAATATAGTTGCACAACTTTCACTATCTCTTGTGTATAAAGTGATACCTTTTTCATTAAATAAGAAAAAATAAAATTGCGTTTCATCAAATCTTATATATGTTTTCCAAGGTGTTGGTATTACTTTATTTGGCATAGGTATGTTAGTTCCATAAATTATATTATTAGTTTGTGTGATTTTATACTTTTCTATTACTTTTTCTAATTGTTTTGTTATCATTTTAATATTTCTCCTCTTTTATCATATTTAATTAATTTTTTATTAAATATGTACAATTACAATCAAACAATAAAATTCTTATGTATTTATAATTTTTTTTATTTACTTTTTTTACTAAAAATCTACATAATCTATAGGATAGTTTATTTTAACTTTAAATCCTCATCTAATAAATTTATACACTTCCTAGTAAGTTTTGTAGATTTATCTTTATTCCAGCCTCCATCTAACGCTATTTTTGTCATTATTTGTAATTTTATGCTATAACCACTTAAATTATATTTAAAATGAGTCGCTTTTTCTAACGGATTGGCATTTTGCATTTTAGTATTTGTTCCATATGCCAATAAGGCAAGATTTCCAAAATTATCTACCCAATCTTCATTTGGTTCACCATTTTCATCAGTTCTTGGCATAAAATGTTCTATAGAGTTTCTAAATTTGAATGTAAACTTTTCAAATTCAATATCTTTTGACTCTGGGATACTTTCAATAACTTTTTTATAATTAATTTTCATTAAATAATCTAAATAATTTAAAACAATAACTGGAGTATCAAATCCTGTTCTATAATTATTATCTTTATTGTCATTTATAAAATTTTTTATATATTTTTCTTTTATGTACTTTTCCATAAAATTTACATATTCATTTATATCTTTATTATTGTATACATATTTCAATGTTATGTATATCCAATGCATTAATCTTCTGTTGATGAAGGATACTCTTAAACATGATTGAATTAACTTTATTTTTTCATTATTAATATCTAGTTGCCATGTGTCTTTGATCTTATCATATTTTACAATATATTTATCATATATTTTTTTAATTGATATTAAAAAATTTAGATATTCAATTATTTCCTCACTATTTTTATGAATAAATTCATCTTTATATTCTTTTATTAAATCTTCAAGATTGAATTCTCCACTAGAATCATAATTTTTTTTATCTTTATTTTTATATATTCTTATAGAATATAGTAAGAAATATTCAAAATTTAGAATTGAATTATCATAATCTTTATTATTTTGTTCAATCTGATAACTTGTGTTAAAATTATTTTTCTGACTTATGATATTATTTATAGTTAAATACTTTACATTGTTTTTCTTATTAACTTCTTTGAAACTTTTTATATCATCTAAAGTATTATTCATTTTTTCCAAATTATACCATAAATAATTTAATCTCGATTTATCAATATCATCATCTAATCTATTCATTAGAAAAGACTTTATTATATCACTTCTGCTTAACTGAATACCTCTTGAATTCATAACTTCAAAATAGTGATTAATATTTACTTTGTCATCTAAATTTATTTCATAGTAATATAAATTATTTTTAATTTTTTCTTTAATTTTTTCTTTATCAGCATCTGATATTTTATTTTTTATTATTTTCCATGCTATTTTTAAATTGGGTGGAAGTTTATCAAACTCATTATCATTAGATGTCATTGAAAATATTTTTTTTAAGTTATTTGATTGTTCATTTAAAATTAAATCATATTCTGATTCTAAATTAATTTCTTCTACTTTTTCTATATATCCACAATATATAGCAATCATATATAACGTTGTTAATCTTTGTTGCCCATCAATCAACATTTTATTATTTTTGTTTACTTTAACAGTAATAATACCTAAGCAATAATTTTCATCATTCTTAGTATTCAATATATTTTTGATTAACTCTTCTATTTCTTCTTCTCCCCAAGAATACTCTCTTTGAAAACATGGAATAATGTATTTATTTTTTAATCCTTCACATAATTTAACTTTTCCCATAATTTACTCCTTAACTCCCCTAATATTTCCGATTTATTTGGTTTACCTATTATTAACTCTTCTATTTTTAATAATTCTTCTACCTTTAAAGCTTTATCACATTCAAAGAAAAAATTAAATTTTGTATTTAATACATAATTATTTATTGATTGAGTGCTGACTAATTGATTATTAATACGATGTGCTACACTCCATCTAAGTATAAAATCAAGAATCATTTCCTTTTGAAAGTTAGAAACTTCTTCTCCAAATTTATCATAAAATAACAAAATAGCATCATAATATAAATAATTAATATATTTAAAATATTGTTTCTGATTAGTAGAAATTTCAAGTTTTTTTTCTAAATTATTTTCTTTTATTATTTTATCAACTAGATTAACATAATAGTTAATCATATTAAAGAATCCCTCTCCAGAAGGAAATGGCTTATTTATTTGAAATATATTATTATTTGATTCATAATATTTGACATATTTATATTTACATAATTTATTGTATCCTTTATATAAATAAATATCATTTTTAGTGAAATCCCTAATATTTTTATTTAATGACCAATTATAAATGTTAAATAGCATGTTATTAATTAGATATTCATTTTTATTAATAGATTCATCTATTTCAAAACTTTCTTCAATATTTTTTTTCCATGAACTCAATAATTTAATTTTATTTTCTATAGGATAATCTTCGGGTATTTCACCAAGATGGTATGCTTTTAATAAATCAATAGGAGTTAAATCTTTATATTTAGAATTTCTTCCATCAAAAAGTTGAAAACTTTCTTGATAGTTAGAAGATTCTAATAAAAAGAATTTTACATTATTTTTTAAATAACTATAAAATTTTGTGTTATCAATATTTTCATTTTTCTCTAATTTATTGATAAATTTTTCTATTAAATTATAATTATTTAATATTCTCTCTTCTGTATTAGAAATACATAAAATCTTTTCATTTAATAAATTTATATTAATATCAATATCGAGAAATTTTAATAATAAAGATAATGTTATAATTCGTTGTAATCCATCTACAATCTCATAATTATCTGTATTTTTTCCTTTAAATAAAATTATTGCACCTAAATTTATATCTGAATTTTCTTTATATTTTTCCATTATATCTTCTAGCAATGTATATACATTATATTTATTCCATTCATAAGGTCTTTGATATTCAGGTATTTTTAATTTTTTTTCAAGCAATTTTATTAAACTAATTTGTTCATTTCCATTCATGCTATTTTCTCCTATAATTATTTACTATTTAGTTCCTTATTACATTTTCCTGTACTTTATCTTTTTAATTTAAGTATAAATAAATTTTGTAAAAAAGTATACCTAATTTTTAATTAATTATTGATATAAGCTATAATTTCATTTAGATTTATTTTTTGATAACTGATAACTATTATCGATAAGTTTATATATTTCATTTATATCAACAGAACCATCAAGTTTTATAGTTATCCAATATTTTTTATTCATGTGATAGCCCGGAAAATATTTTTTATTATCAACTATTAACTTTACTTTTTCTTTTTCTAATAATAGATCGATAATCTCAATACTTCCTTCCTCCATAATACCTATTTTTGATTTTTCAACTATAAATAATATACCATACCATTTATTATTTACTTTATTTCTCCATACAGCAGTATTAGAAAATTTTTCCCATAAATATTCTAATTCATCATGATATTTTTCTCTTATATATTTAATAATGAAATTGGTATATTCACTTTTATATATTTCTCTTTGGCAACAAGTATTTTTTATTTGTTCAATAATATTATTATATTCATCTCTTATTTTATTTACATATTCTCCTGTGCTATTAATGACATAATAACGAAGAAATTTTTCGTTGGTTGATATTTCAATAATATCAGATGTTATATTTTTATTTTTATCTATTTTTATAATCAAGAGAAATTGGTCATTCATTATCTTTTTTTCATATTTATACCATTCATTTTCTTTAACAAATCCTATTTTTAATAATTTGGAAAAATCTATTGTTAAATTTTTGAATGATAGATTATCTTTCATATATTATCTCCTTATATATAGATGATTTTATAATATAATTTTTATTTATATTTAATAACATTTTTAGAAAAAAAGACGTTATAAAACATCTTTTATTAATTATTTTCTTTTTTTAATCTTAAAGTGTTTAATATAACTGTAAGACTACTTAATACCATAGCTAAACTAGCAATCATAGGATTTATTACAATTCCAAATGGTCGTAATATTCCCATTGCGATAGGAATCATTAATATATTATAAAAAAATGCCCAAAATAGATTTTGTTTAATATTTTTTATTGTATTTTTACTTATTTTTATTAGCTTTAAGATAGAATCTAAATCGTTTTTAATTAGTATTACATCTGAAGAATCCATTGCAATATCTGTTCCACTTTTTACGCTTACTCCAATATCACTATGTGCTAAGGCTGGACTATCATTAATTCCATCTCCACACATCATTACGATTTTGTTTTGTTTTTTGAGACTTTTAATAACTTCGGTTTTTTCTTTAGGTAGAACATTTGATATGATGTTGGTTATTCCTATTTCTTTACCAACTTTTAGAGCAGTTTCTTTATTGTCACCTGTAAGCATAATAGTTTCAATATCTTCTTTATTTAACTGATTGATAATTTCTTTAGAATTTTCTTTTATTACATCATTAACACCAATTAAGGCAATAATTATATTATTTTTTATTATATATATAATGCTAGATCCATCTAAAGATAATTCTTTCTCATCTTTTAAATGATCATTAGAGATAGAATATTTTTCAACTATTTTTTGATTTCCCAAAATATATTTTTCATTATTAATGTAGGCTATAATTCCATATCCAGGTATATTTTTAAAGTTACTAGTTTCTAACTTATCTATTTTATTTTCCTCCAAATAATCTATAAATGCTTTAGATATTGGATGTGTTGATTTATTTTCAATACTTCCTGCTAATTGTAATAGCTTTTTATTATCAAGATTACTATAATTATATATTTTAGATATTTTCAATCTACCATAAGTTAATGTTCCCGTTTTATCAAAGACAATGGTATTTACTTTAGCAGCAGTTTCTAAAATTTCACTTTTTTTAACTAAAATACCATTTTTAATACATATTCCTTCACTTACAACGATAGCAAGTGGAGTTGCTAACCCTAAGCTACATGGACAAGCAACTACAAGAATAGTAACAAAAGTTGAAAGAGAAGTTGCTAAATCATAACCTAATAATAAATATACAATAAATGTTATAATTGAAATAATAATTATTACAGGAACAAAATATTCAGAAATTCTGTCTGCTACTTTTGCTATAGGTGCTTTAGTATTACTTGCTTCTATAACTAATCTAACTATTTCTGAGACTGTAGATTCTTTGCCTATTTTCTCTGCTTTATATTTGATAAATCCATCATAATTTAAACTTCCAGCGACAACTTTATCACCTTTATCTTTTATAATAGGTTTACTTTCTCCAGTAATAAATGATTCATCAAAGTGAGCTTTTCCCTCGATTATTTCACCATCTACAGCTATTTTTTCTCCTGGTTTACTGATTAATATATTTCCTTTTTTTATTTCATCTAAAGTTATCTTTAATTCTTTACCATTTTTTTCGATAGTAGCTTGATTTGGAGTTATCTCAACTAATTTTTGTATTGCTTCTTTTGTTTTATCTTTATTAATATTATCTAAATATCTACCTAATTTAACAAAGTATATTACGATTGCAGATGATTCAAAATATAAGTTCATTGTGTAAGTATATTCCCCATTCAATATTTTAAGCATTCCATATAAACTATACACAAAACTACTAATTACACCTAAAGAAACTAAAGTGTCCATATTTGGAATTCTATGAATTAAATTTTTATAACCATTTTTTAAAATATCATATCCATAAATCAAAAATAAAATAGTAAAAAATAATAATGAGCTAGTATAGATAATTGGATTATCATGAAGATTGATTATTGTTGGTACTGGTAAATTTAACATATGTCCCATGGATATGTACATTAAAATTATTGCTAATAATGAAAATACTATAAATAAATTTTTTTCATGTTTATTTTTATTTTCAACTTTAATATTTTTAAAAATACCACCACTTTTAAAACCGGCTTGCTTAATATACTTTTCTATTTTTTCTTGATTTAAAATATTTTCGTCATAGTCAACAGTCACATTTGCCATAACGAGATTTACATTAGCATTTATAATACCATTTTGTTTATTCAAATACTTTTCTAATCCGTTGGAACAAGCACTACAAGTCATGCCATCCACTATTAATATAATTTTTTTCACTATTAATTTTCCTCAATCTCAAAATCTAAATTTTCAATCATTTCTTTTACTTCTTCTAAATTAATATCATCATTAGCTTTAATTATAACTATTTCATTAGTATGATTTGCTGATACTTCACTAATACCATCTATTGTACTTAAAGAATTTTTAATCCTATTTTCGCATCCTTCACAGTGCATTCCGTTAACTTTTAACTTAATTTCTTTCATTATTTACTCTTCCTTTCTTTTTTCTTCTTTACTATTAAATTTTATAATTTTATTTATCCATTGTCTAACATTTTTTAAATCTGTTTGATCAGGATGAGATAGTGCTTCTTCAAAATTTTTAATATTTACTTTTAAGTTAGCATCTTCTGGATTTTTGGTAATCATTTCTATGTATTTTTCTTTTACTTGGATTGGCATTCTTCCTTGACAATAAAAGTGTCCTAATATTATGTTAGAAGAATCAATATCATTTTTTATTCTTTTAAATAAAATATCATAATATTCACTACCTCCTCCATAACCAGCTGTTCCAAAATAAATGATTTTTTTATTTTTTAATGTTTTTAAAAATTCTATTATATCTTTTGAAGCATTTCCTTTGTCTGTCCATGAACCTATAATATATAGATCAGCATCAGGTATTTTTTCATTAACATTTCCAAAATAGATAATATTTTCATTCTTTATTTCTTCTTTTATTGCTTCTGCAAGTTGTTTCGTATTTCCTGTATTACTTGAATAAACTATTGAAATTTTCATTTTTTCCTCCTATATTTTTGCAGTTATATTATATCATAATTTTTTTATTGTTATTTAATTCAAAAATAAAAAAGATGCTAGTTAAACATCTTTTTTTACAGGGACTAGATATATTACTTCCTTACCTAATTTTTTAGCATATTCTATTTCTTTACTAGTTGTATTGCCTATATATCCGTCTACATTAACTACATAAATAGCATCACTTATATCTATCTTTTTGTAGTGTAAATCACCTAATATTTTTTGTTCTTCTTCACTAAATTCACTAGTTGCATAAACACACTGAATAACTAAATATTTATTTTTAACTTCCAAATCTTTAGCAACTTCCATCATTTTATCTTGAAATTTCATACTACCACAAATTGTAACTACCTTATTCATTTTTTCTCCTTCTTTCGGCTGATGTGATTTTACATCATAATTTTTACTTTCTTTTTATTATCAAGTTTATCAATAATTCTATCAATATCTTTGGGCAATAATCCTGGCCCAAAATTATGACCATTTGTATTAGATATTTTAATCAGTTTTGACATTAATTCTTCATCATAGGAAGAAAATACTTCATCATCAATAATTACATAATCTTCAACATTTGGGTTATCTAATAACCATTTTTTTATTTCCAATCCTCTTTTATTATCTATATAGGGAGTTGAATCAACATTAATTTCGTACTTTTTTAATAAATCTTTTAATAACAAAGCATTTTTAGTATATCTCCATGAAGAAGTCAATACTACTTTAGCTTCAGTTATATCTATAGCTTTTTTTAATAGTTCTATTTTACTAACATCTATTTCACTTTCAATTCCTTGAATATCTAAATTTCTTGTTTTTTCATAATATTCATCAGAATTTAAGACACCATCAATATCTAAGAAAATAACTTTCATTTTGGCTCCTTTTAATATAATTTTATATTATTTTAGATACTTTTTAAATTCCATCTGTATTAAACAATAATCATAATTGTTAGGTCTAACTATAACATTTTTACTTCATTTTTAAAATAAATCTTCTAAACTATAGTTGAGACTTTTTAATTCATCGATTAAAATACTAGGAGAAATACCTAGTAAAGTATTGTAATCTCCATTTATTTTATCAATAAATAAAGCCGCTTTTCCTTCTGGAACGTAGCCACATGAAGTATATATTTTACTTTCATTGTTTATATACCAATTTATTTCTTCATTAGTCATCTTTTTAAAATAGACTTCTACCTTAGATGATGTGGTAATTGTTTTATTTTGATACAAATCAATTATAGTAATACCAGTATAGGCTGAATTTTTATTTCCTGATAACTCTTTTAAATTATAGAAAGCTTCTTCTTTTGATTTTGGTTTTTCATATTTTTTATTATTAAAATAAATTATAGTATCTGCTGCAATAATAATAGCATTGTCTCCTACTTTATCAGCTACTGACTTTGCTTTTTTTAGCGATAATTCTTCCACATATTTATTGGGTCTTTTTTTATTACTTTTTTCTTCAATATCACTAGGAATTACTTCATATTTCAATCCTATCATATCTAATATTTCTTTTCTTTGTCTTGACGCTGATGCCAAAATTATTCTCATTTAATAATCACCCTTATTTGTTCTTTAATAATTTAATTTTTATTCCTAATACACCATATTTTTCTTGTTCAATTGGAGAATAATATTCTTCCATATCTTTTGGATTAGCTATTTCATCTTCATTATATCCTAGGGAAATCTTATCAAATTTTTTATATAATTCAGTAAAGTTTTTAAATTTATATAAATCAGTTATCCCTACTAATATTTTTTCATTGTTTGTTACATTGGTAAATTCAATAGTATCCCCAACTTTTAGTTGTTGTCTTTTTTCATCATTTAATCTTATTTCAATTGTTTTAGTATTATTTTTTATTTTAATAAATGGATCATTATGTAGGCGCATATTATGTATCATTTTTATCTCTCCTTCTTAGGCTATTTTACAATATTTCTATAATAAAAGCAAAAAGTTCAAGAATAATTCTTGGACTTTTTGTATATTAATGTTTCAATTTAAAAATCTATTTTTCAAATTTTAATATTGTTAATTTTAACTTTTTATCATCATATTTTTTAAAAGTATTTTCAATAGGTTTAGCACCTTGTTTTTGATAAAAATTTATGGCAGAATTATCTGTTAAACAACATACAATTATATTATGATATTTTTCTTTTAATTTACTTATAGCAAACTCTATAAGTTTTTTTCCATAACCATGACCACAATAATTATCTTTTAAGTATAAGGAATATATTTCACCATAATCTTTATACTTTTCATTGTAACTATTACCAAAAGAGACAAATCCAAATATTTCTTGATTATCTTCAATAACATAAAAAGATTGATCTTCTTCTATTTTTTTCTTCCATCTATTAATTATTTCATTTCTATTAGTTTTTCTTTTTTCTATAACATCTTTAGGTACAATATCTTTATATGTAGATATCCAAGAATTAATATTAATATCAACTATCTTCTCTGTATCTTCTATTTTTGCTTGTCTTATATTAACCATTTTACTAAATCTCCTTTTTTGTACTATTATTAGTATTAATCTTTTTAGCAAAGGCAATTAAGCTTAGTACTATAATACTTAATAATAATATAATTACTGTATATACTAAAACATTAGCTGCCTGATATGGTGTTGAATTAGTAAATTCTGAACGATAAACAATACTAATTGGTTTATTACTATATGAATATAATAACTCTGAAATTGTAAATTCTGAAAGTAAAGTTAATATTGATAAAGATATAGTAGAAATTATTACTTGAAATAATAATGGTAGAAGTACTTTGATAAAAGTATTTAATTTATCACAACCTAGTACTCTAGCTGTTTCCAGAATATTGTTATTAATATTTTTTATGATGGCTTTTATAGAGTAAATTATCATATTGACTACTAGTAATGAATATCCTAACATTAATATAAAGTCACTATTCATAGAAAATATTTTTGAACTATTATAAGCTAGAATAAAACCTGTTGCAAAAAAGATTGCAGGTAAAAACCAAACTATTAATAAAGTTTTTTCTAAAATATTTATTATTCGACTTCTATAGTTTATTGTTAAGAATATCATTATTAATGAAATTATTAAAGCAATTATTGTTCCGCCAAGACTTAATCTTATACTATTAATAATTGGCATCAAAATGTCTGTATTATTAAAGACTCTAATATAATTAGATAATGAAAAACTTTGTGGAAATGTTTTCATATATATTGAATTTATATCGGCAAAAGAATATATGATACAGACTATTATTGGCAATAAATAAATAATTGAAATAATTATTGCTAAAACATAGATGATAGTCTTTATTATTTTACTATTAATTTTTATTTTCTTAATCTGTTTATTTACGTGTGAAGTTAAATAAAACCTTTTTTTAGATTCTATTTTTTTTATAAAAATTAGTGGTAAAATTGAGCAAGTACCTAACAATATAGTTAACATTGAAGCTATATTTTGATAATTTATACTATTGAAGCTCTTTATTGACTGACTTAACATATAAAAGTCTTTTCCGCCTAAAAAAGTTGGAGCAGAATTAGATGCTAAAGATGCTACAAATACAAAAATTGAAGATGATAATATTGATGGTAATATCATAGGAAATATTACTTTAAAAATTATTCTAATTTTCGATATATTAAGTGCTCTAGCTGTTTCTATTAAAGAAAAATCGATTAATTTTATTGAGTCCTTTACAAAGAACATATGATATATTGTCATACTAAAAACTTGAACAATCAATACGGCAATAAAACCATTAAACCAATCTGTATTTATATTCGGAAAAATATTACTTAAAAAAACCGTTACAATACCATTTGAAGAATATATAAAATCATAACCTGTTACTAATAAAATTCCATTAAAAACCATTGGTACTAAAAATATTAATTTAAATAGTTTAGAAAATTTTATTTCAAATATTTCTGTTATGGCTAGTTGAAATAATGCTAAAATATTTACTAATATTACAGTGATGATTGAAATAGATATTGTGTTTGTTAGTGATTTTAGTATTCTTTTTGAATTAAATACTTCTTTTATTAAATCAATACCAAAAGTTCCGTCAAAGAAAACTTTAGAGATTATTGAACTGATAGGATAGTAAATCCCAATTATTAAATAACACACGACAGCTAATACTAATATGCTTATTATTAATTTTTGAGTGGTCTTACTGGACGATGTATCTTCCATTATCTACTTCTATTAATAGTTTAGGATCTATATTAACTTCTACATACTGAGAATATTTTTTTTCTGTATCAAAATCAATAACTCTTAATTTTTGAATAGTATTTTGCAATTCATATTCGTAATAAAATCCATTATAGATTGCTTTAATTATTTCAAAGATTACTTTACCTTTTTGATATTTCTTATTACTATTTTTAAGTTTTATATCTTCCTTTTTAATATAATAGTGCTTATTTATATCTAAATTAAGTTTTAATCTTTTAATGAATTTATCTTCCAGTTTATTTTTTCCAAAAAATTCTGCTACATAATCATTTAATGGTTTATTATAAATATTCACTGGTGTATCTACTTGTTGAATTTTTCCATCTTTCATTATTACTATTTTATCTGAATAGCCAAATGATTCATTTTGATCGTGTGTTACATATAAAATTGTTGTTTTTGTTTCTCTATTTAATTTATATACTTCTGCTGTCAATTGTTCTTTTAATCTTTTATCCAAATTAGAAAAAGGCTCATCTAAAAGAAGAATCTTTGGCTTTAAAACTAGTGAACGTGCTATAGCAACCCTTTGCTGTTGACCCCCTGATAATTCATGAGGCATTTTATATAAAATAGAGTCTATTTTCATTACTTTGGCTATTTCTTTTACTATTTCATCTATTTTTTCTTTTTTTTCTTTTAATCCAAAGGCTATATTATCATGTACATTCATATTAGGAAATAATGTATAGTTTTGAAAAATAAAACCTATATTTCTTTTTTCAATATCCATATTTGTAATATTTTTATTATCAAACCAGATATTTCCTTTACTTATTTTTTCTAAACCAGCTATTCCACGTAAAATAGTTGTTTTACCAGAACCACTATTTCCTAATATTGTATAAAATTCACCATCTTTAATTTCTAAAGAGAAATTCTTTACTACTTCATTTTTGCCATAAATAATTGAAACATTATCTATTTTTATCATTCTAATATCCTCTTATTACATAATTTCTAATTCTATTTTCTTAATCCATTCATCTAATTTATCAGCTATTTTACGATTATCAACATCTTGGTCTTTAAACATTGCTGAAGCATCTTGTATTTCTGAATCACAAAGACTTAAAGCTTTTGAATTTAGAGGTACTTGTCCAAAATAGAAGAATTGTTTAGCATAATCAGCTTGTACTTCTGCTGAACCAAACCAATCAATAAACTTTTTACCATTTTCTGAATTTTTTGCGCCTTTAATTAGAGCTAATGATTCTACTGAAATGATATTTCCATCTTCATCATTTACGTATTCTAAATTTAATCCATAATTTTCTGCTTGTTTTTTAATATTACCATACCAATCTATTGCAATTGGAGTTTTCTCTTTTACATCTTCCCAATTAATATTTTCAACAGAATATGCATTCTCATAAAGTTTTTTCATAAAGTCCCAACCTTCTTGAGTAACATCTCCTGTTTCTTCATCATAAAATCTCCATAATAAACCAGCTAAATACATTCTTGTTGTTTGGTTTTCTAATGGTCCAATGGTATATAAACCTTTATATTCATCTTTAGTTAAATCTAACCATGAAGTTGGTGGATCAATATCATTATCCTCAAACCAGTCTACATTATATGCTATTACTTCTGGTGTTCTACCAAAGCCATAGAAATATCCTTCATCATAATAACTTTCTGATAATTCTCCTGCCCAAGATGGAGTATATTCTTCAAGAACGTCATTATCTTTTAAATTGTATAAAAATATTTGGTTAAGAGCCATAGTTACATCTGCTTGAGGGTTCTCTTTTTCATTTAATAATCTTTCAGCCAAAGCAGAACCTCCTGCACTTACAAATTTGACATCTAAACCGATTTCTTCTTTTGCTTTTTTAACTAGATATTCACCTCTTTCATCTCCACCATGTGGTGAATATACTACTACTTCATTACTTGAATTTTTACCTTTGTTGTTAAAGTTGCTTCCGGCAAATACTACAACTACAACTAATAATATTATTACAACTACAATACCTAATTTTTTGTTCATAATGTTCTCCTCTAAAATTTAATTTTTTGCTACTATGAATAGCACATGTATTTATGCAATACAATAAAAGTTCTAATATTGCTTCTGTGCATACCCCCTCCATTGTATTGTTATATCGATTAATAATTCACTTATTTAAAAAGAACACTATATTAAAGCTTCAATTCGTCTAATACTCTAGCATTATTTTATTTAAAAATCAATAATTTAAATTATAAATTTATTTTTCCATTAAAAAAAGTGTGTTTTGAAGCACACTTATGATGTTATGTAGTGTTACAATTGATGTGAAACATTTCTATATAAAAAAAGTAATTCAAGTCTTATAATTGAGTTAACCAAATTA
>CALVOV010000028.1 GCA_944350385.1 uncultured Bacilli bacterium
GAAGAAAATGGAAAAACTTATTATTAGTGCAGTATCTATTGGGTTAGTAGTTATATGCTTGAAATTTATCTTTGCAAACTATAAAAAAGGAGAAAGAACTTATTTAACAGAAGGAATGTGTATAGGAATGTGTTTAGGAGTTTTAATATTCAGACCATTCAATTTTAATTTAGATTTAGGCATGAGTTTAGGAATGTTAGTTGGAGAAACTATTGGAAATTTAATAAAAAAGAAGTAGCAGCAAAATTACATTTATTAATTAGATTATAATTAGATATCAGAAATGCTAAGCTTTTTTTATAATTATTTACATAAGATAAAAACTTACTAACTTTTATAGTTAGTAAGTTATTTTCAAATGGAGTGGTAGCTGGTAAGTGCACGACTTTTTTAATATATAAATCATTCATTAATAACATACTATAATTTTGTAACTAATTTAATGTCAATATTAAAAAATGAAAATATAATAATCCTTATTGTAATATCAGAAGCATTATTAAGTAACAATGTTTACTTAATTTAGCTCTAATGATAAAATTGTATTGTATATAGTTTATGGATAGTAGTGTGTTTTTATGCATAAAATGAATATTTATTGTAATTTTTGCAATATGCATATCCTTTTACAGAAAGTTGATGCAGTAACATATGGAATTTGTTTATCTAAAGTAGAATATCAAAAAGATTAAAATACTGGAAGAGTTAATAAAACTGAACTGGGAAATCAATCTGTAAGAATAGATGATGCTTTCACATCCTTAACTAATCCTTGTCGTAATTATTGATTTAGAGTAAAACCTTATAATATAGATACAGGAGTACTTGGTGGTGTTGTTGTTAAAATGGACGAAAAAAAAGAATTTGTTAATCACGATGGAGCAGGAGTTCCTGAAACACATTATCTTAAAGTAGCAAGATATGATTTCAAATTATTAAAATCAACAGTTTCTCTAACATGGTTTTACAAATAAAGTAAATTAAAAATTTCATAAACTCTTTACTTTTTATTTATGAGGTGAAATATGAAAGAAATATTAAAAAGAAATAAATTGGTAGTTGTTGTAATTGCCGTTGTTTCAATTATTATCATATTTTCTGTAAATAGTGTGCTAAAAGAGGTAGAAAAGTTAAATGTTTATCGAAGTCAATTAATACAGCAATGTAAAGAAGATATGAAAGGTGAAATTTTAGACGAAGGATACCTCAAAACATGTAAAGAAGTAATAAAAGATGAAAATATAAAAATAGATTTTTATACTATTTTTTCAGAACTACTAGTATGGAAAATACATTATTTTAATGCAATTGCTTTTTTAATTATAACAATACCAACACTATTTAATATATGTAAAATTTTAAAAAATAAATATATCTTAAATTCATTAACACGAGAAAATTATAATTCATTTATGAAGAAATATTTAAAAGTAGCATATAAATATACATGGATTTTACCATTTATAGCTATATTTGCAATTTTCTTAGTAGGCATAAATTCAACTTTCAATCCTGAATATAGTATAAAATTCTCAACCGTTGTATGGTCAAAAGATTTGATAAGCAACCCCATTGTATTTATAGTTTTATATATACTAAATATAATATTTTATTCATTCACATTTGTTAACATATCTTTAATAATAGCAAGAAAACAACACAAATATATTCCTTGTGTTATACTATCATATATTTTTTATATAGGCTTAGAATTATTCCTTGAGGTAGGATTAAACATGCATATTTCAAATATAATTTTTAAAAGTGATTTTGGAATTATATTTAATATAATGAATCTATTCATGTTTAATGATGTTTTTGGAGTATCAACTTTGTTATTATTTAGCTTTATTGTTATGTTAATTTCATTTGCTTTTGTATATCTAATGTATAGAAATAAAGAAAGATTAATAATAGATTGTGAGAAAAACAATTAAAAGTAATGGAGGAATATGTAATATGATAACAATTACAAATTTAAGCAAATCTTTTAAAAAAAATGTCGTTTTAAAAAATATAAATATGGAATTAAAAGAAGGAAATATTTATGGTTTAAGTGGTCGAAATGGTGCCGGTAAAAGTGTTTTCTTAAAATTAATTTGTGGTTTATATAGCCCAACTACTGGATGTATTTTATTTGATGGGAAAAATTATAATAAAAATAACTTGTATATACCTAACTTACGCGCATTAATTGAAAAACCTAATTTTTTTCCTGAATTAACAGGAATGGAAAATTTAATATTATTATCAAAAATACAAAATAAAATTAGCATTGATGATATTGAAAAAACGTTAAAAAATGTCAATCTTTATTCAGAAAAAGATAAAAAGTATTCAGAATATTCACTTGGAATGAAACAAAAGTTGGGTATAGCACAAGTGCTTATGGAAGATCCAGATATAATTATTTTAGATGAACCATTTAATGGTATAGAAAAATCAAGTGTTGATAAAATAATCAACATATTATTAGAAGAAAAGAAAAAAGGGAAAATAATAATTGTATCTACACATATAAAAGAAGATCTTGTGAAACTATCTGATATAATATACACATTTGATAATGGAGAAATTATTGTAGAAAATGAATAAAAATTATTTATATAAGCAAAGAAAAATTTATAATAAAATAATAATTATTATTGGAATCACAATACCTCTTTTGGAATATAAAGGAAACTATAATTATTTCGAAAAAATGATTATAGTTTTAAATAATGAATGGTTTTTAATTACTAATCTTCTAGTAATTGGTCTAAATGTACTTAGAGGAATATCATTTTATGATAATATAACTTTTAAGCAAAGAACAAAAGGAATTATTGATTCAAAAATAAGAATATCTACTTCTGTCTTATTAACATGTTTAAAAAATTGTATTTTTGCAATTACTTTGTCACTAATTTTAACCTTTTTCATTATGAACTTGACCATAACAGGTGATCTTCAAGTAATGATATTATTTTTAAAACAATGCTTAACATATATTTTATTATGTCTTTTTTCTGTGATAATTTTAATTTTTTCTATAACTAATTTTTATAAAACTGGATTTATAATAACTAGTATATTATTGATAATATTTATTAAAAATATTAACCTAAATATTGATCTCGTACAGCTTTTTTGTATTATATTTTTTACAATTATTTTTTATGAGTTGTTTTTATTTGTTAATAGAAAGAAGGAATAAAAATGAAATACTATAGATTATGTTTCAAACAATTATCTAAACAAAAATTATGGAAATTATTAATTGTGTATTTTATTATTTATAGTATGATCATTTTAGTATCGTACTTATCAAATTTTGATTTTGATGTTAATTTATTTAACATAATAATTGGTAACTTTCAAAATGATACTTTATTAAGTATTTTATGGATGTTATTTCAAATTATATTTCACACATATATAATTTACTTGTTTTCTACCTACGATAAAACAAATTCATTTGAATTTATAATATTAAGAGAATCAAATAAAAACATTATTCAAAAAAAAATATTACTACTCTTAGCAATAACTATATTATTTAGAATAATAGTATTTTTATTTACCTATTTTATTTTTTTTAGAAGTATTAATTTTCCATACTATAGTCTTGGATTTAACTTGTGTATACACATAGTTATAGTTATTATTGCCAGCATAATATCATACAGATTAGATGAGTTCGATTTATAATTAAATACTATAAAATAAATTATTTAAAAAAAAGATGATTTTGAGAGATAAGCATCTTTTTTATCTTTTCTTAATTTGACAATTTGTTTTTAGAGGTTATTACTAATATTTAAAAACTTGTTATTTTCATTCAGTATTTTGATTGCTTCTTTATATTTTTTATTATCGTTATTAACTTTATCAATCTAAGAGTCTATTTTTAATTTATCAGAACTTAATAATTGTTTTAATTTTGAATTGCGATTTATTACTAATAGAGAAAGATGTTTAATGGGTACAAAAGATAAATTAACAAATAGGGCTTGGAAAAACTAAATAAGAAGATTAAAAAAGCAAAAATTTACTTGCAAATTTAATTAATTTATGTTATAATGTAGAACAATTAAAGGGGGTTTTCTATGGAAAATAAAAAATATGTAGTGTGTAGAGATAATGTTTATGTTGGTGAAGTTGTAAGAACTGATAGAATATTTCGTTATAAGGGTGATGACAGCTTTTTTAGAACTAAAGCAGGGAAATTGAGTACGGATTTTTGGAAAAGTTATAGAAGTATGTTATTTGTGCCAAACGAAGATAAATTATCAAACGACTTATTGTATAGATCTCCAAATTATCCTATCCTTAATGTTACAGATGATGAAACTTGTTTAAATTTAAGAGAAAATAGTATAGTAATAAAAGATGCTTGTAATTTAGCAGCGCTTCTTGAATACTTTGGTTATGAGAAAGAATTAACTTATGAAGATATTATGAAAATTCGAAAAACATTCTTTACAGGAAGATTTGCTAAAGATAATTGTCAATTATTTGGTTGGAAAGAAATAATGGCTGAAGATGTAACATTTTATGTTAATGGTGAAGAAGTAACTGACTCTAGAGAATTAGAACGTAGAAGAAGAAAATTTAGAGCAGAACAACAAGCGGGATATAGAACGTTTTCAGGCGTAAGCAAAAGTCCTCTTTCAAGAGAATATTGGGATGTTTTAGATGACAGAGGGGATAATACTTTGATGGACATTATTGAACGTTGGGATGAAAAAATGAATGCATTTGCACCTCACAAACAAGAAGGTCCAGTAAAAAAATTAAAAAGATTTTAAATTAGAAGATGATCAAAAGCATTAACGCTCATAATCATCTTTTTCTTTGTTTAAATCTAAATCTTTAATATTTTCACATCCAGAATATTATTTTTGTACATATCATTAACTACATCAGTATATTTATCGTCTTTATCGTGTGATAGTTTCTTATAACACAAAAAAACTAATCCATTTCTGAATTAGTTATTTATCAAAACTCGAAAAGTTCGAGCACATTTCACAATGGAGCGATAACTTTTCTTATATTCGTAAAATTATACTCCCAAGATGGATTAAATCAACTAAATAAATTATAGCAGATATTAAAATTATTACAATGCTTTTGAAAGAAAATTGCTCGATAATATATTAAAAAAAACAGAAATATGATAAAATTAAATTACAATAGGAGGTAAAATTATGTGGATTTACATTATCATTGCAATTATCATTTTGATTGTCATTTATGCTTTAGCTCTATATAATAGTTTTGTGAAACTAAATAATAAAGTAAAAGAGGCTTTTTCTACTATGGATGTTTATCTAAAGAAAAGATGGGATTTAATTCCTAATATAGTAGAAACTGTTAAAGGATATGCTAAGCACGAAAAAGATACTTTAAAAGAAGTTGTAGAATTAAGAAACAGTACTTATGATAAAATGTCTGATGAAGAGAAAATTAAGACAAATGAACAATTATCTAGTGGTATTAACAAGATTATGGCCTTAGCAGAGGCTTATCCTGATTTAAAAGCAAATGAAAATTTCAAAGATTTAAGTAAACAATTAACAAAAGTTGAAGATGATATTGCTAATTCAAGAAAATATTACAATGGCGTTGTTAGAATTTATAATAATAAAGTTGAAATGTTCCCAAGTAATATTTTTGCAGGATTGTTTGGTTACAAATCAAAAGCAATGTTTGAAGCAAGTGCAAATGAAAGAGAAAATGTAAAAGTTGAATTATAGTTATGGAGGATACAATGAAAAGAATCATTAAGGGAATTTCTTTATTTGTTGTAATTGCACTATCTCTAGTATTTGCTTACCCATTAAATACTTATGCACTAACTAAACAAACATCTTATGTAAGTATTGATAATACACAAAATTTAGAAGTTGGAAGTTTATCATTCTCAAGTATTTCATTTAGGAATTATTCTTCCACTTCTACTCAAGCATTTGGATTAACAGGTGTAGTTGCTAATAGTTCTAGCGATACTATTAGTTATACTTCAACAGCTTATTATTATGATTCAAACTATAATTTAATAGCGCAAGGGTATAATTCAGGAACAGCAATTTCAGGAACTAGCAATTTTAATCAAATGTCTAATTTAAGTATTTTAGGGGAACATAGTATTAATGAAATATATTATTATCGTTTATCAATTAATATAAGTGGTACTACTAATTCATCAGGAACAATCAATTCATCCAGTTTAACACCTAGTAAAAATTATCAATATAGTTCTTACGATTATGTTATTGATAAGTATGATATTAATATTATTGTTAATGAAAATAATACTTTTGATATAACTGAAACAATTACAGCATATTTCAATGTTTCAAAACATGGAATATTTAGAACTATTCCATTAAAAAATACAATTACAAGATTAGATGGTACAACATCAACTAATCGTACTCAAGTGACAAATGTTAGTGTTGATAATGAGTATATAACATCTAGAGAAAATGGTAATTATAAATTACAAATTGGCTCTGCTAATCGCACGTTAGCTGGTGAGCAAAAATATGTCATTAAATATACATATAATTTAGGAAAAGATCCCGCGAAAAATTATGATGAATTATATTATAATATAATTGGAAATGAGTGGGACACAGTCATTGGTAATATAACTTTTTCAATTACCATGCCTAAAGACTTTGATTCCGGTAAATTAGGTTTTTCATCAGGAAATATAGGCTCAACAGATAATAGTAAAGTTAAATATAATGTTAGTGGAAACAAAATAACAGGAAGCTATAATGGTGTTCTTAGTGTTGGACAAGCACTAACTGTTAGATGTGAATTGCCTGAAGGATATTTTGTAGGTGCAGGGCTAAATATAAATATAATGGATTATATTATGTTCTTAATTCCTGTTATATTTTTAGTAATAGCAATATTATTGTGGTATAAATTTGGTCGTGATGATCAAGTTATAGAAACGGTTGAGTTTTATCCGCCAGAAGGATTAAATAGTTTAGATGTTGGTTTTTTATATAAAGGTAAGGCTGAAAATAAAGATGTAACATCATTATTAATATTTTTAGCAAATAAGGGATATCTTGAAATTAATAACAAAAAAATTGATTTAAATTCTGAAAAGATAAATTTAAATCAAGATTCAAAAAATAGTGCTAATCAAAAAATAATTGAATTGCAAAATAAAATAAATGAAGAAAGAATAAATAATCCAAATTCTAAAAAAATTAAGTATTATGAAAATATGTTAGACATTTATAAAAATATTGATACTCCAATTGATTATGAACAATACGGCCTTAAATCTTCAATTAATAAACTAAATAGAGAAAATAAGTTTTTAATAAAAAAATTGAAAGATTATGATGGAACAAATGTAAATGAACAATGGTTTATGGATGGATTGTTTGAATATGATAGAACAGAAGTTACAGATAAAATGCTATACAATAATTTCTATATAACAAATAATAGAATATTGCATAATGTTAACAACAAACAAAATATGGATAAAATATTTGAAAAATCTGCTACAAACAAAAAATTTCTAATTATTTTAATGATTATTGCTACCTATTGTTTGATTACAATACCGCCAATATTTAATTATGGCCAACCAGAAACATTAATTTTTGCATTACTTTTTCCAGGTATTGGTTTTTCGGTGTTATTTGGAATGTTATTTGGTAAGACACCTATTCCAGTTAAAATATTTGGTTTAATTTGGGGATTGGGATTTGGTGGAATGCCTTGGACATTTATGGTATTACCCGCAATAACTCAAGATATATCATATCTAATTGGTTATGTCGTAGGAATAATATGTGTGTTAGGAATGATATTGTGTCTAGTATATCTTCCAAAAAGAACAAAGTATGGTAATGAAATGCTAGGAAAATTAAAAGGATTTAAAAACTTTTTGGAAACTGTAGAAAAAGAAAGATTAGAAGCATTAGTTATGCAAAATCCAAATTATTTTTATGATATTCTACCATATACTTATGTTTTAGGTGTATCTGATAAGTGGATTAAAAAATTTGAATCAATATCATTACAAGCTCCATCTTGGTATGATAGTTCTAATGGTTTTGATGTTTCTTCTTTTGGAACATTTATGAATTCTACTATGGTTTCTGCTCAAAGTGCTATGTCGTCAAGTCCATCTAGTTCTTCTAGTGGATCCTCAAGTGGCGGTGGTGGATCTTCTGGTGGAGGTTCATCTGGAGGCGGCTCCGGCGGTGGCGGTGGCGGCTCTTGGTAAAATAATATTATTAAAAAGACAATTTAAGTCATATTAACTTAGAATTGTCTTTTTCTTTTTGAATATCTTTATCAAAATTATTAAGATTATTTTGTATAGACTCTGATCTTTTAAATATGTCTTTACAATATTTATCATATTTACGAAGTTCTTTTATTTTAGGTTGTATATCATTTATTTCAGTTAGTATTTTAGATTTATCTTCTTCTGATTTTGCTCTATTATATCGTTTCCATAGATTTTCTCTTTTACCCATTAGATTTCTATACTCTTCATAGTTAGTTCTTGAAAAATATTCTAAATCTTCTTTAGTTTCAATATTTTTACTTGCCATAAATCTTACTTGCTTAGAATACTCATCTAATTTATAAATTTCTTTTCTAATTGAATATGGAAGATATTGTTTAGGATGATTATTTGGAAATACACCTAATAAATAACAATAATATAAATATAGTCCATAAATGCCTTTATGAGTTTTATTAGTTTTAGAATATTCTTCAAAGATAGTTCTTTGTGGTAGTGGTTTAAATACAATTTGTCTAGATAAATATAATCTTTTATTTATATTATCTATAGAATAGTCATCACCAAATGCTTTTTCAATTCTAACTTTGTCTTTGTCATTCCTATAAATAGTCATAATACCATTCGAGAATAAACTTGATAGTCTAATTTTTTTAATCGTTCTATAACTTGTTTAAGTGATATTGAATAACTAATTACATTATCTAAATCTTCTTTTAATGTTTTATAATAATCATTATCTAATACTTGATGATTATAGGTGTTTTTATAACCTATATCTTCATCTAAAACAGATAAGCCATATTCAGTACATAAGGAATCAGATATATGTCTTAACTTTGCTAGATTAGTTCTATTGTTGTTATATTTTTTACCAGTCTTAAATGAAACAGAATTTAGTATGAAGTGATTGTGTATATGATTTGTATTTTGGTGTGTAGAAACAACCACTTCATAATCACCAAACATCTCTTCTGCAAACTTAACTCCAATCTCATGGGCAACATCTGCAGATACTTCTCCTTTCTTAAAAGACTGATATCCATGAAATGCTAAAATACCATCTGTTTTTCCAAATCTTTCTTTTGTAAATTTCATATCTTCATAAGGGTTATCTTCCGAACAATTTAAAGAACTAACATAACATACTTTTTCATTTTTAAAATTATATTCAGTAGTACTTATTTCAAGATAGTTATATGATTCTTTACCATAATCTTTATTGATAGTTTTTTCTGGATTGATGATATAATTTAATGACTGTTTTAAATTATTTTTTATACTCCAAATTGATGTTGTTGCCATACTTAAGGTTTAGCATGCAATATATTGGGTTTTGGTGGTGGGAGTAAAAATCCGTTGCTTGCTTATAGACATAATCAAACACAGATTAATTCTCTTAATATTATTTCTTCAGCCATATTTTTATAATTATTCATCAATTGTATCCATTCCATTTGATTAGTTTCTTTATTTTTTTCAGATAGTTTATTATCATTTTTAATATAATTATTCATTAGAATATTATATCTATTTTCACATTCTTTACTTACTGAAAGAAGATGATTTGTTAATTCATTTTTCATTAAAAGTGTTTTATATAATCCTTTTTTGTGTTCCTTAATATAATCTAATCTTAAATAACCATACTTATTTATTTGTTCATAATTTTTATTATCTATTACTAAATTTGGTAATAAATAATCTCCAACTTTTGTATATTCAATATTCATAATTTAATCAATTCCTTTCTAATTTTCTAATATTGTATTTGTTTTATAACTTACAATTCCATATCTGTCTTTAATATTTTCTTTTGATATTGGAAAGCTATTTGTATTAGTTAGTGCTACAAATCTAATGATTTTTTCATCATCTTTTGGTTGATATTCCAAAATAACTTCATTAGTTTCGTTATCAATTGTTTCATACATTTCATAAAAAGATGTTTCAAAATGTTCATTCATTTTGGTTAAATATTTATTTAATTCGTCTTCAGTCATTCTACCACCTTTGATGCATTCTTCATTATCACCAATCATAACAGGAACTGCAACATCAAATATTCCTGCGTTATAAAATTTTAATAATTCTTTAATAAATCCATTTCTAAAATTAATTTTTTCAAGAATTAAATTACCTTTACTATCTTTTTTGATTTCAATAGTATCAATAAATTTTGATATAAATTCTTGTTTTTCAGACTTATCCATATCATTCCATTTTGATTTTAATAATGAATTTAAGGTATCAAGTCTTATCATTTTTTCTCTTTCTAAATCTCTTTCTGCGAGTAATTCGTGTGGTGAGTAGTTAAAATTTTCTAAATTAATTAGTTCTAACTTTTTACTTTCTAAATTAAAAAGTTTATCTTCAATTAGTTTATAATCTTCTTTAAAATCTTCCATTTCAACAATGCCTTTAATATATGCTTGTTTAATTCTATCTCTTTGTTTTTCTAAAGTTCTTATCTCTTTGTCAATGATAGTTGTATCAATTTTATTATTTTTATCTTCTAAAATAGGTAAGAAGAATTTTTTAACAGCCATATCGTATTCCAATAAATCATAGATAAAATTTTCTAATAATGCTTCTACATAATTTTCGTTAAAGTTAACATGACAATGTTCACAAGTGCAGTACATATATTTTCTTTTAGTGCCACCAGACCCTTTACATTTCATAATACGACCACAACTGGGACATTTAAGTCTTTGAAAAAAGGTATAAATTCTATCTCTTGTATAAGTTCTTTGATTTCTTTCTTTTTGTTTTTGACATTCTTCCCATTTAGCACGAGATATGATAGGTTCAACTACATTCATATACACGATAGGTTCTAGATTTTCCTGTTTGCCAATTCGTTTATATTGTTCATAATCTCCCATATAGATTTTATTATCAATTATCTTTTGAATAGTTGTATCTCTCCATTTCTTTTTAGGATAGATATTATTTTCTTTAAAATAGTTAGCAATTTGTTGAAAGCTCTTTCCTTCTAAATACATATCAAATATTTTTTCTACATATGGACGAGTTGCATTATCAACAATCATTTTCTTATCTTCTGATTTAGTATAGCCAAATGGTCTTTGCCCTGGAATATGACCTGATTTAATGGCTCCATTTAATCCAAATTTAGTTCTTTCTGATACAATTTCTATTTCTAATTGAGATAATACTGTAAGCATTCTTACAAAGAATCTACCATTAGCAGTAGAGGTATTAACATCATCTCTATCACATAGTAGAAAACAGTTATATTGTTCTAAAACTGATATTAATTCTTCTAAATCACGAACTGAACGAGTTATTCTATCTAATTTATAAGCAACAATATAATTAATTTTTCCTTCTTTCATATCTTGTAGCATTTCTTGAAACTGTGGTCTATGTTCCATGTCTTTTGCAGATATACCGACATCCTTATAGACTTTATAAACTTCTAACTCCTTAAAATTACATAATTGAAGCAACTTTTCTTCTTGCTCTCCTAAACTGAATCCTTCTCGTGCTTGATCTTCAGTTGATACACGAATATAAACTCCTGCGATTTTCCTTTCATTATCCATAATTATCATTCTCCTTTCTTTAGTAATGAAAGGCACCAAAAAAGGTGTCACATTACAAGGACACCTTTGACTTAATTGATTATTACACACCAAAAATAACCAATATTGTGGGAGTATCTAAACTCTCAATCAATTTAATGCCTTGCAATGTACTCTGATAATTCAGCCAGTGGGATTTTATTTTTTAGATTCCCTATATAAAAATATTTCTGTTCATTAAAGAACAAATATAATCGGTTATTTATAATAACCTTATGTGGTTCAACATACGCTAGATTAGTATGTTCAACAATTCGTAAGCAACCTTCGTATATTTTATATTTCTGCTTAGCGAATCTGCAAGACCAATCAATTTTGGTTTTGAGTTCATCACTCATATTGATTTTTTTCTTTATGACTTTTATCATACCACATCACACCTTTCTTTACAATAGCAATAAAAAAATCAACTTGCGTTGATTTAATCATTAACATCGCTTGGTGCGACGATTTTATCTTTTGGAGCGAATCACATACAAGTTACGAACTTTATTCTCTTTCTGTATTCATTATATATTAAAATTAATATATTTTCAATATTATAATTTCAACATTCTCCAATAGTATAGATTATTTTTTGTTTTAATGGTATAATTAGCACAACAAACAAATCGTTAAATAGTAATGTGTAGAGAGGATTAGAAAATGAATTTAGAACAATTAAAA
>CALVOV010000029.1 GCA_944350385.1 uncultured Bacilli bacterium
GAAGTGGCTCAACTTGGTAGAGCACTTGGTTTGGGACCAAGGGGTTGCAGGTTCAAATCCTGTCTTCCCGACCATTTTTTTGTAATAAGCATTGAGTATTCAATGTTTTTTTTATTTTTAGATTAATTATGTTATAATAAAAGCTAGCGATAAGAAAAGGTGATCACATGCAATTAGAAAAAATAAATAAAGTTAATGATATTAAAAAATTAAACAAAGAAGAAAAAAAAGTTTTAGCAACAGAAATAAGAACTTACCTGCTAGACATAGTTTCTAAAAATGGCGGTCATCTTGCCTCAAATTTAGGAGTAGTAGAGTTAACTATTGCTCTAGAAAGTGTCTTTAATCTAAAAAAAGATAAAATTGTTTGGGATGTGGGACATCAATGTTATGTACATAAAATACTAACTGGCAGAAAAGAACAATTAAGAAATATTCGCCAACACAATGGCATTTCTGGTTTTCCTAAAACTAATGAATCTAAAACTGATTGCTTTAATACAGGACATAGTTCTACATCTATTTCCGCAGCGATGGGTATTGCTAAAGCTCGAGATCTTCAAAAAAAAGACTATAATGTCATAGCAGTAATAGGTGATGGAGCTTTAACTGGTGGAATGGCTTTAGAAGCTTTAAATCACGTTGGATGCACAAAAACAAAAATGATTATCATTTTGAATGATAATGATATGAGTATATCTAAAAATACTAGTGGTATCAATACACTTCTTACTAAGTTAAGAATTAGAAAAAATTATCGTAAGTCAAATAAAATAGGAAAAGAAATAATCTTAAAATTACCAGTTTTTGGTAAAAGAATAGTAAAATCTATTAATAAAATAAAAAGTTCTATTAAACAATTATTCTTACCAGGAATGTATTTTGAAGAAATTGGAATTAAATATTTAGGACCAGTTGATGGACACAATATTGAAGAATTGGAAGAAATATTAACTAAGGCCCGACATTTTGACGAACCTGTTTTAGTTCATGTCATTACTAAGAAAGGTAAAGGTTACAAATATGCTGAAGAGAATCCTGCTAAATTTCATGGTATTGGTAGTTTTGATATAGAAACAGGAGAACTAATTAATAAAAAGTCTAAAAATTATTCTAAAGTCTTTGGTGATAAACTAGTTTCTTTAGCTAAAAAAAATAAAAAAATAGTTGCTATTACAGCAGCTATGAAAGATGGCGTAGGAATGACAGAATTTTCTAAAAAATTTCCAAATCGTTTTTTTGATGTTGGAATAGCCGAACAACATGCATTAACTTTTGCAGCAGGTTTAGCTAAAGAAGGAATGATACCCATTGTTAGTATATACTCATCATTTTATCAAAGAGCTTATGACCAGGTAATTCATGATATTTGTGCTCAAAAATTACCCGTAATTATGTGTGTAGATAGAGCTGGAATTGTAGGAAATGATGGCGAAACTCATCAAGGACTTTATGATTTAGGATTTTTTCGAATAATTCCTAATACTATTATTATGGCACCAAGAGATTTTAAAGAATTAGAAATTATGCTAGAAAAAGCTATTGAATTTAATCGTCCTGTTGTAATTAGATATCCACGTGGAGGAGAATCAAAGGAAAAAATAGATACTCGCAAGCCATTAGTTTTAGGTAAGGCAGAAATAATAAAAGAAGGTCAAGATTTAACCATTATAGCTATTGGAAAAACAGTATCCCAAGCTTATATCATTTCCCAAGAATTAGAAGAAAATAATATTTCTAGTCAAGTTATTAATACTAGATTTTTAAAGCCACTTGATAAAAAGACAATTATAAAAGCAGTAGAATCAACAAGAAGAGTCGTTACTATTGAAGATGGTAGTTGTTTAGGTGGATTAGAAACAGCAGTAAAAGAATTACTTGCTGAAAATAATTTAGAAAACATTCAAATGTTAAATTATGCTTATCCAGATAAATTTATTGAACATGGTAGTGTAAGCGAATTAGAAAAAGAATATAAAATGGATAATGCTAAAATAATTAGAGATATAAAAAAATATATGAAAATAATATAAAAAAAATAGATTAAATAAATAATCTATTTTTTTTAGTAAGATTTACCCCATAGAACCATATGTTTAGCTTTCTTACCACAGCAAACACATTTATCAGAAATTTGTTCTTGCTCAAAAGGAATACATCTAGAACCATAACCATTAGTTTTTTCTTTAATCTTTTGTTCGCATTCTGCATCTCCACACCACATAGCTTTAATAAATCCTTTATTTTTTTTATCTATCTCAAGCATTTCCTCAATAGTAGTAGCAGGATAAATATTTTCATTCAAATGTTTTAATGCGCGATCATACATTTCTTGTTGCATACTATCTAAAATTTCTTTAACATTATCCAAAAGATTTTCCATTTTTACAAAAATCTTTTCATGATTATCACGTCTAGTAATTGCAACTTGTTTATTTTCAATATCCTTTGGACCAATTTCAATTCTAAGAGGAATTCCAAGAACTTCTTGTTGTGAAAATTTGTATCCTGGTGTTTTATCAGAAATATCCATTTTAACTCTAAAATGAGCATCTTCAAGTGACTTATAAACTTTACTACAAGTATCTAAAACCCCATCCTTATGTTGTGCAATAGGTATAATCATTATTTGTGTAGGAGCAATGCGTGGAGGTAATACTAAACCAGAATTATCGCCATGAACCATAATTAAAGCTCCAATAATACGTGTTGATAATCCCCATGAAGTTTCATAAGCACTATGAAGTTTATTTTGTGCATCTGTAAATTTAATTCCGAAAGCATCAGGAAATCCACTACCAAAGAAATGACTAGTTCCTGATTGTAATGCCTTACCATCTTTCATCATAGATTCAATAGTAAAAGTAGCTTCAGCACCAGCAAACTTTTCGCTTTCAGTTTTTTGGCCACAAATGATAGGAATAGCTAAATCTTTAGTAACAAAGTCGTAATATACTTGAAGCATCATTTTTGTTCTTTCAAAAGCTTCTTCTTTAGTAGCATGTAATGTATGACCTTCTTGCCATAAAAATTCACGACTTCTTAAAAATGGTCTTGTTGTTTTTTCCCAGCGAAAAACTGAATTCCATTGATTCCAAATTAAAGGTAAATCACGATAAGATTTAACCATATGTTGCCAAATATCGCAAAATAAAGTTTCAGAAGTAGGGCGAATACAAAGATTCTCTTCAAGATCTTCACCACCACCACGGGTTACTAAAGCAACCTCAGGAGCAAAGCCCTCAATATGATCTTTTTCTTTTTGCAATAAAGATTCGGGTATTAAAACAGGCAAATAAACATTTTCAACTCCTGTTTCTTTAAATTTTTTATCAAGGATTGATTTAATATTTTCCCAAATAGCGTAACCATTAGGTAAATAATTTAAGCACCCTTTAACACTAGAATATTCACATAACTTAGCTTCTCTAACAACATCAGTATACCAAGCAGCAAAGTCAACCTCTTGATTAGTAATAGCTTTATTATTTTTATTATCCATTTAAACCTTCCTTTCTATAACGTATTTATTATAACATAATTGATCAAAGATAGAAAAAAATAAAGAATAATACATATAATTTGTTAGGTGATTTATATGAAAAAAAATATTATTTTAACTTTATTTTTAACTATAATTTTCTTATTTCCTTTTAAAGTTTTAGCTGCATCAGAAATAGTAGTCATGGACTTAGACAGTGGCAGGGTATTATATGAAAAAAATGCTCATGAAAAAAGATTAATAGCATCCATTACTAAGATAATGACAGCAATAATTACACTTGAAAATATATTCTTAGACAAAGAAATAATAGTGGGAGAAGAAGTATTAAAATCTTATGGAACAAATACTTATATTGAAGTAGGAGAAAAAATAAAAGTAAAAGACTTATTATATGGATTATTATTAAGAAGTGGTAATGATGCCGCTTTAACTTTATCTTATAATTTAAAAGAAGGACCTGAAACATTTATTAATTTAATGAATCAAAAAGCAAAAGAAATAGGCATGACAAATACTACTTTTGAAAATCCACATGGTTTAGATGAAGAAACAAAAAATTATTCAACAGCATATGACATGGCTTTACTATCTAGATATGTTAATAAAAATAAGATTTATCAAACAATTTCTAAAACTAAAAAATATACCCTAAAAACTAATAAGAAGTCATATATTTGGTATAATCGTAACAAATTATTATCTACTTATGAAAAATGTACAGGAGGAAAGAATGGTTATACTCCTAGTGCTGGTAAAACATTAGTGTCCACTGCATCAAATGAAGATTTAAATTTAACTATTGTTACTTTGAATGACCCAAATATTTATGAAACACACGAATCATTATATGAATATTATTTTTCTAAATATAAAAAATATACTATTATAGATAAAGATAACTTTATTTTTGATAAAAGTTTAATTGACAAAGAATTATATATAAAAGATTCTTTTTCCTATCCTTTATTAGAAGAAGAGATAGATAAAATAAAAACTAAAATAGAAATAAGTAATAAAAAAAGTAAAAGAGTAGGAGAGATAATTGTTTACTTAATAGATGAAGAAATAGGAAGAATACCAGTCTATAGCAAAGAACCACAAAAAAAAGAACTTTCGTTCTTTGAAAAAATTATGAATTGGATATTCTAAAGAAGTTAATACTAGGCTTACAAAATAGACGAATACCATCACCTTCAGTACCAAGTCCACTAGAAATATAAAATTCTGAATCTCCTAATTTGTAAAAAGAATCGTTGTACTTTTTAGCTCCGGCCTTTTTTATAATTCCTCCAAAATAAGGTAGACGAATAGTACCATTATGTGAATGACCAGCTAATAACAAATTAACATTACGTTTACTTAGTATTTTATCAACAGAATCAGGTTCATGAAATAAAGCAATAGAGTAAATATTTGTATTGCTAGTTGCTTCATTATAATAAGAAAGACCTTTATCTACATCCAAATTATTATTTAAAAGAGAACCAAAACCACTCAATAAAATAGTTTCGTTAGAATTATTATAAATCAAATCATACTCATTATTTAAAATAGTAAAATTACTTTGATTCATAATAGTAGAATACTTATCGCTATCTTCATTACCATAAACTGCATATTTACCTAAAGAAGCATTTATACTCTTTAATTTTTCAATAATATCTTCTTGTTCCTTATTGTTTAATTTATACTCTTTACTAATTAAGTCACCAGTAAAAAAAACTAAGTCAGGATTACGTTCATTGATTAAATTAATTATTTCTTCTAATTTAGCGCTATCTATATTACTACCATAATGTAAATCAGAAAATTGAATAATTTTCAATCCATTAAAACTATTTGGAATATTATTATTAATAATTCTCTTTTCTTTTACAATAATACTTCCAGTAGAAATATAAGTAGTGTATAAATAAAAACCATAAAATAAAATTAAGAATATTAATAAAAATTTAAAAAAATTAATAACTCTTTTTTTTCTTTTTTTCTTTTTTTCTTCTTTAAATATTTCTTCTTGTTTATCTTCATTTAGTTCTTCCCTAGTCATTTACTATCACCAATTATATTTTAGCAAAAAGTTCTTTAACTTACTAGATGGCATTATTGATATTTACGAATATTGTAAAATTTGTTAAACTATGTTTGGGTGATAATATGAAATATGATGTGATAATTATAGGAGCAGGTCCTGCTGGATTATTTGCTGCCTACGAACTAATAACAAAAAATAAAAAATTAAAAATCGCTCTATTAGATAAAGGTAAAAGAGTTGCTGATAGATTTTGTCCTATGAATAAGAATAAAACACCATGTTTGAATTGTAATCCTTGCCGAATCTTATCTGGTTATGGTGGAGCAGGAACTTTCTCTGATGGTAAGTTAAATTTTATTCCTAAATTAGGTAAAAGTGATTTATTTAAATACATGTCTCAATCAGAAGCATATCAACTAATAGATGATACTGAAAAGATATTTACAAAATTTAAAATGGATGCTGAAGTATATCCATCAAATATGACTGAAGCTGAAGAAATAAAAAGAAAAGTTGCAATTGAAGGAGCTAGATTATTAATTATTAAACAAAAACATTTAGGTAGTGATCACTTGCCAGAATATATTGAACTTTTCTCTAATTATTTAGAAGAATCTGGTGTAACATTATATGAAAATACTGATGTAACTGATATTATTAGTACTAAAAATAAATATAGATATGATGTGATATACAATAAAGATAAAAAGATATCTGGAAGGAAAGTTATAGTAGCACCAGGAAGAACAGGTGCTAAATGGATTCAAGAATTAGCTGATAAATATAAAATTCCATACTTATCTAAAAGTATTGAAATAGGTGTAAGGGTAGAAGTAAGAAAAGAAATTTTAGAAAAAATAACTAGCATTATCTATGATCCAACAATATTTATTAAAACAAAGACTTATGGAGATGAAATAAGAACATTTTGTACTAATCCTGGAGGTTTTGTTGCTAAAGAAAATTATTATGGATATATTTGTGTCAATGGACATGCTTTAAAAGATATAAAATCTAATAATTCAAATTTTGCTTTTATTAGTAGAGTTAATTTAACAGAACCAGTAACTAATACACGTGAATATGGAGAGTCTATTGCTAAGATAGCTAATGTTTTAGGAGACTCTAAGCCAATTATTCAATCACTAAAAGATTTAAAACAAGGTAGAAGATCAAATTGGGATCGAATAAATAAAGGTTTCATTGAGCCAACTTTAAAAGATTGTGTAGCTGGTGACTTAGCTCTTGTTTTGCCACATCGAATTATCACTAATATCCTAGAAGGACTAGAAAAATTAGATAAAATTATCCCTGGTGTTAATAATGATGAAACACTATTGTATGGACCAGAAATAAAATTCTTTTCTAATGAAATTACGACTAATAATAAATTTAAACTAGAAACAGAAGATATTTACTTTATTGGAGATGGAGCAGGTAAAGCTGGAAATATAGTAGTTGCAGCTGCAACAGGATTAGTTGCTGCCAGAGATATTTTAGAAGGAGAAAAAGAAAATGCAAAAGAATAATATAATGTCTATAGAAAAAATTGCTATAATAATAGCCCTTATCATTTTAGTAGTTATAGTAATTATATCTTTCACAATTAAACCAAAAGAAAAAGAAATAACAGAAAATTTATTAAATATAAATTATGAAATTGAAGGTAATGAAGCAGACCTTGATTATGATACAGAAAATCCAGTAGTCGCTTTATATGTTGAAAATTATGGTTCAATAGTAATGGAATTATATCCTGAATTTGCTCCTAATACTGTTAACAATTTCATTTCTTTAGTAAAGAGTGGATTTTATGATAACAATTCTTTTCATAGATTAGTTAAAGGTTTCGTCTTACAAGGTGGAGATCCAGCAGGAGATGGAACAGGTGGACCAGATTACTCTATTAAAGGAGAATTTAGTAGTAATGGTTTTGAAAATGATTTATCCCATGAGAAAGGTGTAGTATCTATGGCCAGAAGTACGGATGTAGATTCAGCAGGAAGTCAATTCTTTATTTGCCTAGAAGATGCTAAAGAATTAGATGGTCAATATGCAGCATTTGGTAAGATAATAGATGGTTGGGATAATATTGATGCTATAGTGGATAATGAAAGAGTTGCCGATAGTGAAAGTGGTAAATTAAGAAATAACTTAACTATAAAAAAAGCTATTATCGATTTAGCTGGTAAAGAATATCCAGAAGTAGAAAAAATTACCGAATAAAAAATGAGAGTCAACCTCTCATTTTTTTACATATATTCTATTTTTTCATCAGGTTTTAAAGATAATTTAAGAACTCTTTGATATTTTTCATCTAATTGTCTATATTTGACCCCACAACTATCAAATAACAATTTAGAAGCCTTATTACCATCTCCACCAGCATATTTATCAGATAAATATATTACCTCTTTAATACCTGATTGAATTATTGCTTTAGCACATTCATTACAAGGAAATAAATCAACATATATTTTAGCACCAACCAAATCTTTTCGACTTCCTGGAAAATTAAGTATTGAATTTAATTCTGCATGACACACATAAGGATACTTAGTTTCAAGTTCAGAATTACCTTCACGATTCCAAGGAAATTCATCATCATTAAAGTGGTTAGGAGCTCCATTATATCCAATTGATAAAATTCTATTATCCTGACCAACTATACAAGCACCAACTTGAGTAGAGGGATCTTTACTTCTTCCAGCAGCAAGTTTTGCAATACCAATGAAAAACTCATCCCAACTAAGAGCATCTTTTCTTTTATTTCCTAATATATTTTCATCTAATTTCATAAAATCCTCCTGATTAAATAATAACATACTAACCAAAATAAATCACTATAGATTTAAAAGTTGCAAAAAAAATAAAAATATGATATAATCAAGTCATTGAGCGAAGAAACTGAGGAGTAAGTATGGTTTTCTTAATAGAGAGTTCATGGTTGGTGTAAATGAATAGGAATAAATACTGAAGGTAGCAGTAGAGCGAATTTCTGAAATTATAGTAAGTTATTCCGGTTAATACCGTTATTTATTAGAGATATCTAAATGATATAAAATAAGGTGGTACCACGCAAGAATGCGTCCTTTGTGGTATCACTTTTTTTGTTAGGAGTGAGATTATGAAATTTTATTATAAGGGTGATTATGTACGAGTCTAGCATTAAAAAAATAAAAAAAAGAAAAGGAGAGAAAAAATGTTAGATAGAAAATATAATGCACAAGAAAAAGAAGAAAAATGGCTAAATTATTGGCAAGATAATAATATATATAAATTTAAAGAAGATGGTAGAGAAGTATATTCTATAGACACTCCACCACCAACAGTAAACGGAAAAATACATATTGGACATATCTTTTCATATACTCAAACAGAAATGATGGCTAGATATAAAAGATTAAGAGGATACAATGTATTTTATCCTTTTGGTTTTGACGATAACGGATTACCAAGTGAAAGATTAGTAGAAAAAGAGCAAGGAAAAAGAGCTAGCGAAATAGGAAGAGAAGAATTTTCAAAACTTTGTTATGAAACTACTAATAAATATGAAAAGGAATTTAAAAACTTATTCAGTAGAATGGGTGTAAGTACAGATTGGGATATTCATTATAAAACAGTAAGTCCACAAACAATAAAAATATCTCAAAAATCATTTTTAAACTTAGTAAATAATGGACATTGTTATCATAAAGAAAGCCCAGCTCTATGGTGCAATGAATGTTTAACATCTATTGCCCAAGCTGAATTAGAAACTAAAACAATTAAATCAACTTTTAATTACATAAATTTTTATACAAAAGAAACTAATGAACAATTTACAATAGCAACTACAAGACCAGAATTATTACCAGCAATAGTTGCTGTATTTATTAATCCAAAAAATGAAAAAAGTAACCATTTAATTGGAAAAACTGCTCATATACCAATATTAGAAATAAATGTTCCTATAATGGCTGATGAAAAAGTAGAAAACGATAAAGGTACCGGTATAGTAATGTGTTGTACTTTTGGTGATCAAACGGATATTGAATGGTGGAAAAAATATAATCTTCCTCTTAAAAATATTTTTACTAAAGAAGGAAAAATAGTAGATACTATTAAAAACTATGGTGGCTTAACAATCAAAGAAGCTAGAAAAAAGATTATAGAAGATTTTCAAAAAGCTGGTTTAGTAATAAAGATTGAAGAATTAGAGCATGAAGTACAAACACATGAAAGATGTGGAAAGGAAGTTGAGTATTCTGTAATGAATCAATGGTTCATCGATATTATGAGTCACAAAGAAGACTTCTTAAAAATTGGTCAAGAAATTAATTGGTATCCTAGTCATATGCATAATAGATATCAAGAGTGGATTAATAATATTTTATGGGATTGGTGCATATCTAGACAAAGATATTTCGGCGTACCTTTTCCAGTATGGTATTGTAAAGAATGTCATGAACCTATTTTTGCTAACGAAAATGATTTGCCAGTAAACCCACTAATTGATAGACCATCAATTGAAAAATGTCCAAAATGTGGTAATACTGAATTTATTCCAGATAAAGATGTTATGGATACTTGGGCTACATCTTCTATAACTCCATTAATTAACATGCGTTATGGTGAAAAAGAAAATTATGAAAAAATATTAAGACCTATGTCTTTAAGAACAAATGCATCAGAAATCATTCGTACATGGGATTTTTATACTATTGTAAAAAGTTATTATCACTTTGGAACTAAGCCATGGGAGAATGTAATGATTTCTGGATTTGTAATGGCTAGTAAAGGAGAAAAAATATCTAAATCTAAGGGTAATAGTAAAGTAGAGCCGTTAGAATTAATTGATAAATATTCAGCCGATGTTGTAAGATATTGGGCTGGTACTGGAAGATTAGGAACAGATATTGTTTATAGTGAAGAAACACTAGAACGAGGTAAAAAACTAATAAATAAAATTTGGAATGTTTCTAAATTTATTGAAATGCATTTAAATGATTATCAAGATAAAGAGTTTAATGATTTTGAATACATGGATAAATGGATACTTGATAAGTATCAACAAATGGAAAACCAATTTTTAAAATATTTAGATAATTATGAAGTTGGTTTAGCACTAAACGTTTTAGAAAAATATTTTTGGAATTTTTGCGATAATTATATTGAAATAGTAAAACATAGGTTATATAGACCAGAAGAATTTGGTATTAAAGCTAGATATTCTGGACAAAAAACTATTTATATCCTATTACAAAAGCTATTACAAGACTTCAGTATTTACTTTCCATTCATAACAGAAGAGATATTCCAAACAATATATAAGTCAGCTAAATCAATTCATATTACTAATATTATTCCATTAAAATATAATTTTTCTCAGGAAGTAGGCTCTGCTGATTCAATAATTGAAATAATTAGTACTCTAAGAGGAGAAAAAACAAAAAATAATGTATCATTAAAGACAGCAATAACTAAACTATTAATTAATTGTTCAAAAGAAATAAAAGAAGCAATTGAAAAAGCTAAATTAGATCTTTTAGCAGCTGCTAATATTGAAAATTTAGAAATAAAACTTCAGGAAGAAAATTATAATATTGAAAAAATAGAATTAAAATTAGAAGACAAGTAATTGTCTTCTTTTTTTTTCGACAGAATATTATTTTCATAATAGTTACAATAATTATGGTGATATAATGAAAAATAAATTAGTAGTAGCAACATTTTTTCTAATAACAGGTTTAGTTGCAGGAAATAATATTTATAATAAAATTGATTTAGATATTTTAGAAACTTTTAAAGAAGAAAATAATTATTACTTGCTCCAAGAAGGTATTTATGATACCAAGGAAAGTATGCAGAGTGAAACAAGAGATATTAATCCCAAAATATATGAAGAAAAAAATAATAAATATTATGTTTATGTTGGTATCAGTAGTAATTTAGAAAATGCACAAAAAATAGAAAAAATTTATACTGATAATGGAATAGATATTACTGTAAAAAAAATAAAAATAAATGATGAAGAGTTTATTAATAATATCACACAATTTGATATTTTAATATCTAATACTAATAATACAGATGAGATACTAACAATCGAAGAAGTAGTTTTATCAAGTTATAGTAAAAAAATATTAGGATAAATTAAAACTACCTCGAATAATAATGTGAGGTGGCAAAATGAATAATTACAGAATCAAAAATATTCCATTTCAAGAAAGGCCAAGAGAACGATTAAAAAATATTGGAGTAGAAAATTTAAGTGATAAAGAACTGATTGCTATCATATTAAAAACTGGAACTAAAGAAAAGTCAGCTCTTGATTTATCACTAGATATTTTAACTAAATATAATCTAGAAGATTTAAAACAAATTAGTCCATATTCCTTAACTAAAATTAAAGGAATAGGTGAAGTAAAATCTTTAGAGCTTGTTGCAACAATAGAATTAGGAAAAAGAATTTTTCTAAATAAAAATAAAATTTATAAAAAGTTAGATACACCAGCTAAAATATATGAACATACTAAATACTTATTTTATGATTTAAAACAGGAATATTTTTATTGCCTTTATTTTAATAATAAACAAGAACTTATTGGGGAAAGATTATTATTTAAAGGTACTATTAATAAAAGTATTACTCATCCAAGAGAAATATTTAAAGAAGCATACTTATTAAGTGCTTCTAGTATAGTGTGTATTCATAATCATCCTTCTAATGAT
>CALVOV010000030.1 GCA_944350385.1 uncultured Bacilli bacterium
AATCGGTTATCATTATACCTGGACTGAGTTTTCCAACAATCACACCAGTTTTTCTTTCTTCGCTTTCTTTAGCTAGTGCCTCTGTAAAATATGTTATTGCTCGTTTGCTTGTTCCATAAATTGATAATCCTAACATCATTGCATCATTACTTCCATATCCTTCGATATTGTATATTGCGCCTTTTTTGTTTTTAATCATTTCTTGCATTATTAAGTTTGAAGCCATTATTGTTCCTTTTAAATCAACATTAATGACCGTATTTATTTCATCTTCTGTTAATTCCCAAATAGCTTTTTCAGGTTGATTTACTCCTGCATTATTTATCCATATATCTATTTCATTAAATTTTTCTTTTGCAAAATCTATCAATGCTTTTATATCACTTGTATTTGTAACATCACAAACACATAATTCAACTTTTCCAATTTCACAGAATTTATCTAATACTTCTTTTGCTTTTTTTAGGTTTTCTAAATTTAAATCACTTATGATTACGTTAAAGTTGTTTTGTTTAAATACTTTGGCCATTTCATAACCTAGTCCTCTGGCACTGCCAGTTATTACTACTGTTTTCATATTTTCTCCTTTTATTTAAATTATGGTGCCGGAAACAGGACTTGAACCCGCAACCTACTGATTACGATTCAGTTGCTCTACCAGTTGAGCTATTCCGGCTTGGTGCTGTAGCTTACCCTTATATGAACTGTCCCTCGTTGACATTTTCAGTTTACCACAAGTCTTTTGAAACTCCTATACCAAAAATCGCTATTCGAGTGATTTCCGATTAATTTCCGTTTCATTTCCATCAGTACTTTTTATCACTACACCAATAAAAAAAGAGCATTTTTCTGCTCTATGAATTGTAATTTGTTATTTTTAATTATACTAGATTTTTTCTTTTATAATTAATTGTTGATAGTAATATAAATACAGAAGTAATCAAAAAAGATATTATTATCATTATAGGGTTTACTTCTATATTAAGAATAACATTTCTAATATCAGCTAAAGTAAATACTGAAATATATTTTAACCACGCAACACTCTTATCTATACCTGATATAGCATTAAATATAAAACTAATAAATACAATACCTAAACTTAATCCTAGGGTATTTTTTTTTTTATGTGTAAATGTAGATATAAATAAGCACAATGAATAGATAACCAAAGAAGAAAATATTGGCGTTATACTCATTAATATGTATTGTTCTCTATTATAATCTCCACTTAATTCCAAGCCAATAAAATTAAATATAGATATAGTAATTGTAATTAACAATATGTATATTATTCCAACAAATGCTTTACTTAAGACAATCTTCTCTCTAGATATAGGTAAACTATTTAAGTATTCTATTGTTTTATCATTTTCTTCTTTAACTAATATATTCGATCCAAGTATTCCTGCATATACACCAACAATTAATAATATCATTACAAACCCTTCAGACTTTAGCCATCCAAACATTGTAGAAAGTGATGCAATATCCATATTAAATGCCGACAATATTTCTGGTGGAAATATTTGTGCTAATTCATCAATTGATTTAATATTATCACTAGAAGCAATTGAAGGATATATAGCAAAAACTACACCAAATAATACCAATATAATAATTGTCCAAATCATAAAATTTTTAAAATTACATTTTAATTCTCTTTTAAACATAGCATCCTCCTAATTATAATAATGAAGTAATACATCTTCTAAATTCATATCTTCTATTAATAATTTTGATATATTATATTTTGATAATTTTTTTATTAGATCATTATATTCAAAGTTATTTAGAAATTTAATTGTTTTTTTATCAATTATATCAGGCTTTATTGCAAAATCTTTTATTATTTTATCTATATCATTACTCATTATAGTAATATATCCCATATTTTTATTACATAATGCTTCTATATTTTCAACTTTTATTAGTTTACCTTCTCTAATAATTCCTACTCTATCACATATTTTAGATACTTCACTTAAAATATGTGTTGAATAAATAATCGTTGTATTTTTATTCTTCTCTTCGAGTAATAATTTGTAAAATTCTTGTTGCATAATCGGATCAAGTCCACTAGTAGGTTCATCAAGTATTAGTATTTTTGGTTCATGTAAAAAAGCCAATACTATTCCTAGCTTTTTTAAATTTCCAAAAGATAAATCTTCTATTTTTTTAGTTTCATCTAATTTAAGAATTTTAATTAATTCACTTCTTCTCTTTTTTGATGTAGTATAATAAGACTCATGATAATCTATCATTTCTTTTACAGTTAAATCTTCATATAAAGATACTTCACTAGGTAAATAACCAATTAACTTCTTAGTTTCTATATCATCTTTATTAAATTCTTTACCATTGATGTTTACAATACCACTTGTTTTATTTATTAGATTTAGTATTGCCCTTATTGTTGTAGATTTACCTGCACCATTAGGCCCGATAAGTCCAAATATTTCGCCCTTATTTAATGACAAAGATAAATTTTCAATTCCTTTGACTTTTCCATAGTATTTTGTTAAATTATTAATTTCCAAAACAACCTTACACATGATTATCAACTCACTTTCAAATTACTATTTTTCTATCTGATTATATTATATCATAAGTTTCCGATTATTTTCCGTTTTACTTCCGAATATTTTCCGATTCATTTCTGATTGATTTCTGTATTTTTTCTGTTCAATTTTTATCAGGCATTTCTATTTTATAAATATCACTTACTCATTTCACTACAAAATTTAAATTAAACAAAAAATCACTCTTCTAAAACAGTGATTTTCCTTTATAAAACTTGACTTTTAACAGTTCAATTGAAACTCTTATGGTGCGATACAAGAGCCTATTTTGAACACTTATATCTAAAAGAACAACTAATAAATATCAGTTCTATATATAATATAGCATAAATTCGAGCTAACTGCTACAATTATTTTGTAAAATATGTTATAATTAAGTTGAGATTTAAAGAGGTGAAAAAATGATTGATAACAAAAAAAATTTTAAATGTGTAATTAATGATATAGAACAAGAATTTGAAATTTTATATACATTCAAATCTTTTAAAACTAATAAAGACTATATAATATATACCGATAATACGCATGATGAAAATAATTCTTTAAATATTTATTCTTCAATTTATTATCCACAATCTCCAGAAAAAGAACTAGAAAACATCGAAGATGAAGATGATTGGACTGAAGTGGAAAATTTTTTAAACAATGCAAGTGGTGATAAAAATGAATAATAAAATGAAAATATCTGATTTTTTTGTTCAACTACAACAAATAGATTTTGCAAATATATTAATGTTAATATCTCCAAGCATAATATATTTTACTGCTAAAAAACCTATAGAATCTAATTACAAATTAAGAAAAGATTTTAAAATTGGTGGTGTTAAGACTGCATCTCTTCCGGTTGAAGTTATAAGAAAATTTGATGATATTAATGAAGAAGAAATATTGAAAAAACAATTTGGTGAATTAATAATGAATTTTGCAAATACTGTGAAAGAGAATATTCCAGAGATTAATTTAGCAATATTTTTAAATAATCTTAATACATTAGGAACATTTATTAAAAGTTTTGGTGTTTCAAACAGAATTTTTAATCGTAGCACTGCAGGGCAATATGATCCTAAAAAGAATGCTATTGAATTGTCTAAAGATACCTATAATTTAACAATTAATCATGAGTTATTTCATGCTTCAACTACAATTATTGATAAATCTACTGGAATGATTTATTGTGGTTTTCAACAAATATCTAATAAAAATACGCAAATTGGAAAAGGATTAAATGAGGGATATACACAATATCTTTCAGAAAAATATTTTGGAAATAATAATTCTCTTATTACTGCTTATGTTTACGAGAAAAGAATCGCTGAAACTTTGGAAATGATTGTTGGAAAAGAACAAATGCAACTATTTTATTTTAACGCAAATCTAAGTGGATTAGTTGAATATTTAAAGAAATATGCTCCTGAAGAAGAAATTTATAAATTTATAAATACATTGGATTTCTCAAATGAACATATGGATGACAAATATTTAATTCCAAGTTCTAAAGAAATAATAAAGAATGGTTTTGAATTTATTAATTCATTTCTATTAAAAACTGCATTAAGAAAAAATATTATAGATAATACTGCAGCTCAACTTTCAACTGAAGACGTATTAAAAAGTTTGATTCCAATTTTAACACTTATTCCTGAAACTGTTAAATCAAAAAACAACTCTTTTCAAATTTCTGGTGATAAACAAATTAAGGATGCTTTTACATCTGTAATGTCTGAATACGAATTAAGTGATGATAGAAAAACAATATCTAAATAATTAATAAGATGATTAACGTTCATAATCATCTTTTTCTTTACCTAAATCTAATTCTTCAATGTCATCATCATCTAAAACATTATCTTCGTACATGTCATTAACAACGTCAATATATTTATCATCTTTATCATACCAACTATGAAGTTTATCATGTAGGAAAGATATTAATTTTTCAAATTTATCTTTCCAATATTCAAGAGTATTTTGTATATTTTTTATTTTAGATTTTAAAAATGATATTTCATTATCTTTTTCTTTGATAGTATCATTTAAAGTCTTAACTCTTAAATTAAGTGCTTCGTTATTTTCAGTAAGGGTTTTAATTTTATTATTTTTTTCTTTTAATTGTTCATTAGCATTAACTAGTGTATTAGATAGAGTTTGTATTTTATCGTATTCTTTATTTGTATTATCTACTTGTTCGATAAAGTCGATAAAAGATTCCTTGTCTTCCTTTGATAAAATATAATTTTCTTTATTTAATTTAGATGCTTTTAATTTATCAATTTTATCTTTTATATCTTTAGAGTCCTGTTTCAACTCTGAAGATTTTTTATTAGCTTGTTTTAGTTTTTCAGTATTTTTTTCAATTTGCTTTTTCATTTCTATATAGTTATCCATATCAGATACATGAATATCTCTATTTCTTCCTTTTTGTTTTTGCTTTAAAGTAAAATCTAAACTACATACTTGGTTAAATTCTTCAATACATAAAGTTCTCATTTTATCTTGCAATCTTATTAAAGATTCTTTAGTAAATACATCAGATTTACCAACTTGTTTTTCCATACCATTTTTATTTTTATATTTAATTGGAATACCTACAATATGTAAATGTGGACTAGTTTCATCATAATGAATAATAGCACTAGCTACTTTAAAGTTAGGAACAAGCATTTCTAAATCATCAACTTGTTTCTTATATACTCCAGACATTCTTTTCTTAAATACTTCATCTTTTGTATCCCAATATTCTTTATCTCCAAGTTCAAGAATTATTTCACAAGCAAGATCTTTCTTTTCATTATTAGATACATTATCAAAATAATTATCTATCATACGACTAGGTCTAGATTGTTTAGAATTGTATTCTAATCTTGCTTCTTCAAATTCGCTTAAATAAAGTTCTTTAACATCATCAATTGGAGAAGAAGTACCTCTTACTATTTCTATTAGTTCTTGTTCATTATCATATTTTCTATAATTATGCTTATCTACTTTTGATAATTGTCTTACATTTTGAACAGCATTATTTGGTAAAGAAGTTGTTCCACTTAAATTATTTTTACCATTTTGTTTAGATATGTTCTTTCTATTTTTATCACTACCTAAATGCAATGAATAAGCAAGTTCTGACATAGTTTTCCTCCTTTCTAGAAGTGACCATTCAAGTGGCCATTTTGGTCATCCAAAATTTCTAACCCCCTAGGAATTTTGTACGCTTGCATACAAAATATCCAGTGGGCTAAGGTTTAACACCTTAGAATCCGTTTTACTTTATTTCGTAATGGTTAAAACTTCATAAAGTTCCAAAATAAATACTTTTCCCACTTTCATTGAACTTAAAGTTCAACAAAACGTGTTCATATTTATTCTGGTATTGATTCAAATAATTCATGATAATCTACATGTATATCATTAGGACTATCACTAACACAAATCATACCCATTCCAATTTTATCTTTATTTGAATCATCTTCTTCGGTAGGAAACATTCTTACAATTACTTCACCTTTCTTTAAAGGTAGCATATCTACCTTTTCAGTATCTTTATAATATGTTCCTTTATAGAATGATACATCATAGCAATCACTTAATCTTTTCAAATGTTCATATACTTTTTTAAATGGCATATATTCACTATAACGAATTTTACTATCTATTCTTATACCATTGAAATCATATATAAATTTTCTTTTCCAATCTATAAATCCATCATCATATAGCTTTTTAAAATCTTTATAAAATGTAGTTCTAAAATTAACACTTTCAACTACATACTGATTTAAATTATTTTTAGTTATTTTTATATCATCAATATAATTCATTATTATTCTAGATTTTTCTTCTCTGTCTAAATCTTCCCAACATTCAACAATTGCTTTATATAGCATTGGTAATTTAACTCTGTTGATAAAATCCATATCTCTTTTAATTAAAATATCTTCTGGTGTAAATTTTAATTCTTTAACTTGTTCTTGCTCTAATATTTGTCTTTCTAATTCAGCAATAGTATCATCAACATATTTAACTTCTTTATCGTGTTCTTCTAAAGTAAATGAGCCATTAATATATGCTTGTTTAATTCTTTCTCGTTTTGCTTGCTGATTCTTTATCTCTTTTTCTATTTCTTCTTTAGGATTAGATATTTTAGATTTAATCATTGGTAGAAAGAATTCATTAACAACTGAATCATATTCAAATATATCGCCAAGTAATTCTTTTATTGATTCTTCTATATAATCTTCTTTAATATTATTCTTACATTCATTACAACCATAGTAATAATAAGTTCTATCAAATTTCTTTTTATAAGTTGCTTTACCACCCATAATTCTTCCACATACTGGACATTTTAGTTTTTGTAAGAATAAATAAGTTTGGTATCTCTGATAACTTCTAGAATTCTTTTGTTGTTGAACTTGGCAATTTTCCCACATCTCTTTACTAACTATTGGTTCAACTACATCTTCATAGTAAGCTGGGTATTTATTTCTTTTACCATGCAAATAATCACCCTTATAAATTGGGTTTTCTATCATCTCAAGTATAGTATTATTTCGCCATTTTTTATTACCAACATTTTCAGCATTAAATATATTAGCAATAGTTTGATAAGAATTACCTTCAAAATATAATTGATACATTCTTTCAATAATATGTTTTGTTGTTATATCTGGAACCATTAATTTTCCTTCTCTTTTATAACCAAATGGTGTATGACCTGGAATATGTCCTTCTTTAATCGCTCCAACAAGGCCAATTTTAGTTCTTTCACTTGTTCTTTCTATTTCTTGTTGTGAAACTGATGTTAGTATTCTTGAAATCATTTTTCCATTAGCATTAGTAGTATTAATATCATCATTAGCACAATCTAAATAGGCATCATTTTCTTCAAGAAACTTTAATATATTCTCCCAATCATAAACACTTCTTGTTAATCTATCTAGTTTTAAAACAACAATAGTATTACATTTCTTATCTTTAATATCTTGTAACAGTTCTTCAAATGCAGGTCTATAATTACCAGTTTTAGCACTTATACCAGCATCTTTATAAAGTTTATATATTTCATAACCTTTATACTCACACATTGCACGAAGTCTTTTTTCTTGCTCTGGTAAACTAAAGCCCTCGCGAGCTTGATCTTCAGTTGATACTCTTATGGAACGCATATACCGTATTATTTTAAAACATTAGATATAATAAATTTTGATTATAAAATAAATACCAATATTACTATTGGTACAAATATAAAACAAGAAAAAATCCATATAGATAAATTAGTTATAACTTTATCGTTAGGACTTTAAATTAGCATATTTTCAAATTAAAATAATAATTGTTGAAAAAAATACTAGGAATATAGAAATCCTAGTATTTTATGTTTTTATAGAAGACTATCAATTAATTTAACTAATTCAGGTATTTTATTTATATTATGATAACCATCAAAGTGATTATAATTTTTTAAATATATTCCTTTAGAATTAGTGTCTTTTATAAATCTTGTAAATTTTTCTTTATTGTTATCATCTTCATCAGAATACAAACAATATTTATCACAATTAATATCTTGAATGTAGTTAAATGCATCTTGTTTTACATACGCTTGTTTTTTTACCTCAACTATATAATCATTACGAGAAGATGGGTATTCATATACTGCTCCCGGAGCAACAGCTATATAAGCTTTTGGAACAAACTTTTTTTCTTTACAAAATCTTATAAAATAAGCATTTCATATAGAGTGAGCTACAACGATAGAATTATTATTTAAAATACCACTAGTTATATATTTTTCTAAAATATATTCAAATTTTTCGTATTTAGATTCTGCTCTAACAGGGAATTCAGGCATTATAACATCTACATCTTTTTCCATAAAAACATTTTTAATATCAAGACCCCATATGTTTAAAGTATCACCATTTAGTGAGTGTAATATAAAAATATTACTCATTAATTACTCCTTATTCAACTTGATTGGCAAATTTATAAATTGGTATTCCACCATTATCTAACCAATCAACTTTCAACTTATCAAATTCTTCACATCTAAAATCATTTAATCTTTGATAGTCTTGTTGTTCCATTTCAAAGTTTAATGCCTCTAAATTTAATTTTATGTGTTCTATTTTATTTGCCTTTGTTATAGGTATAATATTTTTTTCTTTAACATAATAATTTAACAAAATTTGGTTTTGTGTCTTATTATATTTGCTAGCAAGTTCTACTAACAAAGGGTAATTATGATTGGCAGTTCTATTTCTTCTAAAAGGTTGATAATTTATAAATAATATATTGTGTTCCTTACAATAATCTAAAATACCAACATCTTCATTTTGCTTACACTCTAAATTATATAATCCCTCAAAACTAAATAATTCTATCCCTAATTCTTCAACAATCATTTTTAACTGATTTATATTAAGATTACTAGCACTTACATTTCTACTTTTTCCGACACTAACTAATCTTTTTAATTCTCTATAACTTTTTTCTAAAGGTATCTTACTTGCTTTAGGTGTATGTAGTAAAATGCTATCTGCATAATCAATTCCTAATATATTTAAATACTTATCTAGTTGTTCCTCTATATCTTCAGCTTTTTCAATAAAGTTCTCAATTTTAACAGTTATAAACAACTTATTTCTATCAACTCTTTTTAAAAACTCAGAAATAAATTTCATAGTTTGACCACCGGCATAAATATAACTCGTTTCTATAAAATTTTGTCCTTGCTCATAAGAATAAATAAGCGCTTGCATTTCTTCTTCATCTATAACTAGTTCATTATTATTATCTTCCCAAGATTCACTTCTACTAGCACCTAAACCATAAGTTCCTATTGCAAGTGGGAAAATATTGTTTTTATTCATTGTTTGCCTCCTTGTATTTTTTCTAATTTTTTCCAATTATATATTCCATAAATATCATTGATTAAATTGATTATAGGATTAAATACCATAGGTAATAATATTAAACTACCACTAACAACAGGTATTCCCCATAATGCTATTAGTATTAAATCATTTACTACATAAAAATAAAAACTATATTTACTTCTTCTAATACCTAAATAAATAGCAAATAAACTATCTATAACCGATAATGAAGAAATAAACAACTGACTAGTATTAAATGCTTTTAATAAGAGATAAATACCCATAAAAGCAACTATGCTTGCGATAGATACAATAATCCATTCCTTTGTTTTAATAGTATTAACTTCAACTGAATTTGTTTCTTTGTTTTGATGCTTTAACCAAGATATAATACCAATAATATACATAGGTAGCATAATACATAAGTATATTATAACTTCGCCATAATACTTATTTTTAAAAGAAACAATACTATACAAACCAACTATTAACAAGCCAAATATTTGGCCTAGATTTTTTCCTTTTGCTAAAAGTAAAGCGGTTATAATTCCAACAATAGAACAAATAGTTGTTAGTATTTCTGCCTTAAATATAATTCCAACTAATCCAACCAATATAACACTTGTAAATAATAATGATTTCTCAAACTTAGTCCAAACTTTTAATATTCTCATAAACTCTCACCTATATAGTTTTTGCTTTATTAAGTCCATCGAATAATTCAGTAATTTCCGGATACTGAGATAAATCAGTTTTAATTTCTTCAATAATCTGATGGTCAAAGTTATTTTCGCTTTCCATTATTTCTTTCATACGAGCAACTATATTATCTAAAGAATATAATTTACTTACACCCATTGCCAAAGGAATAAAATCTCTTATTTGTTTAAGATATGCTTCGTTATGTTTGTTAATAATTCTTTCGTTTTTTTCAGATTGTTCCATATGTTGTCTTTTTTGAATGGCTTTCTTTCTTCCAACACATTGAGATAGTTTAAAAGAAATAATATCTATTGGAGATGGTATAACTATCTTTTTACCTTGAAAATCAATTACTGAAACATTATAACTACAACTTTGTTCTCTAGGGTCACTAATATGAATTACATTAGTTCCTAAATCAGATAATTCACTCATATCAGTTATTTCAGTATTTATTTTATCTACTAAACCTATTTTGCTTGGTTCTGATTTAACAAATACATAATCTGCATCATTTATTTTTCTTCTATAACTTTGTAAGATTGTTTTAACAGAGTCATCTATTTCTATCGGTTCATTTGCATCAATTACAACACCATTTTCATCTA
>CALVOV010000031.1 GCA_944350385.1 uncultured Bacilli bacterium
TCCTCCTTATTTTAATTATAGCAAACAAAAAGTAGATCACATCTTTTTTATGTGTCTACTTTTACTTTATCACTTCAAAGCAGGTTTTTGCTTTATTTTTCTTCTTCAATACATATAGCTTCAGTTGGGCAACATTCAATACTTTCTAATATGCTTTTTTTGTCATCAGGATTGATTTCTTTTCCAACTGGTTCAGCGTGTCCGTTTTCATCAAATACTATGTAATCTGGATTTTGGTGAACACACATACCACATCCTACACAGGCTTCTTTATTAATAACTATTTTTTCCATATTATTCCTCCTAAAATATATTATATACTAAATTATAATATAAAATCAAATTGTAGTTTAAAATTTTGCGTAAATATGATATTATAATATTGGTGAATAGTATGAATTCTAGAATGGAAAGATATAATGAGGATGATAGTGTAATTTCTGAAACTAGAACAAGCAAAAATAAAAATTTGTATGATACCATTAGTAATGGTGATTTTTCTCGTGTTCAAACTAATAGTAATTTTAAAATTATTGAAACAGGCGGGAATAATATCGATATGGAGAAAATTAAAAAATATATAACTTCAATGAATCAAAAATCGGCGCCTAAAAGAGAAAATTTGTTTACTGAAATTCATGAAGAAGAGGTAAAAGAAGAAAAGTTAGAACCTAGAGATTATGATATTAATTCTGTTTTAGAAAAGGCTAGACAGGGTAGAGAGATAAATTATGAGAGAGAGAGGTATAAGAAACTTCATAATACTCAGTATGATATATTGAGCCAGTTAAAGATGTATGAAAAGAAAGAGTATGAGGAAGAAGAACTTGAAGAATTTAATACGGATGAGAGAACTCTTATTGATTTAATTAATACAGTTACTATTCACAAAGATGATGTTGGCTTATTAGATGAGTTAAAGGGTGACGCGACTGATGAGGCTGAATTAGTGCCTCCTATGAAACCTGATAAAGTTAAGGAAGACTTAAAAAGAGAGATAATTAAGGAAATAGAAGAAGATCAGAAAAATAAGGAATTAGAAAAAACACAAGAATTGAAAAATTTAAAAGATAAAGAAGTTGTTAATGGAATTGATAAATCTTTTTATACTAATTCTATGACATTTAGTAAAGAAGATTTTGAGGGATTTGAAGAACTTGAAAAGAGTGTTAAAAAGAATAATGTTCTTGTAATTATTAGTTTAATTGTTCTTATTATTTCAATACTTGGGACTTTGCTAGTTATTGCGAATTATGTTTTTAATTTAGGACTATTTTAGAATAGTTCTTTTTTTTTGCACTATAATTTAATATGAGTAATAGGATGAAGTTAAAAACTAGAAAATTTTCTTTTGCAATTAAACTTAGAGATAAAATTGGAATTATATTTTTGTTAGTTTGCTTTGTGGTTTTAGTTATTTTTAAGTTAATCAATAGTAAAGTTACTCCAATTCTTGTTAATTATGCTGAAGTTGAAACTGAAAGAATAGCTATGGCTGTAATTAATAAATCTATTTTGTCTTTTTCGGATGATGATAGACTTGAAGAGTTGGTTTTGACAACCGTTAATGATGAAAATGAAATTATTAGTGTTGATTTTAATACTAGCGTTGTTAATAGTATTTTATATGATATTACTAATAGTATTGAACAAGATTTGATCCTCCTCGATAATGGCAAATTGGATGAACTTGATATTCCAATTAGTAATGTTTATGAAAAAGATAATGTTTCTGGAATTGTCTATTATATTCCTTTTGGTGTCATTACAGGTTCATCTGTTATTGCTGATATTGGACCTAAAATACCAGTTAAAAATAAATTGGTAGGCGCGGTTTATAGTAATGTAAAGACTGATGTGATTGAATATGGTATTAATAATGCAATTGTTAAAATTTATGTTGAAGTTGAAGTTAATGAACAGGTAATTTTGCCTTTTTTGTCTAAAAAGGTGACTGTTAAAAGTGATATTCCTGTTCTTGTGAAAATGGTACAAGGTAAAATTCCTTCAGTTTACGGTGGAATGTTTTCTACGACTAGCCCTTTAGTAAGTTCGTAGTGTTAGTATTTGATATGTTTTTGTTAATGTGATAATATTAAAATGTGATATGTATGATGATAGATGTTGATGGGAAAAAGTATAAATTGGTTAAAGATTATAAAGATGCATTTAATGAAGAAGAATTTTTAAGTAGGTTTACTGACTATTTTTATGATTATGATTATATAGTTGGCGATATTTCTTATGGAAAGTTAAGGTTAAAAGGTTTTAATCTTAAAAGTAGTAGTGGTTTTAATTCTATTAATGATTATAGTAAACTAGAAAAATATTTAAAAGAAAATTGTTCTTATGATTGCAAATATTTTATATTAAAGAAAGAAAATGTTTGATAAAGAGAGTATTATGTGTTAAAATTATATTTGATAATAGGAGTGTGAATATGAAAAAGATAACTATTAAAAATATGGATGGCACGATGGAAGAAGTAGATTTAGTAAACTCTTTTGGTATTGAAGATATTAATAAAAATTTTATTATTTTATCAAAAGGTGAAACTGCTGGTGAAGGTATGAGTAAAGTTTATGTTTCTGAAGTTATTGAAGAAACTCCAGGTGTGTATAAGCTTGTGGGAATAACTGATGAGACTATTTGGGATAAAGTAAAACAAGCTATGAAAGAAATAGTTCAAGGAGGATAGTGTGATGAGAAATTTTAATTATAATGCTGCTAATCAGTCTGTTTTTGATGGATATAGAGTTATTGCTCTTAAAAATGCTGACATGGAAAGATTAGCTAATGCTGCTAATATGAAAGAACCTGAAATTGTTGCTGGACCTGAGACTGTTGTTGAGCCAGAGCCAACTGTTCAAAATGTTCCTAATACTCAAAATATACCTAATGAAATAACTCCTAATGAAGTGGCACAAAATGTACCTGACATGGCTTATAATGAACCAGTGACTCCTGTTACGCCAGTTGCACCAGAAGTTACTAGTGTCAATGCTGGAAATATTAATATTCCAGATCCTGTCGTAATGCCTCAACCAACTGTTAATCAATCTTATGATGTGCCTCAACAAGAACCAGTTGTAAATGATGGTAATATCTTTGATGCACCAGTTGTTAGGGAAAATGTTGAGCCAAAACCTGCTCTACAACAAGAGATGACTCAAAGTTCTGTTGAAAGTGGTGTTATTGATTTGGATGAATTTATGATTAAATCACAAGAAATATATGATAGAGCTAAGTCTGCTGTGGAAGATGTTTTAGTAAAATCTCAAAGGGAACAAATGAATTTGGCAATGCAAATGATGAAAAATATGCAACAGTTAAAAGCAGATAATGCAGCTTATTCTAATGCAATTGATCAAGTAGTTAATGATGAAAGTTTTAAAAAGGTAGCATAATTGATGGAAGAAAGTGTTAAACCTTCTCAAGAATGTTTGAATAAGATAGCTAAACTTCAAAAATTCGTTAGTATTAAAAATGCAGCATTAAGTGAAGCTTTTCAATTAGTTAATAAGTCTCAAAATGATGCAAAAGTTGCAGTGGAAAGACAAAAGGCTGCTGAAACTACTTTAAGTCAGGCAATTCAAAATTATAATGCTGATGCGGATGGCGGTAAAGCAGATGACTTTGCTTATAAGTTAAAAAATTAAAGACTTCGGTCTTTTTTTGTTTTTATGCAATATAATTTACTGGTGAATAATCGTGAAAAATGTTATTAATAATTTATATAAATTGTTTCCGAGTGAATTATATACTATAGATAATGGTTTTCGTTTTTTTGTTAAGGATTATGAATATTTATTTTTGCTATATAATGGAGACGTAAATAATTTGAATATTTTAGCTGATGTTTCTAATAGACTTTATTATAAGAAAATTTATGTTAATACTTTTGTTCCAACTTTTCTTGGTAATTTGTTTGCTGAAGTGGATGGCGAAAATTATGTTTTATTGAGAATTAATTCATCTTTGAGAGATTATTATAATTTAAGTGATGTTTCTAAATTTAATTATTCACTTAGTAGTTATAGTTATAATTTGAATATTAAACCTTGGTATTTGGCTTGGAATGACAAAGTGGATTTGCTTGAAAATACAATATCTGATTTAAATAAAGAATATCCGTTATTACAAGAGATTTTTCCTTATTATGTCGGTATGGCAGAAAATGCAATAAGTTATTGCAAAGATGTTTTTTTAAAAAAAGATAAATTGTTGATAACTATTAATCATAATAGGGTGGGTGTTGATAATACTTTTTTATATTTATACAACCCTTTAACATTTACTTTTGATTATGATGTCCGAGATATTGCAGAATATATAAAAAATAAATTTATTTTTCATTCATTGGATTTTAATGAGGTTGAAGAACTCTTAAATAATTATAAGTTCTCTAGATCTAGTTTGATGCTTCTTTTTGCTAGGTTGATGTATCCTTCTTATTTTTTTGACTTGTGTAAACTTATTCTTGAGGAAGAAAAAGATGAAGGTATTTTAGATAAGGTTGTTTTAAAGGCTGAAGAGTATGAGGATTTTTTAAATGATGTATATTTTCTAATAAGAAAATATTACGATGTTCCTAAAATAGATTGGTTAATTAGAAAATTTTCTTAATAAAAAAATCTCTTTATTAAGAGATTTGATTTTTTAAATGGTCGGGAAAACAGGACAAATAAAGAAAATTTTGAAAATTCATAACCCACTAGAAATAGTGGCTTTTTAGTATGTTCATTACTGCTTGTTTCTAGTCAAAGAGCCTTATTTAAAAATTTATAAGGGCTAAATAAGGGCTAGAAAGGAGTTAGTTATGTCTGTATTTAGAATAGAAAAAACAAACAATTATACAGTAATGAGTAATTATCATTTAAAAGATATTAATTTAAGTTATAGAGCTAAAGGTTTATTATCATTTATGTTAAGTTTACCAGATGACTGGGATTATTCCGTTAAAGGTCTTGTTAAAGTAAATAAAGAAAGTATTAAAGCAATTAGATCAACATTAAAGGAACTTGAAGATATGGGGTATCTAATTAGAACTAGAATTCAATTAGATAATGGGAGATTTGATTATGAATATGCAATATATGAAACACCGTATATCCAAAAAGGGCATGCGGTAAATGGGTATACCCTAGAGGATACCCAAATAAATACTAAAGAAATAAATATTAAAGAACAAGATAAAATAGATAAAACCATTAATATAATCACTAAAGAATTAATTAATAGAGATTTTATAAAAATAAATGATTTAGATTTATATAAATATGATGAACTATTTAATACTCTATTAGAAGAATATCAATACAAAGAGATAATAATTATAAATTGTTTGGTACGTTCTGCTCGCTAGCGAGTGGAAGTAGCGATAACATTTTATATAAAAGAAAATGTTTTATGAAGATAAAATATTTTCATCAATACTTTATTTTATAATGAATTATCTAGTAGTATAATTCGTTATATAAATAAAGCTAAAAGGTTCTAGGAATTCCTAGCCACCTGTATTTTGTTAGTATGACAAAATACCTAGGGGGTTAAATATTTTGACAAGCCAAAATAATTTAAAAGGATGTGATTTTATAGAAAATCTTGCTTATTCACTACACCTAGGAAGTGATAAAAATAAAAAGAATAATGTTAGAAAAAGTGCTAAAACAAATAAAAGTGGCACAACATCAATGAGCAACAATGCTATACAAAATTATTCACAATGATCAAGAGTAGATAAACACAACTATAGAAAATATGATAATTCAACTGATAATATAGAAATAATTAGAGGTACTAATTCTCTAGTTGATGATATAAAAAAATTATATATTGAAGAATTTGAGAAATCTAAATCAGAATATAATAATAGGCAAATTAGAGAAGATAGGAAAATTGATAATTATTTTAATCATATTAGTAATAACTCTAAAAACGACCTTGCTTGTGAAATCATAATTGAATTAGGCGACAAGAAATATTGGGATACAAAAGATATTGCTTTTAAAAAGAGAATGTCTAATGTATATAAAAAACAGGTTGAAGATTTAGAAATACAATTACCAAATTTTAAAATAGCAAGTGCGATTATTCATTATGATGAAACAAGTCCTCATATGCATATTGTGGGTGTTCCAATTAAATATAAAAATAAAAATGGTATGTCTAAACAAGTTGGCAAAAGTAATGTCTTTACAAAGGATTCTTTAAGCCATTTACAAGACAAAATGAGAATATTATGTATTGAGTCATTCAATAAAGAATATAGCCTTAATAACGGCTTAAAAGATAAATTAAAGGGTCGAAATATAGATATATTATCTAAAGATATGGTTAATTATCAATTAATGAAAGATGAACTCGATAATAATAGAATTAAACTTGATAATGCTAACAAAAAGAGTTTAAAATTAGATAATAATTCTATAGACATTGAGAAAATAGTTAATAACTTAAAATCAATTCCAGTAATTAAAGGCAATTATATTTTAAATAAAAATGATAAAGAAAAAATCTTGTCTTATATTAATGCAGTTAATGAAACTAATAAAGAATATAAAAATATTCAAACTTTATCTATAACTCTTAATAATATAGATGAAGAATTAAAAAATAATAAAGAAAAAATAAAAACACTATCTGAAAATAATAGCGCACTTGAATTAAGAGTATCTACTTTGAACAAAAGTATAAAAGAAAAAGATGAGAATATTAAAGATTTAGAAAAAGAAAATATTTCATTAGCTAATAAGTTAGAATATTGGAAAAATAAATTTATGAGTATTGTAAGATTTATAAGAAATAAATTATTTTCAAAAAAAGAACAAGATAAATATTATGATGTTTCTTTGGATTTATATAATCATAGTATTATAGATAACGAAACTTTTTATAAGTTAAAAGACGATTATGACTATTTAAAAGTAAGAAATTTTAGAAAAAAAGATGATTTAGAAAGATAGAAAAGAGGTAAAATTATGTTATTAGAAAATAATACAGAAAAAGTAATAAAACTATTAAATCAATTTGATAATTTAAAAGACATTGAAAAAATTAGATTAGCAATTCATATATCAGAAAATAAAAACTTAAATACAGATTATAATGTAAATAATATAATCATTGTTTTAAAAAAAGCATTAAATATATTAGATATTAATTCTACTAATACTATAATTAATTTTGGTAAATATAAAAATTTGTTATTTATTTCTTCAAAATATTTAGAATTAAGTACAGAAGAAAAGAAATATTTTTCTGTTGAAATGTTATTTAATATACACGAAAATGACTTTCATAATGATTTTATAAATACCTTAATTAACGAAGAATTATTAATATATGAATATTGTTATAATTTAATATATGATTAATATAATAAACCCTAATAAGTTTATACTTATTAGGGCTAATTTTTATATATTTTTCTTTTCTAAATATTCACCTATCATATTTTTAGCAACTTCAAGATAAACAAGTGCAGCTTCTATAAAGTCATCTTCTGAAACAGGATTATTACTTAAATCTAATATTTCTCTATTTTTCAAAAAATGAAGTTCTATTCTATCATCTGCTGCCATAGATTCAAAAACTGCAATTAATTGTTTTATAGAATTAATCAATTCGTTTCTTTTTCTAGTTGTATCTAACTTTTTTACCTCTTCAATATAATTATTAAAGGCTAAGTTTAATTCTTCCATTTATCTTGACATTCCTTTCTCTTCTTCAATGCCACCATACAAATTATTTATTTCTGCTGTTGTCATTTTAGCAGCTTTTTTGTCAGATAATCTTTTATGGAATAATCTATATAATCCGCTTTTTTCTAAATACCTTTCTCTTGCTAAATCAATTGCATTAGCTTTTGCTTCTTCTTGTTTCTTTAGCATATCTGCACGAGCTTGAGTTCTTTCTTGATCTTTAAGATAATCATCATATGCATATTTTGCCTCTCTATTTAAATCACCATCTTGTTTTTCCGCTCTAACTTGTGCAGCATGCTCTTCTTCTTTTTTCATATAAGCTGCTGCATATTCTGGACCATATTGAGCTGGCCCTTGGCGTGTTTCTCCAACTCTTGTAAATTTATCTGTCATTGGATTATAATCAGTGTTATTATCATATTCATATTCTCTTGACATAATATACCTCCCTATCTAATAAAATAATAACTTATTCTACCATTTAAATAATACCATATTTTTTAATTTTTTACAAATAGTCTCATACTTCAAATTAAAAATCAAAATATTCTTTATTTCCTTCTTTTATTAATAAAATATTATCTATAACTTGTTTATCTTCATCAGTTAATAAATAACTATAATAAACTTTGCTAATACTATCTTCTTTACTAAAATTGTTATAATCATCTACTGTACTAAAATTAATTAAAGAAATATGTCCTTTATTAATTATTTGTGATGAATTACTAAATACTATATTTTCTAAATTATTATTTCCAATATAATTTAAATTAACATATAACCCTTGATCATACCTATCATCAAAATGAATTGCGTTATATAAATTAGTACCATCATAATAAACATCAATTAATCCAGGATAGTTAAAAGAATCTTCAAAACCATAAACAACTTGATAATTATATGGTGCAACATTCGTATCTTTTTGGATTAAATTTAACAAATCATTAACGATTTCATTATATTGGTAATTGTCCTTCCCAATTATAGAAGTTTCTTTTCCTGTTATGTATACATAAAATTCTTTGTTATTTGACTTCATTTTTACATACACATTTCCTGTAGGATCTGGTGTTATGTTAGGAATGGGGTCAGTATTTTCTAATTCTGCTTCTGACGAAATAACTTCTGAAGAAATATTATATTTTTCTTTTATGTAATTTATAGCATTTTCTTCAGCTTGTATTTTATATTGTTCCATTGTATCTTTTTCTTCTTTTGTATATCTACATCCTGTTAAACATATTAGTACAAACACCATAAAAAAACTTAAAATAACTCTCTTTTTCATTTAAATTTCTCCTTTATTTCCACTCAACTCTAGAAAAACTTTCCCAAACATCAAGTTTTCTCATTGTTTCATATTGCGAACTAGACAATTCTGTAAATTCTTTAAAATCTTCCTCACTAGTTGCAAAATATATGCTGAAATTTATAAAACTTATATTAGCAGAATTTATTTTTTCTTTTAATTTATTTAATAATTCTACTTCATCTATAATATAATTTGAATTTACAACTACATTAAATAATATATTAGAGTCTTTACTTTTAATAAAATCATTATATGTTGTTTTACTAGTAAAATCATTTCTTGTTCCTAATGTTCCAACACCATATGTAATGAAAATTTCTGAATTAAATACTTCTTTCATTATATTATATAAATGAGTTCTTGTTTGTTCTTCATATTTATAATGTATATAATTATCAGAATAATATTTTGTACCATTTTCATCAATATGACGACTTGCAGTTATTTTATATCCTGATAATTTTTCTGATGATAATAAGATATTTACATTGGAATTATTTCCACCAAAAGAATCAATATATGTAAACTTCTCATCATATTTTTCTTGCATATACTCTATTATTTCGTCACGTGGAGAACGTTTATTAAATACACATCCCGTTATACAACTAAAAACCAAAATTAAACTTATTAAACCAATTATCTTTTTCATACAACTTTCCCTACTTTCTATATTAATTTTACAATGAAAATTCAATTTTACATATAATAATTAATAAATTGCTTAATATTTTACATTATATTGAATATAATAAAAATAACTAGGTTGACAAGCAAAAATAAATTTGCTATACTAGTTGTGTAAAAAGTGATTAAGTTCACTTGGGGTTCGTGGTATCGCGGACGGTAAGAACTGGTTTATCCAGTTCTTATTTTTGTATAAGAAAACCCCCAGATAGTCTGGGGGTTCGGTAAAGCTTTAGCGATAAGTTGAAAAATAAAACTCCTT
>CALVOV010000032.1 GCA_944350385.1 uncultured Bacilli bacterium
CTTCGGGTTATGAGGGCTACATAACATCTTTTTAGATAAGCATTGAATTATGTTGTACGCTAGTGTTATCAATACTTTCAAAGTTTTTTATTTAATGTTTAATTTGGTTAAAATTGGGGTGTTTTTGAAAAATTGATCCCCAATTTCTCCCCAATTTTTTATAAAGAATTTTTGGAAGTATTTGGATCTTTATTTTATAATTTGGAGGTTTATTTTATGGAGAATAATTTAAGAGAAGTAAATGATGATTTAATGAAAGAATGGTTTCAATTTAAAGAAGAAACAAAACTTTGTAATCTAACAGAAGAAGATAAAAAACACTATATTCAATTTGATAAAATTAGTGAACATATTTTGAAGAACGTTCCTAAACAAAATAAAAAATATGTTAAGAAACAGCTTGAATTACTTGATAGAAATTTCTTGGATTATGTTTCTTATTATAATGATAAGTATTATAGAAATGGATTTGTAGATGGGGTACAGTTGATTAGTGGATGTATGAATTCATAGAAAGAAGCCGAGTTAAATCTCGGCTTTTCTCACTAATTTTTCTTTTATAAAAAATTTCTTTTTTATTTATGTAATATTAATCTTATTTTTTAAGATTGCAACATCTTTTGTACTATTTCTTTTTTTCATATTATCAAAAATCTTCATCTGTGATTCAGGACTCCAAAATATTTTCAAATACTTTTTAGTCCTTGTTATAGCAGTATAAAATATATTTTTTGTTATCTGTTCTTCTACATTAGAAGTAATAATTATTTTCACTGAATTATATTCTAAACCTTGAGCTTTATGTATTGATACAGCATATGCTAAATTAAATGGAATGATGTGCTCATTTCTATCATCGTCATCATCGTTAGTATCTTTAAAGTTTCTAACATATAATCTAATCATAGTTTTATTATCCATATTTTCCAATATCTCATAATTATTCTCACTATTATATAGTATATCATCAACTAAAATTGTAAACCAAACACAATCATTTTCATTATCTTTTTCAATATTTTTAATAGTACCTTTCAAATTATTATATAAGTCTCTAAATCTAGGACAATCATTAAACACAATAGGATCTTCTATCTTAAATGTATCAACTCCTATAGTATATTCTATGTTTGAATTTTTTGCCTGTAATACTTTATTTATATTATTGATTCCATACAACCCATCATAATTCAAACATAATATAATTTCATCAGTATCTTTCTTATTAAATATTTCTTTAAAATCTATTGGAGAAGAATATTCTTGACTATTTATTTTATTAAGCGCATTATCATCATTATCTCTAATCATTTTCCATAATTCTAGCAATTCTATATCATCTGTTCTATTCGTTTGTATTAAATCATATACAAATTCATTTTTAAACAGATAATAACTTAACGAAAACCAATTTCCATATTTTATAGATTCAATTTGAAATACATCTCCTGCCAAAATAACTAACTTATATCTTTGTTTCTTTATTGCTTTTAACATATCCTTATTGCTAATCATACTACATTCATCAATGATTAATATATCATAATCATTATCATCATATTTATTATAATTTGCCACTGTTTTAAATGTTGAATTAAATAAATCTATTCCACTAATTCTAGCCCTCAGATTTTCTACTGCCGTATTGGTATTTGATAAAAATATTTTACTATATCCACAAAAAATCATAGATAACACTTCCAACATTTTTGTTTTTCCTGTTCCTGCTGGTCCATGTATAATACCAATTGAATGATTTCTAAATATATCATTTAATATTTCTTTCTTATCCTCCGATAAATCCATATTCAGGTATTCTTCTTTTTTATTATCTACAACTTCTGCAAACTCTTTTTGTATATTTGATTTATACGAATTTAATGTGTTTATTATTTCAATTGAAGTATCTTCATATGATTTTATATACACATTGTCATATTCTTTTACTAATTTTCCCTTTTGTTGCCTATCAATCCCGTATCTAACTAATGAATCATTATATTCTTCAATTAATTCATCAATGTTTCCAAACTTATCTACTTCATCACATGATGTATATAAAATATTATTTGACTCGCAATTATTTTTTATATATCTTCCTAATAATTCAAAATTTCTTCCTTCAATATCAATCGCATTTATTAAATGAATCCAACTAATGTTATGATTAAATAAAGACATTGCATATGGCATTGAATCAAAAGGAATACTCTGATTTACTAAATATAAATATGAAATATAATTATTTGGATAATCACAAAGCTGTGTTTTAATAACCTTATTATCAGGTTTTACTAAGAAATATCTTAAAATATTACGTCCCTTTTTCGAACTCAATAAGTGTTCCCTAATCATAACTAATAAATTAGTAATGTTATTATTTTCTGCATTTCCTTTTATTTTCTCGATATACTTTTCAAACAATTCATTATCCATTAACACTAACTCTAATAAAGTTTTTTCTTCATCTGTAAGAATTCTCATTAAATTACTATATTCAGCATAGTTATCATCTATTTTATTATTTATTCCAAAAATTAAACCTATATTCTTTAACTCACATGGACGTATTGATATGAAATAATTATCTATTACTTTTATCTTTGTCCTTAATGAAAACAATTCAATACTTTTCTCTTGATATGAAATCTTAATAGAATAATTATCAGGTATATAATACTTAGTGTACATTAATATTCTTTCAAACTTATTTGTATAATCTGTAGCTTTAGTCAATGTAATTTCATAATACAATTTACCATTTGCATATATTGGTTTGTTTTTTACCACATAAAATCTTCCGCTTTTTAATGCTTTACTTTTAACATTACCAACTGTATCTATAACATTACCTATATTTTTATAATGTTCTTTAGTTAAATTATCTTCATATATTGGAAAATCTTCTAATTTTTTTAACACAATTATTCCTAAATTTTCCAACGTTTGTTTTATCATACAAATATATCTAAAATAATATAAAACCAATCTCTCCGCATCATCTTCACTCGGAGTATAATGTGAGGCAGTAGATTGTAAAAATTTATGAAAGACACTTATATACTTATACTTTTTTACACTAGATACATATTTTATTGAATCATCTACATTATTATAATGAATATCCAAACTTAATGAATTTTCAGTATTATTTATAAATATAGCTACATCTTCAGTCAAATTACGCAATTGAGATAGAATATTTTCAGATAATAGACCTCTATCTTTTAATATTTTGTGTGCTTCTATATTTTTATCTATAACACTGCATATATATATTATTTCTTGTTCTGGTTTTATTCTCCCCATATCAATCCCCTTTTCTAGTTTATACTAAGATTATTAAAAAATTTGTCGAATTATAGAATAAAAAGCAGAAAATTTAATTTTTCTGCTTTTATAAAATTTAATTTTCATTCTTAATTTTATTATTGTTATAAATAAATTATTTTTCAGATTTCTTAAAATATCTAAATTCATGAGAACTGTTATTATATAAATTCTTTACAGATTTATTTTTATATCTATTCCTTATTTCTTCACTTGCAATTCTGCCTACAAATTCATATCTTTCTTCATTTTTCCATTCTCCTTCAAAAACGCTATTAAATGTAATTCTTCCACCTTTAAACCATTGAACTATTTCATATACTTCCAAAACTACATTATCATATATAGCAAGAGCATATTGATATTGTTCTGCCTCATTTATATTTACCTTCCAAGCGCTACGAGTTATATCATATATTTCATTAGGCTTCATTCCATATTTATATGAATTAGAAATTTTAAACATTATTATATTATCTTTTATTTCATTTTGCTTAAGCTCATCTTTTTGACTATATTTTGCTTCTATCAAATCTACATTAACTCTTCCATATTCAAGTGTCTCATAGCCTCTAACTTTATTTGTCAGATTTTCTTTTCCAATTAAATCTATCGTTGCTGCTTCAATTTTCTTAGCTACATCTTCACTAACTCCATGTACCAAAATGTCTATTTTGGGTTCTTTTCCTCTATTTCTTATTTCATTTATTTTATCTATTTTTTGACTTTCATTTTTTTCTGTTAAATGGCTAAATACTCTATTTCCTTTTCCTTTTCCAATATAGAATGGAGTATTATTATCAGGATCTGAATATACATAAACATACGAATCCAATTTTTCTATAGTATTTTTTGAAAATTTATTTATCATACTTATTCTCCCTTTTCAATTATTTCTTGTAATTCTTCTATAAGTTTATTTTCTATTCCATTCAAGTAAAATGCACATTGTTTTTGCATAAAATATTCTTTACCATTATTACCTGACCTATCTAAAGTAGCAAATGAAACAGTATATTGTTTTCCTAATTCTAATTCTTGACCGTTAAAGCTACACCCATTTTCCTTTGCAGTTATAACAATACTATCTTTATTATATTGACATATTTCAATTTTATCTAGTTTATCAGCTGAAAAATCTAATATAGCAACGTTTTTACCGTATTTTAAATTTTTTTCTCCACTTATCATTAAATTCATATAATTTCTTTACACGAATACTTTTATTTGCATACTCACTTAATTTATCATGTAATAATCCAGATTTAACATTTGTTTTTCTAACTTTTATTTCCTTCATTCTTCTTACACTTATTTTTTCATCACATAAAGTTGCTTGTTTAATAAAGTCTTTAGCATTTGTAATAGCAATTATTTTCAAAGTTCCTATATCATTTGATGAATAATCTATTGGTTCAACCTTTTTAATTTTTGATTTTTTATCATTCTCTATAAAAATGGTATTATCCATTTGCATTCTTTCCACAAGACTATTATTTAAGATTTTTTTATCTAAAAATGGCACTAAATAATCTATTCTTAGTTCAAGATCTACAAATATCATATATTTCATTTTTTTAGAATATCCCTGGTCTCTAAGGCTAATCATCTGATCTTTGGCTTTAAATGTTTTTATTTCAATTTGTGGCATACCTTTTTCAGCTTCCCACTTATTATTAAATTTTGTAAAACGAATTTGTTTTCCGTCTACTGTAATTCCAAAAATATCTGGTGCAATACCAGAAACTGATTTATTTGGATTATAATAATAGTAATCATTTATTACATGGACTTCTTTTTTTGTTTTTATATTTGGTAAAATAATTTTTTCAAAAACTAGTGAATCTGAAATAGTATTTATAAATCTATCAAAAATCCCCCCCATTGAATCACTTTTTGATGTTAAAGCGCCAGACATTGTTGTACTATTTTGATTCTGAACTAATTTTGCAATAAAAAAAACTCTTTCAATTATATCATCCTTTGTTATTTTTTCGCTCTTTTTTTCTTTCATTTTAATCCTCCATTAAATTTATTTTCTTTATTGGTTTTAATCTTAAAGGATTAATTATTTTATCTTTTATTGAAAGTCTAGGTCTTCTACCTTGTAACTGTTGTTCTCTGAATGTTTCAGCTTTTTTACTATTTAAAACAATATTGTAAATATTGGTTGAATCTATTTCATAAAACCAAACATTTCCGTCCACACTTCCATTAGGTGCTAAATCTGCAAAAATCAATTTGTCCCATGTTGAAGTTGGGCCAAATGAAGTACAATCATTTTGTATAGAAGCTGATTTTATTTGAATTCCTTCACCAGTTTCTTTATCGACAGCATCATATGAATGAGCTGTTCCATTTGTTCTTACTGCATTAAAAAATATGCAATATAGAGCTTCACTAAATACATCTGGTACATTTAAGTTTCTTCCTCCAAATTGTTTTAAATCAGAATTAATATCAGTCCACTTACGAAAGATTTGTTTAAATTTCTTGTAATCTTCCATATCAAATTCATCACCAATTACTATTGTATTATCTTTTAATTTTACTTTTACTTGTTTCATATCTTCTCTTATATATGAATTAATTCATTTTAAATAACACTTCTGGAGATATATTTAGGACATCGCATATGTCAAAAATTACTTCTAAAGAAACTGGCGTTACCATATTAGGTGCTTCTATATTACTCATATGAGTTCTACTTATACCTATCTTTTCAGCCAATTCAATTTGTGTCATCTTTTTTAGTTTTCTTTGTAAAGAAATATTTAATCCTATTCTTATATACTTCTCTGAATGTTTATTATCCATATACTTCCTCCTTCGAGATTATTTTACAAAAAAAGACAAATTATTAAAACAAGCTGTAGCTTTGCATTATTAAATATAATAAATGCAAATACAAATTTCAATATTGTTTTTAAAATAAAAAATAATACACCAACTCACTTTAAGTTAATGTATTGCTTTAAAATAAAAATAGAAGATGAATATTCACCTTCTACACATTTTGATTATTATCATTTTTTTCTAAAATCTTTAATAATTCTTCAGCTAAAGTTGTTATTACTGGTACTGAAACAGCATTTCCTGCTTGTTTATATAATTGTGAATCCGGATAATTTTTTCCTTTAAATTCCTTAGGTAAATCATATCCATTTCCAACTGGAAATCCTTGTAATTTAAAAGTTTCAGTAGGTGTTAATTTTCTAATACCATCACTAACTTTAATTAGAGGAACATTATGTCCTCCTGTTCCCATGTTAGCTGTTAAAGTAGGACAAACTCCACTTTTATTCTTTCTGACATACATACCTCTACGGCATTGATAAAATTGATACATTTCATCAATTTGTTCATCCAAATTTATTCTATTCTCTTTATCTGAATTTTTAAATTCATCAAGTGAAACAAAATAATTTGGATATTTAGTTTTAGTATAGTAATACTTTTCAGCATTTTCCTTTGTCAAATCATAATTTATTATTTTTTTTATGTCTGTTACTCTATCCTCAGGAGATTTATTATTATGCAAATTAGAAAGAACATCTTTATTATATAAATCAAATAATTCTATATCTTTTTCATTTAATAAACCAATAATATATATTCTTTCTCTATTTTGTGGTAAATCAGAATATTCCATTGTATTTAATACTTTTTCGAATATCTTATAACCACATCCTTCTAATTTATCTTTTATAACCTTATATGTTCTTCCATTATCATGTGCTTGTAAATTCTTTACATTTTCCAAAAATAAAACTCTAGGTTTATAAAATTTTTCTCCTAACATATTGATTAGATCTATAATATTTAAAAACAAATTTCCTCTTTCATCTTCAAAACCTTTTTGTTCTCCTGCAATACTGAATGCTTGGCAAGGAAATCCTCCGTTTAAAATATCTATAGGTTCTTTTAATATTATTTCATGAAGATTTTCGTAATATTTTTTTTCTTCACTATCTTTTGATAGTTCAGGATGTAAAACTAATTTTATATCTCCTTGTAATAATGTATGTTTAAAATTATTTTTATAAGTAGCACAAGCATATTCATCTATTTCATTTGCCCATAATAATCTATATTTAGCATTATCACTTTTTGCATTTTGAAATCCTAGACAAATACCACCTACTCCTGCAAATAAACTTCCAACTTTATATTCTTTCATTTTGCACCTCTTTCAATTATATTGTATTTAATTTTTTGTTTGAATGCAAAACCCATATTTTGCATTAATATTTTTTTCTACAAATATCTTCATCATGTATTGTTTGAAAATTATTTTCTACTACTTCATTTGTAAAATGTATATTTTTCTCTATATATTCTTTTAATTCAATAAAATTATCTAAATAGTAATATGATTCTGGAATGATAAATTTTTCTAAATCATTTCTTAAATCATTTAATGATATTTCAGTTGTCATTTTAAATTTATTGATTGGCATTGCATAGTTATAATTTCTTGAAATATAATCATTAATTCTTTTACTTACTGCTACATTATTTTTGTACTGTTCTTTCCAATCTTTCAAATCAATTCTTTTATCAAATTCAATATATCCAACTATTTTTTGAATTGGTTTGCTAATATATAAATAAGCTCCTACTGGTTCAGTGTAAAATTGATGCCTATATTCAAATATCTTTTTTCCATTTCTTATCAATTCAAAAATCTCTGGTTTTAAACTTAATAACATTGTACGCATTTTCTTACCTCAATAAATATAATAACTTACATATCTATTTATATCATAAAATTTGTTTTTTTGCCACTAATCAAACAATATTTGTAGAAAAATATTTTCTTTAATATTTATAGCAAACATTTGTTTCTTTGTCAATGGTTTTTTCAATATTTTTTTAATAACCAAATATCATTTAATTCAGTCCAAATTTCCTTCATATCTTCTTTAAATCCATCTAAATATACTGTTCTTATTGCTCCACTATTTGCTAAGTATGTTAATTGATTAATGTTATTTCCTATTTTTCTTAATTCGTGTACAAAATTTTTAACATCTTCAATTATAATAATATCTCTTTCTAATCCCTGTTCAATTAAATATTCTGATAATGACATTTCTGCTTCTTGACTCTTTTTAATCAATCTTTCTTTTTCTTGTTTTGTAACCCTAATTACAATTACATTATCTTTTTTCAAATCTTACTCCTTTCCAACTTATGTGGTTTTACCACTTGATCAATCCATTTGTATATACAAATGGGAATCTTGCTTAAAAATTCCCATCGTGGGAATTTTATAAAAGCAAGACTCCCTGATTCTATTTTTAAGTATATTCACAATAGCTATTTATAATTTTTTCAATATCATGTGGTGAATCGCTTTCACTTATGTACTCTTCCTCTATTATTAATTTATACTTTCTTTTTATATCACTTTTACTATCCAATCTTTTAACTGTCCATTTATCATTATTTTTATCATAATATTGTTTCATATTTACCTCACTTTCCTAAATTAGCATACAAACTATCCCAATCAAAATTAGAATACTCTCTTTGGTCATAGTTTAAATAACCTTTCTTTTTTGAAAAATCTTTTTTACTTTCTTCTAATTTATTGTTTTCTTTTTTATTCTCTTCTGTTCCGTTACTTAACGTTACATTAACGTTATTTTCATTCTTTTGATTTTCTCTAAATCTTTTTTGTCTTTCTCTATTTTGTTCTTTAACAAGTTCATATTTATCAGCACTTTGGTACTTTTCCCAATTTTTAATTTTGTATATATTGTCCTCACAAATTAACATTTCAAAATGGATTAACTTGTCCAATATATTTTGAATTTTTTTGTTTGATTTGTGTGTAATTGTTGCAAGATCTTCTACTGTCATTGGTGTATTTTCTGACATCATAATCTTCCCACCTTGCATTGATATTCCAGCAATTACTAATAATTGAATCCATATCCTAAAGAATGTGTCCCCATCACGTTCTTTTAGTAACAATTGCATTTTAGGATTTGCAAATATATCTGTAAACACTTTAATCCATTGCATAAACAATACTCCTTTCCTACTTTTTTATAGAATTTTCTTCTTTTTCTTTTAAGTATTCATCTAAAGCTTGTACTCTAAATAATACTCTACCGCCAACTCTTGCACA
>CALVOV010000033.1 GCA_944350385.1 uncultured Bacilli bacterium
CCCCCTGAAGAGAACGGAAAGTTCTCTTGTGTCCGGTTATGTATGGACGAACCGTCCGGTTATGAGTGGAAGAATTCTTCTGCTTTTTATATGGTAAAAAAATAATCGTCCGGTTATATATGGAAATACCGTCCGGTTATGTACGGACGCTTTGCAAGAAATTTGCATATGGTCCAAACTAATATGGAAATTTTATAAATTACATAATTATACATAGAATATCATTTTATTTGATGTATAATAGTCGTAGGAGATGATACGATGCGATTAAAAGATTTTGATAATGTAGAATCAACAAATATAGATTTTAAAGAGTTTTTAGAAAAAGATAGACCAAAGAGTTGGTTAAAAACAGTTTCAGCTTTTGCAAATACAAAAGGTGGAACTATATTATATGGTGTTAGAGATGAAGATAGAGAACCAGTTGGTTTAGATAACATAGCTGAAGTATCATCAAAAGTTTCTGAACTTATAAATAGTAAAATATCACCTGTTCCAAGATATGAACTTAATCCGTTTGAAGATAATGGGAAAGATTTCTTGGCTGTGAATGTAGGTGATGGGCCAGAAACTCCATATTATTACAGTAGTGATGGTAGAAAAACTGCATATATAAGATCTGGTGATCAAAGTTTAGAAGCACCTGATCATATTTTAAAAGCGTTAATTTTAAAAGGACAAAATAAAACATACGATGGAATTGCATCAGAATATAAATTAGAAGATGTTAGTTTTACTTTACTGGATGCCACTCTGAAAAAAGAAGCAGGATTAATTGTTAATAAGGATAGGGATTATCCATCATTTAATCTTGTTAATACTGATGGTTATGTTACTAATGCAGGATTACTTTTATCAGACCAAGGACTACTGAAACAATCAAGAATATTCTGTACTAAGTGGAAGGGAAATGTTAAAGGTTCAGTAGAAGGAGATGCAGAAGATGATAAAGAATATACAGGTAGTATAATTAGCTTATTATCTAATGCAGAAACATTTATAAAAAACAATTCTAAGACTTCTTGGGAAATTAATGGAATGCACAGAGAAGAATTTGAAGATTATCCGACTAAAGCTGTGCGTGAGGCGTTAGTAAATGCGATAATCCATAGAGATTATCAAATACTAGGTTCTGAAATTCATATTGATATGTTTGCTGATCGATTAGAGATTACATCGCCAGGTGGAATGGTTGATGGTAGTCAAATTCAAGATTTAGATTTAACTAAGGTTCCATCATTGCGCAGAAATACAATTATATCTGATTTGTTTGGTAGATTACATTTTATGGATAGAAGAGGAAGTGGTATTACCAGAATCATTGAATCATATTCAGATTGTGATATTAAGCCTAGATTCAGTTCAGGAGTATCAAATTTTACAGTAATATTTCCAAATAAAAGATATGTTAAAGAGAATAATATTAAAGAAAAAGAAGAAGCTATAATGGTTAATAATGCTGATTACTTTATAGTAAAAATGTATAAAAATTTATCTGGAAAAGTAAGAGGAAATTATTTAAACAATTTAGAAGCTCTATTTAATGAATGTGGCTATGATAGAACTTTTGGTAGAGATAAAGTTGAAAAAGCATTTGACGTAAAAAAATCTAGAGCATTAGATATTATTAAACAGTTAATTGATTGTGACATTTTAGAATATGCAGAAGATACAAAATATAAATTTAAAAAATAAAAAAGGCTAGGAGTGATCCTAGCTTTCATTCATTTCATCAATTGAATTTGTAATATCACTTAAAGCATTTGAATAAAGATGTGCATAAGTATTAAGAGTTTCTTAAATTTTAGAATGTCCTAAGAATTTAGAAACCATATTAATGCTAGCCCCTTTATAAATTAATAGTGAAGCACAGGAGTGTCTAAAGTCATGTAATCTTATTTGTTTTACTCTAGCTTTTTCACAATTCTTATTTTTACGATCAGAGAATCTGTTGTTACTTGTTGGTGCAATATCACCGACTACAAAGAATTTATCATTGAATCCAAATAGTATTTCTTTATCGCTTTCTTTTAACGTTTTAAGGTCGTTTAAAAGAATTTTTGTAAGAGGTAAGACTCTGTTACTCTTTTTAGTTTTAGGTGGCACAAATCGCCAATTACCACGGCTAGATTGTTTTGTTATTTGTTTGTTTATAGTTACCGTTTTATTTTCAAAATCTATATCTTTCCAGGTAAGTCCTTTAAGCTCACCAATACGTAATCCACAGTAGTAGAGTAGTTGAAATCCGCATCTAAATTTTATATCTTCTTCAACAGATAGAAATTGTTGAAATTCATCATATGTAAAGAATAACATTTCTTTAGGCATTTCATTTGGATTGTTAAAATTTTGCATTTTTCTATAAACATGTACAAAATTAAATCCATACCAATCGGTAGCATAATTTAATACTGATTTAAGAAATTTATAAATATCATTTTTATAACGAGTAGAGATATTGCATCTATTTATGTATTGTCTCCATCTTTCATATGTTTCGATATTGAAATTAGTTAATCTAATGTTATATAAGGGTTCCAGAAATCTTTTCTTATTTTGATAATTGTACATAGTTGTTTCTTTAACAATAGAGGATCTTTGTTCAATAAATAATTCTATCATTTGTTTAAAAGTAACGGTACTGACATTTACTTCTTCTAAAGCATTCATTTTAAATTCTGCTTCAGCATCTAGAGCTTCATGTCTTGTAGCGTACTTTTTTGAGTGATATTGTCTTTTGGTACCATCCAAATCTTTATATCTTGTTCGGAAGAACCATTGTCTTCCATCCTTTGTTGAATTTTTATCTTTATATACAGGCATAATCTCGTCCTTTCTTTTAATAAAGGAATGCCCAAAATATGCCGAAAACGTAGATGAATATAATTTAAAAGATATTGACAAATATTTATGGCTTCTAGGCAAAGAATATTTCCCAAAAAAGTATTAGCCCAAAAATTTGTATTAATAATAAAATGCAAAAATCTGGAAATAACTACCAACAAAATTTATTCAAATAAGTTAATAATAAAAATAGGTGGTAAAGTGAAAAAGGCACTATTTATTTTAACTTATTTTTGTTTATCTCTTTTATGTATAAATTATAAAGAAAGTGAAAGTACATTAGCTGTGAGTTATGAGCAAAAAGATCTATATTCACAAAATGTTTATATATTAACATTTGAAAATTTTAACAGTAATATAATACCCGAAGCGTTTAACAATGAGGAAATAACAATATTGAGCATAACTCCTATAAATTATAAGAGCATTCAAAAAGAATTTATTGCAAAAGGATCTAACACAAATACAATTTATAAAAATTTTATAAAAGAATACACAAACTTATTAAATCAAAAGGGATTATCAGAGGAAGCTATATACATATCACAAAAAGGAATTGGGATAAATCAAATAAAAATACTTGCTATAGAAAAAGAAATTATAAATCTTAAAAATCAGATTGATTTTGAATATACAATTGAAAACTAAACATACTAAAAATATGACAAATTTAAAAAAATACAATATTTTTATAACAATTACAACTTTTACAAAATTGATGATAGAAGTATTTATACCATTACTTCTTTTTAATATTGGTTTTAATTTAAATGAAATATTAGTATTCTACTTAATTGAATTTATTACAATTTTTTTATTTAATATCCCTGCAACATATATTGGTCAAAAGATTTCGTTTAAAAAACTAATGATAATAAGTTCAATATTATTTAGCTTAATATATCTATACATAAATTATATGACTAATAATATTATAAAACTTGTGATTTTGAGTGTATTAAATGGATTATACTTATCAACATATTGGATAGGAAGACATATATATGGTATATCAATAATTAAAGAAAAAAAGGCAACTGATAACGTAAGCACTTATATGATATTTGGAATAATAGGGTCATTGCCAGCAAGTTACATAGGAGCATTTATATTAGAAAAATACGGTTATATTGTACTATCTATAATTATATTATTTTTATCTTTAATAAGTCTTTTACCACTTTTTAAAATTAAAATAATTGAACAAAAGAACAAAATAAATATAAAAAAAATAATAACAAATTTTCCAAGACAAAATTATTTATTTTTATTTTTTGACCAACTAAAATTTTTTACAATATTACTATTTCCACTATACATATATATAAACATTAAAAGCGAATTCAAATATATAGCAATAACAAATATAATAATTGGACTTTCAAGCATATTGTATATTTTTTATCTAGCTAAAAAAATGGATAAAAATAAAAAAGATTATTTAAAACCGATGCTAATAATAATGTTTATAACGCTTTTAATTAAACTTAATGTAAATTCTAGTGCAATAATGTTATTAATAATATTTATTGAAGGAATAAGCAAAACAGCTTTAGATACAATAATACTTAGAAATACATATAGTTATAAAACAAATTACGATAATATATCATATATTTTATTTATAGAATTACTATATAGTTTATTTAGATTTATAATTATAATTGTTTATCTAATAATAGGAATAAACTTAAAAACTATACTTTATATTGGAACATTCAGTTTATTTATTAATACATTAATTGGATTTAAACAAGGAAAAAGTGGTTATAAAACTAATTGTTAATTTCTATCTAATATGATAAAATATATTAAGAATAGAAGGGACATACATGGAAGAAAAGAATAACCAATTTAAAGTAGATATTTCAAAGGGACTTGCTAATCCTGAATGTGTATTTAAAGGTAATAAATTTAGAATTACTATTCTTTCAGATGTCCTAATACGATTTGAATATAATGAAGAAGGAAAATTTAATGATTATCCAACTTTGTTAGCAATTAATAGAAAATTTGCGAAAGTTCCAAAATTTTCTGTTAAGCAAGATGATAGATTTTTAAATATATCAAACAGTTATTTTGTACTTGAATATGCGAAGGAAAAACCATTTACATCTTCAAAACTAATGCCTGACGCAAATTTAAGAGTAAGTTTAATAAACACTGATAAAGTTTGGTATGTAAATCATCCAGAGGTTAGAAATTTTAAAGGCACATCATACAGCTTAGATTTAGACAAAGGTCATCTAAAATTGTGGAAAGGATTATATTCTACTGATGGTTTTGCATCAATAGATGATACTGCTAGACCTGTGTTTATAAGTGATGGTTCAGTCAAAAAAAATCCTTCAGATGGACTAGACATTTACCTATTTATATATAGAAAAGATTTTGGACTAGCTTTGCAAAGTTATTTTGAATTAACTGGTTATCCAACATTAATACCTAGATATGCATTGGGAGTTTGGTGGAATAAAAACGAAGCATATAAATCACAAGATATATTAGATTTAGTTCAAAAATTTGATAAAAATAATATGCCAATTTCATCAGTTATACTAGGACCAAGTTGGCATAAAACAAAAGATGAAAAAGGAAATAAAATAAATACTGCATTTACTTTTGATAACGAACTTATATCGAATCCTAAAGATTTAATAGATAGATTACATAGAGAAAATGTATTTGTAGGAATTAATATAAACACGAAAGACGGAATTAATCCTAGAGAAAACGCTTATCCAGAAATTGCAAAAGAATTAAATCAAACTAAAAATGAGATAATTCCAATTAATGTATATAATGACAAAATGGTTAAACTATATTATGAAAAATTAATAAAACCACTAAATGATTTAGGAGTAGATTTATTATGGTTAGATGAAGATACAAAAGACATGACAAGTTTGTTTATGATAAATCACTATTCATTTATGCATTGCAAACAAGTTAGTGGTAAAAGAAGTGTAATATTATCTAGAAATCCAGGAATAGCAGCGCATAGATATCCAGTATTATATTCAGGGGACACATTAGTAAGCTGGAAAACATTAAAACTATTGCCACATTATAATTCTAGTTCATCAAACATTGGCGTTTCATGGTGGAGCCACGATATAGGTGGATATAAGAACGGCACTGAAGATGAAGAATTATATGCAAGATATGTACAATTAGGAACTTATAGTCCAATATTTAGATTTGCAGCAGATACAGGAAGATATTATAAAAGAGAACCATGGAAGTGGGACGTAAAAACTCAAAAAATTGTAAAAGATTATATGAATGTTAGATACAGACTTATTCCGTATATCTATACAGAAGCATATAAATATAGCAAAACAGGTTCTCCACTAATACAACCGCTATATTATAAATACCCAGAATTATATGATGAACCAATATATAAAAATGAATACTTCTTTGGCTCAGAACTATTTGTTTCTCCAATAACTGAACCAAAAGATACAGTAATGAAAAGAGTAGTACATCGTATATTTTTGCCAAATGGAATGTGGTACGATTTTAAAACCGGTAAAAAATTTCCTGGTGGAAAAAGATATGTTACATTTTTTAAAGATGAAGATTACCCAGTTTTCGCTAAAAGTGGTTCAATAATTCCGATGGCAATACTTGATAGTGATCATTTAAATGATTCAAGACCACCAAGAAAACTAGAAATTCAAGTTTTCCCAGGAAGAAGTAATGCCTACAGATTGTATGAAGACGATGGAGTCAGCAATTTGTACGAAGAAGGATACTACATAATAACAAACATAGATTACAATTATAGAGAAAATAATTATACACTAATAATAAGACCTATTGATGGAAAAAGTGGATTAATTCCAGACAAGAGAGACTATAAAATCAGATTTAGAAATACGAAATATGCTGAAGATGTTAAAGTCAATGTTGGTAGACATGAAGTTGAATTTGAAAAATATATTGACGATGCAGACTTTATAATAGAAGTTAAAGACGTTCCTACAATACAACAACTCACAATTAACTGCGCTGGGAAAGATATAGAAATAGATGCAGTAAGACTAATAAATGAAGAAATAGATTCAATCATATCAGATTTAAAAATAGAGACTAAACTAAAAGAAAGAATAGCAAACATAATATTTAGCGACATGCCTATTAGAAAAAAACGTATAGAAATAAGAAAATTAAAAAAAGATGGATTAAAATCATTATTTGTAAGAATGTTCATAAAATTATTAGAATACATTGCAGAGATATAATATTTACTTGAAAAAACAAATATAAAATTATATAATACATTTAAGTTCTATTTGAAAGAGTAGTAATATATCAATATTTTAAAGAGAGTTAGTGGCTGGTGAAAACTAATAAATAAAAATATATGAACTTACTTTCAAGGAAAATCGTAAAAAGGCGTTAACTTAAAGAGATGCATAAACTTTATGAATTAAGGTGGTACCGCGGTTAAAACCGTCCTTAAGTTATAAAGTTTTTATTTTTAAAGGAGTAAGTATGCAAACAATAATAAGATATATAATGGTATTTATTTTAGCATTTTTAATAGTTTTTATATTTTATTCAATAATGTTTAATAGAAAAAAAGTAAAAAATAAAGAGAAGAAAATTACTGAAGTAAATTTTTTAATTAAACGATATAAACTAGATATGAGAAAAATAAAATATAAAAATTTATTATTCACAATTTCAATAATAAATTCAACTATAATAGCCCTGGCATTTACAGCTGTATTTTATGTAGAAAATTACTTATTAAGTTTATTAATAGGTTTTATATTATTAATAATTTTAACATATGCACTATATGAAATAGTCGGTAGACACTACCAAAAGAAAGGAAGCAAAGAAGATGTACAACTTTAAAGAAATAGAAAAAAAATGGCAAAATTATTGGGAAGAAAATGAAACATTTAAAACAGATGTTTATGATTTTAGCAAGCCAAAATTTTACGCACTAGATATGTTCCCTTATCCATCAGGAGTAGGGTTACATGCTGGGCATCCAGAAGGATATACTGCAACTGATATAATTTCAAGAATGAAAAGAATGCAAGGATATAATGTACTTCATCCAATGGGGTGGGATGCATTTGGCTTACCTGCTGAACAATATGCAATAAGTACTGGAAATCATCCAGATGGGTTTACAGAAAGAAATATAAAAACATTTAAACAGCAATTAAAAAGCTTAGGCTTTTCATATGACTGGAGCAAAGAAATTTCAACGAGTGATCCTAATTACTACAAATGGACACAATGGATTTTCAAAAAACTTTATGAAGATAAATTAGCAAAATACATAGACATGCCAGTAAACTGGTGTGAAGAATTAGGCACAGTTTTATCTAATGATGAAGTAATTGACGGAAAAAGCGAACGAGGTGGATA
>CALVOV010000034.1 GCA_944350385.1 uncultured Bacilli bacterium
TTTTTGATAATCAATATTATGTAGTATGAATTTATCAGCTTCTTCTAGTTGCATTTTTTTTGATGGTTCAACATCATTTAGAGTTTTTGGTATAATTATTTTTTCATATATGACATCTTTATTAAACGAACTTATTTTATTCAGACTAATTAGCAATCTATTGCAGTTTAACATATCCTTTTCGTATAACTCTTTACTAGTTAAATATATTTCCATAAAAATTTTAAAAATATCTTTATCATAAGCATTATATTTAGTTCTTTTATGCTTTTTAATATACTTTGCTGAATCACTTAAATATTTAATTAAATTACGTCTATCTTTATCATAAATTTTTTCTTCTAGTACTTTATTTACCTTTTCTTCTGATGCATCAGAAATATCTTCTGTACCTACAAAAGATAATAAACTATTTTCTTTTAATGAATTAAAAAACTCTTTGTAATCTTTTGAATTTATTTTGCATTCATAAACCATTTTTTCAGCAACATCTTTTATAATTTCTTTTGGATAATCTTCTAATTTTATATTGCCTTCAAAATAGCCATATTCAAAACATAAAAGATAATATAAATATATTTTTTTATCTGACTGAGTATGTTTATATATATTAAATAATTCATTTTTAAAGTTATTTTCTCTATTTATACTATTTATAATACTATATTCAAAATCAGATATTTTTTTATTATTTAGATATAAATTTTCTTTTCTAAATTCATCATACTTAGGAGAAATGAAAATATTGTTTAAAATACTTGAGTCTTTTACGTATTCATCTAATAATGCATATTGTTTTTCTCTAATTAGTTTATCTATATTATTGTATATATCAAAATATTTATTAAATATTTCTTCATCATGAATTAATTTGAAATATGCTTTTTTTCTCATTGAAAAGTTTTGTTTTAATTTATAAAAGTCATTAGACATGTCTAAAACATCTATATTTTCAATTATTTCATATTTCATTTTAAATAAAGTATTAGGGTATTTATAAAAACCTGTAAGAGTTATATATTGATTAGAAATATTAATATTTTTTTCTAGTAATAAATCTTTTAACTGATCTATTGGTAATATAAATTTATTAGTAAAAGTTATTTCATTTGTGTTTTCTAATTCATTTTTATATAAACGATATAAAAATTTATCAAATTTTATATCACAATGGAATGGTGTTTTTAAATATATATAAATTTTTTCTTCTTTTTCTAGTTCTTCTACTTCCATTAAATTATTTATATTCATATAACTATTTAAATTATCCATTTTTAATGAATAATAATCATTTAAATAACTTGTTAGTTTGATGAAGTCTATTATTTCTTTTGGATTGTTTTTTAGAAAACTTAATAAGACATTTATATATAATTTTTCTACTGCTTGCTTGTCTTCGATAATTAATAAACGACTATTAAATATTTCGATGAATGATTGTTTAATACCAAATTTTGAATACTCACTTAAATAATTTAGACATTCAATATATACTTGTTGATAATGATGTTTTTTGAATAAACTAACAATATATTCTTCTTCATAAATAAATAATTCTTCTAGTGTTTTCTTATATAGTTCTTTTTCAAAATAATCATTTATTCTTTTAGATCTTTCATAAATGTTTATATTAAATTTGGACTTTTTTTCAATATTTTCATAATATTCACGAGGAATTAGTTCGTGATAAATTTTTTCTACTAATTGATTAAATAATAAATGTTTAGATAAAAATTTATTTTCGTATAAGGTAGTAATAAATATTTTAGTTTTTAACTCAGGATTTTCTTCATCATATAATTCTTCTTCAAATTGATAAAGGGCTTTGATTAATTCAATTTCTTCTAGTGATAGATATTCATTTCTACTAGAAATATTTATTAAAACTTTTTCAATAAGTTTAACTATATTACTTAATTTTTTATACCATGTTGATTTGATTATTTTTATTACATTATAACTATTTAAAGTAATATTAATTATTGTATCTTTATGATAATTTTTATTATAATTCAAAATACTTCTTTGTCTATTGCTTGCTAAAGAGTATACTTCATCAAAGAAAATTATTTTTTTTAAGAACGTGTGATTATCAATTAAAGTATCTATCAGTGCCATTATTTGATCTTTTAACTTTAATTTTGCATAAATATATTCATAATTATAAAGATATTCAACATATTGCAAAGTTGATAAGCGATATGGTTTAACATATTCTATATATGTTGATTTGTCTTTATATTTGAAAAAAGCTGATTGTATTTTTTCTTTTAATTTATTTATATAAACTGCTTTAGTATTTAGATTGATATTTATTTGCAATAAGTCTTCGTTATTTGCCATTAATTCTTCTACTTTAAATCTTACTGCAGGTAAATATTCTGAATAAGCAACAATTTTATTTAAATTATATTCTTTGTCTTCTATATCATTTGAAGATATAATTTTTTCTTTATAAATATCAAAAATAGTTAAACTATCTTCTTGATTAATATTATCACAAATAAAGTTAGACATTTTTTCTTCTATTCTTGGATTTAATCTTAATAATCGCTCATAAAGTATATTACTTATTTCTTTAGCTTCTATTATTTCACGAATAATGACATAATATAGAAATATTGTATCTTTTTGACTTATGACATTATATTTTCTACTTTCTTCTTCATAATAACTGAAAGCAGAGTTTCCAAAATGCATTTTTAATCTTCTTATTTCTAATATTTTGGTATTAAAATATTCTTTAATATCTTCAGTTAATAACCTTTTTTCTATTATACCATTTTCATTATAACTTTTATAATTTTGTTTAAATACATCATTTTCTTTTATTACTTCAAATATTTCATATAAAATCATATCTTTATGAAGAAGATTCATATCTGCTAAATATCTTATTAAAGTATCAAAATACTCCATTTTGTTTTCTTCTAATATTCTTTTTTGAAGTGTTAGCAAAGAATTTTGTTTTTCTTTAATTTTATAAAAAGAATTTAATTTATCAATAAATTCCTTTTCATTATTGATTATTAGACATAAATATAAGAATTCTGCTCCTGTAGTTGTGTAGTTGCTTAAGGCTTTAGCATATTCTATGTATGTATCTTCACTAATTATTTTGGTTTTATCAAAAAAATAGGCAGCTACTACATCTTTTCGGCAATAATGTTTTAAAACATTTTCTTTTTCTTTAATAGATAAATTATCAAAGTACTCTTGATTTTCTAAACTACGATTTAATTGTTCTTCTTCTTTACTTAAATCAATAATTGGCTCTAGGAATATTTTTTCTTCTATTTTTTTTATTTTGAATTTTATTTTATCGTAAAAAGGAATGATTCGATAACCAATTCTTTTTACATCATCAATAGAACACTCAACAGCATTCTTACATAATATGTTAGTAATGTAAACTTTAGCTTCTGTTGTTAGATTAATTATATTTATATAACCATTAAATAAATAATCCTTAGTATACTTCTTTAATTGTTCATTAGATACTTTTTTTCTTATAATGTTCAAGTGTGAAGTATAATGCATTGGAGAAATAAAGTAAAATTCTATAGCTTTTTCTATTATTAATTTGTCAAAAATACTATTTAATTTTATTACTAAACTATCTTCTATTGATGGTAATTGGTCAATATTTATTTCACTATTAGTATGAAAAGGATTATTTGTCCCAAGTGACTTTAAAATATTATATTTATCAATGGCACTAAGAGATTTTCTTTTTAAAATATTTAGTATTATAGGTGCTATTTCTATTCGCTCTTTTACTGAAATGTTTTCTTTAGATAATGATTCTAATTGCTGTTCTGTTACCCTATCTCTTATATTATTAAGTTTTTCAGACATTGAATTTTCTAATACTTCGATTGCTTCATAATCTAAAAGTTTTTTTACTTTTTCAACAAATTCTTTTTCTTCCTGAGTAAAATTGGTATCATCATATTCTAACTTTTTGATAGGATGTAAAATAGTATCTCTATTTAAAGAATAAATGTTTAATTCTAATTTTTGAATCCAATCTATATAAGGAATATCTTCTTTTATAGATTCTATTAAATCTTCTTTTAATTGTTCATACCAACTAATATTTCTAGATAAAGCTCTTAAAATAATATAAAATTTTATATTACTATTGCTTCTATCTATTACTTCTTTTATTTGTTCATATGTATAGTTATCAGTTGGATATATTTTATAAAATTCATTAATATATGAATATTTTTCTTCTTTTAATTTATTAAAGTATTCGTTATCTATTTCGATTGTTAAATACGTTATAGATTCTAACTTATTATCTTTTATTACTTGAATTATTTCATTATAAAATTCAATATCTAACTCTTTTAAAATATCAAATATTTTATTGATGTTTTCTCTAAAATTATCAAATGTTTGACTTGTAGTTAAATCAGTTAATTGTCTAGTAGAAAATTCTTCTAGTATATTTCTAATTGACTTAATTAGCTCATTTAATAATTCTTTTTTATCAATATTTAATAAGTATTTATAAAAAATTACTTCTATATTTGTATCACTATTACTACTATTTATTTTATACTTATATAATTCAATAACTCTTTCTTTTATATCTTTAAAATAATCATTATATTTTTTATATAAATATCCATAATTTATTAAATCTAGATGTTGACTATAAATAAAAAATTCATTTGTTTTAATAAATTCTAATTCTTCATTAGATAAATCTCTTTTAAAACACGTTAATAATATATCAGTAGTTTTCTTTTTTATTGCTTTATCTGTAGTATATATTATATTTGTTATTCTAAAAGATTTATTTTGATAATCATAAGAAACTAAATTTACTATTTCTTTTTTTGATAAAATAATTTTATCTAATTTTTCTTCCATGCAATTTATTGATACTTTCATTCTTCCATAATTTGTATCAAAATATAAATTATTATTAATATATCTAAATTCACCTAATACATAGGTATTAAATATTTTGAAATAATCTGCACTATGCATAGGAAAGGCAGCAATAAAGTCATCAAATGAAAGAACATAATTAAATATACTATGAAAATAAAATCTAATAATAAAATCATATCCTGGTCTTATTTGATTAGCTAAAATTAATATTTCTGATCTTAAAACAGATTGTTCTCTTTCTAAAAACTTATGAACTCTTTTATTTTTACTAAAGTCTATTATTCTATTATAAAAAATAGATTGATTGATTTTTTTCCCTTTTTGTTCTCTTTTTGGACCTTTTTTTTCAACACTTTTAAATGGATTATTTTGAAACAATTCAGGTAATAATAACATAAACTTTTCAGCATTACTATAGACTTTATTTATCAATTTAGAATGATAATAAAATAAGTCGTATTCTTGTGATTCACTTAAATCATTATTATCTAGAATGTTTTGAATGTTAATCTTACTTTTTGGTAATTTAATACTATTTTTTAATCCTAAATCTATTTCTAGAGCTCTTATTTTATATAAAGTAACAACCGTTTCTACTCCTATTTCTTTATTAAGAGGCTTTTTACATAATATAGAATACCATTCTACTAATTTGTCTAATCTACTTTTTTTACTTCCTAAAAAGTAAGCGATATATTTTGTTTTCTCGGATATATTTTTACTTGATATTTTATCATAGATTTTATCAGCTGGACAATTAAAAAATTCAATAACATTTTCCAAAGTATTAGTAGAATATGCAGTAAAAAAAAGATTATCAATATCGTTTTCGTAATATTGTTTTTCCTCTAATTTTTTTATTTTTTCTTGTAATGAAGAATTAGTTTTAATATCTGAATGTTTTAACTTTTCTATGTTGTAAGGAATTTTTTTTGTTAGTTCATAACATTTTTCTATATAGTTAAAATATAATTCATATTGCTCTTTATCTATAGTAGTGTCAAATATTATGTCATCATATTCTAATAAATTTGATAATATGTCTTTATTTTTTTCAAAATATTTTTGATGAAAATCTTTCCCTAATAACATCAATGATTTAATTAATTCTTTTGATGGTTTTTCGTTAGATACATGATTAAAAAATGTTGGTGTTAAATTATCTTTAGTATCTTCTTGACTAATATTTTTATATACTTCTAGTGCAGTTGCAAAATCATTTTCGCATAAATCTCTAAATAATATAATAGCTAGATCGATATCATGGGCTGTATTTAAAACTTTAGTATATACATCTACTTTGTTTTCTCCTGATGCAATATAACTACTCATTACTTTTTTAGCATTTTCTAATTTTATATTATCTATCATGTTTATTCCTTTCTATATTAATCCTTCTAATGATGTTTCTGTTAATCTTTCTTTTTGTTCTTCAATACTACGAGTGATTTCTTGATTAGTAAAAACATATCTTTCAAAAGATATTTCTCTCATGATATTTAAATCTAGTAATAATTCTAAAATACTATCTGATGATACATCAGATAAATTTTTTTCTTTCATAGTCTGACTTATGATATCAATAATATCTTCTTTCGTATATAATGGCTTTGCAGCATTAACAATAGCCTTCAAATATATAGATAAATTTTTAGCATCAGTCGATGCTTTTTGTCTTACTTCTCTTTCAATAATTGTTCTAGTAAAATATTCGTCAAATTCTAATAAATTTGTAGGAACATTCATTCCATTTCTAATTATTTCAATTAATTTATATAACTTAAATGGTATTCTTACCATTTCTTTTAATTCTAAATTTTCATTTATACTTTGAAGAACTTTTTCAGCTAATTTTTGATCATTACTATTCGTATTAATAAATTCTTCTACTTGATGGTCGGTTAATTTTTCAATTACATAAATACCAACATTATCAGAAACTGTATTGTTGTTAGTTAATCTATCTGTAATTACTGCTTTTGTTTTAGGATAAGTAGTAATTAAATAGTTGATTTGAGTTACAATATCTGTTTTCAAATTTTCATTATATATTTCATTAATGCCATCTATGTATAAATTCAAATAACCATTTTCTAGTAATTTTTTCACATTTTCTATAGAACAATCTAAATGACTTTTGTTGGCAATTATACCAATAATTGTTTTTTCTTCTTGATTGACATTTTTTAATTCTATTATTATTGGTGTCCTATTATTATTTTTATTGATGGCATCTTGATATGCTAAATACTCCATAGTTGTTGTTTTTCCCATACCAGCATTTCCTATTAATTTTATTTTACAATTGTCTTTATTTTTAATTAATTGGACTAATGACTTTGTACCTGATGTTCTATTTTTTTCTTCTGTACCATCTAATTCAACATAATGAAATCCTCTTTTATTTTCATAGTCAGTTATTAATTTTTCTAAATAAGCTTGAGCATTGGTTTTACTATTTAGATTTAATCTATTTACTTCTTCTTCTAATACTGTTTGAAATTTTCCTGCTACTTCTAAATACACTATTAACAATTCTCGAACATATTGCCATGATTGAGTTATAGATAATTTTCTAACAGCATGAGCTTCTTCATTTCTGATATAATAAAGATTTCCATATACTTTTAGCATTTCATCATATGAATTATATGAATCAGGATTTTTATAAGTGCATTTTAAATTCCCACATACTTTTTGACTTTCTATTAATCCTAATTTTAAAAGATAGTCTGGTATTGCTTGCGAATTTATTGCAATATTTTCTTCTTGTTTTTTTCCTTCAATACTTTCATAAAAATCTTTATCTATCAAATATATGAATAATTCTAAATATTGAGCAGTTTTTTCAAATTCTTCCATTGAAGATATTGTATTAGTCTCGGCCATGTAATTTATTTGATCTACAATTGCCTCTTTCAATCCTGTTAGTCTATTTACGTGTTCACTTATTTCAATAGCAAGTTCTAAAGCATGGATTTTTTTATCTACTTCCGCTACTGCTAATGATTCATCAGCTCTTCCTTCTAAATTAGTTACTTCTAATTTTATGAATTTTTTTGCTTCTTCTGTAAACATTTTTATCACCATTTTAATTATATCTTAATTATTAATATTCTACAATAATTGTGATTAGTTTGAAATTTTTGTCCATTTAAAAGGGACAAAAAAAAGCATTTCTGCT
>CALVOV010000035.1 GCA_944350385.1 uncultured Bacilli bacterium
CTATTTAATAATATAGAGGTAAAAGAAATTAATGAAAAGTTTGGTTCCGTTTTAATTAAACAGTATAAAGATTTTTATTATTTCTTAAAAGATGATACTTTTTATAAAGTATTTAAAGATGATATGAAACATCCAATTAAATTACTTCAAAAGAGCGGTATAGTTGATTGGGATATGGATAAAGGAGATATTATTTTTGTTAGTGGAGATACTATGTATCTTTATTCTGAAAGTAAAGGAATTAAGCCCATTGTTTCTAATAATGAATTTAGGTATAATTACAAAAATATCTGTAATTTTTATAAGAAGTACTAATTATACTTCTTTTTTTTGCATAAAATATAATAAATTTCTTGAAATTTAAATTTTGTTTTGCTATAATCTTAATTGCAATGAGCTTTTAAGTAGTTCGTTTATATATTTTATGGGGCTTTAGCCAAGTGGTAAGGCGTGGGTCTGCAACACCCTGATCATCGGTTCAAATCCGTTAGGCCCCTCCATAAATTTGCGAACGTGGTTCAATGGTTAGAATCCGGCCTTGCCAAGGCTGAGATGGGGGTTCGATTCCCCTCGTTCGCTCCATAGTGTAATGTGCTCGAGCTTTTCGAGTTTTGATAAATAACTAATTCAGAAGTGAATTAGTTTTTTTTGTTATAAGAAACTATCTTATTCTAAAAAAAAGAATATTATCATGATAAATATTAATCGAAGAATCGTAAAAAAACAAACTTGAATTAATATATGATTTTGTAAGTAAAATAATCATTATAAGTGACATTGTTAGAAAAATAGATAAAACAAATCTAACTTATATTAACGATATAGAATAATCATTAATAACATAATATTTTTTGCATTAATTATTCAAATTAGAAGATTATATTAATACTAAAACTATTACATGAATATGCAATTAATACATCATAAATAAAAACATATCATATAGTAATAAACCAATTTTATATATGATTTAGAAAATTGTGATGAGTATATTACAAAATGAAATAGAAGGACAATTGAAAGAACTAAAATTATTTTATTTGGTACAATCAAGTAAGGATACATTGGTTATAAACATGGAGAAAAATTAATTAGTAACAATCCACTAACTAAAGTTATTGTTGTAAAAATATATAATATGCATTTGGAAGGTAAAATATATTTCAATATTGCATTATATTTAATAAAGAAAACACGATAATTAAAATTACGATTTTAATGCCAATTCCAATTATAGAAAAATCAATAAATCATATTTTTTTCTAATATTATTTTTTATATTTATCATCATTATTATTCATCATATTTTTTAATTACTATTAGTAATAGTACATTCATATTTAGAAGTGGAGCAATTAATTAAAGTCGAACTATTATTTCCATCAATAGTCGCATGGCCATAATATAATATTTCATTATTATCTATATGTCTTATTTGAGTTATCAAAAAAGGATTAATTTTATTATCTACCTTGTACTCAACTTCTTCTATTTTACTTTCTGTTCCTTTTAATTCAATTTCAAATACCATTGGTGAATCACCATTACCTACACCATATAATTTATTTTCATAAAATTGATATACAAAGTCTTTTTTATATGATTCTCTCTGATTAAATTCCAATGTTTCTAACAATATATAATCATTTTCTGCAACTTTATAAAACAATCCTGTTAAACAGGCTTCGTAGTTTGATGGAGTTATATCTGCTAAAGCATATATTTCTTTTCCGCGTTTATCACTATAATATACATATGTTCTTAAATTTTTGTTTTTTAAATCATAGTGTTCAAATTTGCCATCATCTTCATTGCAGCCAGTTACTAAAAAGCAAATAATTAATAAACTCAATATAAAACTTTTTTTCATAATTTTCCTTCAAAAATTTCTTTTTATCAGTTGATTTTATTATATCATTCATTTTAGGTAATTTATATGAATCTATTAGAAAATCAGTAAAATCGAGTAGTATTTTCATAGAAATTATTTGTTCATTAACTTTCTTTAGGAGTTTATTTTTCTTTATTGTGAAATTAACTTGGAATCATTCATTTGAATGTTAATTAATGATATAATTAAATTGTAAGGTTTAAAGGAGAGTAATTTATGAATAAAAAATTAAAAGTAATAGTAGAAAAGTGTCCACAAAATCATAAATGTCCTGCGATAAAAGTTTGTCCAGTTGGTGCATTAAGTCAAAAAAATTTTGAGGCACCAAAGGTAGATTATGATAAATGTATAAAATGTGGCAAATGTGCAAAATTTTGTCCTATGAAAGCTTTAGTTTTAGAGTAAGTGTATGAAAAATATGAGTTATAATTTCTCATATTTTTTGTTTAAATTAATTAAAAAAATTATTATTATTTAATTTTAATATCAATAATATGTTATTAAGTAGCTTTTTTTTGTTATTTATATTATTATATAAGCTAATAAAAGTGGTGATTAGATGTTGGAATCATATTTTAGACTAGTAAAAGAGAAAGATAAAAGTTTAGATATTCATTCTGAAAATGTCGCTTTATTGTCATTGTTGATAGGTGATAATTTCGATTTAAATAATAGTGAATTAAAAATATTATATTATTCTGGATACTTTCATGATTTAGGAAAGTTAGCTGTTTCTAAGAAAGTTTTATTAAAAAAGGAGAAACTTTCGGATGATGAGTTTAAATTAATAAAAAAGCATCCCATATTTTCAGAAAAGATGCTTCCAGATTATGATAAATATAAAATTATTAAAAAGATTGTTCGTGCACATCACGAACGTATTGATGGTAGAGGTTATCCTGATGGATTGAATGGTGATGATATTCCTTTTTATTCTAGGATTATAGCTGTTGCTGATAGTTTTGATGCAATGACTACGGATAGAAAATATCAAAAAGTAAAATCTAATTATGAAGCTGTAAGTGAACTTTTAAGAGTTGCTAATTCGCAATTAGATGAAAAAATAGTTAATGCTTTTTTTGAAATATGTAATTTGTATGATTTTGATAAAAATACAATTATTGAAGAATCTAGGGAAAAAGTATTACAAAAAATTAAATAAATTTACATAATTTTACAGGTATATAAAAAATATAAAAACTATTTATATTTAAGAATAGCTTGTTTAGAAGTTATATAAAAAATTATGATATAATTTATTTGTGGTGATAATATGAAAATTAATGTTAAAAATATAAATATTAATTACATACAATATGGTGAAGGTAGAGATATTTTATTGCTGCATGGTTGGGGACAAAATATAGAAATGATGAAAATTCTTGGCGATAGATTTTCAGATAAATTTAGAATCACCATATTAGATTTACCTGGTTTTGGTAGTAGTGATGAACCTAAAGAACCTTGGACGATAACGGATTATTCTAATATGTTGGAGTTATTTATTCAATTAGTAAAAATCAAGAAACCAATAATTATTGGACATTCGTTTGGCGGCAGGTTAGCCATACGTTATTCTGCTAATCACCCAATTGAAAAACTAGTATTATTTGGATCTCCTTGCATTAGAGAATCCGATACTTTGCCTTTATATGTTAGAGTATTAAAGGCAATTAAAAAATTACCTTTTATGAATGAAATTGGTGAATATATGAAACAATATATTGGCTCTCGGGATTATAAAGCAGCTAGTCCAATAATGCGTCAAACTTTAGTTAATGTTGTTAATGAAGATCTTTCTAATTATGCTAAAAAAATAGAGGAACCCACTTTATTAATTTGGGGACAAAATGACACAGAAGCTCCTTTAGAGAAGGCTAAAGAACTAGAAAAAATTATGATTGATGCTGCACTTATTGTTTTACCTGGTACACATTATGCTTATATAGAAAACTTGGAAAGAGTAGTTACTATTTTAAAACAATTTTTTTAGGAGGTAGTTATGTTTAAATATTTTGTTTTATTTGGATTTATAATGGTTTTGTTTTATAAATCTAAAAGAAGTTTACATATGTTACAACAAAATTTATATAATGAAAATAATCGCTATTTAAAATGGGTCTTTCAAAACTATAAGGATTATTTTGATATAGATGTAATAATTGTTGGTATTTCATTAATAGGTAGTTATGTAATTTTTGATTTAAATATAATTTCTAATCTATGTATGATTATTTTATTTGGTTTATCTGTTATTCTTGCAATTAAATGGTGTAATAAATTAAAAAAAGATCAAAATAAGAAACCTTTAGTTGTAACTGCAAGAATTAAGAGGTTAATATTTACAACTTTTATATTATATTTAATTCCTAGTTTAGTATTAATATTTAGTGTTGATATAAGACTTGATTGGTTATTAATTTTTTTAGTTAGTACGATGATGCTATTTAATAATTTAGTTATTTTTGTTGCTAATATTGTTAATTATCCTTTTGAAAGATGTGTTTATTATCACTTTAAACGTATGGCTCAAAAAAAATTAAATAGTATGGAAAATTTAAAAGTAATTGGTATAACTGGTAGTTATGGTAAGACTAGTAGTAAAAATATTTTAAGTGAAATATTGAATGTTAAGTATAATACTTTACCAACTCCTAGAAATTTAAATACATACAATGGATTAATTATGACTGTTAATAATTATATGGATAAATTTACAGATATTTTTATTGCGGAGATGGGGGCTTATGTTAGAGGTGAAATTAAAGGATTATGTAATTTAGTTCATCCTAAGTATGGTATTTTGACTACTATTGGTACTGCACATTTGGAGACGTTTGGTAGTGAAGAAAATATTGTTAAAGGTAAATTTGAGCTTATTGAATCTTTACCACAAGATGGATTTGCTATTTTAAATGCAGATGATCCTAAACAAGTCTCTTATAAATTAAAAAATAAAGTTAGAACTATTTGGATTGGTATTGATAATGATATGTCTGACGTTAGGGCAATAAATATTAGATGTTCTAATAAAGGAACTTCTTTTGATGTAGTATTAAAAGGGGATAAAAATAAATATAATTTTACTACGAAGTTATTAGGCAAGCATAATGTATATAATATTTTAGCTGGTATTGCTTGTGGCATTCAATTTAATATAGAGATGGATGATTTAATTTATGCTGTACGTGGTGTATCACCTGTTGAGCATAGACTTGAATTAAAGCGTCTTGGTGATTTTTATATGATTGATGATGCTTATAATTCTAATCCTGTAGGAGCAAAAAATGCTTGTGATGTTCTTGGAATGATGCCAGGAATTAAAGTTGTTGTTACTCCAGGTATGATTGAACTTGGTGATAAGGAGTTTGAATATAATAAAATATTTGGAATGCAAATTGCTGAAAAAGCAGATTATGCTGTACTTATTGGAGAACATAAAACTAAGCCTATCTATGATGGCTTAATTGAAAAAGGATTTGACAAGAACAAAATAGTAGTATTTAATGATGTTAGAGATGCTTATCCTTTTGTACAATCTTTAGTAGGAAAAGAAGAGGTTTATGCATTGTTTGAAAATGATTTACCTGATACTTATAATGAATAGGAGATGTTAATTATGAAAATTAAAGTTGGTGTTATTTTTGGTGGAGAGTCTGTAGAGCATGAAGTAAGTATTATTTCAGCTATACAAGCTATGAATAAAATTGATTTAGATAAGTATGAAGTTGTTCCAATCTATATTTCAAAAGACCGTGAGTGGTATACAGGAGAAATCCTTAAAGATATTGAAACTTATCAAGATTTTGGATTAATAAAAAAATATTGTAAAAATGTTGTTTTATACTATAGGAATGGTAGCTTCGTACTACAAAATAAAAAGGGATTGTTTAAGTCAGTAGTAAAAGATATTGATATTGCTTTTCCAATTGTACATGGAACTAATGTAGAAGATGGTGTTTTACAAGGATATCTTCAAAGTATAGGTATTCCATTTGTTGGTGGAGATGTTTATGCTTCTGTTGTTGGGCAAGATAAAGTATTTATGAAAGATATTTGGAAGAGTGCAGATATTCCAATGACAAAATATGTATGGTTTTATGATATTGATTATAAGAGTAATAAAGATGAAGTTATTAAGAAGGTTTCTAAGCTAAAATATCCAGTTATTGTAAAACCTGCTTGTACTGGATCTTCTGTTGGTATAAGTGTTTGCGAAAACGAGGAAAAATTAATAGAGGGTATTGATGATGCTATTCAATATGATTCTAAGATATTGGTTGAAGAAGTTGTAGAAAACTTAAAAGAGGTTAATATTGCTGTAATGGGTAATTATGAACATCAAAAAGTTAGTGAAATAGAGGAAGTACTTTCCGCTAATAAGTTTTTAACTTTTAATGATAAATATATCGGTGGAGGAAAAGGTAAGACTAAAGGTGCTAAGAATATTAAAGTTACTAACTCTAAAGGTATGGCATCTACTAATAGAAAATTACCTGCTGATATAAGCAAAGCTACTCGAGAAGAAGTTGAAGATATTGCTGTTCGTGCATTTAGAGCATTAGGTTCTTCTGGTAATTCAAGAATTGACTTTTTAATTGATGACAAAACAAATAAAGTTTATATAAATGAGATAAATTCTATCCCTGGTAGTTTAGCTTTTTATTTATGGGATGCTAAAAATGTTGATTTTGCATCTTTATTAGATAATATGATTCAAATTGGTATTAAAGATTATAAAAAGCGTGTAAGTAAAACTCATTCATTTGATAGTAATATTTTAGCTGGTTTTGCTGCTAATACTGGGGTTAAAGGTATTAAAGGAAAGTTAAGATAGAAGAAAATTGATAGAGTTACTTAAATGATCAAGAAGTAAAATTATTTACTAGGCTCAATATTATTAGTTAGTATAATTGCATCTGTAACAATTCTAAATATTGTTCTCAGTATGTAATAGTAATTAGAACAGGTGTAGATTATTGTAGTAATTGTGGAACAAGAATATAGAAACATAAAAAAAGAACACGTTAGTGTTCTTTTAATTTACATAAAATGGTGGGCTGTTAGGGATTCGAACCCTAGACCCACTGATTAAGAGTCAGTTGCTCTACCAACTGAGCTAACAGCCCATTTTTTCTGAATGCATATTTATTTTATATCAAATTTATACAAAAGACAAGTGTTTTTTTTAATTTATATATCTATTTTGGTTTATAAATACTCGAAATAAATAAAAATATTAAAATAATAGTAAAAATTGCTTGACTTTATTAGTTTCTTTATAGTATTCTATATTTGCAATTGAGAAAAATATCGTTTGTTAATAAAAAAAACAAATTTCTCTTGCAAAAATAAAAAACATATAGTAAAATGAAAAAGTACTGATTTATATGGACCTGTAGCTCAGTTGGTTAGAGCACACGCTTGATAAGCGTGGGGTCATAGGTTCAAGTCCTATCAGGTCCACCATTGAATGCCTCAATAGCTCAGTTGGTTAGAGCACTTGACTGTTAATCAAGGGGTCCTAGGTTCAAGTCCTAGTTGGGGCGCCATATGGCGAGTTGGTGAAGTGGCTTAACACACTGCCCTTTCACGGCAGCATTCACGGATTCGAATTCCGTACTCGTCACCAAATTTGTTTGATACTCCGATAGGAGTTTTTTTTATTTTTTGTTGACATTTTATATTTATTAATGTAATATTGTATTTGCGGACGCATAAGAGGAATGGAGTAGTACTCAAGAGGCTGAAGAGGCGCCCCTGCTAAGGGCGTAGGTCGGGCAACTGGCACGAGAGTTCAAATCTCTCCTACTCCGCCATTAAGAGAATAACGTTGGATTTCCAACGTTTTTTTTACCTCTTTATTTTTTTTTGAAAATGTGATATAATATTGCTACTTTTGGGGGTTATGTTATGGATTTTAATAGTATTATTAGTCAATATAATAAT
>CALVOV010000036.1 GCA_944350385.1 uncultured Bacilli bacterium
TCTTTATTAGTATATTTCATTTCACTTTATTTATTACTTCTTAATATCTTCTATTTTATTAAATAAATCTATCCATTTAATTATTAATTTATCAGATGATTTCTTATTTCTTTGAATATATCTTCTCGCAACATCAATGTTCATTTTAGGGTATAATTTTTCTAACCAAGTAAATATATAAACTATATCTAAGGAATTTTCAAAATTATATTTTTCAATAGAATGATGATTAATATTTAAAATATTAGCAATTTCACTAAGTTTATCGTCTTTAGGTGTTCTTTCACCCTTTTCATATCTTGTCATATTTACTCTTTTATTTTCTCAAGTTAACCCTAACTTTTCTGAAACTTCATCTTGAGTAAATTTTCTGAATTGTCTTGCAAAAGCAATTCTTGATCCCTGCGTCAAATCTTTTAACTTTGGTTTTAAAGATAAATATCGCATTTTTTTCACCTCCTTTTTTTGTCGCAAAATATTTATTTTTTGCACAAAAAAGACCAAGATAACTTTATCTTAGTCTAATTTATATATAAATATCAATCATAATAGGGTTTTTTAATTTTATAAAACTAGTATCTTCCTCTTCATCTGAATATCTTAAAATATCATCTTTTGTAAGAATTATACGGGTTAAAAAGAATCTTTTCTCACTGCCTATTTGTTTGCCTTTTGACGGATACTTGCTTGTGCCACACAACACTTAGGAATACTATAAATAACGATATACCGTTCTATTTTGACTATGATGACCATTTCTGCTAATCCCAAACATTATTTGAAAATAGCATATTATCAATTTGCTTAATAAAAATATTTGAATCGTCATTAGAAAAATTATTTGTTAGAAGATAAAGTAATAATCCACATCCAAATAAATTTTCATTTTCTTTTTTTATGATTTGAAGATTCTTTTCAAAATTCCAATATAGTTCACTTGAATCAGCAAATATTATATAGTATTTATAATTTTTCTTCAAAAAATCTTTATATAATTTCATTCCGGTTTTTTTATAATTTTTGCATTCACCATAAAATTGTTTTATATATGCATGGCCATAAAAAAATGACCTTAATTCTCTATTAGTTGGAATACACCTCTTATTATTTAAAAGAATGTTAATTACATATTTTATATCATCTTCGTTTAAACTGGAATTATTTTTTAAATGTTTTTTTAATGTGTGTTCTATTTCTTCCTTATTATTCCCAGCTATTAATATTTCAGCATCTCTTACTTGAAACTTATCGTTGTTCAATCTCAAATATCCATCATAATATTTATATTGTTTTGAATTAAATCCGTTCTTTTGTAATATTGCTCCACGTTCTCCATAAAAACAAACATAATCTCCATTTTTATAGTCTTTTAAATAACTATAATTGTTATCTTCAATTTTAATAATATTATTAATTATTCTATATATATTAATTAATATTTCATCTTGTTCTTTACAATAATCATAATTTAGATCATTAGTATATATTTTATGTGCAGGCTCTGTTCTTAATATTCTAATATCATTTAATTTTTGATATGAAATTTTATCAAATTGTTTATACTGTCCAAAGTATAATTTAAATAAAGTGAAAAATCCATATTCACTTTTGTCTAACTTTTCAATATCAATCTCATTTTTATTAGGCATCTTATCATAATCATTTAATATTTTTTTATTCAAACCATTTTTATTAATGTTATCTAAAAAAATTTTATATATTTCCATACAAAAGTTAAATCTATTAATCTTTGTTGGATAAAATAATGGCATATAAAATTGTAGATTTCCACACTCATATTCGTTTTTATATAATTTAAAACCATACTTCTTTTGAAATATATAATTTACTATTTTTATCCCTTCTAACAATATCGTATATATATCTTCTTCATCCGTATTTAACCATTCACCATACATTAAATTTTTTATATTGTAGTAATGAAATTCATATCTATCATCTATGTTTTCCAACTTAAATGGTTCGAGCATTATTTGATATTGAAAATTTAAATCAATCAAATCTACCAAGAATATTCCAATAACAATTTTATTTTCAAATAAATCATGACAAAGGCAAACATTCTTTATATAAATATCAAGTTTAGACTCATCAGTTGAACATACATAACCTCTATAGCCACTCCAGGAAAAATGAAAATTAGGATTATTTAAAAACAAATGCATTAGTTCACCATCAAAATAAACCGGGGTATAAGGATTATAATGTTTAATTAATTCTTTTTGAAATTTTGTTAAACCTAATGATTCTATATCCTTCTTATAGTTATTATAAAATTTATCATTAAGTCCATAACCATAATTACCATTTTTGGCTATATAATCATATTTTTGCAAATAATCAATAATATCTTGTTTCATATTTAAATGTCGTGTAAAACCTCTACCTTTTATAAATTCATTACATACCATAAGCACCTGTTCTAAATTTAATCTTCTCATTATATCACCTTCATACTTATTATATCATTTAATCATTATATTCTAAAATTAGACAATCTGATTTACTCTTACCATCAATCTCTAATTTTATTGTTTCATTCATAAAATTTAACTTCCATTCAAAATAATCTTTATGAACTATTATTTTATATACAAATTCTTCTATTATTTTTTCATCAACACCATTATAACTAATATCTAATAATTTACGAATATTATTTTTTACTTTTTCAATTCTTACCTCTAATGGTTCTATTGATTTATATTCTTTTTCTAATTCGCTAATTTCTATTTTATATTTTTCTATTCTACTTGATAACTTCTTTTGAAATATATCATACATTGTTATATTTATTGTTTCATCTAAATATGTATCAATTAGTTTATCTAATTTTGCTGTTTCCTTTTTTATTAATTGATTTAATTTATCAATTCTTTGTTTTATTTTTTTCTCCGGATGATCATCCATCTTCACTCCATTAATTAATCTATTAGCTAATTCTTTTCTATTATCCATATCTTGTGTAAGCTTTGTAAAAATTGCTTCTGCCATAAATTGTAATTTCCACTCTTGAACTTCTTTTACTTCACACGATTTATAATCAGTATTTTTATATTTACTATTAGGATGCATTTTTCGGTTATAGCAAACGTAAGAAAATGTAGTGTTAGTTTTATTCCTATGATAAACTCTTCTATTGAAATTAGATCCACATTCACATATTAACTTTTTACTCCAAATATTTTTAGCAGTTCCTTTAGCTCGTCTAATACCAAGTTTAATTTGTTTTGAATGACCATCCATTATTTCTTGAACTTTTTTAAAGTCCTCTTTTGATACAAGCGGTTCATGTTTACCTTCTACAATTACTTGTTCTACTTCTCCGTAATTCATTTTAGGCTTTTGTTCAAGATAATCTGGTATATATGATTTCCTATAAACTATAGTACCTGAATAAAATGGGTTTCTTAATACTCTTGATATGTAAGACGGACTCCAGTTAGTTAGTCCGGTTGATGTTTTTGCCTCTTTCCTTGTTAACTCATCTGCTATAGAAACTGTTCCTTTACCATTTAAATATTCTGAATAGATAAATCTTACTATTTCAGCTTGTTCTTCATTAACTACTAAATCTTTACCTACTTTATCATATCCAAGTATATTACCTGTTCCATAGAACACTCCATTTTGAAACGAAATCATTTGGCCAGCTTTTACTCTTTGAGAAGTTTTTTTACTTTCATTTTGAGCAAGTGTTGCCATTATTGTAAGTTTTAACTCTCCATCTTCATCATTAAATGTCCATATATTATCTTCAATAAAATAAACTTCCACTCCTATCTTCTTTAGTCTCCTAGTCTCTTGTAAAGTATCAACTGTGTTTCTTGCAAACCTTGATACTTCACGAGTAACTATTAAATCAAATTTACCTTCTTTAGCATCTTCTAGCATTCTCATAAAATTCTTTCTCTTCTTAGTAGAAGTTCCAGTTATACCCTCATCAATATATCTATCATATAGGATCCAATCAGGATGTTGTTTTAAAATACTATCATAGTATTGGACTTGATTATCTAAAGCAGATAATTGAGCTTCATGTTCTGTTGAAACTCTTGCATATATTGCTACCTTTCTTTTCATTAAATCACCTCTATAAAAACTTTATCATTTTTTATAAATAATTATTAGGATGCGATTTTTTGCATAAGAAAAAGAAGTATTCCTACTTCTTATTTTCTTCTAAATATTTCCAATAATAGTTACCTGCTGTTTGTGCTTGTCCTTTACATACATTACTGATAGAAGTTGTATGTATTCCCGTATGTTTTGATGCTTCAGTTATAGAATTGTATTGATTAATAAGATTATTTTCTTTATCATATTGTCCCACTTTTCTCTTTATTCGGTTTGCACATTTTGGGCATCCAGCACCAAAATTTCTAGATGAAATAATTGCTTCCCATTCATATCCACATTTTGAACATGTCCACCAAACTTTTTTGTTTGAATTTGGAGTAACTTTATTTGGCTTTAATTCACCGTTTTTTTTATAATTCCATTCTTTAACTAAACTAGGATTATTATCATATAAACTTCCAGTATTGCTAATCTGATTAATTATTCTTTTTTTAATCATTTTTAATTTACCACATTCCGGGCAACCTTTTCCTTGAGTTCTATCTGCTACCCATGCTTTCCACTCGTTACCACATTTTGTGCATTTCCACCATACTTTGTATTTGGCAGATGAAGTTATTTTATCAGGATCCAATTCTTTATTTTTATTATAATCCCATTCCCTTAATAATTCTGGATAATTTTTTTGTAAACTTCCATATTTTTTTAAACCAGTTGCTTTTTGGGAGTTTGAAATTTTTTCTTTCATACAATTTGGACACCCATTACCACGAACTCTACTATTCACAATTGCTGCCCAATCATGATTGCATTTTTTGCAAACCCACCAAACCTTTTTGTTGCTTCCATAAGTAATCTCTTCTGGTTTTATTTTGTTCTTTTTATAATTCCATTCAATGATTAAATCTGGATGAGTAGTTTTTAAATCATTAAATCCTTCTAAAACTTTTTGATTCAAACAAAAAGGGCATCCACTTTTTTCTGTTCTACTTGATATTATAGCTTGCCATTCGTGACCTTTTTCGCATTTCCACCATACTCTTTTACTACTTCCAGCTGGAACCTTATCAGGCGTCAATAACCCATTTCTATCATAGTTCCAATACTTGCATAGTTCTGGCTTTTTTGATAATAAACTATTCTCTTTTTCACTAATAATGTATAAATTATATATATCGTTTCTATCCCTATCTATGTCTACGTCGACATTTATTTTTTTATTTATTAACTTAGAAATTAAGTGTAATAAATCATTAACAATATTATTTAGATTTTTATTTTTTTGTTTATTACTATAACCTAGATAATAATCTGCTGAATTAATATTATATTTTTCATTATAGTATTCTCTAATTCTAATTAATTTTATTTTATTATTTTTTAAAATTTCGTATTTTCTTTGTTCACGTAATATAGATTTATTATTATTATGAAATCTTGCACCATCATATTCTATACCAATCAAATAATCCTGTAAATAAATATCAACTTCTTGATTTTCAATTAAATATCTATTTTTAACATTCTTAAATGCTTTTTTTAAATAATAATAAATTGTCTGTTCTGCAAAAGATGTTTGTGTTTCGTTAGCACAATAGGGACAACCAGTATTTAAAAGTGTTCTACTAGAAATAATGGCTTGCCATTCGTGACCTTTATCACAGATCCACCATACTTTTTTGTTTGAATTCGGAGTAACTTTATTTGGCTTTAATTCGCCATTTTTTTTATAATTCCATTGATTAGCAATAATTGGATAATTTGAACTAAGCGAGCCTTTATTGCATATCGAGTTATTTATTCTAGTTTCAATTAACTTTTTTTTACTGCATTCTGGACAACCAGTTCCTTGATTTCTTGATTTAATTTCAGCATACCATTCAAAGTCACATTTAGAACACTTCCACCATACTTTTTCATGGCTATTTGGTGAAATTTCATTTGGATTGATAGTATTTTTATCGTAATCCCAATCTAAAGATAAATCTTTATTCATAGTTATTAAATCATTGTATCCTTTTAAAACTTTATGCCCACTACAATACGGGCAGCCAGAACCATATCCTCTCGAAGATATAACAGCTTGCCATTCGTGACCTTTGTTACATTTCCACCATACTTTTAAATTACTTCCTATAGTTAAATTTTCTGGTCTTAATTCACCATTTTTTTCATAATTCCATTCTCTAGCCAATTCAGGATTGGTATCTGCAAGTGAACCAGATTTTTGTACTGCTTTATTTATTTTTATTTTTGATAAATTGTGTCTTCCACAACGAGGACATCCTGAGCCTTGATTTCTAGATTTTATTTCAGCGTGCCATTCATAATTGCATTTAGAACATTTCCACCATGCTTTTTTGTGACTATTTGGTGATATTTCGTTTGGATTGATAGTATTTTTATCGTAATCCCAATCTAGTGATAAATCTCTATTGATAGTTATTAAATCGTTATATCCTTTTAAAACTTTGTGTCCACTACAATATGGACAACCGCTATTATTAAGAGTTCTACTTGCTATAACAGCTTGCCATTCGTGACCTTTATCACATATCCACCACACTTTTTTATTTGAACCAAGAGTTATTTTATTTATGTCTATATCTTTATTTTTTTCATAATTCCATTCTTTAACTAATTTATTATTATCTTTAAGAAAACTTGACATAATATCACCCCATTCAATAAATTAATTATATCACAAATATTATTTATTATTTTTTGTATTTAAATTTCATAATTCAATTTCCATTCGAGGTACTCATCATCAGATATTTCTGAATTATCTCTTTTCTCTTTCATTTGTTGCCATTCGCTAATAGCCTTGGCAACAATTTCATTGTATTCTGTTTTATTATAACTATCGCAATCAAAATTTATTTCATAATATGGAAATTCCTCTTCTA
>CALVOV010000037.1 GCA_944350385.1 uncultured Bacilli bacterium
TATAGATATAATAATGATGAAGAGCTACCAGAAAAGATAAAAAAACATGGTAATAAAGTTATTATTATAAACCAATTAAAAGAAAAAATAGGAACAGTAAAAAGATGTTCTAATATAATTGAAGGAGTGTTAAAATAATGCTCATAGGTAAAATAGTTGAAGTTAGAGGAATAAAAATTTTGGCAAAGATGGATCAAAAGTTGCCTCCTCATATTATAGAAAATGGAAATATAATTCCAGCCCCTCAAATAAATAGTTATGTAAAAACAAGAGTCGGACTAGATATTATAATATGCCAAATAGTAGGTGAATATTTAAAATTTGATAATAATGAGTCTAAAGAAATAGCGTATTTAGTTGAACTTGAAGTTAAAGGAAGAATTACAAACGGAAAATTCTTAGGAGGATTAAGACTATTGCCAATAGTAGAAGCAAAAATAGAAACTTTAGAAAAAGAAGATTTTGAAATTATTTTTTATAGACCCAAAGAATCAATAAAAATAGGAAAAAATCTTTTTGATAATTCTAATGATATTGCATTAGACATAAATCAGTTAATACCTTCTCATATAGGAATATTTGGAAATACAGGGAGTGGTAAATCTAACACAATGTCTAAAATATTGAAGGAATATATAGAAAAGATTGAAAATCTTCCCCAAAAAGATAATTCTAAAATATTAATTTTTGATTTAAATAATGAATATGGTGGAAATGCAATTTGCAATGAAGAAAAAAAGAAAATATTTAACTTGAATACTAGAAAAGATAATGCTAGCAAAATACCATTTGATTTTAAAGAATTATCAGCTGAAGATTGGGGAATAATATTGAATGCTACAGAAAAGACTCAAATGCCTATTATAAGAAAAGCCTATGAGAATTCAAAAAAAGAATTAGATTTAGACAACCATAGAGGACTTAATTTAATAAAGAGAATTATTTATAACAGGAAAAATACAATGTTTTATTCAATAAGAAACTATGCAGAACAATATTTTGAAAATATAGATAGGATAAAATTTAATGGAAAGACAGGAGAATTTTATTATGACAACAATAACTATAACTTAAAAAGTTTGGAAGATATTGACAAGCTTGGGATTAGAATAAAACCAATTGAAAATTCGCTAGATAGGTTTGAATTTGAATTATTATTAGAGATTGTACAAAGAAATGAAAACGGAATAAATTTTGAATATATAAGTCCCTTAATGTTTAGAATGGCTAATAAAAAATTACAACTTTTAAAAATCTTTGAATCTTCAACAGAAGAATTGGAAAATGGTATTTTTGAAAATAAAAATATATGCGTAATTCAATTAGGAAATGTAAATAAAGAGATGAAAGAAGTAATACCTTCATTGATATCTAATATATTATACGATAATAAAACTGAAAGTAAAGGGAATAATGAAGTGAAATCAATTCTAAACATAGTGATTGATGAAGCACATAATTTATTGTCAAGCAGTAAAGAAGAAACTGAGATGCATGGAAATAGTTTAAAAACATTCGAGAAAATAATCAAAGAAGGAAGAAAATTTGGAGTATATCTTATGATTGCTAGTCAAAGACCAAGTGATATATCGACGACTATAACATCGCAATTACAAAATTATTTTATACATAAGCTAGTAAATCCTAATGATATAGAAAAAATAAGAAAAACAGTAGCTTATATGAATGAAGCAAGTTTAAATATGGTAACAGTATTAGGGGCAGGAGAATGCATAATTTCAGGAAATGCATTATATATACCTCAATATGCTTATATAGATGAATTAGAGAATGAATTTAAGCCTAATAGTGCTAATGTTAAATTAGTAGGAGAGAGAGGTATTTTAGAATAATCAAAAGGAGGGAACTTATGAGTGATAACCAAATAACAATACAACCAGAAGAATCATACAAAATAATTAGAAATAGTGTGTTAACAGCACAATCAAAAGTATATACTGCCGTTAATACAGCAATGGTACAAGCATATTGGGAGATTGGACAAGAAATACATAAAGCATGTGGCAAAAATGATAGAGCTGAATACGGTAAGAAATTATTGGAGTATTTATCTGAACATTTAACAAAAGAATTTGGAAAAGGTTTTACTGTTGCAAATTTGAAAAATATGAGGCAGTTTTATCGTACTTTTCCAATTCGCCAGACACTGTCTAGCGAATTGAGTTGGTCACATTATAATTTATTAATGAGAATTGAAGATAATAAAGCAAGAGAGTTTTATGCTAATGAAAGTGTAAAAGGAAATTGGAGTGTAAGACAATTAAAAAGACAAATAGGAGCATTTTACTATGAAAGATTATTAGCAAGTCAAGATAAAGATTCAGTAACAAATGAAATAGCGTTACCAGAAAAAGTTGAACCAAAAAATATTATAAGAGATCCATATGTATTAGAATTTTTAGGGTTAGAAGGAAAGACAAGTTTTTATGAAAAAGACTTGGAACAAGCAATAATAGACCATTTACAAAAATTTTTACTAGAATTAGGAAGGGGATTTTCTTTTGTAGCAAGACAGCAGAAAATAACTTTTGATGGAAGACATTTCTTTATTGATTTAGTGTTTTACAACTATATATTAAAATGTTTTGTAATAATAGATTTAAAATTGGGGGATTTAACGCATCAAGATTTAGGACAAATGCAAATGTATGTTAATTATTATACAAGAGAAATGATGAATGAAGGAGATAATCCGCCTATTGGAATCGTACTTTGTGCAGATAAAAGTGACCAAGTTGTAAAATATACTTTACCAGAAGATAACAATCAAATTTTTGCTTCAAAGTATAAGT
>CALVOV010000038.1 GCA_944350385.1 uncultured Bacilli bacterium
AATATTTAATAAAAGGATATAATCTGAATGTGGAAAGATTTAAAAATAATGGTAATGATCCTTATTTTGATGAACTTTTTGATAAAATAAGAGATATAAGATCAAGTGAAAAAGTTTTCTGGAGAAAAATATTAGACATATATGCAACCTCAGTTGATTATAATCCAAAAAAGGAAATTACAATTAATTTTTTTAAGACAGTTCAAAATAAAATACATTATGCCGTTTAAAATAATACCGCTGCTGAAATAGTATATAATAGAGTAGATAGTAAAAAAGATAATATCGGACTTACAAATTTTAAAGGCGATATGCCTACTAGAAAAGAAACGGAAATTGCTAAAAATTATTTATCAAAAGATGAACCTAATCTTTAGAATGAATTGTTACGATGTAAATGCTATAGTTGAGTTTGAATAGTTAAAAACTGTTACTAAAATGTTAGAATATAAGTTTGGTCGAGGGAGATTAGTTTATGAATATAGATAAAATTAAAAACGAATTAATTAAACAAAAAGAATCTAAATTTAAAGGTAATATATATCATTATTCACAAGTTAATTTTGCGTATAATTCAAATAAGATTGAGGGTAGTAGGTTAACTAGTGAACAAACCGAAGCAATATTTGATACATCTTCATTTATTTCTAAAAGTGAAACATTAATTAAATTAGATGATTTAATTGAATCTAAAAATCATTTTAAATTATTTGATTATATGTTAGATAATGTTGATGAGTTATTAACTAAAGATATGATAATTGAAATGAATAAGATATTAAAAAGGAACACTAGTGATGAAGAAGATCCTAGATATAACGTCGGTGGATTTAAAGTTATTCCTAATATAATAGGTATAGTTAAAGTAATTAATACTACAGCACCAGAAGACGTAGAAAAAGAAATAGAAGAATTAATAAAAGAATATAATTCTAAAACGAATATTACTTTAGATGATATTGTTGATTTTCATTTTAGATTTGAAAGAATTCATCCATTTGGAGATGGAAATGGTCGTATAGGTAGAATAATAATGTTTAAAGAATGTTTAAGAAATAACATTATGCCATTTATTGTATTAGATGATGATAAACCTTATTATATGAGGGGTTTAAAAGAATATGAAAATGATAAAATGTTTTTAATTGATACTATTAGACATGAACAAGATTTGTATGAAAAAATGTGTGAAAAATTATTAGGTTTTGAAATAGAAGAAAATGATTGAAAATAATTAATTTTTAATAAAAGTGTTTCATGAAAAATTAGTGAATAATAATATTATAAGACAAGTTTAGACTTGTTTTTTTATTATGGAGGAAAATATTATGAAAACAAAATATTTGAGGATATAAAACATATTAATGAGTTTGGTAATGAATTTTAGTTAGTTAGAGAATTACAAGATGTACTAGAGTATAAAAGATGGGATAAATTTTGTAATGTAATAAAACACGCTAAGAAAGCATGTGAGAATAGTAATTATAAAGTCTTTGGACATTTTTCCCAAGTGGGAAAAACATCAAAAATGCCTAATGGTGGAGTTAAAAATTTATTAGATTATAAATTATCAAGATATGCGTGTTATTTAATAGTTCAGAATTCTGACTCTAGAAAAGAAGTTGTTGCTTTAGGTCAAACTTATTTTGCTGTTCAAACTAGAAAAATGGAATTAACTGAAAAAGAATATTCTATGTTAACTGAAGATGAGAAAAGATTTTATCAAAGAAATTTGATTAGAAAAGGGAAGAATTTTTTAAATAAAGTTGCTAAAAAATGTGGAGTTAAAAATTTTGATAAATTTCATAATGCTGGATATAAGGGTTTATATAATTGTGAAACCACAAATGATATTGCTAAAAGAAAGGTTTATAGATAAATTAAAATAAAAGGAGGATTATATGAAAAATGAAATAATACTATTTGAAAATCAAAATGTTAAATTAGAAGTAAATATGAAAGATGAAACAGTGTGGTTATCATTAGATCAAATGGCTAGATTATTTGATAGAGATAAATCTGTTATTTCTAGACATATTAAAAATGCGTTAGAAGAAGAACTAGATAATTCAGTTGTTGCAAAATTTGCAACAACTGCAAAAGACGGTAAAACATATCAAGTAGAATACTATAATTTAGATATGATAATTAGCATTGGTTATCGAGTTAAATCTAAAAATGGCATTATTTTTAGAAAGTGGGCTAATAATGTCTTAAAAGATTATTTAATTAAGGGTTACTCCGTTAATTATAAAAGATTAGAGTATCTTGAAAAAACAATTAAGTTGATTAATATAGCTGATAGAATTGATACTGATTTAAATAATGTTGATGCAAGAGAGATAATAAAAGTTATTAATAGTTATTCAACTGCTTTTAATATGCTTGATGATTATGACTATAAAATGCTTAATAAACCTGATGGTCGTAAAAATAATAAAAAAATAACATATGAAGAATGCTTAAATGTTATAAAAAATTTGAAATATAAAATTAAGAGTAATTTATTTGCACT
>CALVOV010000039.1 GCA_944350385.1 uncultured Bacilli bacterium
CCGCTGCCGCGCCATGGCGTCGGGGGAGAGTAAAACGTCGGTTCTCTTCAAAACGATTCTCCTGTCCAGGGGCCTTTACCCCCACAATAATTCAGCATATATTATAGCATAAGTATTCCCCGCTGACAAGAATTTTCCCCCCTGCCCTTCGGTTGCCTTTTCCCCGGTCCTGTGATAAGCTAAAGAAAAGAAAAACGGAGGAGACGGTGGCGCCGGTCCGCCGGGCCTTCGACGCCTGAGCGGAGAAATTCTGCCGGTGAGAAAAATAGAACATTTTGAAAATTTCCCCCCGGCCCTCTTGCTCCGCCGGAGGGATATGGTATACTGAATAGATAGAAAAATGGGAGAATATGCCGCCCAAGGAGGATATGGTATGGAAAACAACCGCATCACCGTCAGCATCTGCGGGGAGGAGTACACCTTCACCGCCGAGGAGTCCCCCTCCTATATGCAGAAAGTGGCCGCCATGGTGGACAGCAAGATGTCGGAGATTCTGGCGGGAGGCCGGGTGAGCCTCACCGACGCCGCCATTCTGGCGGCGGTGAATATCGCCGACGAATATCTCAAGAGCCAGAGCAGCAGCGAGAATATCCGCAGCCAGCTCAAGGGCTATCTGGACGAGGCCAACCGGGCCAAGGCGGAGGCATCCGACCTGAAGCGGGAGGTCTTCAAGCTCCAGCAGCAGCTGCAGAAGAAGTGACCATGGAGATCCTGTCCCCCGCCGGCCACTGGGAGGCCATGGTGGCCGCCGTCCAGAACGGGGCCGACGCGGTGTACCTGGGCGCCGGCGGCTACAACGCCCGCCGGGGCGCGAAAAATTTTACCCTGGAGGAGCTGCCGAGGGCGGTGGCCTACTGCCACCTCCGGGGGGTGCGGGTGTACCTCACCGTCAACACCCTCCTCACCGACCGGGAGCTTCGGGGGGCGGCGGACCTCCTCCGGGAGGCCTCCCGCTGCGGGGTGGACGCCGTCATCGTCCAGGACTGGGGGGTGGTATCCCTGGCCCGGGCGGTGGCCCCGGACCTGCCCCTCCACGGCAGCACCCAGATGTCCGTCCACACCCTCTCCGGGGTGGAGGCCCTGGGGAAGCTGGGCGTCCGCTGCGCCGTGCTGGCCCGGGAGCTCAGCGGGGAGGAGATCGCCGCCATCTGTGAGAGGAGCCCCATGGCCATTGAGGTCTTTGGCCACGGGGCCCTCTGCATGTGCTACTCCGGCCAGTGCGCCATGAGCGCCCTCATCGGGGGCCGCTCCGGAAACCGGGGGGCCTGCGCCCAGCCCTGCCGCCTGCCCTACGCCATGGACGGAGGGAAGCAGGGCCACCCCCTCAGTTTGAAAGACGCCTGTCTCGCCCGGTACATGCCGGACCTCCTCCGGATGGGGGTGTCCAGCCTCAAGCTGGAGGGGCGGATGAAGCGGCCGGAGTATGTGGCCGTCATCACTCAGATTTACAGCCGTCTATGTAAGGAGGACCGCCCCGCCACGGCGGAGGAGGAGCGGATTCTGGCCCTGGCCTTCTCCCGCAGCGGCTTCACCGACGGGTACTGGCGGGGGCGGAAGGGGCCGGACATGTTCGGCGTCCGGCCGGAGAACGCCCAGGACCCGGCGGACCTCTTTGCCCAGGCCAAGGCGGCCTACGACCGGGAGGATCTGCGCCGGATCCCGGTGGACCTCACCGCCCGGCTCCGGGCGGGGGAGCCGTCGTCCCTCACCGTCCGGGACGGGGACGGGAACACCGTCACCGTGGCCGGGGCGGCGCCCCAGAGCGCCCGGAGCCGCGGCCTCACGGCGGCGGAGGCGGAGAACCGCCTGGGGAAGACCGGGGGCACCACCTTTGTGTGCCGGTCCGTCACGGCGGAGGTGGGGGAGGATTTGTACCTCAGCGCCGGGGATTTGAACGCCCTGCGCCGGGCGGGCCTGGAGGCCCTGGAGGAAAAGCGGACGGCCCTGCCAAAGCGGCGGAGCTGTCCCACGCCGTCCCTGCCGGAGGCGGAGCGCCGCCGGGAGGCCCCGTCCCTCACCGTGTCGGTGATGCGGCCGGAGCAGGTGACGGCAAAGCTGCTGGCGGAGGAGCCGGCGGTCCTCTCCGTGCCCATCTGGCTGTGGGAGCAGGTGGACCCGAAGCAGGGGAGGGGAGAGACCCTCTTCTCCCTGGAGCTGCCCCGGATCTGGCGGGACAGGGACGAGCCCTGGCTCTCAGAGCAGATGGAGAAGGCCAAGGGGCGGGGCTACGCCGCCGCCCAGGTCCACAACATCGGCCAGATTGCCCTGGTCCAAAGGGCGGGACTTTTGCCCCGTGGCGACTTTGGGCTGAATATCTTCAACAGCTTCGCGGTAGAATTTTTGAGGGAGGAAGGGCTTACCTGTGCTACGCTGTCCTTTGAGCTGAGGTGGGAGCAGATGCGGGACGTGCGGAAGACTCTCCCCTGTGAGGCGGTGGTCTACGGGCGGCTGCCGCTGATGATTACGGAGAACTGTCTGGTAAGAAACCGGTACGGCTGCAGAAGTAAGGATTTGAAGGGCCCCTGTGCCGCAGGCCACGGCCTTGTAGACCGGCGGGGGGAACGGTTCCCGGTGTGTCCCGCCTTCGGCTGCCGCAGCGAGATCGAGAACGGGAAGATTTTGTTCTTAGCGGACAAACCGGAGTGGCAGCGGATGGGCCTTGCCTACGCCCGGCTGCGGTTCACCACCGAGGGGGCGGAGGAGTGCGCCGCCGTGCTGCGGCGGTACCGGGGGGATGGGGGC
>CALVOV010000040.1 GCA_944350385.1 uncultured Bacilli bacterium
GGATAGTGCGGATATTGGATGAAGTATTTGAAAATATCGAAAAAGCCAAACAAAACACCCTCAAAAACCTTAATAATGCTAAAGAATTGTTTGAAGCATTTCTTATGCAAATATTTTCAAACAGCAACCATTGGGAACGAAAAAAATTAGAAGATGTCGCAATTGATTTTGGAAGGGGGCGTTCTAGGCATAGACCTAGAAATGATAAAAAATTGTACGGTGGTAAATATCCTTTTATACAAACAGGAGATGTCCGAAACTCTAATCATTTTATTACAGAGTATTCACAAACATATAATGACGAAGGTCTTGCCCAAAGTAAATTATGGCCCAAAGGTACATTATGTATTACAATCGCTGCCAATATAGCAGAAACAGGAATTTTGACTTTTGATGCTTGTTTCCCTGACAGTGTAATCGGTTGTGTATTTGATAATAACGAAACAAATATCTACTATGTAGAATATTTATTACAATCTTTCAAATCAATTCTTCAAGCAGAAGGCAAGGGAAGTGCTCAAGATAATATTAACTTAGGAACATTTGAAAAATATTCATTTCCATTTCCTGAAAAAGAAACTCAAGATTCAATAGTAAAAAAACTAGATAACATGAGAGAATTTATTTCAAATTTGGAACAAACCTACAATCAAAAACTAAAATCACTGGAAGAGCTGAAGCAATCAATACTTCAAAAAGCCTTCAACGGAGAATTATAATTATGTTTGTAGGATTATTTATTAAATTTGGGGAGAAAGAAAATATTGAGCAGCTACAAAAAGAAGGCTTGCTATATTGTAATCCGATTGAATTTTTTAAAAATTGTAAAAACAAGGAACAACTGGATCCAAATGAAAATGCAACCAAAATATTACAAGGAGATAAATGTGAAATTATATTAAACGGATTTAAGATGTCTGCGGAAAATGGTTTAATAAACACAATTATTTCAGCTCCAAGTAAAAATTCGCAGCAATTTACTCATTTGTATTGCCTATTTTCAAGATTCTCAGGAGATAAAATAGAAACAGACGACGAAAGATTTTTTGACGAAAAATTGAAAGAATTTGGCAATACAATGCTTGTAATATATAACCCAATAGAATTTATGAAAAGATTGAAACTTGCAATAGATAAAGCTTACGAAAATAAAGAATTTATTTATGCTGAATCAAAAAGGGTTGAATATGTAGATTTTAATTCTTATCATGGACAGCTAGAAATTTTTAGGAAATCAAATAAATATGAGCATCAATCAGAATGGCGATTAGCTATTTTGAGAGAGGATACACAACAACCATACAAATTGTATCTTGGTTCTTTAGAAGATATTTCCGCAATTATGCCAATTAGTAAATGTAAGAATAAAATAACTAGCAATCCGGATGGTAGTTGTACAATTGAGTTTTAGAGATTAGTATATGAGTGAAACTTTAAAAGAAAAAATTAATTCGATATTAGTTTCTGGGAAATATTCTGAGCTTTTTTATAATCAATTTTTGTATTTAGTAAAAAGCGGTAAAATGGATTTTGATTTTATCGCAAGAGAAATTGAATATTTAGAAGGCAAAAGAGCTGATACATCTACTAAAAAAGAAGCAATGTTCCGAGGAGAAGTTCTATCAGGCTTGTGGCATAAACATATATGGAATGCTCATAATATACCTAGAAATATTATGAATTTACTCAACAAAGAATTTCCTGCTATATCTAAAAATTCTAAAAATGATGAAGAATTTTTAGAAAAGATTCTTGCATTAATTCCTAAAAGTGTTGCATCCAAAAAGAAAACAGGTGATTGGATAGTTTATCAAAAAAATGAATCAGGAAATTTATATCTGACAATTGCAGCACATAACGAAACAGATATTGAAATATATAACCGTATAAAAAAATATTTACATGATAATGACAATATTAAAAACTAGTGTATAATAAAGCTATGACAAACATGGATTTTAGAAATTCGGAAGCTGATACAAGAGCTGAATTGATTGACCCAAAACTTATTGAAGCTGGATGGGTGCGATCAGATAAAATTCGTGTTGCAAGAGAATATCCGATTTCTATTGGAAGAATTATTGATTCTAAAAATAGAGGTCAAAAGCTTTCTGCAGATTATGCTTTGATATACAAAAATGTCATTATTGGGATTATAGAAGCAAAAAAATCTTCTCTGAGCCATTCTGAAGGTGTTGCACAAGCAAAAGAGTATGCAAAGTTATTAAAAGTCCGATATACATATTCTACAAATGGTCATAAAATTTATCAGATTGATATGGAAACGGGTGAAGAGAAGCTTATCCCAAATTTCCCAACTCCTGATGAATTATGGGATATGACTTATACAGAAAAATCTGAACTCTGGGAACTGATATCTTCTGTTCCTTATGAAACAGGTGGAAGATTTGAACCAAGATATTATCAGACAAATGCCATTAATGCTGTTATAAAAGCTATGGCTCAAGGTAAAAAAAGAATTCTTTTAACCCTTGCGACAGGAACAGGAAAAACATGCATAGCATTTCAGATTGTATGGAAATTATTTAATGCAAAATGGAATACGAAAGAAATTGGGACACGTGCACCAAGAGTACTTTTTCTTGCAGATAGAAATATTTTAGCAAATCAGGCTTTTAATTCTTTTGGAGCTTTTAGTCAAGATGCCTTATGTAGGATCAAACCTGAAGAAATCAAAAAAAATGGAAAAATTCCTACCGCTCAAAATATATTCTTTACGATATTTCA
>CALVOV010000041.1 GCA_944350385.1 uncultured Bacilli bacterium
TGCTTCGTGACCATGTTGCGGCCCTCGATGATGACCTTGCCCTCCTCGGGGCTGACGGCCAGCACCTTGCCCTGCTTGCCGCGCTCGCGGCCGCTCATAATGACGACGGTGTCACCGGTTTTGACATGAAGCTTCTTCATACTCGTTGGCACCTCCCATCAAAGCACTTCGGGGGCAAGGCTCAGGATCTTCAGGTAATCCTTGTCGCGCAGCTCTCTGGCGACAGGCCCAAAGATACGGGTGCCCCTCGGGTTCTTGTCTTCCTTGATGATGACGGCGGCGTTCTCGTCGAAACGAATGTAGGTGCCGTCGTCGCGGCGGATTGCGGAAGCGGTGCGGACGATGACCGCCTTCACAACGTCGCCCTTCTTAACCTGGCCGCCGGGGGCTGCCTTCTTGACGGAAGCAACCACCACGTCGCCGATATTGGCATACCTTCTGCCGGTACCGCCGAGAACGCGGATGCACATAAGCTCCTTCGCGCCGGTGTTGTCGGCAACTTTCAGGTAGGTCTGCTGTTGAATCACAGTGCGTTCCTCCTAACTTGCTGATTTACGCGAAATACGCTTATTTCGCCTTCTCGATCACTTCGACGAGGCGCCATCTCTTGTCCTTGGAGAGGGGACGGGTCTCCATCACGCGCACGCGGTCGCCGATCGAGCACTCGTTGTTCTCGTCGTGGGCCTTGAGCTTCACGGTACGCTTGATAATCTTCTTGTAAAGCGGATGCTTGACGCTGTCCTCAATGGCGACAACGATCGTCTTGTCCATCTTGTTGCTGACGACGCGGCCGACATTGGTCTTTCTCATGTTTCTCTCGCTCACAGCTTACCCCTCCTTCGGTTACGCGTTCGCGCCGTCTCTGAGCTCGTTCTCGCGAAGAACAGTCTTCACGCGGGCGATATCCTTCTTGACGGCGGAAATACGCATCGGGTTATCGAGCTGATTGATAGCAAGCTGGAAACGCAGATTGAAAAGCTCGGCCTTGAGGTCCTTAAGCTTCGTCTCGAGCTCCGCGGTGGTCAAATCTCTGACTTCTGAAGCCTTCATTACTGCTCAACCCCCGTTTCTTCCTTCGTTACGATCTTGCACTTGACCGGCAGCTTGTGAGCGGCCAGGCGGAGAGCCTCGCGGGCCATCTCCTCGGAAACGCCGCCGATCTCGAACATCACGCGGCCGGGCTTCACCACGGCCACCCAGTACTCCGGAGAACCTTTACCGGAACCCATGCGGGTCTCAGCCGGCTTCTCGGTGATGGGCTTGTCGGGGAAAATCTTAATCCAGACCTGACCGAATCTCTTGCAGTAACGGGTCATGGCGACACGAGCCGCCTCAATCTGGTTGGAGGTGATCCATGCGGGCTCCAGGGACTGGAGGCCGAAATCACCGTAGGTTACCTTGCTGCCGCGGTACGCTCTGCCGGTCAGACGGCCGCGATGTACTCTGCGGTATTTAACGCGCTTGGGCAAAAGCATTATTTATTGCCTCCTTCCCTGCGGGGCTGCTTGTTCGCCTGATGGAGAACCTCGCCCTTGTAGAGCCAAACCTTCACGCCGATGCGGCCGTAGGTGGTCGCAGCCTCGGCAAAGCCGTAGTCGATGTCGGCGCGCAGCGTCTGCAGCGGGATGGTGCCGTCATGATACTGCTCCGTACGGGCAATCTCGGCGCCGCCGAGACGGCCGGAAACCTGGGTCTTGATACCCTTGGCGCCGAGCTTCATGGAGCGGCCGATGCACTGCTTCATCGCGCGGCGGAAGGAAATTCTGCGCTCGAGCTGGTCGGCGATGTTCTCGGCGACGAGCTGGGCGTTCAGGTCGGGGGACTTCACCTCGACGATGTTGATGGCGACGTCCTTGCCGAGCATCTTCTCGCACTGCAGACGCAGCTTCTCAATCTCAGCGCCGCCCTTGCCGATGACCATGCCGGGCTTCGCGCAATGGATGTGAACGCGAACCTTGGAAGCGGTGCGCTCGATCTCAATCTTCGGGACGCCGGCAGCCTTGAGCTGCTTCTTCAGCGCCTTGCGCAGGTTGTAATCCTCCACAAGCGTGTCGCCGAAATCGGCCTTCTTTGCAAACCAGCGGGAGTCCCAGTCTTTAATTACGCCCACACGAAGACCGTGCGGATTCACTTTCTGGCCCATAGTTTACCTCCTTACGCTTATTCTTTCTCTTTGAGCACCAGGGTGACGTTGGAAGTCTTCTTCTCGATGCGATACGCGCGGCCCTGTGCTCTAGGACGAATGCGCTTGAGGGTGGGACCCTGGGAGACGGAGCATTCCGCAACGTAGAGTCTGGAAACATCCATGTTATGATTGTTCTCGGCGTTCGCGATCGCCGACTTCAAAAGCTTCTCCAGGGATTCGCAGGCGGCCTTCGGCGTGTGCTTGAGGATAGCCATTGCGACGTCCGCAGGCTTGTTGCGAATCAGATCCAGAACGATGGAAACCTTGCGGGGAGAAATGCGGGCGTATCTCAACTGTGCCCTTGCTTCCATGCTATACACTCCTTTCAGACCTTACTTGGACCCTGTGGTTTTTGCACCGGCATGGCCCTTGAAGGTTCTGGTGGGGGCAAACTCGCCGAGCTTGTGGCCGACCATGTCCTCCGTGACATACACCGGAACATGCTTGCGGCCGTCGTGGACCGCGATGGTGTGGCCGACAAAATCCGGGAAGATCATGGAAGCTCTGCTCCAGGTCTTGACGATTTTCTTCTCGCCGGCCGCGTTCATTTCCTGAATCCTCTTGAGCAGCACAGGCTGTACATAAGGACCCTTTTTCAAGCTTCTGCTCATAATTCGTAAGCTCCTTTCTGCACGCCTTATTTGCCGTTTCTGCGCTTCACGATAAACTTATCGGAGCGGTTGTGGTGGGCGCGGGTCTTGTAACCGAGAGCCGGCTTGCCCCACGGAGTCAGCGGGCCGGGATGGCCGATCGGGCTCTTGCCCTCGCCGCCGCCGTGCGGATGGTCGTTCGGGTTCATGACGGAGCCGCGGACGGTCGGTCTCCAGCCCATGTGACGCTTGCGGCCGGCCTTGCCGATCTT
>CALVOV010000042.1 GCA_944350385.1 uncultured Bacilli bacterium
GACACTTCGGCGTAGTCGATGACGCAGACCAGCGGGTGGCGGTCTGCGGCCCCCACATAGCGGCTGTAGTCGCTCACGTTTTTCACCATATGTATCCTGCTCATGAAACCCGTACAGTTTGATGTCTGCCTGCAAAAATACGCTTTTCCCGTCAAACCTCCGCAGGGGAGCCGCATGAAAATCTGTAAAATGGATACAACTCTCCCGGTTATCGACACGTTTTTCCTGCGGAGCCTTCGTATTTTTGCAGCAGAAAAAGCCCCTTCCGATGGCCCGGCACCCGAAAATTCCCGAAACGATCTGTGACGATGAAGTCGTGCGCTACCTCGCCGAACGTTACCGAACGACGCCGCAGAGCGTGGTGCGGCGGTTCCTTGAACAGTCCGGCGGCCGGATGTCCGACGGGGGTGCCGAATCCTTCCGTCTGGAGGAGAACGAAATGGCCATTCTGCGGGACATGACCGCGGGGAGCCATCCGTAAGGCGAAGCGCCGGAAGAAAAACGAGTACAGAAACCGCAAAACCGCAAAACCATGACGATCGAAGAATTCAAGACCTACGTAAAGACGCGCCGGGGCCTCGACACGGAGGAGATCCACCGCTTCATGGACGAGATGAGCGACGAGGCGCGCCGCGTCACGTTCCGCCTGAACACGTCCTACCATACGCCCGAGGAGGTGCGTTCGCTGCTCTCCGAACTGCTCGGCCGCCGGGTGCCGGAGACGCTGCGGGTCTTTCCGCCGCTCTATGCGGATTTCGGGAAGAACATCACCTTCGGCGAGAATGTCTTTGTCAACGCCTGCTGCCATTTCCAGGACCACGGGGGCGTGACGATCGGCGACGGGTGCCAGATCGGACACAACGTGGTCTTCGCCACGCTCAACCACGGGCTCCGGCCCGAAGCGCGGAACCACACGTGGCCCGCACCCATCGTCCTGGGCCGCAACGTCTGGGTGGGCTCGAACGCCACGATCCTGCAGGGCGTGACGATCGGCGACAACGCCGTTGTGGCGGCGGGGGCTGTCGTGACGAAGGACGTGGCGGCGAATACGGTCGTGGGAGGCGTCCCGGCAAGAATCATCAGGCAGATCTGAGCGGCGGCTATCCTCCGAATCGAACCCAACCTTTCATTCTGACAGAAAACCATGAACCGAATCATTCTCATTTCAGTATTCAGCATTTTAACCCTTCGAGTTATGGCACAGGAAAAAATCGTACAGACGGCGGGACGCGACCAGCTGGGAACGTTCGCGCCGAAATTCGCCGAGCTCAACGACGATGTGCTGTTCGGCGAGGTCTGGAGCCGCACCGACAAACTCGGGCTGCGCGACCGGAGCCTGGTGACGATCACCTCGCTCATCAGCCAGGGCATCACCGACTCCTCGCTGACCTACCACCTTCAGACGGCCCGGCAGAACGGCATCACGCGCACCGAGATTGCCGAGATCCTCACCCATATCGGCTTCTATGCCGGGTGGCCCAAGGCGTGGGCGGCCTTCCGCCTGGCCAAGGAAGTCTGGGCGGAAGATGCGGGCGGCGACGACGCCAAAGCCGCTTTCCAGCGGCAGATGATCTTTCCTGTCGGCGAGCCGAACACGGCATACGCCCGATATTTCACCGGACGGAGCTACCTTGCCGCGATCTCCCGCGAGCAGGTGAACGTTTCGAACGTCACCTTCGAGCCGCGCTGCCGCAACAACTGGCATATCCACCATGCGGAGCAGGGCGGGGGGCAGATGCTCATCGGCGTGGCGGGCCGCGGCTGGTATCAGGAGGAGGGCCGCCCGGCCGTGGAGATCCTTCCCGGCACGGTCATCCACATTCCCGCGGGCATAAAGCATTGGCACGGGGCGGCAGCCGACAGCTGGTTCGCACACCTGGCGTTCGAGGTTGCCGGGGAGGAGACCTCCAACGAGTGGCTCGAGCCCGTCACGGACGAGGAGTACGACAGACTTGAAAAATAAAAACCGTTTCTCATGTATAAATTCATTGCCGTATGGCTGGCGGCCGTCGGCCTGACGACCGCGGCCTGCGCACAGCAAAAACGTAGTATGAACACCGCGCAAACGAATCCCAAAATCCTCGTTGCCTGTTTTTCGGCGACCGGCACGACCGCCCGGGCCGCCGCGATGCTGGCGGCGGTCGCAGGCGGGGAGCTGTATGCCATCACCCCGGCCGAACCCTACACGAGCGCCGATCTCGACTGGCACGACCGGCAGTCGCGCAGCTCGGTGGAGATGCGCGATCCGGCCTCACGTCCGGCGATCGTCGCCCCGGACATCCGTCCCGCCGATTACGATATCGTCTTCCTCGGCTATCCCATCTGGTGGGACCAGGCTCCGAGGGTGCTCAACACCTTCCTCGAGCGCTGCGACCTGCGGGGCAGGACGGTGATCCCGTTTGCCACGTCGGGCGGCAGCGGCATAGCCCGCAGCGTCGCGGCGTTGCGGGCGGCCTATCCGGCACTGCAGTGGAAGGAGGGGCGGCTGCTCAACCGCGCCGACGAGAAGAGCATCCGGGAGTGGCTCGTCCAACTGGGCCTCTGAACGGCCCTTTCCCGACATGACGGAGCCTACCGCCGTCCCCCGGACATGAATCCCGGGACGGCGGCAGGCTTTGCATTCATACTTCGCGGCTGTCGGGCCGCATCCTCCGGAGGGAGGGTGGGTGGGGCGCACAGCGCAGAGGAATCGGGGGGGCCTGAGGGGCTTGAGGAGCAACGTGCGCAGCGCCTCGGGACCGGACATGTGCTTTCCGTACTTTGGGAAGTTCCGGTGCTCTGCCGTTGCGGGGCGAGGATTGCATGCCGGAAATACCCGGTCCGGCCGAGGTCCAGAGGCGCAAAAAAAGATCGGTGATCTTTTCGATCACCGGTCTTTTCTGGTACCCTTTGAGGTTTTATTCTCAAACCAGTTCCTTGAGGATTTGAATAAAATTTGGGAATTGCGTGAGTGGTTTCCTGTTCCATGACTGCCACCTCTGCAATAAAGATAAAGGACTGGATTAGAATTCAGAGCATTCTTCCCTATGCATTGTATATCAACCCTTTTTCCATAAGCGCCCTTTAATCAATTTGATGGAAAAGGTAGGTGTATTAAACACCATGCAGTTTGTTGAATATCGCGTATAGCTACTTGTTAAAAAATATTTCTCTATTGTACTTGACTTTTCTACTTTCCCTACTATTTATTTATAAAACGGATAGATATATGGAAAACAAGAAAAGAGTTTATCGAGAACTTAGCGATGAAACCAAAGCTAAAATCAGTCAATCATCTAAAAACCGACCAAAGTCGGACAGTCACAAAACTCATATCAGTCAATCTATGAAACGCTATTGGCAGACTGTTCCGCATAGACCTGAGATAGAGCATACAACGATGGATGATTTAGTAGGAACCGAAAGCGATGATTAACCACTTATCAAGGTAAGGGCATCATCATTTTGGGTAAAAATAAAAGCAAAATGAAGACCTGACGTGTTAAAATTCGATAAATTAAAAATAGTTTCAGATTTGAAAAATATAAAAATCTATGATGAAAACAGATTTGATAAAATTATAAAGAATAATATTGTTACTGAATTGATTTTCAATATTATTCAACCTTATTCATTATGCATAAAGCTTGATAATATAGCTAATGAATTAGTTATTGAGTTTTCAGGTAAGATTTTAAAAGATGATTATCCTAAATTGATTTCAACAGCTACTATCAATACTTGTTTTGAGAATATCAACGAGATGGGATTTTGTTGGATTGATTTCGAGGGAATCGGAAACGCGAATGTGGTTAAATGTGATATAACAAAGGATATTATCTGTTCGGATATTCTATCTATGACTGCCTATATTCGCAATAATCTATCTAACTATCAAAAGTATGTCTGCCGTCTTTTACGCAATGGTAATTTCATAGTAGAGAAGAATGTAACGACACGTCAGGCTAAAAAGCGACTGACCATCTATGATAAAGGCAAAGAGATGTCAAAGGTTGAAAATTTGCGATACATGGCAGAATGTGGCATTGATAAGAACTGTTTTGATGGAGTATGCCGATTTGAATTGAATCTAAACTGTATAACACAGATTAAATCATCTTTGGAGATCGCGGACACAAGATTGCGGACGGTTTTGAATGCAACAACCAATCCGATTCAGGCATTTATGGATAATGTATTAAGCGCAGAGCAATCTTTGCAGGTATCCAACGCAAAGAGTTATTTTGTCGGGTTGGTTCTCCAAGACTGCAATTTTGATATAGCCCAGGTTGAAAACAAAATGCGTCAGCTATATCCTTCCAAAGGAACCAACATAAGTAAGGTAATGAAGCCCTATCGCACAATGCTTTCACAGATACAACAAAACTGCAATAACAGGAAAGCAGAACTGCTTCATCTACTTGCCTGATGTATCAAATTAGAAATGTATTAAAATAATCTTTTCAGATGGTTAGAAAGTCACTCTATTTTGTAGCAATGTAATCTAAAAGATTATTTTACTTGTTTGGGGATAGTGATCAGCACTCCTTTCCGGATAATGCAGTGTTTGTTTTGGTATGGCTTTTCTGCTGAAAGTCCATAGTTGCGCAAGCTGCCATAAGTAATCCCAATTTGTTCTTTGTTGAACTTCTCAAAGATGGCAGCCAAGCTTCCAAAATAATGATGGCTGTTGTCTGTAAACAATTCAACATGGACAACCGTCCGTTCCACCTTCTCCTTTTCCATATTATTTCTATTTTATACAAAACTATGAAAATATGACAAATATTCAAAATAAAACATATTCATATTTGCATATATGAAATATATGTCATATATTTGTATTGTAAACAATAGAAATAACGATGGCTACTGAAAGAAAATATCATATTAGTCGCAGTGGTTCGGGATGGGGCATATGGGACAGTACAGACAGAAAGGTAAAGAGCTGTTACAGTCATTTCAATGCGGTTGAATGTCTTTATGAATTAATGGGTTGGAAGTGGAATCCCGACAAGTATCGCAGAAATTATTAAATGAATATGTAATAAAAAATCTCACAAGTATGGCTCAGGTTATTTTACTCAACGGCAGCACGGTAGTGCGCGCAAAGGTTATCGCAGTTCGCACCTCTTCAAGAATGGTGGATGGCATCTCAAAGGCTCTTTTGATTGAGCAGTTGAAAAAGAAGTTGAGAAGCGGACAGATTGTGAAGTTTGTATATCTCAAAAGTAATGGTGACATTCGTGTAGCCTATGGAACAACCAACGCAGACTTTGTGAAGGATAAGGTCTGTGGCTGGGGAGAGTCAAGAGAGTGTTATGCAACAACAGCCTATTTTGATCTTGAAAAAGCTGCTTGGAGAAGTTTCCGGTGGGAAAATTTGATAGCGGTGTATTAGCCGCTATCTTACTTTTTTGCAATACCTCGCATTGAGTGCTGTTCATGTGAAAATAATTTTCTATCTTTGTATCGCTGAGCAATCAGCAGACATATTTGATGAAAGTGTTTTCGCACTTCCCTGTCAGAAAATGTGGAAGTTTTCAAAGAGAAGGGATGGACGAACAGCACTCATTCCTTGTATAGATACGCGGTTGGCACATCCCGTGCCCATACCCCAATATCTATCTTGGTGTGGGGTATTGCGTCGTTTATTTTCTCTTGGGTCCTTCCACAACCTTCTGACAAATAGGCGAAACGGCTCCACACTTTCTTTTTGTTGATAATCCTTCTTCGGAGCCGGGAAGAACCCAAATTTTCTAAAAGTTATGAAAAAACTTTTACTCGCCCTTATGGGCATTGTTATGGTGGCAGGCTGCGCCATGGCTCAAAATTATGAAAAGAACCTATACGGGGTTCGCGCAGGTCTGAATGTCTCGAACATGTCTATGCAGGGGCTTTCGGCAAATTCCAAAGCAGGATTCCATATTGCGGGCGTATATCAACGCCTTCTTGCAGAGTCTTTGCCCGTCTATTTGGAAACGGGATTGCAATTCTCCCAGAAAGGGTGTAAATTGGAATATGATTATGATAAAACAATCCTCAATGCATGGTATCTTGAAATACCGTTAATGGTAAATTATAAATTCAGTATTAAAGATATTGTGACCGTATATCCAAGCGTTGGTTTCTTTTATGCTTACGGTATTGGAGGTAAATATACGGAAGAATATATGGATATGGATGATAAGATGGTCAGCGATAAATACAATACGTTTGGAAAAGAAGGGGTCTTGAAGCACTCCGACTTAGGCATGCGTTTTAGTGCAACAGTTGATTGGAGGCGTTATTCTTTCAGTCTTGGGTATGAATTCGGATTTATTGATGTCATGAATGAAGCATTTTCAGAAGACGGACTCAAAGTTAAAACGGGAAATTTCTTCCTTTCACTCGGCTATAACTTCTAAAACAACAAATGCTATGACAAAGTTTTTACATTGCGTACTGATTATTGTGGTAAGCGTTGTATGCATTGCTTGTGGTAAAGATGACAATACCGAAAAGGAGCAGCCGAGCGTTGAATATATAAATATCCCCGACAAATACTTTAAGGCATACTTGGTCGGAGCTTTCGATACAGACCAAGATGGAGAAATCTCGGTAGAGGAAGCTCAACAGATTACGGACATATCGTACGGATGCCAAAACAACACGAATATAGTCTCAATAGAGGGAATAGAGCATCTGAACAACCTGCAAAAGGCTACGCATGCATTCGACGGCTGTACGTCTCTGAAATATGTTCCCGACCTGCGCTTCACAATCAACAACGAAGAGGCGGATCCCGCAGACTTCTCATATATGTTTATGAACTGTAATGCCGTGGAGGACATCGACGTCATAGCGTTTACGGGAGACGGTTATTTCGACGCTACTCAGATGTTTGGACCTATTGCCCCGCTTAAAACCATGAAGGAGCTTGAGCTATCGGCATATCCAGTGAATAATGGTGTATACTTCATGTTCGGCATATATGGAAGCAACATAGAGACCATAGGCAGCATCGTCTTGCGAGAGAATGATGCAAATTACTATGGGCTTTTTTGGAGCCTTCCGAACCTGCAATATGCAATTTTTACGGGTAAGTGTTCGCCATTGGGCATATGTATGCATACACAGGAGAAACTGTCGGTGGATTCGTTTCAAAGTCTCTTCGAGGCTCTGCTTCCTGTTACTGATGGTCGTGGAATCCGTTTGGGAGATTATAACAAGAGTCGAATCTCCGATGAAATAAAACAAATCGCTTTGGATAAAGGTTATCAGTTCGATACGTTTAATGCAGAATAGCGTATCTTTCATATTTTCAGGGCAACAGAGTGTTATATAGAAATAATTTATAAGTGTTATTATGAAACAATATTTTATGCTGGCTGCTGTCGCATGTGCAGTGGTTTTCATGGGCTGTTCAAAAGATGACGATGGAACGGCAGGAGATTTGGCAGGCATGTGGGCTGACACATTTGAATCAGGGAATGAGGAGTGTGCTGTCGATGTGTACGAAATCAAAGGAAACAAGATGATTATTTGGAACTGTACAAACATGTCCGACATCTTCTATGAGCCGACGTATGCAAACGGAACCCTGTCAAGCAAAAATGAAGCTATCTTTGAAATCAACTGGACCGTAAATATTTCCGTATCGGATTCACACTTGTCGGCAGGAGAGTTCAGAGATTTGAAATATAAAAAGATTTCTGAAGACAAAATCCAACTTTGGGACGAGGAAGACCCTGAGGATATGATGACGTGGCAACGGATACACAACACAGAGAACATCGTTTTCAAATAATCCAAGCACTGATTATTGTAGAAAGAGCACCGAGCAATCGGGGCTCTTTTTTATGTTATATATTGAGTATTGGTCATGTTTTCACTTTGTAAATATTGCATATATAAAATATTTGCGATATATTTGTATGGTAATGGAAGATATGAGGAAACGATGAAAAGAGTGGTAATATACGCACGAGTATCAACGACGGGGCAAGATTATCAACGGCAGTTGTCAGAGTTGAGAGGATATGCCTCACGAATGGGGTATGAGATTGTTAAAGAGTTTTCAGAAACAATAAGCGGAGCAAAGAAGGTTGTAGAGCGGGAGGCTTTGGCGGACATGCTAAAATTTGTAGAAGAGAATGAGGTTGACAAAGTGCTGATCTATGAGTGCAGTCGTTTATCTCGCCGGGCTGTCGATTTCTTGCAGGTTATAGAGTATCTGACTGAACGCGGGATTAGCGTGTGCATCTATCAAAATGGGTTGGAGACCCTTTTGCCTGATGGCAGTCCGAGTCCCATTGCACAACTCGTGCTTGGCATTCTTGCTCAGTTCAACAGTATGGAACGCAACCTTATCCGCAGTCGCATGGAAAGTGGCTATAAGCATTTCAGGCAACAAGGGGGTAAGGTGGGACGGAAAGTTGGCTATCGCAAAAGCACAGATGAAATGAAAACACAGTATTCCAAAGAGATTCAGTTGATAAAGAAGGGTATCTCGTTAAGAAATATAACCGCAATTTGCGGGACAAGCGTGAACACGCTTCAAAAAATCAAGAAAATTATTTAAAATATTAAATATAAAATTTGGTTTTTAAAAATAAAATTTGTATTTCTACACCAAAGAGTGATTCTACTCTTCAAAATCAAAATTAAAGTATGGCGTAATAACAAATATTTGAATGTCTGTGCCTATGTGCATAGGTGGTCTAAGTTTCCCACGGCGAGCAAAAGTCCTGCAAGATTCAGGAGCCGAAAGCGAATAAGAAGAAATTTTTGTTGGTTTTGATAACATTGGAACAATGCAAAACTATATTAAGAAACAACGATTGTCGGTTGTCTGATGAGGAAATCAAACAAGTGAGGGAGTTCCTTTACTTGATGGCTTCATTTCAATATGAGGTGGAAAATAATGAAATAAACAGGGAGGTTATATGATGAAACGGGCGGTGTTGTATTGTCGGGTAAGTACAAAAGAGCAGGAAAAGGGGAACTCTTTGGATTGGCAGGAAGAATACTTGCGTAAATGTTGTGCTATTCGCAAATACGAGGTGGTGAAAGTATTCCGAGACGATAAGTCGGGGAAAACGTTCAAGGGACGGACGGAGTTTATCAATTTGATGAAGTATTGCAAAGCGCATAAGGGCGAGATTGATTATGTGCTTGTGTATCGCTGGGACAGGTACTCGCGTAATCTGAAGGAGGCGTTGATAAATCTTGATTATTTTTGGAAGAGGAACATCGAGGTCAATTCTGTCGAGCAACAGGTTGATTTCCGGGCTCCGGAATATATTACCTATTTGTCTCTCTATATATCGGCGGCAGAGACTGAAGATACCAAGATTTCAAGACGGACAAAAGAGTGCATTCATAAAGCACGAGAAAGCGGGAAATGCGTCCATAAGGCGCCTCGGGGATATGTAAATAGACAGTTGGACGATGAACACCGCTATGTGGAAATTGACGAGACGGAGGCGGAACAGATTCGCGCAGCATTCAAGGAGGTTGCCAAAGGGGTAATGACACCTACGTCAGTCTGTCGGCGGATGAATCGAAACGGTTTCAAGATACACAAGAATTCATTTTTCAAGGTTCTGCGGAATCCGTTTTATGTGGGGGACATTTATGTCCCGGAGTATCGGGATGACCATATCGGAACTATCCATGCTCATTATGTAAAAGGACTTCACGAGGCGATTATCGACCGGGATACATTCGATGCTGTGCAGGATGTGTTGGACGGCAAACGCAGGAGTACCCCTAAAACGACCAAGGTGCTGGACCCGGATTTGTACCTGCGGAAGTATATCTCATGTCCGGTGTGTGGGGCTCCACTGACTGGAAGCGCCTGCACGGGTAACGGGGGTAAATATTATTATTACAATTGCAGCAGGGATGGCAAACATTTCCGGTGCAGTGCCCCGAAAGCCCATGAACTTTTTCGTCGGTATGTGGCGACCTTAAAGCCGAACAAGGCGGTTTTGAAACTGTATGAGACGATTTTGGACGATATTCGCATGGATAAGAACCGGGAGTTGAATGCTGAAATTGCAAAATTGGAGCAGGAATTGGGAAAATGCAACGAACGGATGGAGTCGGCATCTACCAAATATATGGATGATGAAATAGATAAGAAAACGTATGAGAGTTTTATCAAGCAGATTGATACAGCTCGCAAAAAGGTTGAAAACCGACTCTTTCTATTGAAAAACGATAAGGGTGCTGTTCTCAAACCGAGGTTGGACTACTCTATGTTGCTGATTGGCAATCTGGAACACTATATGGAAGATGCTCCAGTCGAAGCTAAATGCAAGCTGATTGGTTCGATGTTTCCCGAAAAAATTGAATTTGACGGAAAATCTTATCGAACCACGCGATATAATGCGGTTCTTGATTTAATCTATCAGCAGACCAGCGAATTACGAGGAACAAAAAAAGAAGACTTCTCAGTAAAATCTGAGAAGTCTTCTTTGGTACCCCCCCAGGGGCTCGAACCCTGGACCCCAACATTAAGAGTGTCGTGCTCTACCAACTGAGCTA
>CALVOV010000043.1 GCA_944350385.1 uncultured Bacilli bacterium
GTATATTGTTTTTCTGACAATTAACCTACCGATCCAGTACAGTTAAATGAAAAGCGCAGAGGTAATTTGCGAAATAGACCTGTTATTAATATCGAGTCTGTTAAGGAAAAATTTTACAGCCCGGTAGGTATGTCTCAAAAAGAAGCAACCCCGGACAATGTATTTCTTGACGCTGAAATGGACGGTTATTTTTCTTACTATCCGCAAGGCAATCCTTTCATTTACCCATTGGACTTTTGTTCTCCGTTTAAACCTCAATTAAAGCTGGAAATAAAATACTCTTATGGGTATGAGAGTATTCCAGACGAAGTAAAATATGTTACCGCTATGCTTGCCCAAAATATTAGACAGCTTTCTACATTCGCTGGTGCTAAACGATTGAATACGCTCGACTACACAGTAGAAATGAGCAATCCTTCGTTTTTTACTGACGATATGCGTTCTATTCTTTCTAAGTATAGGTATACGGTATGAGTTTACAAGGCTTTTTTCTTACGAAAGATTATGACGTATATGGTTTAGACGGCAGTTTAAAGGCAACCGAGCGCATACATATTACAAGACAGTCTAATAGCAATACGGATTTTGCCCATTCGTATAAGTTTCGTGGCTTGCTTGCTGACGATACGCAGATTGAAACTGGCGATTTAGTACAGTACGGAGACGATAAACTTCTCGTAACTGCTTTTCGCCATACTGATTTTATGAATACCAACACAGCTAATATGTGGCTATGCGATACGGTTTGTAGTGTTTATCGCTTGAAAAGTAAATTTGTTGGCAACCAAAAAGCTGGGACAGAACTTGTCCCGATACTTGAAGATGTACCGTGCGTACAGCAAGACACAAATGGCAAAATGAAATATTATGACGCAGGTCTGCTTGAAAGTACAACAAAGCTGGTGTACGTGCAGCATACAGTAGACATTGAACTTACAGACAGACTTGTTATAGACGGTCACAATTATCAAGTAGACAGTATATCTACATCAATTAAAAATGTATTAGCTTTGCAATGCTCTGACGATAAGAGGGCATTGTAATGAATAATACAGCTTACATACAAAACAATATCTTGAAAGCAATACTAACAGTTTGCGATAAAGAAGCACGTAAAATTGTACAGCAGGTTGAAATGGACTATGGACAGTTAAGTAGTTCTCTTGGTAAAGCTGACGCTACCAGTAAAGTAGAGCAACTTACAAGGAATATGATTGTTTTGTCTATTTTTGGTACTGGTCAGAAAGCCTTAATTGGTGAATACGGTAAAGGCTCGAAAATGGATAGAGATAATCCTGCCTTAGATGATTATATTAATGGCGGTATTTTTAATAAAGAACGCTTAAAACATAATCTTGCCGTAATCGCTCGTAGCGAGGACGAAAAATATTACGACCTTGATAAAAATTTATGGCAAAGACCTAAACCACCAAAGCCGGTAAATCTTGAAAAACTGCGTACTAAAAATGGCGGTTTATATCAGAAGTTTCAGCCGGTAGAACCTAAGTACATTATTAAGAAAGCTATTGAGCAAAGACTTGACAGGTTACTCGAAGAAATTGCCGTAGCTGTTGCCGCTGAAAGCGAAATTGAGAGATTGTTTGACGGATTGCGTTTCACGGTGAAATTATGATAAATAGTTTTGAAATTTTAAACAGAGTTTTTGAGTTGTGCGTGGCTAACCCAGAACTTTGTAAGTTGTTGAATATAAACACCGAATTAACAGGAGAAGAACTTTTGGAAGAACAGAATAGGAAAATCCGCAGGGAGTACCAGACGGCAGATGTTATTGAGCCGGAAGACGCCCCCTTTATTTCTGTTTATTTTATGCACGCTGAAAAATCCAAAAATAACTGGCTCGTTAATATTGGTGATTTATACGTTGATATTTACACGCACAGTATGTATGAAGCACAGGAAATTTCCTTGTTGTTTCGCATGATACTGGCTAACGATTTTCAGCCGCTTCTGAATTACGAAGGACAGCATTATAGCGGAGTTACTGGCGTGTACAAATATAGACTTATCTATAATCCGTTAATGAACGGACAGTAAAAAATGAAAGGGTGAACCATACTTGGCGATTGATACAAAAAATATGGTAATTCATGGTACTGGTACTGCGTTTATTATTGGTGCTGACGGTCAGACTGGCGCACAGCTTATGAAAATGCAGAATATGACCATTGAAATTACTTCCGAGAGCGAAGATGTATTTGGCGGTGACAGCCTGTTCCCGTTCTATAACTACATCACTTCTAAATCTGCTACATTTACCTTCACCAATGCTACTGTTGACCTTAATGTTCTCGCTATGACACAGGGCGTTCCTGTTTCTACTGGCGGTGAAGCATTTGGCAACGAAACTATTACAGTTAAAGGCACTGGCGATACCCTTGCTATTACTACTGGCGTACTTGCTGATACCGTAGAGTGCTTGCTTGAAGACGGTACTCGTTTGACCCGTGTTTCTGAAAGCCCGACTACTGGTCAGTTCTCTTGCACTGAAAACGGTGCTTTGACATTCGGTTCTGACGTGACAGCAGGTAAAGTAGTAATCGTTTCTTACGTTTACACTGTTGCAGACGGTTCTTCTGTACACGTTCTTACCGATAGCGTACCGGGATATGTTGAACTGCGTCACGTTTCCAACGTAACTGAAATTCCGGACGGCAAAGGCGGTACTAAAAAGGTTCGCTTGTATACTCGTGTTTATAAGGCTCGTTGTGACGGCGGCTTTAACCTTGAACAGACCCGTGACGGTGCTACTGCGCCGGAAGTAACTTTTACTTCGGTTGACCCGGAACGTAGCGATAAACGCTTTGTTTCCTATTCCGTAGTAGAAGAAAAAAACTGATTGACCCTACACCGGACGAAGCCGATAACACGGTTGACAATGCGGTTGTAGGGGAAGCAGAAGTTGCTTAGTTTTTAGCTTGTGAAGTAGACTTCATATTGGCTTCACTTGCGTTCAGCCCCCGGACTTGTGCCGGGGTGCTTTTACATTATATAAGTAAGTTTACGCTAAGGAGTATTTATGGACAGCAAAGAGATTGATAAAGACCCGTTTACTGCTTATGAAGATATTTTATGCAGAGACGGAGTAAAACGCAGAATATATCCTGCAAAACTTAAACACAAAGATAAAATTAGAGAACTCTCGCCTAAGTTTAACGATATGCTCATAGCAGAGAATATACTCGACATAAACTCGGACGGTGAATATACAGACGAAGCGTGGGACGCTATGCTTGATGTTTTAGTTATGGCGTTTGACGATAAATATACGAAAGAACAGATTATGGATTTCTTAGATGTAGCACAGGCTACTAAAGTATTTGAAGTATTCTACGGTATTTCTAATCTAAAAAAAAAGAGAATGACACTGACAATGGTGTAACTGATTGGTCAAAATTATATGCGTCAGTTTTACAAAATACTTCGCTTAACATGGACGATTTAATGAATATGACGATACCGCAGCTTGAATACTTACTTGAAGGTTTTAAGAAAAACGCAGATGATTTAGAGAAAGAAATGAACGGTAAAAAGAAAGGCGGTTCATCTAAAACAATGACAGACGCAGAAGCGATACAGTATTTGATTAAATCGGGAGAAGCAAGGTGATGTAATTGGCAGACGCTATTAACAGACAAGTCAAAGTTGACGTTGTAATGGACGTTTCTAATGCTTTGCGAAGTGTGAAAGGTATACAGCAAGCGTTAGACAAATTGTCTATTAAACGCATACGTGAAAACGAAGTAGACGACCCGTTTGAAGGTTTTACTGGCGGTGCTAAACGTGGTAGAAAAGAGTTAGAGAGTTTTCAGAAACAACTTACACAGGCAAAGAAACAGCTTGAAAATGACCTTGTTAAAAATAATATGAGTTTTACGTTCATTAACAGCAAAGATTTTAAAGACCAAACTAAGAAGATTGAGGAATTAACTTCTAAGGTGCGTGCCTTTAAAGAGTTGATGAATAGTTTAGACCAGCAAAAGGTTTTAAAAAATACTACTGTTGCTAATGGTACGGTTGCAGACAGTAATGCGGTTTCTAAATATAATACTGCTGAATTAAAACGTGCGGCGGTAGAACAAAAAAATATTCAAGACCAGCGCAAGAAGGATTTAAAAGACGCTCAAAATCAAGTTAAAGAATTAACGGCAGAAGTCGAGAAATTACGCAAAGCACAAGAGAAATTGCAAACTTCTCAAAAAGGTAGCAATGGCTTACTTGGCAATGTTAATACTGCTGGATTTAAAAATTATGCTACTGAACTCGCAAAAACAGAACGATATGCCGCTCAACTTAATTATGAGTTGCAACGCACATCTCGTATTGACCCGAAATATAATAAACTTAAAGAAGAACTTGAAAAAGTACGCAAAGAATATGCAGCATTAAACCGTGAAAGCGTTAATTTCCGAAAAGACATAGGCATTAGCGGTTCACGTGGTTTTTATGACATAAATCATACTCTTGACTACTTTAGAGCAAAGGTTCGTAGCCGTTTGGTTTATAGTTTTGCGACCGAAGCAGAAGGATTAATGATGAATTTAATGCCGAACTTCATTGACGCTTTAAGTCAGTATCAGCAAAACAGGGTTAATTTTGCACAGGTAATGCCTAATGAATTAGCGAATAATCAAGAAGCTATGAACAAGGCTATGCGTGAATTTATACAGGTTGCCGCTGATTACGGTGCTTCTGTTGAAGATGTCATTGAAGCAGGTAGGCTTTGGGGACGTATTTATAAAGATGTAAATGTAATTCAAGAATTGGTACGTGCTTCTACTAAATTGTCTATTACTGACGATATGAGCCTTGTTGAAGTCAATAAAGGTTTGGAAGCTACTATGCAACAATACGCAGTACATCTTAAAGACGCAAACGAAGCACAGCAGGTTAGCGGTAAAATTATTGATACTTGGGCGAAGTTAGCCGATAACGCCGGTGTAACTGCCGCAAATTTAGCAGCAGCTTCTGAACGTGCTGGCGGTGCAGCTTATCAAGCAGGCGTAGGCTTTGATAGCTTACAAGCTATGATTGCTACAATGTCGCAGGTAACAGGTAAAGCTGGCGGCGAAATTGGTAGAAGTATTCGTTCTATGCTTGTATCTATGAATACCGATAGAGCCAGAAAAGAAATAGAAAAACTTGGTGTAGCTATTTATGAACTTGGCGATAACGGTGAAATGAAGTTGCGTAGTATGGAAAAGGTTATTCCAGAGGTTATGCAAGCATTAGCCAAGTCTAATAAAGACATTAGTAAAAGTGTTCTTACGTTTTCCGGTGGTAAATATCAATATAATAACGTAATGGCACTTTTAAGAAGCTATGAACTTTATATGAAAAACCTTGAAACAGCACGAACTTCTGCTGGTTGGGCTGACGAACAGGTTGCTTTGCAGTATGAAACTATCTCTCGTCAGATTAAAGCATTAAACGCAGACTTTCAGCAGTTAATTGCAACTCTTGATGAAGCAGGTTCGAGTAATGGTATTGCTGACATCATACAAGGTTTAAGAACTATTGTTCAGTTTTTAGCGCAGATTGACCCAGAGAATGTTAAAGATATTATTAATACTTTGAAAGGTTTATTTGCCATAAAACTTGCAGGCTGGGCTACCAAAGGTTTAACCAACGTGCTTGAAAACTTTGCTTTATTAAAAGAAGGTTTGGCAGGTTTAAGAGTTGGGCTTACTTTGACTGCTACGGGTGCTGCTACATTTACTACTGTAATAGGTACAATGTTTAAGGCTTTATCTGGTGTAGGTTCTTTATTCTTACTTGCACAAGGTTTAATGGCTGTTTATGATGTTTTCCAAGAAAATGACGAAAGCGGTAAGCAGTTTGCGGAAAGCGTAGATAAAACACAAAAATCATTAGACGGAATTTATCAAACTATTCAAAGCTACAAGGAAAATTCTTCTGTTGTCTCCGATTTGGCTCAAAACATACAAGAATATCGTAAACAGTTAGAAAACGCTAATTTAACTGACGAAGAAAGAGCCAATCTGAATATGAAACTTGTTGGTTCTGAAAATCAGCTTAAAGTTGCTATTGGCGAAGCTGGTATGCGTAGGTTAGAAGCGGCAGGTTGGACAGAAGAAGCTATACAAAAAGAAGTTGAACAGTATTATAAATTACGTGTGTCTTTTGACCAAGCATTACAGGCACAAATAAACGGTGAATTAGAGAATACTAAAAATGTCATTAATCAAACTCAAATTCGTATCAATGAGCGAATGAGAGAGATTGAGGTAATGCAGAAATTAGCTGATACCCGTTTATTCTATCAAAAGGCTGTAATGAAACAAGCAGAAGAAGATTTTGCAAATGGTATTATAGACAACGAAGAATATAATAAAGCACAGCAGGGTTTAATTAGAGCGCAGAAAGAAAGCGTTATAGTTACTCAAAGGTCTAATGAAGCTATTGCATTTATAAACCAGCAAAGAAAGGCACAGCAATCTGCATTAGCCGCTGCCGAAAGAGCAACAAGGCTTTCTAAAGGAGAACTCGCTCCACGTAATTCTTCCGGCAATAAAGATATTCCCGGTGGTGAAGGTGGAGTTGTAGACGCAGAACAAGGCACTGATACTAAAGGTAAAAAATCTTCTGGCGGTAGTTCTGGTAATACTGATTACTCCGAAAAAGCCAAAAGAAATCAGTATCAGAGAGTATATAACGAACTTTTATATGACGGCAAAATTGCTGCTACTG
>CALVOV010000044.1 GCA_944350385.1 uncultured Bacilli bacterium
GTGCACCGATGTGGAACTTGCGTTCGAGACCTGCGCCAATATTGGCGGATCGGGAAATCCCGATGCCATTACCGTCACGGTCGAGATTCTCGAAGGCCCCGGCACGGTAAACGGCGACTCGGAGAAGTTGAGCGCCCCCATGACCCCCGATCCGGTCTGGGGATGGACGCCCATGAGCGTGACGTGCTACGGCATCACCGCCGACACCCGGATCGTCATCCGCTCCACACAACAGGATGCAAGCGGCTATTTCCGCTGGTTCCTCAACGACATCAAGATGACGAAAACCGCAGTAGAATAATTTAACGGGACCCAAACATGAAAAACATACTGTCAGATATGAACAAGAGATTTGCAGCGACGGGGAGATCCCTTGGGGGCTATCTTCTGCGCATCGTATGCTGCCTGCTGCTGACGACAGCCGCGCTGTCCCTGCAGGCACAAACCCGCAACCAGGTGAGCGGCCGGGTGACCGACGCGGCCGGCGAGCCGCTCGTCGGCGCCACCGTCGTGGTCGTCGGCACGACAATCGGAACGACGACCGACATCGACGGAAACTATGCGATCAATGCCCCGGCCGCCGGGCAGCTGAAGTTCTCGTACATCGGATATGCCGAACAGACGGTGGAGATCGGCACGCAATCAGTCATCAATATCACCCTGCAGGACGACAGCCAGGTACTCAAGGATGTCGTGGTCATCGGATACGGCACGATGGAAAAGAAGTCGGTGACCTCATCCATCACCTCGATCAAGGGCGACGACCTGACTGCCGGCATGGGCGGGTCGACAATCGCCACGGTACTTCAGGGCAAGGTTCCCGGACTGACTATTTCGGGCAGCTCCAGCCCCAACAGCAGCAACGGATTCCAGTTGCGCGGCGTGGCATCGATCAATGCCAGCCAGAGCCCTCTCGTCGTGATCGATGGCATCCCCGGCGGCGACATGCGCGCCCTCATCCAGGAAGACATCGAGTCGATCGACGTACTGAAGGATGCCTCGGCAGGTGCCATCTACGGCACACGCGCGGCCGGCGGCGTGATCCTCATCACGACCAAACGGGCCAAACAGGGGCGCGTAAGCGTAAACTATACGGGAGAATTCTCGATCGAAAGCATCCGCAAATACCCCGACCTGCTCTCCTCGAGCGAGTATGTCGAATACGGGCTCGGCGAGGATTACGGATCGGATACCGACTGGTTCAAGGAGCTGACCAACGAGCTGCCATTCTCGCAGCGCCATACGGTGAGCCTCTCGGGAGGTACTGAGGCCGCCCAGGTCTATACCTCGTTCATGGCCCAGGACCAGAAAGGTATCGTTATCGGCGACAATCGCAAGGACTATTCGGGACGTATCAATGCACGTTTCAACCTCTTCGACGGACTGGTCGAGGTACGCGCCAACGCCCAGTTCCGCGAGGCGGAGCGCGACAACCGCAACTCGTCGGGAATCTTCAAGATGGCGTTCGGGCTCAACCCCACCATCCCGCTCTACGACCCCGAGAATCCCTCGGACTACAACGTCGTGGGGAACGGCATCTCCGGCACGAGCTTCAACCCTGTTGCCGACATCATGCTGCGCACGAAAAACGGCAAGGACCAATGGCTGCTGGCCGATGCCACGGTGAAAATCAACCTGATGAAGGGGCTTTCGCTGCAAGGGACCGTAGGCATCGACAAGCGCCAGTACCAGGAGTACACCTACGTCTCGCATGACCACAAGGAGTCGATCGACAACAGCCGCCGCGGAGGTGCCTCGCACAAGTTCAGCAAGGATAACCGCGTTTCGGTCGAGGCATACGCCAACTACCACCGCACCTTCGCCGAGGACCATACGCTCGACGTCGTGGCCGGATACAGCTTCTGGCAGGCCGGAGGCGAGAGCTTCAGCATGTCGAACTACGACTTCCCGGTCGACGGAGTCGGCCCGTGGGACATGGGCGTCGGTTCGTACCTCACGGACGGCCGCGCCTCGATGGATTCGAGCAAGGACCCGCGCGAACGGCTGCTGTCGCTCTTTGGGCGTGCCAACTACTCGTACAAGGACCGCTACATGGCAACGGTAAGCTTCCGCCGCGAAGGTTCCTCAAAATTCGGCCCGAACAACCGATGGGGTAATTTCTGGGCCGTCTCGGGAGGCTGGCGCCTCTCGAACGAGGCCTTCATGCGCGACATCCGCTGGATCGACGACCTCAAGATCCGCCTCGGATACGGCGTAACGGGTAACAACGGTTTCGGAAACGGCTACACGACCCGCATGTACACGGCCAACGACATGTGGCCCACCAACGGGATCTGGCAGCCCGGATACGGCTCGGTCCGCAACATCAACCCCGATCTGAAATGGGAGGAGAAGTCCGAGTTGAACGTCGGGTTCGATTTCGCGCTCTTCGACAACCGCCTCTGGGGAAAATTCGACCTCTATTACCGTCAGGTCAACGACATGCTCTACAACGTCAACGCCCCGATGCCCCCGATGGTGCACGACACGGTGATGAAGAACATCGGCAGCCTCGAGAACAGAGGCTGGGAGTTCGAGCTCGGCGGGGACATCGTACGCAGCAAGAACTTCCGCTATACGTCGTCGGTACGCCTGTCGCACAACAAGACTCGCATCAACCGGTTGGGAGACGACGGGTTCTTCCTCGACGAGGTGACGTTCCCCTCGCCGGGCAACCCGGGAACGGCCGTGCGCCTGCAGAACGGACTTGAGCTGGGACAGTTCTTCATCTACAAATACGCCGGGCTCGACGAGAACGGCAAGTGGCTGATCTACGACAAGAACAACGAAATCGTACCGGCCATTGACGGCAGCACCTCGAACCTCATCGCCGAGAACAAGCATTTCGTCGGCAACGCGATTCCGAAGGTCATTCTGTCGTGGGACCACACCTTCAAGTACAAGAACTGGGACCTGTCGGTCTACCTGCGCAGCTGGCTCGACTACGACGTCTTCAGCCAGGTGAACATGTACTACGGACTGGCCAATGACTCGCAGCTCAACGTCCTCAAGTCGGCCTACACGCGCAACCGCAATATCAAAGACGAAAAGATCCTCTGCGACTACTGGCTCGACGACGGATCGTTCCTCAAGATCGACGCCATCAACCTCGGATATACGCTCGACCTGAGAAAATGGACGCGCTACATTCAGTCCGCGAAACTCTATCTGACGATCCGCGACCTGGCCGTCTTCACCAACTACAACGGGCTCAACCCCGAAATCGACATCAACGGACTCTATCCCGGATTCGAGTACGTCAACGACACCGCATCGATGTATCCGCAGACGACCCGCTTTACGCTGGGTGTGCAGATAACCTTCTAATCCAAAATCGAAAATCGTTATGATCAAGAAACATATAATTGCCGTACTGGCCGGGGTCGCCGCCATCTCCGCACCCTCCTGCGACCTCGACGAGAAATTCTACTCGGAAGTCACCCCCGACACCTTCATCACCTCGCCCGAAAGCACCTACGCCGTGCTGTGCCGGCCCTTCACCCACTGGAAATGGTACATCGGGGCCGACAGGTGGTACCTCCAGGAACTGACCACCGACGAGATGGTATGTCCCAAACGTGGCAGCGACTGGTACAACGGCGGAGAATACTATCGCCTGCACTACCACACCTGGTCGCCCGACGACCGGTTCATCGTCAATACCTACGACGGCACCACCGGGGGCATCTCGCGCGCCCTGGAGGCCAAAGCCGACCTCCAGGCCGTAGACTACAACGCCATCGGGCTCGACGACAAGGTCAAGGCCGACCACATCAACCAGCTGAACGCCATCACGGCCTACTTCTACATGCGCGGACTCGACTACTTCGGAGGCATGCCCATCTACTATTCGGTCAACGACGACCTCCGGGGCCGCAGTACGGCCCGCGAGACCTTCGAGCATGTCGAGACCCTGCTCAAGGAGGCGATCCCGACCCTCACGAAGAAGACGACGCTCGGGGCATCCGAAGACGGCTACATCAAGCAGGCGGCTGCCGCAGCGATGCTGGCCCAGCTCTACTTCAATGCCGTCGCCTACATCGGCGAGGATCGTTTCGAGAAGTGTGCCAAGCTCTGCCGCGACATCATCGGAGGCGTCTATGGCACCTACGATCTCGATGACACCTGGTACGGCCCTCACAGTTTCGACAACAACACCTCGCCGGAGGTGATCTGGACGGTGCCCTCTGAAAATGCCAAACTCGAATGGAACTGGTATTTCAAATACTTCTACCACTATTCGGCCTATGAGTACTTCGGGAGCGAGACGGCCGGATACAACGGATTCATGCTGACCCCCTCGCTCGACCCCCAGGGCCGCTACTATACCCAATGGAAACTGGGCAACACCTACCGGAAATTCCACGACAAGGACCTGCGCAAGAAGCCCTATCGCTACCTCGGCAACGGACAATACGAGGGTATGTTCCTCATCGGTGAGCAGACCAACCCCAACGACCCGTCGAAACAGTGCCTCGGGCAGAAGGAGTACAGCGGCAAGGTGATCAACCTGGTCGACCAGGTCGCCCGTTTCTCGGAGGTCGGCAGCAAGTACAATTCGGTCGCCGAGCTGACCTCGACGATGGCCGACGGCGAGGAGAACTCAGGCGTCCGCCTGGTAAAGTCCCCGCAACCCGACCTTGACGACATCCAGTTGCGATGGAATCCCGATTGCCCGGTCATCCGGCTGACGGAGATCTACTACATGCTGGCCGAATGCGAGATGCGGGCAGGGCAGAAGGGAACGGCCGCCGCGCTGATCAACCAGGTACGTGCGCGCAACTTCGAGAACAGGGAGGACCCCGACCCCGTGACGGCCGACAACCTCGATGAATACCGCATGCTCGACGAATGGATGATCGAGTTCCTGGGCGAGGGGCGCCGCCGTACCGACCTGGTCCGCTGGAACAAGTTCACGACCGACGCATGGTGGGACCACACGCCGCTCGGCGACGAAGAACAGGCCAGGAATCTGAACCTGTTCCCGATTCCCAACTCGGCCATCTCGGCCAACAACCTGATCAAACAGAATCCCGGGTATACGGGCTATAACCCGCAATAGCGCCCGCGGGCACCGGATTCAAGAGTGTTGAACATTAAAAACCGAAAAAATGATCAAATACATCAAATATTATCTGTTGGCCTTTCTGCTGGTCACCGGTTCGGTCGCCTGCAGCGAGGACGAAGGCGCCCAGATTCTCGGAGCACTTCACGAAAAGGTGGACATCGAGCCCGAACCCGGCATGAACCTCGTAGGGCGCGTTACCGACGGCAAGAATCCGATCGAAGGTGTCGTTGTCAGCGACGGCTTCACGGTGACCACCACCGATGCCCGGGGCATTTACCAGATGCGCGTCAAACGGACGACTCCGTTCGTCTTTGTCTCCGTGCCCGCGGAGTATGAGATCCCGATGGAAAACGGGCATCCGAAGATATACAAGAAGATCGCTTTGGGCGACAACGACGTCGTGCAGCGCAGCTTCAAGCTCGAACGGGCCGCCAAAAAGGAGCGTTTCACCCTTCTGGCACTGGCCGACGTGCAGATCGGCCGCGAAGACGAGGTGACGATGCTCGACGAAGAGGTGCTTCCGTTCCTGATCCCCTACGTACAGGAGGAGCTGCAGGCTCCCGTCTACGGCATCTCGCTGGGCGACCTGGTATGGGACAACATGCCCTACCACACGATCTACAAGGAGCGAATCCAAAAGATCGGCGTCCCCGTATTCCAGGCCATCGGAAACCACGACCACGACAAGGCTGTCTCCGACGATACGGAGGCCGACGCCAGCTTCGAGTCGGCATTCGGCCCCACGTATTACTCCTACAACATTGGGGATTGCCACTTCATCGTCCTCGACGATGTCCTCTACGCGGGCTCGTCCTCCTATACGGCCGACATCACCGACGAGCAGATGGCCTGGCTGGAGCAGGACCTGCAATACGTTCCCAAAGACAAGCTCATCATCCTGGGCGTGCACATCCCGACGTCGCGCCGCAACCGTCCCTCGACCCAAGTCGAGAACTGCGAGGAGCTCTATGCTCTGCTCGACGGCTACCAGGTGCGCATCCTCTCGGGACACTCGCACAACAACTACACGACCACCATCTCCGAATCGATCGAGGAGAACACGCTCGGGTCCGTCATGGGGGCCTACTGGAACGGGAAAGAGCTGTGCAACGACGGCAGTCCCCGCGGTTATGCGGTCTACGAAATCGAAGGGAACCGGATCAAGAACTGGTACTACAAGGGTACGGCCTATCCGCGCGAATACCAGATGTACCTCTACGGCCCGGGTGAGGCCGTCTCGGAGCAGTACCGCGACGGACTGATCTTCAACATCTTCAACTGGCACACCACCTGGACGGTCGAGGTGCAGGAGGACAATTCCGACTGGGTGACGCTCCCCTCGGACTCGAACCTCAAGTACGAAATGGACCGCCGTGCATACGACTTCATGTTCGGCGAAACCGTCCCCGAACACCGTCCGACGGCCGAACCCGAGGATAAGAACGACCACATGTTCTACTACAAGCCCGTTTCAGACTCCTGGGAGAAGGTCACGGTGAAGGCTACCGACCCCTACGGGAACGTATACACCGAAAGCATCCAGAACGAATAGTCCACGGTCTCAACAACCCTCCGTGCCCTCCTGCGGGAGGCACGGAGGGTCTCAACCATGTCTCTGCCCATGAAAAAAACGATTCTCGCACTCCTGATCGCCATGTGCTGCGGGCTCTCCGCCCGGGCGCAGGACTTCGAAAACCCCCTTGTCTTCGGTGAGAACCGCCTGACGCTCATCACCCCGACCCTGTTCCGGCTGGAGTTCGCCCATGACGGGAAATTCATCGACGCCCCGACCTACTTCGCCTACGACAGAAGCAACCTGCTCCCCGCCACCGAGTTCAAGGTCCGCGCGTTGGGCGACAACCGCTACGAGATCACGACCTCGGCCCTGCGCATCGTCTACGAACACGACGGATTTCCTTTCGGGCTCCACAACTTCGCAGCCTACTATACCCTCAACGGCAAAGAGAAGAAATTCACCAACCGCTGCATCTTCCGCAACAACCTCGGAGGCCCGATCGAGACCCTCGACCGCGTCACCGGGGAGATTCCCATGCACGACGGGCTGCTGAGCCGCGACGGCTGGTACGTGATCGACGACGAACGTTCCGACCTGCTGATCGACGGATGGCTCGCCCCGCGCGACACGAAAAGCCACGTACAGGACCAGTACTGCTTCGTCTACGGCAACGACTACCGGGCCGCCCTCGCCGACCTGGGGGCCATCAGCGGGCACGTGCCCATGACCCGCAAATACATCCACGGCGTCTGGTACTGCCGCTACTGGGACTATACCTCCGAAGAGTTCCTCTCGATCATCGACGGATACGAAGAGAACGACTTCCCGCTCGACAACCTCGTCTTCGACATGGGGTGGCACACCTACGACGCACAAATCGGGACCGGACACGCCGGCAGCCGCAGCTGGACGGGCTACACGTGGGACCGCACGCGTATCCCCGACCCCGGAGCACTGATCGCCGAGGTGCACCGCCGCGGCGTCACCGTATCGCTCAACGACCATCCGCACGACGGAATCCGTCCCCACGAGGAGATGTACGCAGACTTTATGGCCGACATGGGCGCCGACCCCTCCAAACCGCTGCTCTTCGACGTTGGGGACCGAAAATACATGGAGACCTTTTTCAAACATGCCCACCATTCGACCGAAGATCTGGGAATCGACTTCTGGTGGCTTGACTGGCAACAGAACTACCTCTATCCCGAGGTGCGCGGTTACCGCTCCACGACACTGCAATGGATCAACGAGCTCTACTACCGCGAAACCGAGCGGAAAGGGCTGCGCGGCGCCGGATACAGCCGCTGGGCCGGCTGGGGCGACCATCGCCACCCGATCCAGTTTTCGGGCGACGCCCAGGCCAACTGGGAGCTGCTCGCCTTCGAGGTGAAGCTCACCGCCGCCAGCGGCAACGCGGGCTGCTATTACTGGGCGCACGACATCGGCGGATTCCGCGGTGACCCGAATCCCGAACTGACGGTACGGTGGACACAATTCGGAGCGCTTTCAGCCGCCCTGCGGGTCCACTCCACGAAGGATGCGCGCCTCGACCGCCGTCCGTGGCTCAGCGGAGAACGCGAAACCGTCGCCATGCGCCGCATGTACCACATGCGTTCGGAGTTGATGCCCTACATCTACAGCAGCGTCTGGCAGACCCACTCGACGATGGTGCCCCTCAACCGCCCGATGTATATCGACTACGGGCATGAAAAACCCGCCTACGAAAATCCCCAGGAGTTCCTCTTCGGGGACAACCTGCTCGCCGCGCCGATCACCTCGCCGGGAGAGGGCGAGGAGAGAGTCGCCTCACAACAGGTGTGGTTTCCCGCAGGGGACGTATGGTACGACTTCTTCACCCACGAACGTGTCGACGGAGGCCAGGTGCGCCGCATCGCCAAACCGCTCGACGAATTCCCGCTCTACGTCCGCGGCGGCTGGGTGCTGCCCATGCAACCCTACACGCCCCGTCCCGCATCGACACCGCTCACCACGCTCGTCATGCGCGTCTATCCCGCATCGGGCGATGCCAACAACACCTATACGCTCTACGAGGACGACGGATTGACCCGCGATTACGAACGCGGCCTGTACGCCACCACGGAACTCAACTACCGTCGCCAGGGAGAGGTGACGACCATCACCATCCGCCCCGCGTCGGGCAGCTACGAAGGGCAGGTCCCCCAACGGGCCTACAGACTCCAGCTCCCCGCCATGGGAGAAATCCGCCGCGTCAAGGTCAACGGCCGCGCCGCAAGGATTTCGTACGATACGCAATTGGAGTGCCCGACCGTAGAGGTCCCGGCAACGGACATCCGCAAGGAAATAAGGATAGAGATCTTCGGATAACCTTTCCGGAAACGACCCGCACGAAAAGTGAATCCCGCGCCATGGAAATGATGCGGGATTCGCTTTTTTTTATAAATTTGTCCTCAAACGACCGCTGCCGATGAGAAAACCGTCCCTTTCCGCCATCCTCGGTGTCGCGACCTGTCTCGTTCTCTTCTGTGCCTGCCGCAAAGACGGCAACGAACAGGTATTCGACGAACTGGATCGGGTCATCAGTCAGAAATCCTGCTACGCAGAGCGTTTCAACCGACAGGCCGATTCGCTGCGCCGGAGACTCGGCGCTGCACCCGACGACACGTCAAGATGGCAAATGGCCCACCACCTGTTCAACGCCTACATCACCTACGACATCGACTCCGCCGCCCGTTACTCCGAACTGATGTACCGTTATGCCGCCGCAACCGGCGACCGGGAGATGCAGTTCCTCTCGACAACCTGCGATGCCGGGGTGCAGATCGCCCGCAACAATGTCGGAAGAGCCTACAAACTGATCCTCTCGCTCGATACGGTCGGCATCAACAAACGCATGTGGGCGAATTACTATACACAGCAGATGGCGATTTTCGGACGGCTCGCCGCCTCGGAAGGCCCCGAAGAGCAGCAGGCAAAATATGCCGATTCTCTCGTCCGGCTGCGCCACACGCGCATCGGCTTCGACGGACACTCGTACGTCACCCGCCAACGACTCCGGGCCCTCGAACTCATGGACATGCACCGCTATGACGAGGCGCTGGAGATTCTGCTGCCGCTCTACGACCCCGAAAAGTACAACAACCGCACGCTCGCCCGCATCGCCTACAACATCGCCAACACCTATGAGGCGCTCGGCGATCGGGAGCAGAACAAGTTATGGCTCGCCACAACGGCGATTTCGGACCTCCAGACCCCGGTCCGCGAGTACCTCTCGCTGTACAACCTGGCGCTGCTGATGTTCGAGGAGAAAGATATGGAGCGCGCGGCGCGTTATATCCAGTGCACGATGTCCGACATGCTGGAGTGCAACTACAACACCCGCATCCTCCATTCCAGCCAGGCCGAGATGATCATCAACCAGGCCGTCGTCTACAGCATCAACTCTCGCAGCCGCATCCTGACCGTCATGATATACATCTTCATGGCACTGTGCGCCATCATCCTGCTGTTGCTCATGTATACCCTGCAGCAGCACCGGAAGCTGCAGCAGACCAACAGACAGCTCAACGAGTGGAACGAGCAGATCCGCCAGCTGAACGACAGCCTGCGCGACGCCAACAGGATCAAGGACAACTACGTGTTCCGCTACATGCACCTGGCCACACAGTACATCGGCCGGGTCGATCAATATCGGGACGAATTGCGGAAAACGGCAAAAAAAGAGGGGCCCGAGGCCCTGATGCGCAAGTTGCGGTCGCCGTCGGATGTCGACCGCGACTACCGGGACTTCTACCGGATTTTCGACGAGACGTTCCTCGGCATCTTCCCCGATTTCATCGAGCAGGTCAACGCCCTGCTCGAAGAGTCGGCCCGTTTCCCCGTACGTGCCGACAAGACGCTGCCCACCGAACTGCGGATCCTGGCCGTCATGCGGCTCGGAATTACCGACAGCGGACATATCGCCAGCTTCCTCAACTGCGCTTCGACGACCGTCTACACCTACCGCACCAGGTTGCGCAACTCGGCGCTCGGGGCGCGCAACGAATTCGAAAAACAGGTGCGGCTCATCGGCTTCTGACCGACAGTCCGGAGGGGAGGGCGAAAGTACACGCCGTGCTCCGATACACCGTCGCAGCCGCTACATCAGACCCATGCGCTTGCGCGCGAAGGGGATGACCCATGCCGGCGACTGCTCCTTCGAGAGCATCTCGCGCATGTACTCCATATAGGGCTCCACGTGGCGGAGATAGTGGTACAGACCTTCACAAAGAGTATTTTTGCGGCAGCCGTCCGATCCGGTCTCGAAGCGGTGCTTCGGGCACTCGCCCCGGCAGGCGAAATAGTAACGGCAGCGCAGGCACTCGGCCGGCAGGGCATTGCGCTTCGCCAGGCCGAAGTCGCGGCGCTTCTTCGAACGGTAGATTTCCGCCAAAGGGGTCTCGCGAATATTTCCCAACTTGTATTCGGGATAGACGAAGTGGTCACACGAATAGACATCGCCGTTATGCTCGACGACCAGGGCGTCTCCGCACGTCTCGCCCATCGAGCAGAGGCCCGGCCGCACGCCGCACCACTGTGCCAGCGTGGCGTCGAAGAGCTGCACGAAGACCTGCCCGACGTCGCTCACGACCCATTCGTCGAAGATGTCGCACAGGAACTGCCCGTAGCCCCCGGCCGTAACCGACCATTCGGCCAACCGCGCCCCCTCGCGCTCCGGGGCGACGATCAGCGGACGGTGGAAACCCTCGACATCGACCACATGCTCCACGGCCGGAAGGAACTGCATGTAGCGGCTCCGCACCGTGTCGCGGAAAAAACGGTAGATCTCCGCGCCACGCCCCTCGCACAGCCGATTCACGACGCTCAGCGTGTTGTACTCCACGCCGCGTTCGCGGAACATCCCGATCGTACGCATCACACGTTCGAAGGTCGGCTGCCCGCCCTTGGTCACCCGGAAGGCGTCGTGGATGTCCTGCGGACCGTCGAGCGAGATGCCCACCAGAAAGTTGTTCTCCGCAAAGAGGTCGCACCACTCCCCGTCGACCAGCGTACCGTTGGTCTGGAGTGTATTCTCGATACGCTTGCCGTCGGCATACTTTTTCTGGAGGGCCATGGCTTTCCGGTAAAACCCGAGACCCAGCAGCAGGGGTTCCCCGCCATGCCAGCAGAAGGTCACCGTCGGGACGTCGTTGGCTTCGATATACTGCCGCACGTAGCTCTCCAGCAACTCGTCACTCATCACCGCCTGGCGCCCTCCGTACTGCACGGCCTTGTCGAGGTAGTAGCAGTAGTGGCAGTCGAGGTTGCACGCCGAACCGGCGGGCTTGAGCATCGTCGCGAAGGCCACGGGGCCCGCCTGCTTCTCGGCGTCGCGGAAGGTGAAGATATCCTTGGG
>CALVOV010000045.1 GCA_944350385.1 uncultured Bacilli bacterium
GGCTTGTCGGTGTTTTTTATGCCGCCAACTTTGTCGTTCTTTTTGCTCAGTCAAGACTTTCGCGCATTGTGAGCGATTGGCAGTGCCTGACGTTTTGCTTGGTCGTGACGGCTGCAGGCTACTTTCTTTTCCCGAACTTCAACACAATGGGGCCGCTTTTGGCAATTGCCGTTGTTTTGGGTTTTGGTCTGGGCATGGCAAGTCCAAGCATCCTGAGCATTTTGCAAAATCATGCTCCTGTGGGGCGCGTGGCGGAAGCTTTCGGCATTCGAGCTACGCTCACCAATTTCATGCATTTTGCACTGCCGATGGCCTATGGAACGATTCTTGCGGCCATCAGCGCCGTCTCGCTTTTTTATGTTTGCGCAGGCTTGATTGCAGCAACGGCGATGCTGACGATTCGCCGCAAAGAGTCCCGGTAAAAAAAGCAGCGTTATCGGTTGAGCAAAAAAGCCGCAGGCCCCGTGACGGCAGATAGAAGACTTTTTGCATGGTGCGTGGCTTGCTCTACGGGCTGAGGATCTTCCTTGGCATCCGTGCCTAGCAGAACGCGCACGCCGATGCCTGCGGCCAAAGCGGCCTGCATGTCGCTTTGCTTGTCGCCGAACATGACCGAAAATGCAGGATCAATGTCGTGCTCTTTGATGGCTTTGAGAATCATGCCGGGGGCGGGCTTTCGGCAGCTGCACTCGCAGCGCCAGGGCTCGAGCGCCTTGCTGGGGTGATGCGGGCAGAAATAGACGTCGGTAATCGGAGCTCCTGCATCGGCGAAAACTTTCCGTACGCGGGCATCAAGAGCTAAAAAATCGTCCTGCGTGTAATAACCGCGCCCAATGCCTGATTGATTGGTGACGATGATGAGCTCAAAGCCAGCTTCAACGAGCATGCGGGCAGCTTGAAGAACGCCGGGGATAAATTCAAAGTCTTCGAATCGATGCACGTAGGCATGATCAATGTTGATCACGCCGTCGCGGTCTAAAAAGGCGGCTTTTTTCATGAAGAGAATTTGCGCAGGCAGTTCTCGGAAGAAGACTCCCCAAGCGTCTGCGCAAAATGTTCAGTATTAAAGAAGTTCACCAGTCGGATAGGCGTTGCTTAAGTACTGCATGTATTTGGAGGTGCCTTCTTGAACGGTCTTAAAAGACACGTCGCAGCCGGCCTCGCGCAGCTTGGTGAGATCGGCTTGCGTGAAGGACTGATATTTTCCTTTGAGCGCCTCGGGGAAGGTGATGTACTCGATTAACCCTTCGGCGACAGCCTCTTCGAGCGTATGTTTTTTCCCAGATAGGGAGTTGACGACGGTAAGCGCCACATCGTTGAATGGTTGGGCGCGCCCGGTGCCGCAGTTAAAGATGCCCGAGACGCCGGCCGTCATGAAATGCATGGCTACGTCGACCACATCGTCGACGTAGACGAAGTCGCGCATCTGTGCGCCGTTGGCGTAGCCCTGACAGCCCTCAAAGAGCTTGACGCGGCCTTCTTTTTTAAACTGAAAGTACTGATGAAATGCTACGGAAGCCATGCGGCCTTTGTGCTGTTCGTGCGGACCGTAGACATTGAAGTAGCGCAGACCCACGACAGGAGCTTTTAAGCCAGACATCCGGGAGCGCAGCACCTGATCAAAAAGATACTTCGAGTAGCCGTAAACATTGAGAGGACCTTCGTTTTCAATGGCCTCTACAAAGGTGCTGCTTGCCCCATAGGTGGCCGCAGAACTCGCGTAGATGAAAGGGATGCGCAGCTCCTGAGCCCACTCAAAGAGCTCAAGCGTGTAGCGGTAGTTGTTTTGCATCATGTAGCGGCCGTCGGTCTGCATGGTGTCCGAGCATGCGCCCTGATGGAAAATCGCCTCGGGCACTGGTGCCGTGCCTTTACGCACGCGCTCGATGAAATCGACCTTGTCGAAATAGTCGCTGATGCGGCATTTGGCAAGGTTCAAGAACTTTTCGGCCTTGGCAAGATTGTCGACGGCAACCACATCGGTGATGCCCTGTCGGTTTAAGGCGAGCACATTGTTGCAGCCGATGAAGCCGGCGGCGCCGGTCACGAGGATAGTCATTTGAGTGGTTCTCCAAAAAGTTCTGCGTAGCTTACGGATGCCGTACCGAGCTTGCCCACAACAATGCCGCCGGCGCGATTGGCGATTTGCACAGCCTCTTGCAGGGAAAGTCCGGCGGCAAGCATGGAGGCCATGACGGCAATCACGGTATCGCCGGCGCCGGAGACGTCAAACACTTCGCGCGCTTGCGCGGGTACCGTGAGCTCTCCGTCGGCGGTATAAAGCGTCATGCCCTCTTCGCTGCGCGTGAGCAAGAGCGCATCAAGCTCAAGGTGCGCTCTGAGGTTTTGGGCCTTGACGCGCAGCTCTTCTTCGCTTTTCCAACTGCCGACGACAAGGGCGAGTTCCGCCCGATTGGGTGTGATGACAGTTGCGCCGCGGTAGCGCTCGTAGTCGTCGCCTTTGGGGTCGATCAGCACGGGTTTGCGGTGGCGGCGTGCTTCGGAAATCATTTGCTTGATATGATCGAGCCCGCCTTTGCCGTAATCCGAGAGAATCACGGCGTCAACATTTGCGATTGTGGTTTCATAGTCGCCTAAAAGAGCGGCGAGCACCTCATTGTTGGGATGGTTTTCAAAATCTGCTCTAAGCACCTGCTGCTGGCGGGCAATGATGCGCAGCTTGACGGTTGTCGACAAAGATGCGTCAACGTGCAGCATGGCTTCGATGCCGGCTTTCTCCAGAAGGTTTGCCAGAATGTGGCCGGGTTCATCGTTTCCGATGACAGTCATGAGGCTGACGTTGATGCCAAGACTGCGGATGTTGAGCGCGACATTGGCTGCTCCGCCGAGGCGTTCATCGCAGCGCTGAATGCGTACGATGGGGACCGGTGCCTCGGGAGAAATGCGATGGGCGTCTCCAAACCAGTAGCGGTCGAGCATGGAATCGCCCACGACGAGGATGTGTTTGGACGCCAGTAGTTCT
>CALVOV010000046.1 GCA_944350385.1 uncultured Bacilli bacterium
GCGAGTGGTTGCGGCAGCAACCGTTCTAATGACGAGATATTATGAAAGACGAAATAATCCGATTTTTAGCGCAGAACATCATCGGCAGAATCTTATTCACCGACGATGTGGTATATAAACTTGAGGATGGACACATGGAAGGTGTGTATAACGATAAAATGATGTTCTCCGATCTGGTGCAGACCGAAGGAGGTTTTAAGTTTAACATGACTACCGTTACTCATGAGTTGGTATACCATCTGGATGAGAGAGGGGAAAGAACCTCCATTGCCAAAGACTATACAGGAACGAGTGTGTTTTGCTATGAACTGGCCTTGAGGAAAAGTACCGGACGACTGACCGGTTACATGCACTGCATTTCAACAACAGTTCAGCATCAGACTATGGAAGCTGTTGTTTGCGGACTATTTGATGGCTCCTTTGATGAAAAGGGGTTGAAATGGCAGGAAAATCAGTTGTTGTATAGAGATAATCCCACAGGAGCAGATAAATACAAGCCTGTTGCATTCGATGCCAAGGTCCGAATTTATCTTGACAATGATAAGGCCGTATTCGAATACCTGCCGACGCATTGGGATGTGGATCCAGATACCTTGGAAAAAAGATTATCCAAGGACAATTATCCTGCTTATATCTCAAAGGAGAGGTGAGTGGTAAGTCGCTTTGTTAAACCATGTTTGAGGGCGCTCATCTATTTCCTATAGAATTTGTGTTGGGGGATTATATATAATTTACCATAAAATAGATGTGTCATTTTGCTGAAATATAAATTAATCAAAGTTGATATGAAAAGGAAAGATTGGTTTGTTGTTACCGGAATTATTACAAGTGGGGTTTTGATTGCATTTATAATTAATTGGTCACTGACACACGGTAATATTTTTAGGACAAATCTTTCCAATGATTCATGGCTGAGTTTTTGGGGAAGTTATTGCGGTGGAATATTTGCCGCAGTTGTAGGGTATCTCGCAATAATTTATAGCAATAGAAATAGCGAAAAAGCCATTCAGCAGCAGGAAAAACAGTTGAAGCATCAGCAAATCGCAAAAAAATTGGATGAATATAATGCCTGCCTCAAGAATAATCTAGATTTGCTTAATGTCGTGGATATTATTGGTATTGCTGTTGGTGTCGATTATCAAAACCTCTCATCAATTAAAAGAGATATATGTCGAAAAAAAGCTCAGATTTATGCCACGGATTTGCAATATAGATATGTCTTTGAAGTTGATGTCCCGCGAGAAAAAACAGCATTGGACTTGAAATATGATGAAATTTGGAAAAAGTCTCGCGGTGGTTTGTCTGATTTATTAGATGTTGAATTGAATCTTATCGAACGGATAAATCAAAATCATTACGATATAAGTCTGAAAGGAAATTATCAACAACGTCTAGAAATATTAAGGCATTCATGTGATGATAAACATCGAGATGAACGTCTGTCTGAAATACAGTCAATTGTTTTAGAAATTGAGCATTTGGATGAGCGAATATCGTCATATTACAAAGATGTAGATATTTTACAAGCATCGATAAAGGAATCGTCAAATAAGCTTATGTTTGATGTAAAGATTTTGTTTGATTTATCTATATTGCTTATAAAAGAAAAAGAATCGCTAAGTCAAAATTTTACTCGATGATAGGATACTAGAATGTACTATACTATTCCAATAAGGAATAAATAAATATTTTAAAACATGAAAAAAATCACTTCTAAGGATGTTTATTCCTCTTTATGGAGATGCCGGGACTTTGAGTTATCGCATTTGTGGCAGCGATCTATTTTTTTAACTACTTTTTTGGTTATGTCTTTTACAGGTTATGGTAGTATGTTGTTACGAGTTTGTGAATATATTACAGATGATAACAAATGTATTCCATTTTGCATCCTCAATATTGCTGGTTTATGTATAGCACTTTTAGGGATAGTTCTTTCTGCTTTATGGATTATGATGGGAAAGGGCTCTAAAGCCTGGTATGAGAAGTATGAAAATGCATTGTATCATATTGAACGTAACGAAAAATATAGTAAAGCTATCGTAGCAAATGACATGGATGATGAGATGTTGATGCATGGTAGCCTCCCTGCTGCTAATCCATTGGATACAAGCTTATTTACTACTAATGCGGGTCGTTTTTCGGTGTCTAGAATAAATATTGCGATTGGTCAAGTATCAATAGTTGTGTGGTGTTTAGCCTATCTGATCCAATCAATTTGTTTTTCATTCTCCAACCAATTGTTATTCATATTAAATGATTGCGGAACATTTCCATGGGTAAGCATTTTATCTCTTCTAGTTTGGCTGTTATTGCTTGTTTTAATAATTGTCATTGTAAAATATACTCAATGGTGTCGTAGCTCCGGGATATAAGACTTACCAATTGTATCTACATATCGCTTTGAGGGTTAGTTTCTATTATTTCTAATCACATTATTCAATAGTTCTATTTTGATTCGTCGGGTTATAATATAGCGGTTAATGGTTCATATATGAGACATTGTGCGGGATTTAAGAACGTTTGTTCAGTAAGATCTTCAAATTCTTGGTAGAAATGATAGTGTACCGCTGTTTCATTCGAGAAGTTTCCGGATCTCAATAAAATCCGTAATTTTGCGCCGTCAATTGAATAAAAATATAGAGCTTACAATGCTGCAAAGAAGAATGAACAACAGGAGCGCTGTATTGGATCGAGGCATAAAATGCCTTGAGAGTTTGTCGTATGTCCATACTTTAGGCATTGGGGCATTCTATACTTATGAAGACATTTTCCGACGAATGTCTAATAGACAATCGGGGATACGATGATGCTGGTATCCCGCTGAAACGATAAATGAAAACCGTCGGAGAGTCCTTACCAAACTTTTCG
>CALVOV010000047.1 GCA_944350385.1 uncultured Bacilli bacterium
GCTTCTGTGCCTGCGGTTCACCTTGCATATCAGGTCGCGGTTGAGCAGGAGGTTGCGCCCGGCGCGGTTAAAATGCCCCTCCCCCAGTTTGCTTTCGATGACCCCGAGCCTCTCCAGCACGATCTCCTCGCCTTCGATGAGCATCATGCTGGAGTAGTTGCCGCAGGCGCGCGCGTAGACCACCTCGTCCTTGCCTGCATAGAGGGTGCCGTTGAGGGTGCGGAAGGGAACCTTTCCCGACGGTGCCGCGGGCTGCGGGGCCTGGGCGTCGCGCTCCTCGATGCGGCGGATGGCCTTCGCCAGATCCGACACGTCCACGGGCTTCAGCAGGTAGTCGGCGGCGGCGAAACGGATGGCCTGCAGCAGGTACTCCGAGTTGCTGTATGCCGTGGTGAAGATGATGTGAGGCAGGGGAATGGCCTCCTTCAGCTCGCGCAGCAGCTCCAGGGTGGTATGCCCCTGCAGCTGGATGTCGAGGAAGAGGATGTCCGGGCGGTGGCGCAGGATGGCCGTCAGGGCGTCCTCGTAGGATTCGCAGCATGCCACCACCTCGATGTCGGGGTGGTAGGTTTCCAGTTTCTGGAGGAGCGAGAGGCGTGGCAGCCGCTCGTCTTCGACGATGATGGCGCGGTAGTTCTTCATGGTCGGCGGTCGGGGTCAGAAATAGTTGTAGCGGCCGGGGACGAACAACTCGAAACGGGTGCCGCAGGCCCGTCCATCCGGGGTCCTGAGGTCGGTTACGGTCTGTACGATATGCCGGTCGTTGCGCTGGTTGTACAGTTCAATCTGCTGCTCCATGATGCTGAGTCCCTGCTTGGTGGAGGAGGTGGAGAAGCCTGCGGCGGCTTCGCGTCCCACGCCGTCGTCGGTCACGGCAATGTTGATGCCGCCCGAACGTGCGGTGACTTCGACATCGATATGCCCTTTTCCCGGTTTGTTGCGCAGTCCGTGCTTCACGGCATTCTCGCAGTAGGTGTGCAGTATCATGTTGGGCACTTGTGTGCCGGTGTCCACGTCGGGCGCCACGCGGATGTCGTAGGAGAGGTCTTCGCCGTACCGCAGCTGCTCCAGCGAGAGGTAGAGGCGGATGTACTGTATCTCGTCGCCGATGGATCGCGAGGGCTTGTCCACGTCCAACAGCGTAGCGTTGGTGAAACGCGAGTACAGCGACAGGTAGTGGTTGGCCGTGGTGACCGAGTGGGTCTGGATGAAGTATTCGATCCCGGCCAGCACGTTGGCGTTGAAGTGGGGAATGGACTTCAGGCGGATGGATTTCACCAGCAGGTTGTTCAGCTTGATTTCGCGCTGGAGCTCCTCCATCTTCCGGCGCCCGCGCCGTTTGTAGTAGGTGTAGGCCAGAGTCCAGATGCCGCTGCTCAGCCCCAGGGCCACCGCCATCCAGAACCATCCGCGCTGCCAGAAGGCGGGCAGCAGCAGAATGTCCGCCCCGATGGAGTCCGACGGGATATTTCCCAACATGGCCGCGACTTCCAGCCGGTAGCGTCCGGGCGGCAGGTTGTTGAACTGCACCTCACGTTCGGCCCGGGGCTGAGACCACTGTTCCTGAAAGCCCTTCAGACGGTATCGGTAGCGCATGTTCCCGGTGGCGGAGTGGGAGATGGCGATGTAGGAGAAGCGCAGGTTGCGCAGCCCGTGCTTCAGGCTGATGCGCCCGTCGGCGCCGACCGGGGCGTGCTGCCAGTGGACATTGTCGGCCGAAGCCTGCGCGGAGAGGAGTTCCAGCCGGGGCGGGGTGTACTGGTAGACCAGCTCGTGCGGATGGAAGGAGACGGCCTGATCCACGCAGGGGATCCAGACGGTGCCGTCGGAGGTCTCGGCGATGTGGGCGGCCAGGGGTTCGATGCCCGTGAAGCCGTTGTACTGGTTGAAGAACATGGTCTGCAGCAGGCGGTTGTCGGTGATGTAGAGTCCGTCGGTGACTGCCACGATGAGGAAGTTGTCGCGGGTCTGGCGAACCGCGCGTATCGGGTTGCCGTAGCTTTGCACCAGCACGGCGGAGTCGTTGCGCACGGTGTAGAGGTTTTCGCCCGAGGCGAAGAGGATTTCGCCATACGGGTTGACGGTCATGGCCGTACAGGAGATGCAGCTGTCCGGCAGGACGATCTCCCGGCGCTCACCGCCGCGCAGGCGCACCACGCCGTAGGCGGTGCCTGCGTAGAGGTTGCCGTCCCCGTCGCAGCAGGCGCAGAAGACCCCGCGCAGGCCCTCGTGGGTCTGGAGAATGCGCCCCCGGGCGTCGGTGATGTAGAGGGCCTGTCGGGTGGCCACGAGCAGGCTGTCGGCGTGGCAGCCGAGGAACTGGTAATTGCGCGGCGGCAGTCCTATCCAGCGATGTCCGCTGCCGTCGCAGGCCAGCACGTCGCCCATGCCCAGCAGGTAGGTGGTGCCGCCTATGCGGGCCGTGCGGGGCAGGAAGTAGTTGTCCTCCTCGTGCGGATAGGGAACGGGGCGCAGTGCCGCGGCATTCCGTCCGCACAGCAGGCGCCCGTTCAGGGTCCCCGCCAGCAGGCACCCCTGCGCATCTTCGTCGATGGCGCGCAGGATGTCGTTGTGGTCGCTCAGGCGGTGGTTCACGAAGTTCAGCTGGAAGAAGTTGTAGACGCCCTGGTAGGTGGCCAGCCAGAGGTTTCCCTCGCGGTCGATGCACATCTGGCGGATGAGGTTGATGCCGTCCACGATCTGCCGGATGCGGCCCTCCTTCGAGAGGCGGTACAGGTTGTGGGCGTCGTGTATGAAGATGTTTCCCTTGCGGTCGGCGCAGGCGGCTACTCCGTAGTCGGGAGCCAGGAAGCGGTACGCGGCCACGGGGCGTGCGGTGTTGCCGTCCACCTCATGGATGCCGTCGGCCGCAAAGAGATAGAGCCGTGCCCCGTCTCTCAGGAGCGAGTAGGACTCGGCCACCCGGATGGGCTCCAGCGCGGTGCCGTCGCTCTTGATCCGGCAGACGTGGCGGGCAGTGGGAATGTAGAATATCTGCGAAACGCTGTCCAGATAGACCCTGCGGCGGACGTCCATGCTGTCCAGCGCCGACGCCTTCAGCACGGTTTCCGCCCCTTCGGCGGTCAGGCGGCAGATTTCGCGTCCCCGTTCCTGTTCGTTCTCCAGCAGCACCAGCCCCGGCGGCAGCGAGTAGGCGTTGAGGTTGTTCAGCTGCAGCCCGCGGTCGTTCAGCGGCAGCGTGCGCATCACCCCCTCCTTGTCCACCACATGCCGGCGCCTGAAGCCGAGCGCCCACAGACTCCCCTCCGGCCCCGGACAGAAGGAGAGGATGTTTTCCTGCTTTCCTTTCAGATAAGGTGTGAACTCGAATCCGTCGTATCGCACGAATCCGCTCAAAGTGCCGACCCAGATGTAGCCCTTCGCATCCTGCCAGACATACTCGGTGAGCATCTGCGGCAGTCCGTCCTGCGTGGTGTAGTGGCGGCGGGCGTACTCCGAGGTGACGGCCGGGGGCTCCGCGGCGGACGCGACGCTGCCGGCCGTAAGCAGAACCAGCGCGGCGAGCATGCAAAACAGGATGTGGCGTTTCGTATTCATGCGGGAGTCCTCGTGCAAAGGCTGTGTCTACAAATATATCCTTTCCCTCCGACAAATCCAATCCCCTGCAGGCTCCGGCTAAAAAAATCCCCGTTCGTGTATGCCGTTCCCCCGTTCGTGTAAAAGCCCCGGCCGTTCGTGTAAACCTGGTATTCAACCTGTTGTATATTAAAACCTTATATTCTATCTTTAGGACAGCCGAACCGGAGCGGAAGTACCCCTGACCTTCCCCCGGCGGCGAAGGAATCTGATACGAATCTGTTTACGGAAACGAGCAAAATGAAAGGATCCATGCATGCAACGCTTCTCCTGTCCGTCTGCCTCCTGTCCGGGTGCGGCACGGCGAGCCGCGGGGACACCTCCGCCGCCGAATCCGCCCCGGAGGCAACGTCGCAGCACAGGCCCACGGCCACCGTCTACGACGAGGTGCGTACGGTCACCCTGCGCGACCCCTACATGCAACATGCCGAGGCACTCACCATCGACTGCCTCCCGGGCTGGCAGCTGGTGGGAAAGATAGATGTCGAGGAGTTCCGGCAGAGCAACGGCAGCCTCAGTTTCCGGATCAAGGGCAGCGACGGAGCCCGGCGTCTGGGCTTCTACACGGAGCTGAGCCGTCCCTATTATGACGAGCACGACGGCGTGCCCGCGGGCCAGCGCCATCCGCTGCTGCGGAGCATGAAGCGCCCCTACACCGGGGCCGGGGAGTACCTTCGCCATGTGGCCGAGTCGCAGTTCCCCGATGCGCAGTCCATTGAGATCGTGGAGGAGGCATCCTACGACGAGGTGCCCGAGGCGTTCCGTCGGCGTGCCGACCAGTTCGGGCAGGTGCGCCTCAACCAGTTCCGCCAGGGGCTGGCGCAGTCCGTCATGGGCAGCGGCTTCGCACAGATCCTCTCCGCCCGTTCCGATGCCGCCGTCGTGCTCTGCTCCGTCACGCTCCGGGACGGCCAGAAGCTGCTTCACGCCCTGAACGCCTGTTTCTTCATCCTCGATGTCCGTATGCCGGCAGGCACCATGCGCACCATCGACCGCCGGATGTGGGAGGTGATGGGGCTCACCACCTATACGGCCTTCGACCGGAAAGGGCTGGAGCGGGCCATCGAGGAGGCCGAGCGCATGAAAGCCACGCTGAAGATGAACGACAGGTACGTGCAGCACTATGCCACCCTGCAGCAGTCCGCCCTCAGTCGGATCCAGCAGAACGTGCGGGCCGGCATTGCCCGCAACCGGCAGCAGGCCGTGCGCCTCAGCGAGCAGATCCGGCAGACGGCCGCCGAGATCGGCGACCTCCAGATGTCCATGTACGAGAGCACCGATGCCATGCAGGATCGTGTGGCGGCTCTTCGCAGCGAGGCCATCCGGGGCGTCAATCCCTACATGAGCAGCGACGGTACGGTGGTGGATGTGCCCATCGGCAGCGGCACGCAGGTGTGGAGCACCTCCGACGCCGGGACGATCCTCTCTTCGGACAGCTATTTCTTCAACCCCAACATCGGGTCGACTGCCGAATACCAGGAGATGCAGCTTCTGCGCTGATCCGTGGAATCTGAACAGACAGATACGAACTAATACCACCAATAATACTTGATGATTATGAAAAACATGATGAAAGGAAAATTCCATTTCGGTCTTTTGATGCTGGCGGCATGGTTGATGACGATGGCCTCCTGCAACAAAGACAAGGACGAGGCTTCTTCTTCCGGGGGCACCATAGAAATTGGGACAGGCTGTGCAATGAGAATAGGCTCCCTCGATCCATCGGTTGACGAATTCATTATCCACGACCTGATTCTTTTCGAGAAGGGGATCAACCCCGATAACTTTTATATCAACGGATCCGGTGAATTGGGAACCGGCTGGGTCCTGAACATTGATTGCTGCTGCCTGACCGAAGAGGTGGCGAAACTGGAGAGAGGGGAGAACAGTAAAATGTGCTACGACCTGCTTGTCTCCGGCACCTACACCTGGGACGGAAGCGAGGAAGACAAGCACCTGCGCATTGAGGGTATATCTTTCTATTTGTACGAGAATGACAGAAGGATAGAGCGATACTATTCCGATAGTGGAGATATAAAGACCTGTACGGTCGAAATAAAGCGGGGCCATCTGGGCGAACGGTACGAGGTCGCCGGGGAGATCACTCTCACGGACGGGAAGAAATTCTCGCTCGTCTGGAAAGGCGATGCGATCCAGCACAGGTACAACGCACAGTAAGGCGCCCCGTATATGATTTCCCATCATTCAAAATAACGGATCATTTCATTCACCTTTTAATTTTTCGAGCCATGAAAAAGATTTACTTGCTTCTTGTGATGGTTTTCCTCGGGTTCGGTGTCCGGGCCCAGGATAACGGTTTCGGCGTGCGGGCCGGTGTGAACATCGCCAGCATGACCAACTACAACTCCAAAGTGGGGTTCCATGTGGGCGGCACGTACCGTTTGCAGCTCCTGTCCGATATGCCGCTCTTTTTCGAGCCGGGGCTGGAGTTGCAGTTCAAGGGCGGGAAACTCACCCAGGCAGGCGTTTCATCCACGCTGAACCTGATTTATGTGGAGGTTCCGGTAATGTTTGCCTATCGCTTCCGGATCAATGACATATGGGCCATTCAACCCGCCGTAGGCCCCAGTTTCTCATTCGGCGTTTCGGGAACGCTCAAACAGTCCTATATGGGACAGACCCAGAGCGGCGACCTGTTCGGTTCGAACGGAGCGCTGAAACGCGGGGACGTGGGATTTAAGTTCGCGCTGGGCGCATTGTTAAAGAGCATCTATTTTGGATTCGGATATGACCTGAGTTTCGTCAACCTACCAAAAAATTATACGAAAGGCGACCCGAAGATCAGAAACGGTTCGTTCTACATCTCTGCCGGGTACAATTTTTAACGTGCCGTCCGCACCGGGCGCAGCGGCAAGCGGCTTTGCCCTGCGCTGCGGCTTCTGAATCCAACCCCTGGGATAGGGGTGCGCTTGCGGCCGGGGGATTGTCGCTTCCCGCGCGCGAATCAGCCGTCCGCACGGCCCGATACGGAACCATAAGGC
>CALVOV010000048.1 GCA_944350385.1 uncultured Bacilli bacterium
AGAAGCAGCCATCCTTTAAAGAGTGCGTAATAGCTCACTAGTCGAGTGGCACTGCGCCGAAGATGTACCGGGGCTAAACACAATACCGAAGCTGCGGGTTTATGCATAAGCATAAGCGGTAGGGGAGCGTTCTAATTGCGTAGAAGATAGATCGAGAGGACTATTGGAGCGATTAGAAGTGAGAATGCCGGTGTGAGTAACGAAAAATGGGTGAGAATCCCATTCACCGAATGACACAGGGTTCCTGGGTAAAGTTCGTCTTCCCAGGGTAAGTCAGGACCTAAGACGAGGCTATTTAGCGTAGTCGATGGACAACAGGCAGATATTCCTGTACCACCTATATGACTGATGGAGTGACGAAGGAGGCTAACAAAAGCTGGTTATTGGATTCCAGTCTAAGCACAAAGGCTAGTATGTAGGGAAATCCGCAATACTAAAAAGGCTGAAGTGTGATGGGTAAGTGAGTCTTCGGACAAACAAAGTTTTGTGACGCCAAACTTCCAAGAAAAACTTCTAGGGCTAATTATATAGGTGCCTGTACCGGAAACCGACACAGGTGGTCAAGGAGAGTATCCTAAGGTGAGCGAGAGAACTATGGTTAAGGAACTCGGCAAAATGACCCCGTAACTTAGGGAGAAGGGGTGGTCTAGAAATAGACTCGCAGTGAATAGGCCCAGGCAACTGTTTACCAAAAACACAGGTCTCTGCAAACACGAAAGTGGAAGTATAGGGGCTGACGCCTGCCCAGTGCTGGAAGGTTAAAGTAAGAGGTAAGTATGACGCAAGTCGATAATACGAAGCTTCGAACTGAAGCCCCAGTGAACGGCGGCCGTAACTATAACGGTCCTAAGGTAGCGAAATTCCTTGTCAGGTAAGTTCTGACCCGCACGAAAGGCGTAATGATCTGGGTACTGTCTCAACCATAGACTCGGTGAAATCTTAATACCTGTGAAAATGCAGGTTACCCGCGACAGGACGGAAAGACCCCGTGGAGCTTTACTGTAGCTTGATATTGGGATTAGGTAAATTATGTAGAGCATAGGTGGGAGACTATGAGAATAAGGCGTCAGCTTTATTGGAGTCGACCTTGGAATACCACCCTTAGTTTACCCGATTTCTAACCTAGAGCCATTATCTGGTTCAGGGACAGTGTCTGGTGGGCAGTTTGACTGGGGCGGTCGCCTCCTAAAAAGTAACGGAGGCGTTCAAAGGTTCCCTCAGAATGGTTGGAAATCATTCAAAGAGCGTAAAGGTATATAGGGAGCTTGACTGCGAGACCAACAAGTCGAGCAGGTGCGAAAGCAGGACTTAGTGATCAGGCGGTAGAGAATGGAATTGCCGTCGCTTAACGGATAAAAGTTACCCCGGGGATAACAGGCTGATACCACCCAATAGTTCACATAGACGGTGGTGTTTGGCACCTCGATGTCGGCTCGTCGTATCCTGGAGGTGGAGTCGCTTCCAAGGGTTGGGCTGTTCGCCCATTAAAACGGCACGCGAGCTGGGTTCAGAACGTCGTGAGACAGTTCGGTCCCTATCCGTCGTGGGCGCAGGAAAATTGAGGAGAGCTATCCTTAGTACGAGAGGACCGGGATGGACCTACCTCTGGTGTATCTGTTGTCATGCCAGTGGCAGCGCAGAGTAGCTATGTAGGGAAGGGATAAACGCTGAAAGCATCTAAGCGTGAAGCCCTCTCCAAGATGAGTTTTCCCATTGTTTTAAACAAGTAAAATCCCAATAAGACTAATTGGTTGATAGGCTAGAAGTGGAAGTGTAGTGATACATTGAGCGGACTAGTACTAATAGATTGAGGTTTTAACCATTTGTTATTAATTTGATGGCACATTATCATAGTTTTCAGAGAATTATTTTTAAATATATTAATTTTTGTTAAATTATATTAGTGATGTTTGCGAAGTGGCTCACCTGTTCCCATCCCGAACACAGAAGTTAAGCACTTCAGCGCCGAAGATAGTGGTTCGCGAAAATAGGTCGTTGCTAATATTTTTTTTATTTTTTGTTATATATACTTTGGTATATATTTTTTTTATGGGAAATTATGTGATTGTATTGACTTCCATTTCTATTTAGTTATATAATGTTAGACGTCTAATGAGGTGAATATGGGAAAATACGATTATATTTATGACATGTTTAAAGAAATTGTATTATTAAATTATAAAATTAATTATCAGGAACTTATTGATATTAATCTTTACCCAGGTCAGCCAATTATATTGGAAAGAATATTTGAAAATAATGGTATTACACAAAGTGAACTTTCTAATATTACTTTAAAAAAACCGGCGACTATAACAACTATGTTAAATAGATTAGAGCATATGGGATACGTTGTTAGAAAAAATGATATTAATGATAAGAGATTAGCTCGATTATATTTAACAAATATTGGTATGGAAAAATATCATCAGATGATGAAATTAAAAAAGAAAATGGGAAATATTATATTTGAAGGTATGAGTGAAGACGATTTATCTGTTGTGTATAGACTAATGTTAAAGATTAAAAATAATTTGGAAAAAATGAAATAAAATATATAGGAGAGTTGATATAATGTTAAAATTAAAAAATATATGTAAGAGCTATAAAACTGGCGATTTTTTTCAACAGGTTTTAAAGGATGTTAATTTAGAATTTCGGAAAAATGAGTTTGTATCAATTTTGGGACCTTCGGGTAGTGGAAAAACTACTTTGTTGAATATAATAGGAGGTTTGGATAGATACGATAAAGGTGATCTAATTATAAATGGAAAATCAACTAAAAAATTTAAAGACAGAGACTGGGATGCATATAGAAATAATTGCATTGGATTTGTTTTTCAAAGTTATAATTTAATAAGCCATATATCTATTTTAGCAAATGTAGAATTATCTATGACCTTAAGTGGTGTATCACATAAAGAAAGACGAGAAAAAGCTTTAGAAGCTTTAGACAAGGTTGGTTTAAAAGATCATGCGAGTAAAAAGCCTAATCAATTATCCGGAGGTCAAATGCAAAGAGTAGCAATTGCTAGGGCTATAGTTAATGATCCTGATATTATTTTAGCAGATGAACCAACTGGAGCTTTGGATTCTAAAACAAGTAAGCAAATAATGGATTTAATTAAAGAATTGTCTAAAGATAAATTAGTTATAATGGTTACACATAATGCCGAACTTGCTAAAGAGTATTCTACTAGAATTGTTGAATTTAGAGACGGCAATTTGCTTAATGATAGTAATCCAATAACCAACGAAAAAGAAAAAAATGATAAGTTTGACATAAAAAAAACTTCAATGAGCTTTTTTACAGCTTTAAATTTATCTTTCAACAATATTATTACTAAAAAAGGGAGAACATTTCTTACAGCTTTTGCTTCTTCAATTGGTATTATTGGTATTGCGTTAATTCTATCATTATCTAATGGATTTGACATTCAAATAGATATTTTTGAAAAAGAAACGTTATCTTCTTTACCTATAATGATATCTAAAACTAATATGGAAATGGATGAAGATATAATGCTTGAAATGACTGGTCAAAATGATGAATTAGAAAGTTATACTGATAAAGAAGAAATTTATCCTCTTGAACCAATTACTGAAACAATTACACATAAAAATATTTTTACTGATGAATATATTGATTATATAGAAAATATTAATCCAAAATTAGTTGCTGGTATTTCGTATTATAGGGCAACTGCATTAAATATTTTAAATTATAGTAATGACAAATATAATATTATTAATACAACTAATTTTTCAGCAATTCCAGTTAATATTGATAAGGATGGAGTAAGTATAGTGGAGTCTAATTATGATATTATATATGGAAATATGCCTAATGAATATAATGAGTTAGTGATATTAGTAGATTCTAAAAACAGACTTGATTCCAAATTATTAGAATCTTTAGGATTTGATACAACTCAAAAAACGATATCTTTTGAAGATTTAATTAATAAAGAAGTCAAACTAGTATTAAATAATGATTATTATAAAAGTTTAGGTAGTTATTATACATTTAATCAAGATTATAGTTCAATGTATAATAGTGATAATGCAATTACTTTAAAAATCGTTGGAATTATGCGAGGTAAAGATAGCAATAAATTAACTACTTCAACATCTGGAATGTTATATACAAATGATTTGTTAAATTATGTTATAGAAAAAAATAATGAATCTGATATTGTTAAAACACAAAAAGAAGTAAATTATAATGTGTTAACTGGTGAAGTGTTTACAAGTGATGAAAGTGGAACTGAAACGAAAGATAATACTCTAGCATATTTAGGGGCAGACACTTATCCAATGATGATTAATATATATCCTAAAGATTTTGATACTAAAGAAGAAATAATTGCCTATTTAGATAAATATAATGATAATCAAGATGATGAACACAAAATTGTTTATACAGACTTAGCAAGCACAATATCTTCTTTATCTAGCGATATTATGAATGCAATTACAGTAGTATTAATAGCTTTTTCAGCTATATCATTAGTAGTATCTTCAATTATGATTGGAATAATTACATATATTTCTGTATTAGAGCGCACTAAAGAAATAGGAATATTAAGAGCGCTTGGGGCAAGGAAAAAGGATATAACACGTGTATTTAACGCGGAGACTTTTATAATTGGTTTATGTTCTGGTTTAATAGGTATAATAATAACATACGTTTTACTAATTCCTGCAAATATAATTTTAGAAAATATTACGGATTTGGCAAATGTTGCTAGATTAAATCCAATTCATGCATTTATATTAATAATTATAAGTTTAATCTTGACTTTAATTGGCGGCTTTATTCCTGCTACTATGGCAAGTAAGAAAGATCCGGTTATTGCACTTAGAACAGAATAGGAGGAATTTTAATTTTATGAAACATGTATTTAATACGTTGAAAAAATACACATGGCAAATTTTATTAGTAATACTTCTTTTGTTTTTTCAAGCAAATTGTAATTTAGAGCTTCCAAATTATACATCAAAAATAGTTGATGTTGGAATACAGCAAGGTGGTATTGAAAATAACGTATTAGAAGTTATTCGTGAAAGTGAATATAATAAATTAATGTTATTTTTAAATGATGACGAAAAAAATATTGTTAATGAAAGTTATACAAAAATAGAAAAAAATGATAATGAATATATTGATAAATATAGTGTTTTATCAAATGAAAGCGTATATTTATTAAATGATATTGACACTGATTCTAGAGATAATTTAAATGATATTTTAAATTATCCAATTATTATGGTAGAACTGTTAGAAAGTAAAAATAATAATTTAACAGCATTATTTGGAGAAAATTTTGATGTTAATTCCTTTAACATAAATGATTTAAGTTCTGAACAATTATCTAATTTTATTTCAATTTCTAAAGAAAAAATCGAAAATTTAGAATCAAGTATATTAGAACAATATGCAATTAATTATGTAAAAAATGAATATATAGCAGTTGGTATTGATTTAGAAGCCCATCAAATAAATTATATTGTAAAAACTGGTTTAATAATGTTAGGCTATTCTATTTTAGCTATGTTATTAACTATTTCAAGTACTTATCTTTCAACTAAAATAGCAACTAATTTTAGTAGAGATTTAAGAAGTAAGGTAACTAGTAAAGTTATGAGCTTTTCAACAAAGGAATTTGAAGATTTTTCTACTGCTTCATTGATTACAAGGACGACAAATGATATTCAACAAGTTCAAATGTTAACTGTAATGTGCCTTAGAATGGTAATTTATGCTCCTATTATGGGGATAGGTGCTTTTGTAAAAGTATCTGGCAGTTCTATGGCATGGGTTATTGGTTTAGCTATTGCAATGATATTCACTTTAGTAGTTGTAATGTTTTCTTTAGCACTTCCTAAATTTAATTTAGTTCAAAAATTATTGGATAAGTTAAATTTAGTATCTAGAGAAATTATAACTGGTACACCTGTTATTCGTGCCTTTGGTAATGAAAAATATGAAGAAAAAAGATTTGATAAGGCGAATACTGATTTAACAAAAACAAATTTATTTGTAAATAGACTTATGAGTTTAATGATGCCAAGTATGATGTTTATAATGAATGCTGTTAGTATCTTAATAATTTGGGTAGGATCTTCAAAAGTAGATATGGGTTCTATGCAAGTTGGTAGTCTAATAGCGTTTATAACTTATACTATTGAAATAATTATGTCATTCTTAATGATTTCAATAATTTCAATAATGATACCTCGTTCTTTTGTATCATTGAAAAGAATAGGAGAAGTTTTAAATAAAGAGGTATCAATAAAAAATAAAGAAAAAACTCTACATTTTCCAAAAGAAACAACAGGTACAGTAGAATTTAGGGATGTTTATTTTAGATATCCTGATGCTGAAGAAGATGTTCTTCAAAATATTAGCTTTAAGGCTACAAAAGGAACAACTACTGCATTTATTGGTTCAACAGGAAGTGGTAAATCTACTTTAGTTAATTTAATACCAAGATTATATGATGTTACAGGAGGTAAAATTCTAATTGATGGTGTAAATATTAAAGATGCTGATTTAAAAGAATTAAGACATAAAATTGGTTTTGTACCTCAAAAAGGAGTATTATTTACTGGTACTATTAAATCTAATATTGCTTTTGGTAAAGGCAGAATAACAGAAAATGAATTGGAAAAAGCTGCTATGATTAGTCAATCGTTGGAATTTATAAATGAAAAAGAAGATAAATTTAATAGTGAAATTTCACAAGGTGGTACTAATGTAAGTGGTGGGCAGAGACAAAGATTATCTATTGCTAGAGCAATAGCTATGGATCCTGAAATATATATATTTGATGATAGTTTTTCAGCTTTAGATTATAAAACTGATGCTAAATTACGTAAAGAGTTAAATAAGTATACAAAAAACAGTACTATTTTGATAGTTGCTCAAAGAATAAGTACTGTAATGAAAGCTGATCAAATAATTGTAATGGATAATGGAAGTATAGTAGGAATAGGTAAGCATGAAGAATTAATGAAAAATTGTGATGTATATAAAGAAATTGCTTTGTCGCAATTAAGTGAGGAGGAACTCGCAAATGGCTAATGATAATACAAAAAAAATGCGTGGGCCTGGAAGTGGACCTAGAGGAATAAATTCAACAGAAAAAGCTAAGGACTTTAAGGGCACTTTAAAAAGATTGCTTAGAAGTATGTCTAAGTATAAAATTGGATTAGTTATTGCTTTTGTTTGTGCTATTGCAAGTACAATATTCTCAATATTAGGCCCTAAAATACTTGGAAATGCTACTACTGAATTATTTAATGGAATTATTAGTAAAATGTCTGGAGGAACCGGAATTGATTTTTCTAAAATAGGATCAATATTAATTTTCTTATTAATAATTTACATTGTTAGTTTAATTTTCTCATATGTTGAAGGATTGGTTATGACAGAAGTTAGTCAAAGATATACATATTATTTAAGAAAAAAGATATCTGAAAAAATAAATAGATTGCCAGTATCTTATTTCGATACTAAAACTCATGGAGAAACGCTATCAATAATAACTAATGATGTGGATAATTTATCACAAAATTTAAATCAAAGTGCTACGGAAGTAGTAACATCAATAGTAACAGTAATTGGTATACTTGTAATGATGTTAACAATAAATATAACAATGTCATTAATAGCAATACTTATACTGCCAGTTTCAATTGCATTAATTGGCTTTATTATGAAAAATAGCCAGAAATATTTTACAAAACAGCAAGAATATTTAGCAAATGTTAATGGTGAAATAGAAGAAATGTATTCTGGTCATACAGTTATAAAAGTATTTAATGCAGAAAAGAAAATGATTGATAATTTTGAAAAAGAAAATAATAATTTAAGAGAATCAGCAATGAAGAGTATGTTTTTATCTGGTTTAATGCATCCAATTATGAATGTAGTTGGTAATATTGGTTATGTTTTAATAGCTATTGTTGGAGCATATTTTACAATACTTGGTAAAATTACAGTAGGTAATATTCAGTCGTTTATTTCATATACTAAGAATTTTACAAGGCCGATTTTAAATTTTGCACAAGTATCTAATATGCTTCAATCAATGTTAGCATCTGCAGAAAGAATTTTTGAATTTTTAGATGAAGAGGAAGAAAGCATTAAAGTAAAAGATCCAGTTAAATTAGATAAAGTAGAAGGGATAGTTGAGTTTAAAAATGTAAAATTTGGCTATAATTCTGATAGAATAATAATTAAGGATTTTAATGCTAAAGTTAAAAAGGGACAAAAAGTTGCAATAGTAGGACCTACTGGAGCTGGTAAAACGACTATCGTAAAATTACTTATGAGATTTTATAAAGTAAATGATGGCGAAATATTAATTGATGGTAAAAATATAAATAACTTTAATAGAGAAGATTTACGAGGAATATTTGGAATGGTTCTTCAAGATACATGGTTATTTAGTGGAACTGTTATGGATAATTTACGATATGGTAAGTTAGATGCAACTGATGATGAAGTAATAGATGCTGCTAAAACTGCTCATGTGCATCACTTTATTCAAACCCTTCCTGAAGGATATAATATGATTTTAAATGAAGAAA
>CALVOV010000049.1 GCA_944350385.1 uncultured Bacilli bacterium
CATATTCAATTAAAATGAATGGAATTCATCCTGAAATTTCTTTAGTAAAAAATAGAGAAGGTACAATTTTAAATACAGATAGCATTCAAGATGATATTGATGAATTTAATATATATGCAGATGAGCCTAATATTAATTTAGAAGATTTAGATTTTGAAATTTATAATGAGTACTACGGAGACACTGATAACATAGATACAGAAAAAATTCAATGGGACAGTTATTCTTATTATAATAAAAGATATCGCAGAGGAACAATGAAATCTCCATTAGAAGCTTTAGAAATGGCGAAAGTAAAAGCTACGAATTATTTTTATACAGTAGAAGTTCCTAAATTAAAAATTTATAGTAAGAAACAGCTAGGAGTAGACATATTTTAAGGAGGAAATAACATGGCAAATAATATTTTTCAAACAAAATTAGGAAAAATTGAAGTTGGACAAGATATTTATGGATTAGCTTATGATTTAGTAGAAGATGCTTATTATAAAATTTTTGGCTCTAGAGAAGAAGCCGAAAATAAAAAAAATGAAAATATAGAACAACAAGACCGGTTTGATGTCGTGATTGATAATGTTGTTGCCAGTATTGAAAAATCTGCATATAATCAAGGTTCTAAATTAACAAAATCTCAGGTGGAAGAAGCAAAAAGGAGAATAGCAAGTGCTGTAAAATCCTTTCATCAGGCTCAAAAATCTTCTAATAAAACTTATGTTATGGACCCAGATTTAGCGGAAGTTTCAACGCATAATATTGAAGTTGCGAGTCAACTTGAAAATATAAGTAAAAAAATGAAAATGAAGGGGAAATTTTCAACAAAAAAAATAAATATTCCCAAAACAAAACCTGTGAAAAATACTAAAAACAAACAAAGATATATTGTGTATGATTTGGAAACAACAGGAACAAAAACTGAGAAGGATCGTCCAGTTTCTTTTGGATATAAAATTTTTGAAGATGGGAAAGTAATTGAACAAGACTCTTTTTTAATCAATCCAGAAATGGAAATCGAAGAAGGAGCAATAAAAACCCATCACATAACTCAGGATAAAGTAAAAAATGCTCCTACATTTAAAGAGGTAGCTCCTAGAATTCAAAAAATTTTAAGCAGTGGCACGGTAATTGGTTATAATAATAAAAGTTTTGATGATCAAATTATTGCTAATGAAATGAAAAGAATTGGAGCGAAAGAAAGTCCTATAAAAAAAAGTATAGATGTATTGGAAAAAATTTATAAAACAAAAGTGAAAAAAACTTCTGGACATACATTGAGAGAGATGGCTAAATACTTCGGAATAGATGTAGATGAGAAATCTCTACATGATGCTGCTTTTGACGTGGATACTACAGCAAAAGTAGCTCAAGCTATGATAGATAGGGGATATTTTTCTTTAGAACTACCAAAGAATGCCTTCAAAGAGTCGGGAGCTATTACGGCTCCAATTGAAAATGTAAGTTCCAAGAGCGTAGATGCCGCTTATAAAAAAACAGTTCAAAATATAAAAAATATACGTTCTAAAAAGAAAGTTAAAGTTAATTCATATATTGTCGATAGAGCGAGAAAATTAGGGAAAAATATTCCAAATCTTGTACAAGATAGCTTAAGTGTTGAAAATCAAAAGAAAGAAATTATAAAAGCATATGGAGATGTCGGCGTAGGAGTTTCTTTTGAAGGAGATAAAGTTTATTTTTATTCTTTAGAAAAATATGGAAACGATATTGAGGCTGCTAAGACTAATAAAGAAGTTGGAGAAATCGTTTTAGGGATGCCAGATTCTGAAGGTAAATTTTTAACACGGAATGGAAATTCTGTAAAAAATATTGGTCAACTTACTCAAGCATTTGTAGAAACTGGAAAACCTCCTGTTCCGGCGTTAGTTACTTCAAATGAAATGCAATATATGAAATTAAGAAATCTACGAGGAGAACAGAACCATAAATTTGTTGATGCAATTTTAAAAGGAGATTTTGAAAAAGTTTCTTCTATAGGAAATTTTGCAATAAAAAATGTTTTGTCTGGAAATCCTGCTTTAGCTCCTGCATCAGCTATAGATGAAAATCGAAATGCTATTTACGGTTCAAAAACTAACGAACAAATGCTCTCGACAGAAGGGTTAATATCTATTCAAGATTTCATAGAAAGTATTTATAATTATAATATTGATGAAATTAAAAATTTTTATGAAAGAAAAAATATTACAGGGGCAAAATTTTTACAGCAATACAATCTACAAGAGCGAGAGGCAAAATCTTTAATTGATGCATTTTCAATAATTTCTTTAGGAGTTGAAGATCTTGTTGATGTCGCAAAAGGTTCTTTTTTAGATTATATTCTTCATGGTGACGATAGCATTGTTATTGATGAAGAAAATATGTCCGCAGAAAAAATAGCAGAGCTAAAAAGAAAAAAAGATCCTTTTGCTGGCTTTAGAGAAATGATTAAAGACATACGTTCAAAAGGGTTAGATTTTGATTTATCTTCAATTAAAGAGCAACAATATGAAAGTGGTTTTTTGAGCATAAGTAGCGCTCAAAATTTATTGCCATTTAACATATTTGGAGATCTTAGCAATAGAAATTTACATCAAGTTTTTAATTATTTAAAAAGACCTAAAATTAAAGGTTCTATAGGAAAGTCGAATGTTTTTTCTTCAATTATCGGGCGAAAAAGCGGAGTTGACTATGGAGAACCCCAATTCACTCAATATCTTGGAGGACGCTCTAATGACACAGAAATATTTGAAGCATTACAACGTATTATAAGTGGAGAAGGACAAAAAAAATATAGTAAAAGAGTTATTGAGCAAGCAAAAAAAATTCTCGCTTCTGCCTCTGTAAACGAAGGAGGTATTTTAGTAACTCAACAATTAGCTAATGAATTATACGGATTAAGAGAGACTAACATTTCAGAAGAAAATGAAAAATTTGATGATGAATTTTTATTTGAAATGTTCGGATTAACTCGTGAGCAATTGTTAGACGAATTATCTGAAGGAGAAGGGATAGGATTAGAAAATAATTCTAAAATTTTAGATAGAACAACTAATTTTTCAAAAAATAGAAGTTTATCTTCTGGAGACATCGTTACTGGTATTGAAAAGAAAGGAAATGCTTTAGTTTTAAAGGTAGAAAAAGCTTCTCCTGTAAAAACTGGAATGAAATTAGGCATTTCTGGTGGACAACGAGGGACAGCCCATGTTATTCCTAAAAATTTAATGGCTGCTATCGGTCAAGAACTTGGAATAGGAAAAAATATTCAATATATAACAGAAAAAAATACCAAAATGTCTACCAAAAAAAGTATTGGAGATATTGCGGGAAGAATGTCTTTTATTGTCAATGAAGCGTTGTCTCAGAACAAGAATATTGAAGATATCCTAGCAATTCTAAAGAAAACTACTCAAATAGGAAAAAGTTTTTCGTTGGATTCGGAAGGAAGATTGCAAAGTTCGGCTTATTATAACGCAGAAACTAATAGATATGAATATATTGATGAAAAAGGACAAATCAAGAATCTTTTTGAAGGAGAAGGAGAAGTTCTTGCAAATAATATTTTAAAGGCTTTTGACGAAAGTAGCTCTGGTAATGATATTGAAAAATTCGGTAGAACTTTATTAGGAGATTCTAGATATGAAGAGACACAGAATTTATTTATGGAAGCTGTGAATCAAATGAAAGAATA
>CALVOV010000050.1 GCA_944350385.1 uncultured Bacilli bacterium
AGATGATTTTGAAATTGCTGCATCATAAATTGCAATTTGTTTTTTAGCTGCTTGCATTTTCTTGACATCATTCATCATTGCACGATAGATTTCTCTATCATTTCCAGTGAAAGAAGTTCCTTCGGAACCTGTCTCACCACCAACAACAGTTCTTCCCGTTGTGTGCATAAGATTGTATCTGTTTTTTTCTTCTTCTGTTAAAGCTTCTCTATTATATGCTCTATGCCCGAGATAGCCCAATGTATCAATATCTAACGTATCAAATGGAACTCCTTGAACTACTCCCCCACCTATTTTAATAATTTCTGTAGAAATTTTATTAGGATCGATATTTGGAATAATTCCAGAAGCAGCCAATACTTGCATCAAAAGTTTTTCAAAAGATAATTGAAAAGTCTCATCAAATCCTTTTAATCTTCCTACAAATTTATTATCAGTGACAGAAGCAGAATCGCTTCCTACATCTTGCTTTATTCTCCAAATTTGGTCTGGCCCTATTCCAATGTCCATATCGGACATTTCTCCTATTTTATCAAAGAATCTTAATGCTAAATGTTTTTCTGATAAAATTGGCTTTGACATATCTCTTTTCCCTGTCTCATCTTTGGGGAACATATAGTCCATGTAAGATTCAATATCTTTTCCAATGGACATATAGCTATCGTCCAAACCTAAAATTTTTATTTGATCAGAAGCTAAATTTAACTGCGTTGTTAATCTTTCAAAAGCATTTTTTAATTCTGCTGGAGCATTATCTTTTAAAGCCGCTTCTCCCATGCTTCCAATAGAATCAAATCCATATCTTGTTAAAGTTTCAATTACATCATGAGTTGCTGTTCCTCTGATTCCTGAACCAATGAAATTTTTCAAAAAGTTCCATGTCTTTTCATCAGGATTGCCTTTATCGTCATAAATTCCTAACCCTTTTGCAGATAATGCAGAAAAATCTTGGCTATCTATTTTAGATTGTATTTTATTTCTTATTTCATTAACTTGTTTTGCAAGAACTGGATTTGATTTTGCCAATAATCTATCTCTTGCCTGAGTAACAGTTAACATAGTTCGTCCTGTGTCAACTGCTCTTTGTTCGTGTTTTCCATCAGTATCATCGAAAATAGAATCAATCAATTTAACAGCAAATCTTTGTCCTTCTAAAACTGCGGATTCTGCGATTGCTAAATCAGTGTCTCTAAAGATATGCTCTTTTTCTTGATTTTTTGATGAAACTGACTGGACTTTTACTTTCTTATTTCCCGCCCTCGAAAGAGATTTTTTTGTTGCTTTAACTTTTTTGGAAGATAAAATTTCAGGTAAAGAGCTACCCTCTTTTGTAGCTCTTTCTCCCATAGATTTAAAACCTTTTACTAAGAGCGCTTTCATTCTTTCTTTACGAATTTCTGGAGATGCATTTTCTCCACCCATGGCTTCAACATATTCTTGGTATGCTACTCCTCCCAATGCTTTAAAAGTAGCCTCCATAAATGCAGCTTGACGACCTTCTGTAAAATCAATTCCTAAATTTTCTGCAAAATTTAATGCATTTTCAATATCTCCTGAGCGAACAAGCGTATTTAATTTGGATAAGTCTTCAATTCCAATTCTAGCCTCTTCCCCGCCTTTAGCCAATCGTTCTGCGACTTTTTTAGAAGAAATCGCATCCTGTTCTAAGGTTTCTAAAAAAACTCGAATTACATTTGATACGACCCTTTCTTCTTCGTCCATACCAGAAGAAGTTAAAAAGTTTCTTGCTCTAGTATTAACATTTGAAAAATATCCAACATGATAAAAATTAGATTTTGCTAAAAGTGTTGCCGCTAAATTTCTTCTTCTATCGCTCAAATCTGTTATAAAGCCAGAAGTTCTTTTATTCTCTAATTCTTTTTTTCTTGAAATTTCTTCTGGCGTTAAATCATTCTCATTCTTTGCCCGAAGTTCATCAAGTTCTTTTTCTACAGCTTGTTCTGCCATTCTCTTTGAAGTAGCCCATTCATGCATGATGGCAGAAATTTTAGCATCAGTTTCCATCATTTGCTCTTGTCCAGCCATCGCTTGCTGGAATTCTTCGTAATTATTGTAATTGCCATCTAGCATAAGTCTTTGCCATAATTTGTCTCCATCATAATCAGCGTTTATAGTTGCAGCTAATCCGGCAGAAATTCCTATAGCATTATCATCTAAATTTGGGTCAAGTCCAATTTGTACATGTCTAATATCTCTTCCACTAGTTGTAGGATACCGATGTACTTGTCCTCCAATTGTTGCCCCTTCTTGCATTGCTTCGATTATTAAATTAATAAAAGATTTTTGCAATTTCAAAATATTTCTTTTTGTCATCGAGTTTAAATTGGTAGAATCTACATCTTTTATTTTTCCCAATGATTGAGCTAAATATCCCAATTTTTTAACATGTTCTTTTAAATTAGAAAGACTTGTCCCAGAAGATGCTTTTAGCTGAGTAGCAATAGCTCCCTTAGAACGAAAAACAATATTTGCCGCATCAGTATCTCCCGATTCTAATAACTTTGATATGTAAGCATCATTAATACCGATTGCCTGAGCAGCAGAAGAACTGGCTACTTTAGATTGGACAGCCTTTTTATAAAGCGCTCCATGCGTATCAAAAGCCATAGCATTATATCTTTTATTTAAATTATAAAGAACTTGTTTTTCATCTGCGCCAGCTAAATATTCATTAAAAGCTTGAATATTTTCACTATCAGTTTGAAGAGGCATTACATCGTCATTTTCACCATAAAGTTCTATTCCTAAATCTGCTAAAATAGCAGTAGCATTCCCCAACTGAATTACAAGTTGATCTCCATCTTGAGCAAATTGTCTAATTTGAGCCAATAATGTTTTTTGATAATTTTCTTGAGAAATAGTTCCATCAGCATTTCTTATTTTTGTAGATAAATCATAGTCTTGAGCAGATAAAGTTAACTCTTTACTTTGTAATGTTTTCGAATCAAAACGACTTAAAACAACATCCCC